>CAZSIM010000001.1:0-395038 GCA_964607175.1 uncultured Fimbriimonadaceae bacterium
GGAGGCCACAAAAGAGGCAAACCCCAATGGTTCGACCGATTCTATTGCGGGGGTATTGAACGCCAAGGGCAATGTTCTTGGCATGATGCCCCACCCAGAAAGGGCAACGAGAGAGCTTTTGGGCGGCACGGATGGCCTGCTGATTCTCAATGCGTTGAAGACTTTGACTAAGGTTTGACAAGGACCTTGGCCCAAGAATCGCTGCTGCTGCCTTTACAGGGCCTTAAGTAAACTGAACTTTTGGCCCACAATTTACGTTGTTACTATGAGGATGAGAGGTTTCGCAGTTCTGCTGGCAATGGTCTCGGCTTGCGCCTGGGCTCAGGAACTGCCAGATCCGAGGGCTGCGGCCGGCACCGGATCTTCTAGCCCTGCCGCGCAGACGCCGGCAAAGACTGGTCCGGTTAAAGTGATCGGTCGATTGGGGCAGGTTATCAAGGCGGGCACGATTCATTCCTCAATGAACTCGAAGGCGCATGTCTATTCGAAAACCAAGGAGTTTCAGTACTTGGTTGTCAGTTCGACAAAAAGCACCGATTGGCTTGCAGTCAAGCTGGTTAACGGAAAGAATGGCTATATTCGCAATGACTCAGTGGCCACTCTGCCTTATGAAGTGACTGTTCCTATCACGCGGGCGGCTGGCAGCACCACAAGTCGAAGCGGCGGAAGCACCAGAGCTACAATCAACACAGGCTCGCAGGAAGTTGACTATGTTCTCAACCAATCCTTCCGCTATGTGGGCACCAAATATGTCTGGGGCGGAAACTCCCTGACTGGCGGTATTGACTGCTCTGGATTTGTAAAGGAACTTTACGAAAAGGTTGGAGTCAATCTTCCTCGCACAGCAAGAGAGCAGGCTAAGGTGGGCCAGCCCATCACACGCCTGGAAGACCTGAAGCCAGGAGACAGGCTTTACTTCTGGGATAAAAAGCGAGGCTACATTGGCCACACGGGAATCTTCCTTGGCTATTTTGCTGATGGCGGCGCCTACTTTATTCACTCATCTTCTGGCCGCAAAGGCGTTGCTACCGATGATCTCAGGAACAACTACTGGCGCAATATGCTGGTTGGCGCACGAAGATAAGCCATCTTATTGGCTTGTAAAAAAAGGAGCTGGCTTTATGCCTGCTCCTTTTTTTACAAGCAGTCTTTGCAGCTTATGCCAGCGTAGAAAGCTGAGTGCACCGCCGATTGGTTTTTGAGTCGGTTCTTCCTGTCGCTCCCAAGGATCTGTGGAACTTTCATTCCTCGGCAGAGGTGCTAAAGGTTCTCACCCCGCCCAGTATGAGTGTGCAGGTGATAGGTGATGATCTAGAAGTCAAAGAAGGAGCAGTTCATCTGCTGAAGGTGAAGAAATCTGGCGTATCGATGACCTGGAAGTGTCTGATTAGTGATGTTGTTCCAGGGCAGCAGTTTAGAGATACCGCTCTTTGGTCTCCCTTTCCGGCCTGGAGTCATCTTCATGAATTTCTGCCTCATCCTTCTGGGGCCCTGCTTAGAGACACAGTCGTTTATGTGCCTCCCTTGGGTCCTTTTGGGTTCATTGCGGATGCCCTCATTGTGAAAAAAGAGCTTGAGGCCATGTTCGCCTATAGGCATAGGGTGACTCGTGGGGCTCTTTGTGACAGTTTAGTTCGCATTGAATGAATTGCATCGATGCAATGCCAGAAAGTGTGAAATTATTTTTTCACCGAAAGTCCCACTAGTGTAAAGTAACGTGACTGGCGCAGGGTTGTGTCAGCTTTAGGTGAAAAGCTCTACATAAACAGCTTGATCCTTGTCGGAACTTATTTGGTTTTGAACCTCAAGGTGGTCTATTATGTCGCGACGAAGCGCATTTACACTCATTGAACTTTTGGTTGTCATCGCAATCATCGCCATTTTGGCGGCGATTCTCTTCCCAGTTTTCGCTCAGGCTAAAGAAGCCGCTAAGAAAACACAGGATCTATCCAACACCAAGCAGATCGCGCTGGGCGTTAACATGTACGCTTCAGATTACGACGATATGTTTCCGAGGTCGGTTTACATTACTGGAGTAAACCTTGCAGGATGGCAGACGCCGTTTACGTGGCGGGAAGGAGTTTTGCCTTACATAAAAAATGGTCAGGCACGGTATGTAAGCGGTTCTGTTTCACAAACCTTTGCTGATGGCGGAATTTTTGATACGCCCGCGAAACGAGGCAGTCGGGGCTCTTATGCCGCTAACTGGAACCTTTTTGCAGGGAACTGTCACTGGGATAACACCGGTGGTGTTACATTGTGTGACCAAGATACAAGCAACGGCACTCCAAGTGGAAACACGCCATTCCCTTCAGTCTCTATGACTGCTCTTGATGCTCCTGCTCAAATCGCTTCTTCATGGACAATCGGCATCAATCCAGAGTGGAATGCCTCGGGAGACGTGCCAGAGGCATCTTGGTGGTGGTGGGGCGGCGCCCAATGGCCCCCAGTGTTTTCCGGACCAACATCTGGCGACAAGTGGGATGCCGACAGTTCCGAATGGCCAACTTGGGCAATGCCACGCTACCGTTATTCGGGAGGCCTGAACGCAGGGTATGCCGACGGGCACGCCAAGTTCCGCAAAAAAGGATCATTTAACTGGTGTCGAGACGTGTATGTGAAGGGAATCACTCACAACTGGAACGACAGCTGGGATTGGCTTTTTGATCCAGGTTCTTACTGTTCTGCTTACGCAAGATAATGAAGCATCTGATCTATACCGTGCTTTTGGGATGCATTTTGGCTGGCTGTGCTGGCCAAGAGACTGGTGATGTAGAAGCCGCCAAGGCAGCATCTGCAAGTGTTCCTAAAACTGCCCAAGACCTGCCTGCCAATATGTCCGAAATGGACAAGAAGAGGGCTGCAGGTGCCATGAAACAGGGACAGGAAATGGAAGCCAGAGCGAGGGCAGAAAATGAAGCCCGGGCAAAGGCTATGTCTGCGATAAAGAAAGAAGGCGGTTAACCGTTAGGGGGCCGCATTAATGCGGCCCCCTTTTAAAGTAAAAATGAAGACATTTTTTCCTTTATATACTTTTGTGCTGTTCTTGTCAGTCGGTGGCGTGATAGGTGGGTGCGGTGAGAGCCTTAAGTCAGATGAAACTGACCCCGCCAGCATCAAGCTTGAGGGACAGCCTGATAAGCTGCTTGTCGGAAAGTGGAAGTCTGATTCTAGTGGAGCGATCTATCAGTTCAATGAAGATGGCACCTACAGTCTGCGGTCGAATGTTAAGGCGAGGGAGGGGGGATTTGAGATTAAGGTTGACGCTGAGTGGAGAAGAAAAGGAGACAAGATTTTGCTGCAGGATGCTTCAAAAATTGTAGTGCCTTATACTGTTAGTCTGGAAGGGAACCAGCTGACATTAACTTCAACTGGCATCAGCAGAACGAAAACGGTTTTGTCGAGGCAATAGATATTTATGTAATTGACTAAAAAAGCCTGCCCCAAAACTGGGACAGGCTTTTTTAGTTTAAGATGGGTAGCGGCTAGACCGGACCTTGTCCCTGCTGGAGCCTCTTTTCGAGTTCTTCCAACTGTGAATCGACATCGTTGGTGGCTGCCGCAGCTGGGTTGGATGTCTGAACCGGGGTGGCGAGCCCGAGCTTTTCTTCCAGCTTTCGCAGTTCTTCGTCTGCTGCGTAATCCATAGCCACATCCTCCATCTGCATCATCTTGCCTTGAATGCTGCCAGCGAACATTTCTGATCGAGCGGAGGCTTCGGCCTGCTTGCTCTGAATTTTTTCTCGGGCCGAGGCAAAGGTGCCTTCGTATTCGTTTTCAAAAGTCAGGCCCTGCAGGCTCTTATTGATTGAATCTGTGATCTGGGCCTGCTTCCACTGAGCTTTAAGGGCAAGGGCGTCAGCAGTCTTGCGGCGAACTTCCTCTTCCTGCCTCTTAATGGCAATCTTAACCTGTTCCACGGTTTCGACAGCGGCTTGAAGAGTGACATCTAGCTGCTGGATGGTGGAATCGTTGGCGCTTTTTTCACGGAGGAACTGTTTGGCCAGCTCTCTATTGCCCTGTCGCAGGGCCATAGAGGCCTGTGCTTCGTGCTGGGTTGATTTTTTGCGCGCTTCGTCAAGCATGTTCTGAAGCTTGTTGCGCTGAGAAATGGCTTGGACTGCTTTCTCTCGGTTAGCCGCCAAGGCCCCCTGCATGTCCCTCTTGGCCTGATCCAGCATCAAATCAGGATCTTCCACTTTGTCCATCGCCCTGTTGAACAGAGCCTTGATCCAGGCAAAGAAGCGATTCATGTCCTTAAGGTCCGCCAACTTAGGGGACACAAGATTATACACGGATGCCGTCGTGAAGCTGCGTGGACCTGTCAAGAGGCGGGGGGACCGATGGCTATCAAAGTAAAATCAGGGTCTCATGCGAATCGCCGTCCTGCCCTTCAACGCGGCTGAAGGGGCCTCTGAACCCCTAGCCCGTCAGCTGGCTGTTCTTCTCAGCGAGCTTCTGAGGCTGTCAGAAGCTGGCGATGAGGTCGGCGCTATCAACTATATGGCTCAAGAAGAGAAAGATGGGGTGACCAGATACGTTTTGGCCAACCCCACAACGAGTCTGAATGAGGCAGAGCTTCTTGGTGAAATTGCACAGAACTCTCAGCCAGATATGATTATTGACGGCCTGCTGAGCGGGACCGCAGAAGAAGGTTCTGTCACTCTTCGCCGTTTCGGCAAATCATATTCATCCCCTGCCTTTGAAACAACTGTTTCTTGGAGCAAAGGTGGGCTGCTGGCAGTGCTTACCGACCTTTTTATTCAGGTCATTCGTGACTGCGGCGGCGAACTGCCAGACGAGCGGACCACCACCGAAGCTCTTTTTCAGACTTCCAACGATGCCGCTTTTGTCAACTGGCTGACTGCGCTTGATGCCCTGCAGTACATCGACAGGGCTCAGGGCATGGTGCAGGAAGGCTGGAGCCCCAAAGAAGCTATTGATGCTGGCCTCGTCGCGACAGAAATGGAGAAGGCATGGGTTTCACCGGCAAACATCGTGCTGGAACTCTGCCGCCGTTGTTTTCAGTTCCAGATTGGCTCTCCCGATATGGTGAGAGAGTCGCTGGAAAAGCTGGTGGCGGCCAAGCCAGAAGATGCTTTGAACCTTTTTCATATCGGCGCTTTTTACAGCGATGCAGGCGATCCTCAGCGAGCCAGTGATCTTCTTGAAAAGGCTGCTCGGCTTGAGTCAGGCCAGCAGGCAATCTGGGCAAGGCTTGGCCTGGCTCAGCTGCAGCTCAACATGCCGGTTAATGCCGAACGAAGCCTGAGGAAGTCTATTGAAATTCAGACTCCAGAAACTTTTGATGCTGTTGCCTGGGACTTTTTGAGCCAGGTTCTTGGTTCGACAAACCGAAGCCACGAAATCGCTCCCCTGTGGAAGGGTCTTATTAAGGATCAGCCCCAGAACACCCTGGCTCACGCCAGGCTTGCTCAGACTCTGCTGGCGAATGACCAAAGGGAAGAGGCGCTTAAGACTCTTGAATCGAGCCTAGAAACTTTGGATGACACTTTGGCGGTCAAGAGAGTTTATGCCCCCCTGCTTAAAGAAGATAAGGATTACGACCGAGCCATGGACTTCTACGAAGATGTCTTGGAAGAGGTCGGAAACGATATTCCCCTGATGCTTGAGTATGCCGATGCTTTGGTGCAGGCAGATCGTGCTTTTGAGGCAGAGAAGGTGCTGAGGGATGTTATCGAAGCTGCTCCAGACCCCAACACGAAGGCTCAAGCCCAGGCATGGCTGATTGAAATTGAGCAGCCAAAGAGGGTTGAGATTATGGAATCTGCCAACAAAATGGCAGAAGCAGGTGATGTTGAAGGGGCGATTAAGGAGCTGAAGCCTCTGCGAAACTGGCTTGCCGATTATTGGAAGCTGTGGGTCTTTTTGGCATCGCTGCATAACCGAGCCAAGGAGTTTGGTCCGGCAGAGGAAGCCGCAAAGAAAGGACTGGAGCTTTTCCCCTCCTGCGAGCCAGCCATTAGCGAACTCGCCAACAGCCTTATGGGTCAGGAAAGGTTCGAAGAGGCTTATCACCTCATGGGCAACGCTCTGCAGGCTTTTAACAGCAGTCTCGGCATTGCCATCCAGTTTGGATTGGCTGCCAGTCGATTCGGCCGCAAAGATGAAGCCCGTGGCATGGCTCGTCAGATTCGTGAAGCTATTGGACCAAACAGCGATATTGAAGCTGCCTTGGCCGAAATGGAAGCCTGACGACAGAACCCTTCGGTTCAATCCGGCCCGCCTCGACATATTGTCTGAGGCGGGCTTTTTCTATTGAGCAGTCGTGTGGCTCGGCGCAGGATACTAAACGTCAAAGAAAGTAACATTAACTGTTAGAGGCAGGTGAAATGACAGCATTTTTAGCTTACGCGGCTTTGGCCTCTTTAGAATCTCGCTCTTATGGCTCTCAGCCCATCACCTTTGAGGTTAAGCCGGGCGAGTCAATTCAGTCTGCGCTCGATCAGGCCAAGGAGGCCTTAACGCGCGGAAGAGAAGCTGTTGTGATTTTAAAGCCAGGGAGGCATGAGCTCAATAGAACCCTTCTGCTAGGTTCGGGGCTTGATGGCCTTAAGATCATTGGCCCTGGAGCGACAGTCACAGACCTTAAAACCATTTCCGGCTGGCAGTTGAGAGATGGGGCCTGGGTGGCCTCACTGCCTGAAGTCAAAAGCGGGTCTTGGCGTTTTTCGACTCTGTACGTTCAAGGTGAAAGAAGACACAGGTCGCGATTCCCCTCTATCGATGCAGAACTCGTCACGGAAAACACCACTCCAACTCCCGAGAACTCAGCAAAGGGACACGACCGCATGAAGATTCGTGCTGGCTCTTTTCAAAGAGATTGGCTCGGGCAGGATGTGGAAGTAGTCACTTTCAATAAGTGGACCATGGGGCGTGTTAGGCCCAAGCTGCTGGATTCCGCTGGCAGCGAACTGACTTTTACCGGCCACACCTTTACAAAAGAAGAGTACGGAAGCTTAGGCAAAGGCACAAGATGGATAGCCGAAAACGTGCCCCTGGGGCAGCCCGGTACCTGGAGGCTGAACCGAGCGGCAGGGGAGATTACTTACTGGCCAAAACCAGGCGAGACTCCCGGTTCGACAAAAATTGAAGCGCCAAAACTGAGCCAGCTGGCAAGGATTGAGGGCAGCTATGCCAAGCCTCTCAGCGATATCAGCATAACCGGAATCACTTTTGAAGGGGGAGCTTGGAGCCTGCCACCAGAAGGGCGTTACTGGCCCCAGGCTGAAAGCGATTTGGGGGCATCTATTGAAGTCCGTCATGTTAGAAACCTAGTGATCTCTGACTGCACAGTGACAAGGACATCGGCATACGGGGTCATGTTTGAAACCAATGTGCAGGGTTCTAGGATTTCCAAGTCTCGGCTGATCGACTTGGGAGCAGGAGGGATCAAGATCGGACTCATGGCTTTGGTGAAGGATCAAGAAGTCATCACCAAAGCCAACACGATCGAGGACTGTGTCATTTATGGCGGAGGAAGACTCCATGCGGGGGGAATCGGAGTCTGGGTGGGAGTATCACCGGAGAACACAATTCGCCGCTGCTGGGTGGAAGATTTCTACTACTCAGCTTTTTCTGTCGGCTGGAGCTGGGGCTATGGAGAAACAGCCACACAGAAAACTCAGATCATCGACAACACTGCCTTGAAGCTGGGGCAGAGCCTTTTAAGCGACATGGGGGGAATCTACACCCTTGGCGCTTCGCCAGGCTCTGTCATTCGCGGCAACCGGTTCAGCGATATCAAATGCTACGAATACGGAGGGTGGGGAATCTACAATGACGAAGGCAGCTCTGGCTGGCTGATTGAAGAGAATCTCACTTATAACACTTCATCGTCTGGCTATCATCAGCATTACGGCAAAGATAACCTAATACGGAACAACATCTTTGCTTATGGCGCCATTGGGCAGGTTCAAAGAACTCGTCCCGAAGACCATGTCAGCTTCACATTTGAAGGAAATATCGTTGCGCTTCGGCAGGGCGATGTGCTGATAGATGCCTGGAATGATGGCTTTGGGGGCTACAAAACTGGTCCGATGGTTTTTAGGAAGAATCTGTACCACGGCGAAAATGGAGCCAAGGTGACCTTTACTGGCTTATCCCTCGCCGACTGGCAGAAGAAGGGAATGGATCAAGGTTCTGTGGCTGCTGACCCCTTGTTTGCGTCATCCAGCACAGGAGATTTCAGGTTGAAACCCGAATCTCCTGCACCGCGGCTGATTGGCTTTAGGAGCTTTTCCGCCATGGCCCCTCGGACCCGACCCAGCGGCCTCCCGAATCTGGCACCGGCTTTTCCGCTGCCTAAAAACCCGCCTCTATGGATTCCTCCCAATATGAAGAAGGGTTAGTTTTTGAGGCTGCGACTGTTAAGGTTTAGATGGGGTAGGCAATTCCATCTGGCTGGGGGCCAGTTTCGGCGACAACGATGGAGCCAAATCCTCCGCGAACATTGAATGTTCCCGTAACTCTCATCCATTTGGGCTGAGTGATGGCGGCCAGGTCATCCAGCAGCTGGTTGGTGACAGCCTCGTAAAAAATGCCGTCATTGCGGAAAGATTGAAAGTAGAGCTTGAGTGACTTGAGCTCAACACAGAGTTCGTTGGGAACGTATGCCAGTTCGATTTCAGCAAAATCTGGCTGACCCGTAACGGGGCAGACACTGGTGAATTCGGGTGTTGAGTGAATGACCACAAAGTCTCGGCCAGGCTTGGGGTTAGCAAAGACCTGCAGAATTCCGGCGTCCATAAGTGGTTAGCATGGCGCAAAGTCAGGAGTCAGCCCAAGGACACCCCACCTAAGTTCCTGCACCCGGCGGGCTTGTCTATTAAGAGTTTCGCGGCCGCAATGGGTCCATACGCCCCCCTACAGGGTCAGGTCGTCCCCCGAGGAATCGGGCCAAGAGAGGTATCAACCATGGACAAATGGCGTCGAATGTCCGCAATATCGGGATCATCGCACACGTTGATCACGGCAAAACCACTCTAGTTGACGCCATCTTTAGGCAGGCTGGCCTTTTTAGGAGCAACGAAACTGTCCAGGACCGTGTCATGGACAGCAACGATCTGGAAAGGGAAAGAGGCATCACAATTCTTTCCAAGGTCGCCAGCTGCAGCTACAAAGGCACCAAGATCAACATTGTCGATACCCCAGGCCACGCCGATTTTGGCGGCGAAGTGGAAAGGGTTCTTTCTATGGTAGATGGTGTTCTTCTCGTTGTCGATGCCAACGAAGGCCCCATGCCTCAGACCAGGTTTGTTCTTAAAAAGGCCCTGGATAACGGCCTTAAGGTCTGTGTCTGTGTCAACAAGATCGACCGAGAAGGTGCCCGTCCCCTTGAAGCCTACGATAAAACAATTGACCTCTTTATCGATTTGGGCGCAGAAGAAGAGGATCTAGAGTTTCCGGTCCTTTATGTCAGCGGTGTCAACGGATTTGCACGAGTCAAGCCAGATGGGGACGAAATGGACCTTCAGGCTTTGTTCGAAATGGTCGTCAACGAGATTCCTCATCCCGATGTTGAACTCGAAGGTCCGGTAAGGCTGCAGGTCAACAACCTTGACTATAGCGACTATTTGGGCCGCATGTTTGGCGGCAAGCTGCTGAGAGGAACTGTCCGGGTTGGCGACAGGCTGGTGCTTTATAGAGAAGGCAAAACCACCGCCTTCAACGTGACCAAGCTGTGGACTTACGAAGGCTTGAAGCAGGTTGAGAAGACAGAGGTTGGAGCAGGCGAGATCGTCATGATGTCTGGCTTGGACGACGTCCTTATCTCTGACTCAGTCTGCGCGGCGAGCTTTGTTGAGCCTCTGCCAAGAATCGAGGTTGAACCATCAACTTTGACAATGAATTTTTACGCCAACACTTCTCCCCTATCGGGAAGAGATGGCGGCAAGTTTCTGACCATTCACAAGATTCGTGAAAGGCTGGAAAGAGAAGAGAAGACTTCGGTCAGCCTTACCATCGACCGATCTGGCGCTTCGGACTGCGTTAAAGTAGCCGCACGCGGCGAGATGCAGCTTTCGGTTTTGATTGAAACCATGAGGCGTGAAGGCTTTGAAATGGCAATTGCCCGGCCAGAGGTTATCTACAAAGAGAATGACCTGGGCAAGAGGCTTGAACCCATTGAGCAGCTGACGGCTGAAGTGCCTGATGAAGCCCTTGGTGACTGTCTGGAAGAGCTTTCGCGAAGAAAAGCAGAAATTCAGGATATGAGGACTCTGGGCGGGGGCCGAACAAGGGTGACCTGCAGCATTCCAACCAGAGGCATTATCGGCCTGCGCAGCATCTTTCTTACCATGACCCGTGGCACGGGAATCATGGCTGCCATTTTTGAAGGCTACGAAGCCTATAGAGGCGAGGTCTCCAGCCGCAAGGTAGGCAGCCTCATCGCCAAAGATCCGGGCAAGGTCACCCGCTACGCCTACGAGGATGTTCAGGAGCGAGGCCAGCTGTTCTACCCTGTCGGCACAGAAGTCTACGGCGGCATGATTATTGGCCAGTGCAGTCGAGATGAGGATATGGTGGTTAACATCACCAAGGAAAAAGCCGCCACCAACATGAGGTCGGCTACTTCAGATTCTACATCTGTGCTTGATTCTCACAAGGATTTCAGCCTGGAACAAGCTTTGGCTTGGCTGAGAGATGACGAGCTTTTGGAAGTGACCCCCAAACTGCTGAGGTTTAGAAAGAAGATTCTTGACCACGCGGAAAGAAAGGTTGCCGATAGAAGGGCAAACGTTTAGTCGATCAGACTGGAAAAACAGATCACCCAGGACAGCAGACTGTCCTGGGTGATCTGTTTTAACTCCCTTTGTTCTAGCGCTTCTTAGCCACAGGATCAATGCGGGGGATGTCGTCAAAGGCCAGGAGTCTTTGTGCTTCCTTCAAGGTTGTCTGGCCAGCCAGCACCCGTTCTAAAGTGTCCTCCTGCATTGTTCTATACCCGTAGAACCGGCTGATTTCTCCCAGCTTCTCGGTTGAGGCTCTGTCAGCGATATAGGATGAGATTTCCTGGGTGACAGGCATGATTTCGTGAACGGCGAAACGTCCCTTGAACCCAGTATGGGCACACTTAACGCATCCTGTTCCCTTGTAAAGCTTGTCTACGCCAACCAGCCCGAAGGTGCGTTCGAGAATGATTGTTTCATCCTGTGTTGGCTTGTAAGCGGTTCCGCAGTCTGGGCAGATGCGCCGGATAAGCCTTTGCCCCATCACCCCGATAAGAGATGTGCTGAGCAGGAAGGGATCGATGTTCATATCGAGCAGTCGTGGAATGGCGCTCGGGGCGTCGTTGCAGTGCAGGGTCGAGAAGACCAAGTGGCCAGTCATCGAGGCCCGGATAGCCGTTTCTGCTGTTTCATGGTCTCGAATCTCACCAACCAGCACCACGTCAGGGTCCTGTCGCAGAATTGATCTGAGCTGAGCGGCAAAAGTTAAGCCGATTTTTGTGTTCACCTGAGATTGGCTGATGCCATCGAGGTTGTATTCAACCGGGTCTTCGCAGGTGATGATATTGGTTTCGTCGTCCTTTACCTCGTTCAAAGCGGCGTAAAGGCTTGTTGTTTTTCCTGAACCAGTCGGGCCGGTCACCAGAAAAAGACCGTAGGGCCGCATGATAAGGGTTTTGAAGATCGACAGGTTGTTCGAGCTGAATCCGATGTCATCCAGGCTTTTGACCCCAGCCGATCTATCCAAAAGACGCATGACGATGCGGCTTCCGTAAAAGCTGGGAAGCACCGAAACTCGAAGGTCAACAACGCGGCGGTCATGTTCAAAGCTGATTCGACCATCCTGAGGGATGCGCCATTCAACCGGGTCAAGCTCTGCCATGATCTTGACTCTTGCCGCAATCATGGGCTGAATTTCACGAGGAACGGAGTTGACCTTGTGCAGCCGACCGTCAATTCTGTAGCGCACCTGCAGGTCGTGCAGAGTGGGCTCCATGTGAATATCGCTGGCGCGCATTTTTATAGCTTCTGCAATCAGCTTTTGAACAATGGCTGTAACTGGCCTTGTTTCTTCTTCAATCGCAGAGGCGCTTTTGCTGTCTTCAATGTGAGAAACCTTGATGTCGCTTGACTTAAAGGCTTCTTGAACAAGAGCATCAACATGCGCTCTATGGCTTCTTGCATCTCGGCTATAGCCTTCCTCAATCTTCTTGGCTAAAGTTTCCTCTTCGCCCAAGGCTGGCTCAACACGCAGTCCTGTGGTGTGCTGAACGAAGTCAATCGTATCAACATCCGAAGGGTTTCGCATGACCAAGGTCAAGGTTGTGCCTAGCTGCCGGACGGGAAGAACCTGACATCTTAGGCAGAACTCAGGCTCAAGCAGCGAGAGGAGGTCTGGCTCTAGGGCATCATCAAAGTACCAAGGGATGACATCCTTTTGGGCTGCCAAAACCTTAAGCAGCAGCCTGTCAGAAATGATTCCCATTTCCACCAAGGTTTTGCCCAAAGGCCGCTTGGTGTCTTTTTGGGTTTTGAGGGCTTCGTTAAGGTCAGCTTCAGAAACTAGGCCAAGTTCCTGCAAAAGCTCGCCAATTTTTTTCCACCTAAATGATCGGTTGAGGCTGAAAAGCCTTTCCAGAGACTTCTCAATTTCGGCTTCAGGATCGATTGTAGGGGCTGCTTTTGCCGCTGACGCTGGCTCTTCTTGTGCCTGTTCTTCTTCAGCTGAAACCCAGCGATCATCTGCCTGGGCTTCTTCCGCTGCCGGCGCGGAGGATTCTGCCATCCAGGTCGAAGGAAGTCCCCAGGTCCGTGAGGAATCCTCAGCCTCTGAGGAGGCTTCGTGAGCCTGGTCTTCTTCCTCCTCCTCCTGCCATTGGCCGATTCGAGAAGCTGGCACTTCAGCAGGTTCAGAATCAGCCACCTTTTCTTCAACTCCCCATGGAGCAGGCTGGTCAAGTGCGCTGAAGTCGTCTGTCACGTCTGGCGTGGCGGGTTCCCCAGATAGGTTCACCTGTGCCTCAGATTGAGGAGCGGCTGACAAGTTTTCTTCCTGACGCGGAGGTTCTGCTGCTTCCAATTCTGGATCAAGCACAGAGATGGGGGGCAGTTCCATGACAGGGGCTGGCCAGGAGAAAGCGGGAGAGGCAGTCTCAGTCTCAGTCACTGCTTCCTTCGCTTCTGCTAAGGCATTACCTGAGCTTGGCCAGGCTATGTCTTCATCCTTTACGCTTGGCCATGCAATCGCTTCAGGTTCAGTGAGAGCTTGAGGAAGGCTTTCACCGCCAAACTCATTGGGGGCAGAAACATCAGAAATATCTGATGCAGGTTCGGGCCAGGCAATCGGCTCTGAAGACAGCAGGGCAGGAGGAAGATTCGCTGCTTTTGGTTCTGGTGTGCCAAATTCTGCTGCCTTTGGTTCAGGCCATGCAAAAGGCTGGAGCTTAGAGTTTTCGGCCTCACTCTGCTCCTTTACGAAATCTGTATTGGCGCTTTCTGCCAGAGGCCAAGCGAGCGAATCTGATGCGATTGGCTCGGGCCCTGCTTTCGGCTCAAGCGTATCTGTGCTTGTGTCTGCAGGGGCTTCTGTCAGGTTTGGCGCAGGTGTTGAGGCTGGCGCTTCATCTTTCGCCGTGCGAGGTCGGCCCCAGGCCGGAGCGCCCCATGCTGGGGGGGGGGTGGTTTTAACCGCCTCGGCAGCTGCAGAAGCGGACAAATCGGCGGCGATTCCGGGAAGGTGGTGGTCGTGTACCTGCGGTTTCTCCTCCATTACTGGAGCTGCTGCCAAAACTTTGTCCCATGTGAAGCCTGCTTCATTATGAGGGGAAGATTCTTCCTCCGCTGAATCCTGAGAGTAGTCAGAGGTGGGAAGGCACGCATCTGTTGTGGGTTCTTCCTTTATGGGGACAGGAATCCCAGGTTCCCAATCGGGAATCACGGGCATGCTGCCCTGAATCAAGTGAAGCTCAACAGGCGGTGAAGCCAAAGGTGCTGGCGGCTGATTGAGGATTGGCTGGGGGCTGAAGTCAGCCACACTTTTAGCGGACAAATCTGCTGCCTCTTCAACTGGAGAGTTCCAGTCGCTTAGACTCTGGTGGGAGCCATCGGGCTGAAATGATGCGACAGCCTCACGACCGTCAGGCAGGGGGGAGCCGTTTTGAGCGAAAGGAAAACTTGGAGCGGAATAGTCGTTAACAGCTTTCTCCTGCTCCTGACCTGATGAAGCCCAGGGCACGGCTGGGCTGGGCTGCCAGACTGCTGGCGAGTCTATTGAAGCTGATTCCTCCGGCCAATCCATTGGCACACCGCCGATGGTTCTTGAATTAAAGTCTTTGACGGGGCTAGCTTCTGGCACAGCCATGCCTTCGGCCGCACCTTTCTCCGTGGCCTCCACAGCCGCAGGTTCAGGTTTGGCCTCCTTCTTTCTTCCGAAAGAAAAGAATGGCATCTTGCCTGGTGAGAAAAAGCCTCCTTTTTTGCTCAATTCCGTCTCCGATCCCCTTTAATCAGTCATGCCGGGGCTCCGGCAAGCCTTAATCAAGGGACTCCTCCCTGTGATCATCGGCTATAAATCTTTGCTTCCTTATCACGTTGGAAAATTGCCTGGTGCTGCTATATCGAAAATCTGTTCAGACTCCCTGGCACAAGGTCCCTATAAATTCCGCCAAACTTTATACGTCCCCGGGCGATTTTGGGTGTCTGCACCAAACATTCATGCTGATTTAGATTCAAAAGCAGACTTCCTTGTGGAAGATGCGCAGTCACCCTCACTGACTCCATTCCTGCAAGTATCGGTGAAATCTCGTAATGACTGAAGCCAGGTTCGAGAGGAGTGAGTCCTAAAATTCCTTGATACAAAACAGTGAGTGGGCCTGCTGAACAGTGGCTCATAAGGTGGATTCCTCCAAGTTCTATGTCCCACATCTCTTGAAGAGTGCCATTGAGAAGGACAGAAGGCAGGCTTGTCCATCTGGCCTTTAGGTCATTAATTGCTGACTGCGTTTGGCCAGATTTTATAAGGGCTCGGTACAGCCAGGGAGTATTGGCCGGATAGCTTAGCCCCAGATTTGAAGGCCTCTCGGCAAGGATTTCTGCGACACTATTTGGCCCATGTGGAGCCTGGTCGTAAAGAAGAGCGGTCGCCAGGCTTCTGTCATCCATTCTGCCTTCATGGGAGTTTACAAAGGCTCCTAGATCTGGCCTCCACCATTTTTCCTGTGCTGCTGCCACAAGGCTGCTAGAGAGTGTTCGCAGCCACTCTTCATCAGATTCATAACCGGCAGCCTGCGCCAAGGGAGCTAAAGCGTGACCCATTGCTGCCGCAGCATATAAGGTTAGGGCAAGGCTTTTTTCACTCTGGTTTTGATAGGCTAGGTGATCGATCCACACAGAGCATGAGCCTTCAGATAAAGCGACGGCATCAAGTACACCGCCTGACCTGTTTTCTGATAGAAACAGAGCCAGTTTTATGAGTTTTGGCCAGTTTTCCTTTATAGGCTTCAGATCGCCCGTGTTCATCCAGTACTCAAAATGGTCAAAGCAGAACCCTATTGAGTGGTCGATGATTGGCCCCCAACTGGAGAGACCAAGGGGCTTCTGCCAAAGACGGTTCATCCTATCGGCGCAGGGCCAGGAATCCATAAAGACTCCATTGGGCAGCTGGCCCAAGGCGTAGGTTCTTAGAAATTTGGCAAAGATAGCTGGGGAGTTAAAAAGAGGCTGAACCAAAGCCAGCTGGTGTCCGCAGTCGCCTGAATACTGCTGTCTTTCGCGGGCCATGCCATCGACCACAATGTCTTGAATCGAGTTCCTAAAGGTTTGAACATTTGCTTCAAAAACTCTCTGCAGGTCCGCATCGCTGACTTCAAAATCAGGCTCGTTTCGCCATGTAAACTCTCGGACTCTTACCCCGGCAGAATGAACTGTCACCTCGCCTTGAGCATTGTGAATGTGGATTTGAAGATGCTTGACTGCCTCGTAGTCAAAAGCTTCCAATCTGTTTAGTCCTTTACGACAGGTGAACTGGCTCCAAAGGTGAAAGTGGTTTTCCAGCCAGCCCTTGTTTTGGGGGTGGATTGATTCCTGACAGATGAGTTGAACTACAGCGCCTTCGGGGGCAGTTATTTCAACCCAAGGAAAGCCCACCACTTCCTTATCAAGATCAAATCGAAAAGCTCGACCTTGATGACCTTCAGTTTCAAAAGTGGTTTCGACAGGGCAGGGAACAATTTCGCAGCAGGGGATCCTGAAGTCAAACCAATCTTCCGGCGGCCTATGCCAAGTCAGCTGATGAGATTCGACCGGTGAGCCCAGATCAAGAATCTGCTCATTGATAAGCGGAATGGATCGCTCGGAAAGCCTGACAGCTGACTTATCCCAGATGACCCAATCCTGGTGATAGATTCCTTCAATGCCTGCAGAGGGGGTCTCGTGGCTGGCACAGGAGAGCTCCCTAGCGAAGAGCCAGGTTGAGTCGTCGAACTCTGGCTCGTCCCAGCCGGCGGGCTCAAGCCTCAAATCTCTCTGCTCCTGCAGAGATCTTAGGTACCAGCGTGGGGAAGTTCCGGGTCTCTGGCTTCTGTCTACGATGCACTTCCAGCAGGAATTTGAGACTGCTGTCTCATCTTCGCTCCAGAAGATCAAGCCTGGCTTGCCGAAGGGCCAGGTTCCTTCTGGATTGCCATAGTAGAGCACTTTAACGGCGATAGTGTTTAACCCAGGGCGGAGAAACACTGATAAATCAAAGAAGTCAGCTTCCATCTGTCGCGGGTCGCAGGGGGCTGGCCCCCATTGAACTCTTCTGCCGTTGATTCTAAGTTCATAACGGCTGTCCGCGCAGATATAGCCTTTGAACTCGGATGGCACTTTATCAAGATGAAAAGTAAAGCGGAAGAGGGCAAATGTATTCGGCAGGGTTCTGCCAGCAGGAAGCCATATCCATTTTGCAGAAGGGGGGGCGAAGCCTTGGTTTCTATCGTCCATGGGTAGAATCTCCTTAATAAAGTCCCGAATATTTGAAAAAGATGGTCCTGATTTTGCAGGACTCTTGCGCCTGTTTTCATCATTTGGTACTCTAAGTATCTGCGCCTAAGGCGATTTCACAATCGTGAGTCGGCGCCGACAGTCATAGGACGTTTCCGCACGAATAGGCGGGAATCACATAAAGGATCAGGTGCGTGAACGGTACGGCGGTTCCTTAATGTGAGAAGAGGCGAGTCCTCTCCTTCGTCCTCTGGCTGAGCTGTTCTGGGGTTTCACACCGGGGTCGTTCCCCTGGTGTCAAATATAAATTAAGTAGGAACCTAAAAAGTTGACCACGGTTATGCTCATCGCAGGAGCGGTGCTTGGGGCTGCAGTTGTGCCTCTTGGACGCCGCACTGGAATTTCACCTCTTGACTGGATCAAGAAAGTTTTTCGCATCAATCAGGCTGCAGCACCAGTTATCGAGCCTCCCACCATTGAAAATGACAAGGGCTGGAAGCTGATTCATTCTGACAACGTTGAATCGTTTGAAGAATGGCTGAGAAGAGACTTTAACGGCAAGCCCAATGGGGTTGAGGAAAAATCGCTCGGAAGCCATGTGCTGATTGAGCTCTTCGACTGCGATCCTAAGTCGTTGGAAACTCAGTCTGTGGTTGGCGCTGCCATGGTCGATGCGGCGGCTGCCAGCGAAGCGACTATTGTCACCCACGACTTTCATGAGTTTCAGCCTTACGGAGTCAGCGGCGCCGTCATCATTCAAGAATCGCACTATACGATTCACACCTGGCCCGAACATGGCTACGCCGCAGTTGATCTTTTCTACTGTGGAGGCACCATCTATGTTGATAGGGCCGTCGAGCTTTTGAAGGATCGTTTTAAGCCAGGCCGAATCAAGTTTCTTGTCGTCAGACGAGGAATTGAGTCGGAAGTTGACGTCAGGTCATAAGGCTTGTTGCATCATGAACGGGGAAGGGCCATCTGGTCCTTCCTCGTTTTTATTGGTCCCGCTCTTGGTTGTTATTGCAAATGAAGTGCAATAATATTTTTATGGTTAAGTCTCAGGGCTCTTGGCTGGCTGGAGCGGGCGCGGCGGCAGCGGCGCTTTTGGCTCACATCCCCTGCTGTGGGCTTAACCTTGCGCTGATTTTGGGCACAGCCTCTTCGTCAAGCATCCTTGCCGGAATCGCTCCCTTTCGAGGGTGGTTTGTGGGAGCCTCGCTGCTCTTAAGCGGCGTCACACTTTGGATGGCCTTTAAGCCTCACAAAGCTCACGCCTGCGGCGACTGCTGTCAGCCAGCTAAGCATGACTCGCGAAGCTGGTTTAAGAAGGGCGCTGCTGTTGTCTTGGCGGGAGCTGCTGTTCTTGGCATTTTTCTAGCGCCATCTCAGCATGTTCACTCTGCCGCAGAGAATCACGATCATTCAGATCACTCTGGCCACAGCCATTCCTAGCTGGCTCTTCTACTTAGATCCAATTCTAAAGCTGCCATCCCAGTCGGCTTCTGGCGGCTTGACTCGGTAGCGGGCCAATCGAGCGATCATCACTCTCGCCGGACCATCTTCCGGCATTAGGCTCTGGACCTTGATGAGATGCTCTTCGGCTTCAGACCACTCTCTTTGAGCCATAAGACGAATCGCCTTGTCGTAGTGATCAAGCACTTCATCCCACATGGGGTCTACCTGACCTTTAAGCCCGATCAGCTCATGAATTTCGACTGCATTTTCCTTGCCGAGCGGCACGACCCAGTCCACTAATCGGCTGACTATCTTGTCGCCACAGGCTTTGCGGGTGGCTGCTGTGATAAGGATTTCAGTTTCATAGACACGATTGATTCCCTGCAGTCTGCTGGCCAGATTTACAGTGTCGCCTATGACTGTGTAGTTCATTCTGTCGTGACTGCCCACATTGCCAACAACAACGTCGCCAGTGGAAATACCCCAGGAAACTCTGAGACGGGGGATTCCCTGTTCAAGCCACTGCAGCGATCGCGACTCTAGTTCTTCTCGTGATCTAAGGGCGGCTTGGCAGGCCAGAATCGCATGGTCAGGAACCATCGAAGGAGCTCCCCAGAATGACATGACGTCATCGCCGTTAAACTTATCCACTGTTCCTTGGTTGAGAACAACCTGGCGCGAGAGGACTTCGAGATACTGAGCCAGAATATCAGACAGCTTCTCGGGCGAGACTGATTCAGAAAGGCTTGTAAAGCCAATAAGGTCAGCAAAGGAAATCGTCATGTGGCGTCTTTCGCCACCCAGCCTGGCTTCGTGCCCCGTTTTCAGCAGCCACTTGGCGTACTCAGCAGGAACCAGTTTTTGAAAAGATCGGAGTCCCGCTTTCATCTGCTCCATCGATCCGGCTAAAGCGGCAATTTCGGTGATTCCCGAGTTGGGCAGATCTCGTGGATTGAGTTCGAGTTCACGAATCTTCTCAGTTTCCTTAATCAGTTCGTTAATGGGGTCGGTAACCTTGTTTGCCAGGACAATGCTTCCGGCGATGGCTCCCATTAGGGCAACACCGGCGATGACCAGAATAAAGATGCCCTGTTCCCTAAGGCCCTGGGTGTATTCGCCTTCTGGCACCACAACTGCGACAATCCAGTCCGGGGATCGCTCCAGGCTGACTCTTTTCATCCCAACAAGCCAGTTCTCACCTCCTTCGGTCACAGTTGTACGACTGATCTGATTGGGGTTGTCTGGAGTTCCGGCCAGCATGGGCAGGAGGGCCAGCAGAAGTGGGTCGTTGAGTTCCGATAATGTGGCGATTCTCTGAACTCCGTCTCTTGTGACAAGAATTCTGCCTGAGTCAGGGTGGGCGATCAGCTTGACCCTGTCACCAGCACGTTCGGCAAGAAAGGCAAATCCCTTTTCACCGACTGCCACAGTCTGAAGAAAGCGGCTTAAATCGCTGAGAGTGAAATCGACGCTCAATACTCCCAGCAGTCGTTCAGATGAATCTAGGATGGGGACAGCGCACGTGACCCCGGGGGCATCAAGACCGCTGGGGGACTTGATGACGTAGCTTCGAGACCAGATTATCTCCTTTCCTTCTTTCGCCTGTCTATAGTGTGCTTCCTGTCGGGGTTCGTACTTCCAAGCTTCTCGTCGAATCTCTCTAAGTGCGGGGCCAAAGGGTTCAAGGTCCGTGCGGTAGCGGCGGCCCTTTTCGATTCGGCTGATTTGGATAACCAGCGATGTATCTGCCTGACGCTGAACCCTTATAAGGTCACCAGATTTCTCAATAGTGAGGCTCGCTGAACTAAAGCCAGGGTTTGCGGCCATCAGCTCCATGAGATGACGGGCTGGATAGGTAGCGGTGGCTTCTGGACTTCTAGCCCAGCTTCTTAGAATGCCAGCCAGAACCTTGCCTTGGCTTTGAGCGCTGCTCAAAAGGCCATCCATTCTTTGATCGATAAGACTGGATGAGCCGACAATTATTCGGCTGGTAATTTGGTCTATCTGCTGTCTGGCGCGGACATAGATATTCGCTCCGATTCCAAAAACGACCAATAAAAGGATCGCGGATATTCGGATGATGAGGATTGACCTCAGGCGGCTGGAGCGAAGAAATCTCATTACTGCGAGTCAGGCCCTTCATTTTGGCCTTTTACGGCCAAAACTGCCACGAGAAAGGCTTCTTCGACATGAATTTGTCTAAAAGAATCCCATGGCTGGCCCTCCCTCTCCTTTAACAGCTTCTCAATCGCTCCGGCTTCATCATCTGTTGTGTAGAGGTCCAAAGCCTCTGACCAGTGGGGGTGAACCCTATAGCCAGGCCGAAGAATTCTCACCATTTCCTGATCTTGGCTCATGCCTTTTTGAGTCACAAGACGATAAAAGTCAGGTTCAACGCCTAAAAGCCTTGCTGCTCCCATCAGGCAGCGGCGTCTTAAAGGCAGGCTGACCATGCTTCTGCCCGTCTTCAAGATTTCTGGCAGGTCATCAAGGTCTCCCACTACACCCAGGGCGTAGGCCATCTCGCTGGCGGCTTCGTCTCCAAACCACTTAATCGATTCCCGCACAGTGGGAGCAAGCTCTGTTAGGGCCAGTTCGCTGACAGCCTCAGCACCCGCACTTCTTACAGAAGGATGCTGGTCCCAAAGGGCATCGGCATAGAGCTGAGCGGCTTCTCTGGCTTCCAGCTGTCTGAGCGCCTGGAGGGAAGCACGGCGGAGGTCGGGGTCACCTGCTTCTTTGGCAGCTTCCATAAGGCCAGGAATGGCTGAATCATGGCCCGACCTTCCGAGCGCTTTTGCTGCCGCACGACGCAGAGTTGCTCTTGGGTCAGTGAGGAATCCAGCTAGGATTCCCACCGCATCGGGTGAAGCAGATTCGCCAAGAGCTTCTAAAATCTCCTCTTCAACAAGGTCAGGGTGGGTGACAGCATGGCGGATAAGGGCTTCTGCCGCATCTGCCGAGGGCACCTGACTTAAGGCTTTGGCTGCCTGGCGCCTTACGCGGGGCGATGGATCATCCAGGCTGCCGGTGAGTTCGGCGGTTGCCAGAACCATTTTTCCTTCTCCCACCTGAGCCAGAGCCACCTCTCTCGCCACATCGTCTCGGCTTTCCGTGATCTGCCTCATGGCTTTGACGCCTTTTGGCCGAATCTTTGATATCTGGCCGAGAGTTTCCCTAAGGCTTGTTGCCCCAGGCTCCTTAATGGGCATGAGGGCTATAGATGAGAAGATTCTGATGACGATGACTATGATGAAGAGATACTTGTAAGCCCACTCGTCGCTGCCCGCCCAGTCGCGGAGAAACTCCATGCTGACCCAGCCAAGCATAGGCGAAAGAGCCAGGGCAAAAGCTGATACAGCGGCGACAGCGGCCAGGTAGTTCGGGCGATCTCTGCTGTCTGCGGTCGCCATGTTAAGGTTCCCGTGAGCGACCGATACACCCGACCAAACCATTCCGTTGAAGAAGTGGGTGCTGATGAGAATAATTGAGTTGGCCGTCGTGTTATCTGGGTGGAGGAAAAGCCACTGAAGCGGAGTAATGGCTACGCCAGCAACCATAAGAACAAGGATGGGTTTGTTGCCGTATCTGTCGCATAAAAACCCCCACATGCGAATGAAGATGATTGTCGAGATGGTATGGCTGATGCCGAAAAGCTGAATGACGGTAAAGGGAAGATCCAGAATCTCTCGGCAGTAAGCGCCAAAAAACTGTCCTGCGTAGCCCTGGCTCGCCGCAAAGATAAACATGAACAGCAGGACAAACCTAAAGTTCTTGTCTTTTCCAGGACTGGCAATCTGCCGCAGGCCTTCTTTTAAGTTTGGACGGACGGCATCGGGCCGCTTCATATCCTCCATCCTTAGAAAGAAGTACATGGAGATCAGGCCCATCGAAGCGGCAAACGCAAAGATGATGGTGAAGCCCAGCTGCTCCTGCTGGACCTTGCGGAAGTAGTCTAGAGCCAGACCGCCCAAGAGGCCAGAAACGGCAGAAGCGATGGTGGCATAGAGCATGCGCCGCGAGAAATACCAGCCTCGGTTTGAAGGAGGCACCATTTCGGCAAGCCAGTCGCTGTAAAGAGGATTGATAAGGGCGCCAGAAAGAGCGGCCAAGCCAATGCAGACGATAACGGCAAACAGCTTGAAATCGTTGGAGACCCCAAGGAATGGCAGAAGAATAAAGGGCAGATGGAAAATCCTCCATCCCCAGCCTCCCCATTTGACGAAAGACTTGTAGCTCTTTGCTCCTCTGCCCCAGATCGCTCCAGGAATTTGGATAAGGCTCATAGCGGCGGGAATGGCCGCTGAGAGGGCGATCCAGATATCGGCGCCCTTGGCTTCGCCTGCCTTTAGGTACTGAATGAAGCCGATTAGAATCGAGCCCATGATAAGGCTGCTGCAGGCAGACGCGAAAGCGAGATCCAGATTGGCGGTCTGGAGGTTCTTTAACGAATCGAGCCTGCTTTGTGGCTTGGCCATGAGTCTTCTCTGTGAACGCGGTTTTACCGCTTTGCCGCCCACTGCCTTATGTGTTCTGTTGATTGGCCCATGAACATTGCAGCAGGGTCTTTGCCGGCCAGCTTAAGCTGCGATTATGGTGGGTCAAAAGTTAGGGGACTGCTGTCCGCTTTGAAGGCTTAGCATCTGCTCGAATTCTTCGCGGAAGATGCGGCCGCCTTTTTGGGCTGATGCGGCAGAAATCTCCTGTCCAAAGCTGAATCTGAGGCCGCATTTGGCTTCCTGATCTGATGCGCCGCAGGCCAGCAGAACATGGCTTGGCTCAAGACTGCCGCTGCTGCAGGCAGCCCCGCTTGAAGCGCTGATTCCTGCATGGTCCAGCCGGATCAAAACCCTTTCTGCGAGAAGGGGCGTTATGACGTGCAGGTGCCCCGGGAGAAAATCCTTCTCATGCAATATCAGGCCAGGACAGGTAAGCCTCATTGCATCCATGCCCTCTATTTGAGCCCAAAAAGCCGATCTAGCTGCCGATTTTGCCCTCTGCCACTGGGGATTGAGGATCTGCTGATTAACGGCCTCACCCATTCCTACAATGGCGGCGGTGTTTTCCGTTCCTGCCCGCATTTCTCTTTCTTGGCCGCCTCCAACCATAAGGGGGGCAGGCTTGATTCCAGCCCTGATCCACAGGCCTCCAGCTCCTTTTGGACCTCCAAACTTGTGGGCAGAGCAGGAGACAAGGTCGGCTTCCAGATCGGCGGCTTTGACATGGGGAAAGGTCTGGACTGCATCAACATGAAGCAGAGCGCCTCTGTTTTTTACAATTTTGGAAACATCGAGAATGGGATTAAAGCGGCCTGTCTCGTTGTTCGCGTGCATCAGGCTGACGAGGGCCGTTTTTTCATTGACTAGGTCAGAAAGATGACTGAGGTCAACTTGAGCTTCGGATTCACACCTGACCAGGTGGACTCTGAAGCCTAATCTTTCCAGCCATTTTTGAGTGTGGAGAACAGCGTGGTGTTCTGCTGCTCCAAAAACAATTTCACTGCGGCCAGGTTCTGCTGCCAGGGCCCCACCGATCACTCCCCAGTTGCAGGATTCCGTCCCCCCGCTGGTGAAATGAAACTCGCCAAACAGACAGCCAAAGGCTTCAGAACAGATGGCCCTCGCCTTGTCAATGGCTTCTTTTGCTGCTCTTCCTTCGGCATGAAGACTGGAAGGATTTCCCCAGCCGCCCATAAGCCAGGGTTCCATTGCCTGGCTTGCCTTGGGCAGCAGTGGCGTTGTGGCTGCGGAATCGAAGTAATAACGCTTCACATCAGGTTCATCCCGATGTACAGAATAGTGCCGTTATGGGCGGCGTGCATCACCATGGCAGGGAGAATGGAGCCTTCCTTCCAGGCGATGACGCTGCCCATTACTCCGATCACCATGAGCATAGGGATTGCCGGCAGTCCTTGGGGATGAATGGCGGCAAACACGAATCCTTGAATAAGGCATGCGGCAAGAGGCGTGATGACTCTTGCCAGAGCAGGGAAGAAGAGCGCTCTGAAGACGACTTCTTCGAGCAGCGGGGCCAATAACACGGCAGTCATGCCCGCAAAGATCATCGGCCAGGGGCTGCTGCCAGACATCATCTCGTTGATTGGATGGGTTGGCTGGGGCAGAACATCCTTAAATGGAGCCGTAACAGCGGCGACAAAGATTGCTGTTATGACGATTAAGGGGAAGTTGGCTGTATATGCTCCCAGCCCAACAAGAATCTGTCTGAAAGGCTTCTCGAAGGAGCCAAAAATCTGTTTGAACGTGAAGGATTTTCCGTGAATCGGCAGTCTGGCAAGCCCTAGAAAAACCAGAGTAAGGGTGCCAAAAGAGACGAAAGTCTTTGCCCCGTCGTTAATGGGGAGTCCGCGGATGATGACCGCTGTCAGGGTGGGCACAACGATGAAGATCACAAAAAAGAGGCCCACTAAGACCGCATAGCGGTCTGCCGTTGGCGTATCGACAATAATTCGTTTGGACTTCCAGTAGCGTGTGAAATGCAGGACTGTTCCGAGAGCTAACGTTAAGGTTCCGAGCCCGACAAGACCGAGCAGGAGGCTGATGCTGATGGCAGTCTTGGTGAACTGAGAATCTGTCAGCACGCTTTCTTCAGCCTTTTCTCCACCCGGCCTTGTCTTTAAGACATGAGCTGATGCCACGGCCTGAGAATAAGTGCCGCTGTTCAACATTTCCCACAGCTCTTTCTCCTGAGCGGGGGTGATTGTTTTGGGATCTGCCACCAGCAGTTTCAGCTTTGAAGATCCGCTGGTGGAAAGCTTTTTAACTGCCGCCTCTGGCGGTTTTATGCCAAGTCTGATGCTGGCAGCCAAGGCAATCGTGGCGGCAGAATCATTCTTGGCCATATCCTTTTCAAGCTGCTGCAGCACTTCCTCAGCGGTCTTCTCTTTTATTTTCTGAACATTCGCGTCCGCCTTGTCCTTATCCTCTTTGCTTGTGGCGGTGATGGAATACAGCGACTCAAAGCCTTTCTGCTGTATATGAGACATCTTGAGGACGGATTCCTGCTGGTTGAAGGTTTTTTCGCCTTCTGTTTTTCCTAGGTACTGGCTAGTTTGCAGGACAAACATCAGGGTGCCCAAGATGGCAATCAGCGCCCAGCCGTAAAGCACGCGTGGAGGCTTGGGTTCAGCAAATCCTGACTGCTGAAGATATTCGGCCATGGGGTCTTGTTCCTTGTCCGAATCTAGCTGGGGGGGAATTTCGCTCATGAGGTGGCGGGATGGGCAGTCTACCGGGCAGCGGTTTAGCTCTCTGATTCTCTATTGCAGCAAAGTGTGAAAAAAGTGCATCGTTAGGCGACCCTTTAGGAGTAATCTGAGGAACGGGTATTAAGCATGTTTAGTACAATTCTTTGGCTTGTTAGCTTTATCTGCGGCATCATCATTATCATCTCTGCGTTTAAGTCGGCCATCTGGAAAGGCATTTTGTGCCTCTTCACCTGCGGAATTTATCTGCTGTACTATGCGATTGTGGAGTTCGAGCATGAGAAAAAGTGGCTTATTGTTCTTGGGTGGCTTCTCCCGACAATTCTTGGCTTCATTGCCCGCTTAATGAACTATTGATGCGGGATCGTTAAAAGAGTTGAGCGTAGACTAAAGGCAGATGGCTTTAACCACCTGCCTTTATCGCCGCAAAAGCCGCCTCGGCTTCACCTTGATAGAGCTGTTGGTTGTCATCGCAATCATCGCTATATTGGCGGCGATTCTTTTTCCTGTTTTTGCCAGAGCCAAAGAAAAAGCTGTTCAGACTCAGTGCCTTGTTCATATGAAGCAGGTGGGCACTGCTTTTATGCTCTACATGGCCGATTATGATGATCGCTTTCCTGATCGTCGTGACTTAAAAAATTCTCTGCCAGGCGGCTTTCGGCCATGGACTACCTGGCCTCCCAGCGACCCTCGCGCCGGCTGGGCCCCTGTGGCATTGAATGGCTACACCAAAAGCAAAGAAATCTGGCTCAGCCAGGGCACGAGAGGCAGGTTTGGTTCTGATGTACGAGTGCAGCAGGATTCTGGGCCGAACCCAGAGGATGCCAAAGTGAACTACTGGATGTGGGGTTTTGACGATGCGGCGGAACCTATCGGCCTGGACAGCCTATGGGGCAAGACACCTGATCAGGCCGTGGCAGATTATCAGACAGCAGCCAACCCTCTTTCTGGAATTCCGACCGGAGTCAGCGACCTTGAGCTGATGGTGAATCCTTACTTTCCACGAACAGTTCCGACAGCACCAGCTGCCCTGCGAGGCAAGTCGGTGTTTTTTGGCGGGCGCAATCGACTGTTTGTGGGGATGAATGCAAAGTGGCTGAGAGACCCTAGAACCGAATAGACTTTTTCTCTCGTATGCTTGTGGCGAGCCCCAGGTTATTCGGGTAAGACTGGCGCATGATTCCCGGACCCCTTGGCAGTCTTGCCACGATAAAACCCTGGAGAACGAGGCGATGCTCCACCTACGATCGCAGGGGAGGGAATGCCGACTTTACCATTCTGCCTGCCGGGGAGACTTTGGTTCTTGCCGACATTAAAGGAGCGGGGATCGTTCGTCATATCTGGATGACTTTAGAGTGTAAAAAGGACCCTCTCTTTAAGCGGGGGCTTGTCCTTAAGGTCTATTGGGATGGCTCAGCAGAACCAAGCATTGTCAGCCCAATTGGCGATTTTTTTGGTCAAGGGTGGGGAATGAACTACCCCTTTAGCTCTCTGCCCATGGCTGCCGCTCCGGCATCAGGAAAGGCGCATGTCTGCACTTTGCCCATGCCTTTTGCCGATGGCGCAAGGTTTGAGCTGGTGAATGAATGTGGAGAAGAAATCGATAGGGTTTATGCCTATATTGATTACGAAGAACTGCCAGAACTGCCGCCCGACCAAGGCAGGCTGCACGCCAGCTATCGCCAGGAACTGACACAGCCCCACACTGATGACAGGGAAAACGAATGGGAAGCGCTTGGCCCCTACGGAATCAACCCTACCGAAGAAGGGGGCTATCTGTGGCTGGATGTAAAGGGCAGAGGGCAGTTTGTAGGAATTCACTACTATGTTCAGTGCCCTACCCCCATGTGGTACGGCGAAGGAGATGACATCTTCTTGATTGATGGAGAAGCTTGGCCTGGGCTTCACGGCACTGGCACTGAGGATTATTTCAACACCTCTTGGTCGCCGGAAATAGTGTTTCAGCATCCTAGCTTTGGCATAGCCTACGCTCCCGACCAGGTCAATTCAGAAGGAAGGTTTGGCTGGATTGGAAAAACCCACCTTTACCGATGGCATCTTGATGACCCCATTCGTTTTGAAAGATCACTCAAAGCAGCAATAGAGCATGGTCACGCCAACTGTTTGACATTGAACTTGGCGTCAGTCGCTTTTTGGTATATGGATGAAGCTCAGGCAGTGCCCGAACTCCCTCCTTACGAAGAAAGGAAACCCCTCCCCGATATCGGGGTCGTGGATATTCATCGCTGGCGCGATGCCTGGCTTCGAGAGAAGGGAGCTGAGAGTCGATGGGGGGTTTAGCCTTTTACAAGCTTCCTAAACTGGTGCCGCCCCACCCTAAGAATCCTTCCTTCGAGTTCTGCCGGTGAGAAGCGAGCTCCGACATCTGTTACCTTGTCGGCATCAAGCGAGACCGCGCCAGCTTTAATCAGATCCTTGGCAGCCCCGTTGCTCTTGGCAAGACCAAGGGCAGCAATCAGGCTGCCAATTGAGACCTGACCTTCTGTGACTAGTTCGGATGGCACGGCCGCTTCTTCAGCCTCTACGGGCTGACTGCGCTTTGAAAAAGTCTCGATGAAATAGTTTTCTGCTTCGATGGCGGCTTGAGGTGAATGGTAAAGAGCCACTATCTCTTTGGCAAGCCTTACTTTGGCGTCACGAGGATTTTTTCCTTCGCCCAGCATTTCGCGCACTTCGTTCATGGGAACATCGGTGCAGAGTTCAAACCAGTTCTCGATGAGGTCATCGGGGATCGACATGGTTTTGCCAAACATATCGTTCGGCGTATCAATCACAGAAACATAGTTGCCCAGTGACTGGCTCATTTTTTCCTTGCCGTCTGTGCCGACCAAAAGCGGGCAGAGGAGGACTACCTGCGATTCCTGACCGTACTCTCTCATCAGGTCTCTACCGACGAGGTTGTTGAACTTCTGGTCATTGCCACCCAGTTCAACATCGGCATTGAGCTCTACCGAGTCCATGCCTTGGCAGAGGGGGTAAAGGATTTCGTGCATTGCAATGGGGCGCTGTTCCTTCCACCTTTTCGTAAAGTCGTCCCGCTCCATAATTCGGGCGACTGTGTAGCGGCTGCACAGCCGAATCACATCTTCAAAGGCCATCTTGCCGAGCCAGTCCTTGTTGTAGTAGATCTCGGTCTTTTCTGGGTCAAGAATTTTGTAGACCTGGCTTGAAACGGCTTCAACATTCGCCATGACTTCTTCGCGTGTCAGCTGTTTACGTGTTTTGCTTTTTCCGCTGGGATCGCCGATCAAGGCAGTGAAGTCTCCGATGATGAGACAGGCAGTGTGGCCCAGCTTTTGAAAGTCTCTGAGCTTGCGAAGAACAACCGCCCAGCCTAAAGTAACGTGAGCTGCGGTGGGGTCTACTCCGAGTTTGATTCGAAGAGGCCGATCAAGCTTAAGCTTTTCGGCCAAGTCAGCTTCGCTGATGATCTCGGTGGTCCCCCTCCTTAGAATGGCTAGCTGCTCTTCGATGGTCATGAACTGAGTTTACCGAGGGGGTGTGAAGTCATTTGGTCCTGGGGAACGACGGCTGCCGCCTGGAGCTTGAGGAAACTTTTTGGGGCCAGTGATTCTTCGGGCTGGCTTCAGGCGTTGAATGAAAGAGCCTGGTACAACCGCAATGATGTTCGCCACTATAGCCCTCGCGGCTTTTGCCAACAGTGTCTACGCAGAGCCACGTCTGCCAGTCAAGGATGCTGTTATTCGGTCAGATGCGCCTGAGGCGAACTCAGGACGAGATTTCATTCTAGAAGTGGGGCCAGGCAAGGTCCTGCTTATTCAGGATGACTCACCCTCATTTTTGATTCCAAGCTCAAGTGAGGCATCCGAAGCCAGCCTGGTGATTCCCATTAAAGAAGGCACCCCTCAGGTGGTGTCTGTTCGACGGCTTAGAAAGCCTTGGAATGAAGGGCAGGGCTGGCAGGGCAGCAATGGCCAGCCTGGCACAGGAGCGACTTGGAGATCAGCAAGATCAGGAGGCGAAGCCCTGAGGTGGGCTGCTCCTGGAGCTATGGGCGATGAAGACAGCCAGGCAATAGAAGGCTGGAAGGCAGAAATTCAGGGCAAAAAGCTGATTGTTTCAGGATTGGCAGCGAGCTTAAACCAGACTCTTCGCGACCCAAGTCGGGCCTATGGCTACCGCATTGAGTTTTCTTCAGCAGCCCAGATTGGTTCGGCTGAGGATCGAGCCGGGGGGCCAAGGTTTGAATTCAAAACCAGGGAAGCGCAGGGAGTCAGGCAGATTTCTATAAGGGAAGTCCTGCCTCTTGGTGAAGGCAGAAACATACTCCCCGGAAATTGGGAGGCAGAACTGGTGAACCAAAGCCGCACCGATTTTAAGGGCCTAAAAGCGGTTTGGACAGTAGGCGACAGGGTGGTCAGCACTCAGGATTTTGACCTGAATGGAGGAGAATCTAAAAAGCTGACAGCAGCCCTGACCGGCAGATCAAACTATGAGACCCCGGCTGAGTCTCAGATTTCCTTTCGAGTTGAAGGGCCAGAAGGTTCCGTGGGTGCTGTGGTTCATCCCTGGGCTATCAGCGTTTCAAATCACTCTCGCGCCGAAATGAGGGATTCAGTCGATCGACTGAATCGATGGGTTCTGCCTTTCAGCCGGTTCTCATTCGCTCAAGAAGGAGTCGCAGAGAGATTTAGGTTTGCCGGTCCCAAGGAGAAGCCAGATATTGACCTGCCTCTTCAAGCCGGGCTGATTGGGCTGGAGGCTGAGACAAAGATTCTGCTTGAGGGAGCAGTTGGGTTTTATGGACAAGATCGGACTGGATTTGGAATATCTCTTGACACCCGAGATGAGCGGCTGGGAATTCCTGGCGTGCCTTTGCCAGCTTTAGGCTGGGGAAGCCGTTTTGCCGACGAGGGCATGGATATGCCTTCGGGACTGCTGGGGCGCTTTGAAGCAGGAAAACTGCATCTTCTCGTGGGTGTCCGTGGCGAGGCAAGGTCTGCCTGGAGGCCGAATCTGCCAACTAGCTTGGTTTTAAGGTGTTTTGATCAATCTGGGCGGCCTTTGAATGAGGTCCCTCTCGAAGTCACCAGCACAAGGGCTGCCAGCAATGAACCTCTTTGGAAAGGCAAGACTATGGCTACGGGTGGAGCTTTTCTAAACCCGGCAGCCTTTTCCCCTTCGCGTCCTGGATTGGTGCTTGGACCAGAGGATTCCTTGTTGCTTACTTTCAGCAAGGGGATTAATCGTCACCAGGTCAGCCTTTCTTGGGCTGATTTGGTAGAAGAAGGACTTCGAGGTCCGGCGGCAGCTGCCTCTATTGAGGTGAGGATCCCCTCTTTGGATGCTGAAATCGATCGGGAAGTCAACTTAGCCGAAGGCAGAACTCTTGAAGATTCTCTTGGCCGGTTTCCTGCTCAGCTGGCAGGGCTGCTTGATGGAAATTCTGCGACATCTGTTGAAATGCCAGGAGCGGAAGGGGGTTGGATTGAGATTGACCTTGGCCGCGAAAGGCCAGTGGCTGAAATAGAGATTCTTCACGACGGCAATTTGTGGAGATCATTCAACATTGCCTACTACGGCACTTCACAGGCTCCCACCGCGGCACAAAACTGGATTCAAGAAAGGGAATCGGCTTTGAGGACAAAAGGGGGAAGCACGGTTTATCGTGGGAACTTGACCCTGATGCGTTATATCCGTCTGCTCCCGCTTGGCGGCAGCACAGCCAAGATTAGAGAAGTGATTATCCGCACAGGGACTCCTGTCTCCACTGCTGTAAAACCTGTAACGCCATAGCCTTTAGTGCAGTAGGACTAGTCGTGATAAAACGTCTGGGCGCCTACGTGCTGCCCCTCTTTTTGGCATCTGCAGCCTCGGCTCAGCTGCCGAGTGAACTTGAGAGCAAGCTTGATGCTTTGTTTTCGGCTAAAGCAGGGGCAGATTCTCCTGGGCTCGTGGCTGGCATCGTTAAAGATGGCAGGCTGGTTTACAGCAAGGGGTTTGGCTTGGGAAGCTTGGAGCAGTCGGCGCCACTGGGGCCTCAATCTGCCATTGATGTGGGAAGCATTACCAAGCATTTCACTTCAACGGCGATTCTTCTGCTTGAAGATGAAGGAAAGCTGAGCCTGGATGATGAGGTTCGAAAGTGGATTCCTACCCTGCCCGACTTTGGCAGTCCCATTACCATTCGCCGTCTTCTTAATCACACAAGCGGCCTTAGGGATTACTTCACCTTGTTCGCGCTAAAAGGGTGGCAGCTGGATAAGCCGATTGCCAGTCGGGAAGTGGTGGATTTGATGACAGACCAAAGGGAGCTTAATTTCGCTCCCGGCACCTCTTTCAACTACTGCAACACAGGTTATGTTTTGGCCTCAGAAATCGTTCAGCGGGTGGCAAAAGAGCCGATGAGCGCCTATCTGAAGCGAAAAGTGTTTGTTCCCCTGGGCATGAGTTCCACCCTGCTGAATGACAGCATTTCAACGGTGGTCCCCAAGAGGGTTGATTCATACCGTAAGGCAGGCAGCACCTGGCAGAGGCTGACGGCTCCCCAGATGACTGTTGGTGATGGCGGCCTGCTTTCCACTATCGAGGATTTTGCCAAATGGGATCTTGCTTTGAAAAACAATGAGATCAAGCTGAAGAAGGGAAGGCTGCTGGACTGCCTGACTGATACTTCTGGCTTCCCTGCTATAGGAGCCCGCTATGGACTTGGGCTTTTTATTGATTCACTAGATGGCGTCAAACGAATTCAGCATGGTGGAGATTGGCTGGGCTTCAATGCTCAGTATTCGATCTTTCCTGACAAGGGCATATCGATCATGACCTTCGCCAACGAGGGCACCCAGATTGGCAAATCATTGAACAACGAAGCCGCTAAGCTGCTTCTTGGCATTGCTCCGGCAGCGCCAGCCAAAGAAGGCGAGAAAAAAGAGATCACCTGGCCTTCTGGTTTGATGACGCGAATGGAAGGCGATTGGACCGCGAAGGGAGCAGGCGGAGAGTTGAAAATCACCTTTAGGTCTGCAGGCGGCCGTCCCGAACTGCAGGCTGTTGGTCAGCCGGCCCTCAGACTTTATGCCTTATCAGAGAAGGAAATCTTTGTGAAGGAAGTGGATTTGATCATCACCCTTGAAGAAGCTGATTCGAGCGGGAAATGGCTGAAAGCATCGCTTGTTCAAAAAAGCGGAAACTCCACTGTGAAGATGGACCTTACGAGGGTGGCGCCCTTTGTCATGCCACAAGATCAGGCTGAGCTTCTTGCGGGGAAGTACTGGAGCCCAGAACTCAAAGAGATCTTTGTCCTCAAGGCAGTGCAGGGCCGCCTTGCTCTGCAGCAGGGCGATCAGAATCTTTTTCTGAACATGACCACACCCCAGAAGGGCAGCGTTGGCATCCTGACCTTTACTTTTACCCTTAACTCGGATGGTCGGGTTTCTGGAGCTAAGCTGGATGCTGGGCGTGCTGTAGGCATCTCGTTAGAAAGGCTCAAATAAGTTTGGCTGGAGGCAAAGACACGATGTTTCTTAACGGAACCTGAACGCCTTTGGCCTCTTTAGCCTAGAAACTTGAAAACCCTAAGGGGCTCTGGTCGTCTGTACCCACAGGATAACCCGATGCTGAGTGCCAGTCTTGCCGCCGCAACCATTGCCCCTAGCCTTCTTGGCCAAACAACTCTCGCCCTTAAGAGAGTGAGAACCATGCCTTTTCGCATTGTTGCGGCTGCTGGCTCCCCTGTTGGGAATCTGGCGGCAATGAGTGGTGAAGATGGCTCTGTGCATCTGGTTGATGCCACTAATGGCCTTGTGAAAAGAACCTTGAAAGGGCATCCTCAGCCTTGTTACGGCGTGGCCTTTTCTCCCGACGGAACTCTTGTTGCAACTGGCGATGACTCGGGTCGAGTCTGGATCTGGAACGCGGCAAGCGGTGTCAAGGTTCGTGAGTTTCTGCGTGAAAAGGGCCATCAAAGGGGAGTGCAGTCGCTGACTTTCTCGCCTGATGGGAAGAGAGTGATGAGTGTTGGCAAGGACGACGTTCTTCTTCTTTGGAATACAACGGGCGGTCATCCCATTCAGCGAATCCCCAGTGGAGGAGCCAACTTCTACGGTGGAAGAATCTTCAAGAACGGAACGCTCTTCGCGGGAACTCTGTCTGAGGGAGCCCGCATGTATGCCGCCAATCAGGCTTCTCCTGCTGTGACTCTACGCAGGCCCCAGGGGGCAGGCAGCAATGATATTGCCGTCAATCGAGAAGAGACAAGGGCTTACACCGCCGGACGCGATGGCAAGGTGGCCATCTGGGATTTGAAGACCAGAGCCTCTGTCACCTCAGTGCAGGCCCATGATGATTGGGTGATCTACTGTGCCCTTGCTCCCAGTGGAAAGGTCTTGGCAACCAGCTCCAACGATAGAACAATCAGGCTTTGGAACACCACATCAGGCGCAAAAATTGCTCAGCTTGATGAGATGAGCCCCGTGGGCTCCCCCTTGACCTGGACTGGCACTGGCCGCTACATGATTGGCGCCGACGCAGCTGATCAGGCTGTCATCTACGATATCAGCCCCATTCAGGCTGCGGTGGCTGCCGCGCCGGTAAAGGCGCCGGCAAAAGCGCCTGCCAAGAAGACAGTTAAGAAGACAGTTAAAAAGCGCTGATCGAACTGCTCTAGATAATGTTTGTGCCTGGTCAGAATGAACTCTGATCAGGCACACTCTTTTGGTGGGCTCCGATAATTTCAAACGCCATAGAATCCTAATGGCCGAGGCTCATAACCTGGCTCCAGGCGCGGTAGAGATTCTATTAAACACAGGTGAAACGGAACTCGCCCAGCTTGATAGGGAGTCTTTGAAGTCACGGGGCAGCCGGGCAGGGGTAGTCTGGCTTAAGCTGGGGACGAAAGTGGATAAGGATCTGCTTGATTCCCTCCCCAGCCTCAGGTGTCTTGCCTGCAACACAACCGGCCTTTCCCACATAGATCTGGCTGAAACTGACCGCAGAAACATCACTGTTTTAAGCTTGAAAGGCGAGGCAGCATTCCTAAAGGAAGTGAGGGCCACGGCCGAGCTCACACTCTTCCTGGCTTTGGCTCTGCTCAGGAGATGCAAGGAAGCTCTTGCAATGGCAGAATCTGGCCTTTGGGATCGGATGAAGCTGGTGGGCAGTGATCTTGATGGCAGGACTGTCGGCTTAATAGGCTTTGGCCGGCTGGGACGCATTGCCGCTGAGCTTTTTATCGCTTTCCGGGCCAGAGTTGTAGCGTGTGATTGCAGTGAGGTTGAACCTTTGTCCGGCGTTGAGATGATGGGTTTGGAGGAGGTTCTGGCAGAAGCAGATATTGTCTCGCTCCACGCCTCTTGGAGCCATGGAGAAGAGCCAATTCTGACTTCACGCGCTATGAGCCTGATGAAGCCCGACGCTTTGCTGGTCAATACAGCCCGAGGAGAGCTTATCGATGAGTCTGCACTCCTTGCCATTCTAAAGGAAGGGAGAATCTCGGCAGCCTTGGATGTCTTGGCGAATGAACAGGGACAGGATTTGAGTCAGAATCCTTTGATAGCCTTTGCACGCCACTCGAACAATCTCATCCTCACCCCTCACTTGGGCGGCGCCACGATTGAGTCGAGCGTAAAGACGGAGATTTTTATGGCCGAGAAGATTAGGGAATGGTGTGAGGCTAACCCAGTCCTTGAGGTGCAGAACTGATGTCATTTTTCGCTGATTCCAGCCGGTGCATGGTGATTGCCGAAGTGGCTCAGGCTCACGATGGCAGTCTTGGCCATGCTCATGCTTTTATAGATGCAGCCGCCCAAGCAGGGGCGGATGCTGTTAAGTTCCAAACACATTTTGCCGATGAGGAATCCACCTCTGCTGATCAGTGGCGCGTGAAGTTCAGCCGACAAGATGCGACTCGTCTTGATTACTGGCGCCGAATGGAGTTCTCCCCTGAGCAGTGGCAGGGTCTTTTTGAACATTGTGCCGAGGCCGGGGTTCTCTTTTTATCTTCTGCCTTTTCGTTAAAAGCTGTGCAGCTGCTTGACCAGCTGGGCATGGCGGCTTGGAAGGTGGCCAGTGGGGAAGTGACAAACATTGTCCTTTTACGTGAAATGATAGCCACGGGCAGGCCGATTCTTCTTTCCAGTGGAATGTCGCCCTGGGAGCACTTGGATGCTGCGGTTGAGTGGGTGACAAGGGGGAACTGTGAGCTGATGGTTTTTCAGTGCACAACCGAATACCCGACTCCGGCGGAAAAAGTTGGTTTGAATGTTTTGGGAGAGCTTCAATCACGCTACCATGCTCCGGTTGGGTTAAGCGATCACTCAGGAACCATTTATCCCGGTCTTGCGGCTGCTTCCTGCGGGGCTCAGGCGGTTGAGGTGCATGTCTGTTTTTCCAAGCTGGCATTTGGTCCAGATATTCCTGCCTCGCTAGATTTTGATGACCTAAGAAGGCTCTGCGAAGGGGTGAGGATGATAGAAGCTATGAGGAGGAACCCCATAGACAAGGAAGCGATCGCTTCTGAAAAAGCCGAGCTGCGGACCCTCTTTGGAAGAACTCTTGTGGCTGCCGCAGGCGTCGCAGCAGGCACTGTTTTGGGGCCTGAGCATCTGGCCCTTAAAAAGCCGGGCGGAGGACTGGGCCCTGACGCCTGGGATTCTGTTTTGGGTCTCAGACTGAAGAGAGACTTGGCGAAGAATGAAGCTTTGACCTGGGAAGACGTTGAATGAAGAAGCGAAAAGTCGCCGTCGTAATGGTGGATAGGGCCAACTATGGCCGCCTGCAGCCAGTCTTAGCCGCTATCGAGGCTCATCCGGACCTACAGCTCTGCGTCATCGCTGGGGGCACGATGGTGCTGGAGAGGTTTGGGCGCGCTGCAGATGTTGTTGAACGCGATGGACACCCGATTGCTCAGCAGGTTTATATGGAGCTGGAGGGCAGCAGCCCTATCACCATGGCAAAGTCTGTTGGACTTGGGGTTATCGAGTTTTCTTCGGCGCTTCAGCAGGAAAAGCCCGACGTGGTCTTTCTGATCGGAGACCGATATGAGGCTCTCTCTGCCGCTATTGCCACCGCCTACATGAACATCTGCCTGGTTCATGCTCAGGGTGGAGAAGTCTCGGGTTCGATTGATGAATCGGCCCGTCATGCTATTTCAAAGTTTGCTCACTATCATATTCCTGCCACCCAGCGTTCGGCCGAATATCTGGTGCGGATGGGAGAGAGGCCAGACACGATCCTTACTGTCGGCTGCCCTTCTACCGATATCGCCTCAAACCTGCAGGGAGATCCCCCGGCTGATTTGATAAACTCTCGCGGCAGCGGCGCCACTATTGATCTGAGCAGTCCTTACCTTCTCACCGTTTTTCACCCTGTTACAACCGAGTTTGGCGGAGAGGTCGTTCAGACCCGTGAGCTTATGACCGCTTTGGACCGAGTGGGAATGCCGACTCTGCTGCTGTGGCCAAACATTGATGCCGGTTCTGACCATGTCAGCAAAGAAATTCGCAGGTTTAGAGAACAGCATAAACCAGACTGGCTGAGGGTGATAGTCAATCTGACTCCGGAAGATTACGCCAGGGTGCTGAAGCACGCGGCTTGTGCGGTTGGAAACTCTTCAAGCTTTGTCAGAGATGCCGGCTGCTACGGAACCCCCGTTGTCCTGACCGGCTCTCGACAGAATGGCCGTGAGTGGGACAGCCATGTCACTCATGTGCCTGTTGAAGCTGACAGGGTGGAGTCCGCGATTAAGGCGCAGATAAGCCATGGCCGCTACCCAATTTCTCACCTCTATGGAGATGGAAAGGTTTCTGGACGCATCGCCGAGGTGCTTGCCACTCTTACGCCCTACCTGCAGAAAAGGCTGGCTTATGTGCTTGAAGAGGAACCATGCCAAAAGTAATCGTTGTCCGTCACCCTCGCCCCATTGAAAGGTGGCGCAAAGTCTGCTACGGTTTTACTGATGTCGAGGTCGAGCCGCTCAGCCCCAAGGATCAAACCGCGCTCAACCGCTTGGCTAAATCGGTCAATAGAGTTTATGCCAGCGATTTGACTCGTGCCCGCGTCCCTTCTGAGATGGCGGCAGGGCTGGCTAAGAAGCCTTTGGTTCTTGACCCGAGACTGAGAGAAATCAACATGGGAGCCTGGGAGGGGAGAAGCTGGGAAGAGATTGCCAGAGAAGACCCGGAAGCCCATGAAAACTGGGAAGAGGATGTTCTGCGTTTTTCACCTCCAGGGGGAGAATCTTTTCTAGACCTTGCTGCTCGTATTCGGTCTTGGCTGATGGCTCTGCCTGACGAAGATGTGCTTGCCGTCGCCCATGGGGGAAGCATGAGAGCCTTGGTCCACATCACGCTGGAAATCCCTCTGCGGCGGGTGCCAGATTTACGAATGATTCATGGCAGGGCCGGAGTCTTTAGCCGCGAAGGCAATGATTGGCACCTGGATGGCTGGAATCTCCCTCTTTCCGCCGCCGCTTCGGATTTTGTTGGATGACAGGGGATAGATGAACTGAGAGACTAGGCTTTTAGCTCGCTTATTTCTGCTTCCAGCCAATCAGCAACTCTAACAAAGGGGTCGAAGCCAAACTCCCTGGCCACCGCAGGCCGAAGGTTTGAGTTGGCATTGACATCGTAGAAGATCAAGCGGCCATCTTCTGCTTCTAGGTACTCGATTCCTCCTATGTCAAGTCCTCCAGCCTCCATGATTCTCTTGCCTGCCGCCACAGCAGAAGCCGGCACTTCAGGGAAGGGATAGAACTCCACTGGCTTAGATGTGGGAAGAGCGCATGCTGAATCTGTTCCATCCAGCGGGTGGCAGATCTCGGAAGGGCAGAGATTGAAGGCTCCATGGGAGACAACCCTCATGGCATAAAGAAGTTCACCGCCAATAAACTCCATGCGTATGATGCCGCGATCAGGGCTGACATCAAATTTTTCCTGAAGCAGAAGCAGGTTGTCTGGAAGCCAGATATCGGGGTTGTCGGCGAGGAGTTTTCTCAGTTCTTCTGGGCTGTTCAACTGAAACATTCTGGCTCCGCTTCCACCCTGCTCGGGCTTGATCAGGCAGGGCCATAGCTTCCATGCGGCAAGGGCTGCTTCAACATCATTAAAGGCGAGCGAACGGGGATGGTCAATCCCTAGTGTTTTTAACAGGCTGCCCTGAGCTGACTTGCTGAGTTCCAAACCAAAAGCGGCGGAGCCATTGAGTACCCTTGCTCCTCTCAGCTCAAGAGACCGAATCAGTGAGAATGCGTAGGGGACGGCGCGGAAGCTGCCTCGAACGTAGGCACTGGGAGAAGCCTGATTGAAAACCAGCTTTGCCTCGGGGAGAGAATCCACATTAAAAGCGGCGCATTTTAAGTCGACCTTGCCATAACTGATCCCGCGGTTGTCAAGCTCGGCAAAAAGAGGCTTCTGCCACTCGGGATGCTCGAAAAGCACAAGAAGGTCTAGGGGCACTCTGCAAAGGTACCCCTAGAAAACGATTCGACCTATTTGTCAAGCTGAACGGTGACTGGCACGCCTGCCGAAGCATTGGGAGCCACCCATATTGTTAGGTCGCAGGGTTCCACCCGACGCACCATGTCCAAGCTGTAGAAGGAAAGCTCTTCTTTTGTTAGGATGAACCTCACCTTTCTTGATTCACCGGGGGAAAGGGTCACTCTTTCGAAGCCCTTCAGCTCTCTGACGGGACGTGAGATGCTTGTCGCTCTTTGGTTGATGTAAAGCTGAACCACCTCGGTTCCACTTCTTTTTCCTGTGTTGGTGACGGCTGCTTCAACTTCAATCACAGCCCCATCTTCAATCTCACTCGCTCTGGGCAGGCGGCCAAACACCGAAGTATCAGAGTAGGAGAAAGTGGTGTAGGTCAGCCCTTCTCCAAAGGTGAAAAGAGGTGATGTCTTTTCATCGAGATACCCGGTCATAAACCTTTGGGCAGCGGCATCTGTTGGGGCGGGGCGGCCCGTGTTAAGGGCGTTGTAGTAAATAGGCACCTGCCCAACCGAGCGAGGGAAGCTGACTGTCAGCCTGCCTTCTGGACTGACATCGCCAGTCAGAATCCGCACCAAAGCGGGGCCAGCTTGAACACCTGGGAACCAAGAGATCAGCAGAGCACTGCTGAGTTCCGTTTCAGCTGGGATAGCCAAGGGGCGTCCACAGAAAACCAGCAGGACAATCGGCTTGCCTGTGGCGGCAACTGCCTTAAGAAGAGCCTGCTGATTGCCAGGCAGTCCAATTTCGGTGCGAGAAAGCGCCTCGCCAGACATCCATCGGCTTTCGCCCAGGGCCATGACAACAAGGTCAGACTTTTCTGCGGCTGCCACGGCTTCCGCAAAACCTTCTTCACTCTCACCTTCTATCTCGGCACCCTTTGCGTAGATAAACTGTCCGGCTAAGGAAGAATCGAAGGCTGCTTTGAGAGAGACGACATCCTCTGCTCTGCCTCCACATGCCCATTCGCCCAGCATCTCGTCTGGGCTGTCTGCCAAGGGGCCAATGAGAGCGATTTTTTGGCCTGGCTGAAGGGGCAGAATATCATCTTCGTTCTTCAGCAGAACAAAGGATTTTTCTGCAGCTTCTCTAGCGGATTCGATATGTTCAGTGCAGAGAATCACCTTTTCACTTAAAGATTCATCTGTATAGGGGTTTTCCATCAAGCCCAAGGCGGCCTTGACCAAAAGAATCCTACGCACTGAGAGGTCAACCTCCTCGATAGGCACCTGACCTTCTTCAACCAGTTCGACAAGATGGTTTAGGTAGGCCGAGGCGCACATATCCATATCGACTCCGCAGTGCAGAGCCTTTTTGGCACATTCCCTTAGGTCTCGTGCGATGCCGTGGGGAATCAGTTCGCCAACAGCTCCCCAGTCGCTGACCACAAAGCCCTCAAATCCCCATTCGTCACGAAGGATTTCGGTCAGCAGTCTGCGGCTGCCGGTAGGCGGCACTCCGTTGACAACGCTGAAGCCGGACATAAAGGTTCCGACTCCGGCTTCGACTGCCGCCTTAAAGGCGGGGAGGTGGGTTTCTCTTAGCGTTCGGTCAGAGACTTCGGCTGTGTTGTATTCTTTGCCAGATTCCACGGCTCCATAGGCAGCAAAGTGTTTGGCGCAGGCGACCATAGAGGTTGGAGATGTCAGATCATCTCCTTGGTATCCCTTTATAGAGGCTTCGGCGATCCTGCAGGCCAAGTAGGGGTCCTCTCCTGGACTTTCCATCATGCGGCCCCAGCGAGCGTCACGGGCCACATCGATCATAGGAGCAAAGGTCCAGCGGATTCCTTCACTTGTGGCTTCGACAGCTGCGATGCGGGCCGTCCTTTCAATCAAATCTGTGTTCCACGAGGCGGCTAAACCAAGTGAAATAGGGAAGATTGTTCTGTACCCGTGGATGACATCCAAGCCGTAGAGCAGCGGAATCTTGAGCCGTGATTTTTCGACCGCCACCTTTTGAAGCTGATTGACCTTTGCCGCACCGGTTGTATTGAGAATTGAGCCAAGGCTTCCGCCGCTGATCATCTCTTCGGCTTCGATCTGGCCATGTTCTGGTCCTGTGGCCAGCTGCATGGAAAACTGAACCAACTGGCCGACTTTTTCTTCTAGAGTCATCTGACTCAGAATCTCCTCTGCCTTCTTTTCTGCTTCTGCCGGAAAGGGGCTTGCTGCCTGGCTGCTGGCTAGTGAGAAGAAAGTCATGGCTGGATCACTCTAGTTAAGAAGGGGAGAATCCGGGAACAGATTCTCCCCTAAGGGTTATGGCATAGAGGCAGGAGGGCAGCTTGGCCCCGCTGGTCCAAAGCAGCTTTTTACTTAGCTTTTTGGTCCAACTGCCGTCTTGAACTCCTCCCAGAGCTCATCAGGTTTTTTGCCTGTAAACTTTTCGAAAGTGGGGTTGGGGTCCTCGGCTTTTCTGAGGTTCAAGTCAAGGGCTGGGATCAGTCTTGAATCGTACTTTTTGGAGACCCATGCCAGCCAGTAGGCTGTGGTTTGGTAGGCATCGGTGTGCTTGGCTGTGGCGAAGTTGATTCTTGGGCGGCCAGATTCTGGCTCGTATCTCCACCACCTTACATAGTCGGCAATGCCTTCCACCAGCCATCCTGTGTTCACCTTATTGTTAGGGTAGGCCTGCACAATGTGGGTCAGCTCGTGAATGACAATTCCCATGTCTTCTGGCCTTCTTGTCAGCCAGTCGGTGCTGAAGCTGATTTCATTGCGGGATGCCCAAGCGGGAGCATCTTGGTTTTTTCGAAAAGAGAAGGTGATCTCTTTGGGTGGAACGTAATCTTGTGTCGAAAGGAGCTGGCAAAGGTGTGGAAACCATGTTGTGGCGAGAGCTTTGGCTCTCACGCTCCACTCCTTCATTTCAGGCGAATCCTTAAGATCAATCTTGATGGGGGGGCAGGCTTTTGGAGGTGCCAGGGGATAAATGAACTTATCCAGATCGGGTGCGGCGGCAGGAGAAGCCTGGGCCGAAATGGCCAATGTCGAGATAAGAATCAGCGCAGAGGACATAGGTTCATTTTGACCTCTGCGCTGTCAGCCAAATTCAGCTGAGCTTGAGAATGGGGCAGATTCTATAAAACTACGTTTATCGGTGCGCCGTCAAGATAGGCTTTGACATTTTCGGCTGTCGCATTGATGAGCCTATAGCGGGCTTCTTTGGCAGCCCAGGCGATATGAGGGGTGATGACGCAGTTTGGTGCTCCAATCAAGGGGTGATTCACTGATGGAGGCTCAATGGAGGTCACATCTGTACCGAATCCGCCCAGATGGCCCGATTTCAGCGCTTCTGCTATGGCCGCTTCATCACAGACTGCGCCACGCGCCAAGTTGAGCAGAATGGCTCCTGGCTTCATTAACTCCAGTGACTGCTTGTTGATGAGGTGGTGCGTTTCTGGCTTGAGGGGAATGTGCAGTGATGCCACATCCGCCCAAGAGAGGCCTTCGGCCAAGCTCAGCCTATCCTTTCCTGGCCGTCCGGGAAGCTGGGCGGCTTTTACCTTCATGCCTAAGGCTTCGGCACAGGCGCCCATTCGGCTGCCGATTGCACCCCAGCCAATGACCAGGAAGTTTCTGCCAGCCAGTTCAGAAAGAGGAGTCAGGGCCATGCTCCAAGGGGAGCCCGCTTCCTGGCTCCACCTGCCTTGATGCACGGCGGAAGAGTGAAGTCCCGCTTGGTTCACCAGTTCCAGCAGCAGGGCGAGTCCGGCCTGGACAACTGAGGCTGTGCTGTAGCCGGAGACATTGGATACCTGGACACCCGCACTTTTTGCTGCCGCGGTATCAATAACGTCATAGCCTGTCGCCAAAACTGAGATGAACTTGAGATTGGGGCAGGCCGAAAAAACCTCGGGCCCGATCTTGACTTTGTTTGTGATCGCAATCTCAGCGGATTTAAGCCGATCGATAACTTGGTCGGGCAGAGTTTTGCTATAGATTGTCAGGTCTCCATGCTCGGCGAGGCCATCCCAGGAGAGGTCGCCGGGGTTGGCTTCATGAGAATCAAGAATGACGATTGAAGGCATGAGGCTAAGAATCACACATTTTTGTTAATCGACGAAAGGCCTCATCGACATCAGGACCAGCTTTCTCTTTTGGTTCACGCTTAAATTTTCTGCTTCCCCAGTGCTCCATCTTTTCTTCAATCCAGCTGTCGATGGCAGGAACTCTTGCCCCCAGCTTCGATTCAAATCCAAGCTTCTTCTGCTCGATCAGGGTGTCTATGGCTTCGCGAACTGCACCATCGGCAAACTCTTCTTGAACAGCCACTGTAAAGTCAGTCGGAGGAATACCACGGCCCGAGTGAATCCACTCTAGAGCCATAAGGGGACGGATGATGTAGAAGTATTTTTTGGCCCTTACTTCCTGTCCTCGGCCAAGCCCATCTAGGCCGCTTAATGCCATGCGGTAGTAGTGATAGCTGACCGAGTCGATTCGGAAGCAGAGTTCTGCCAGGCGTCGGAGTTCGGTGAGCGCATAAGAGTCCTGGCGATAAATGATAGGGGAATTCAGCCATTCCAGCAGGGGAGGATTGGATCTCAACATCAAGCCAAGGGCTTTTTTAAGGTCCCAGCCGTTGATATCCAGGTCCCCCGAAATGGGGAGTTCTATCACATCCCTCTGGGGAGTCACCCGAAGATAGGCGTCTGGCGGGTGCGCGTAGATAAACCTCACATCATAGTCGCTGTCAGCCGAAGGGAACCCCCAGGCACGGGAACCAGATTCGCAGGCCAAGAGAATCCTTACCCCGTGCTCAGTCTCTATCCTATTTAGTTCCTTGCCTATTCTCTCTTCGACTGATATGGCATGTGAGGATATCAGAGATCAGTCAGCAGTTTCTATTGCCTGCTGCTTTTCAAACCACGATAGGGCCAGAAGAAGCACAAATGCGCCGATGGTGTAGGAAAAGAGATTGGCTGCTCCATCGTTGTCACCTATGAGTCTCAGCCCAAATCCAAGCTGGATAAAGACAAAGGTGGAAAGCAGGGCGGCAGCCTTGATGAGGGGAGCTTTTTTGCCTGGGAGAAACTCTCCTGTGATAAGAGAGGCGATGGCAAGGAGTCCGGCGGCTGCTTCAAGAAGGGCGATTGAATAGAAGCTGACTGGAATTCCTGGGAAGCTGGCTAAGAAGGTGCCTCCAAATCTTTCAGCAAAGCCGCCTGGCACGCCGCCGCTTGAAAGCTTATTCCAGGCAGGAAGAATCCAGGTAACGCAGAGAAGCAGGGCTGCTGAAATTCTGACGAGAGGAAGGGTGAGGCGTTCAAGCGTGCTGTTCATGTCAGTCGTACGATCTCAACACTTAGTACGCCTGCAGAACCTAGTCTGCAGGAATGTACTGGGCCTTCCTAATGAGTGGGCAGCCTGGCCAAAAGGCTAAAGAAATTTAGTTTATACGCATTGAACAATTTTTTCTGCTGTTCGTTGATGCCTTAAAATATATCAATTTCCTAACACATCTTAATAAGGCCCGGGGGTAGCATGCCCGCAGGATGGATCGGCGTGAGTTCCTTATTGCCTCTGGTGCTGTTGCAGCTGGATATGCGATTTCTCCACTTGGACCAGCGCTTAACTGGCTGAATCTGCCTTATGATGCTGACGGGAACAAGGTCGTTTCTGGCGTGGTCTTTCATGATCGTACGGGTGAAGGCATCCGCCAAAGAGGCGATCGAGGCATTGCGGGAGTCTGTGTTTCTAACGGACGCAATGTTGTAAAGACAGATTCACAAGGCAGGTGGAAGCTGCCTGTTGATGAAGATGACATTATTTTTGTCATCAAGCCATCTGGATGGCAGGTGCCCATCGATCCTGTCTATCATCTTCCTCGCTTTTACACGATTCACAAGCCGAAAGGATCACCCGCGTACCGCTATAAAGGCGTCGATCCAACCGGCGACCTTCCTCAATCGGTGGATTTTGGTCTTCAGCCCCAAAGAGAAGACAGGCGGTTTAAGATGGTGCTTTTTGGCGACCCTCAGCCAAGAAACCAGACTGAAATCAATTACATGGCTCATGACGTGATTGAACAGGTTATAAGAGAGGCAGCGGAACAGCAGGCTAAGTTTGGCCTGAGTCTTGGCGATGAAATGTTTGATGTTTTGACGCTCTATGAAAGCCAGAACAGAACCATCAGCAAGGTGGGAATTCCTTGGTACAACGTGGTTGGCAATCATGACCTGAACTTTGATGCGCCAGACAACTCAACCTCAACGGAGACTTTTCAAAGAGTGTTTGGTCCTCCCTGCTATTCCTTCAACTACGGCCAGGTTCATTTCATCGTCATCAATACTGTTTACTGGGAAGGTCAAGCCAAGGCTCGCTACCATGGCGAGATTACAAAGGAACAGCTTGTGTTTGTAGAAAACGATCTTGTGCATGTTCCAAACGATCAGCTTGTTGTCATTGCCATGCACATTCCGATAACCAGCGTCACCAATAAGGAAGAGCTTTATCGTCTGATTGAACACAGGCCCTACACGCTTAGTTTTTCGGCTCACACCCATCTGCAGCGAAGCTACTTTTTGGGTGAGAAGGAGGGGTGGAAGGGCCGGAAGCCACACCATCATCTCAACCATGCCACTGTCTGCGGATCATGGTGGCGTGGCGCGACAGATGAAAGAGGGATTCCACACGCAACCATGAGCGATGGCGCTCCTAACGGCTATTCGATTGTTGAGTTCAATGGACGCGACTACAAGGTCACTTTTAGAGCTGCCAGCCGGCCTGAATGGGATCAGATGCGTATTTGGTTGCCCGAACAGCTGAGTTCAATCGAAGCAGGAAGGACTGAGGTTGTTGTCAACATCTATGCTGGTACTGACCGATCCCTTGTAGAAATGACTCTGGATGGCACCAACTGGATGCCTATGGAGCAGTTCACCGGCAAGGATCCCTATTATGTAAAGCTGAAGGAGCTTGAAACGGCTCCCAAGCCTCCTAACGGATCTCTGCTGCCGGGTCCTTCGGACACTCCCCATTTGTGGAAGGCCAGACTTCTACGGGGTTTGAAGCCGGGGACTCATGCTGTCGAGGTGAGAACGACTGACATGTACGGGCAGGTCTATAGAGACAAGCGGATTTTTACGATCCAAGATTAAGCAGTTTTGGCTTAGGGCTGATTCGGCAAAGTGTGGCTGGTCAGCCTTGGCTTAAATGTCTCTGCCCAAAAAACCATCCGGAGTCAGGTTGATGTCAGGACAGTCTTCGGCAGAGGGGGTCTGTCGGCGCGCCTTGATAAAAGCAGTATGAAGATCGGCAAAGAGCATTGTTCTGCTGCCGCTCCATCGATCTGGACCAGGGACCAATCCTGGTTGAAGAGTGCCCCAAAAACCTCCCGCTTTGCCCTCGTGAGCATGAGAATTGGACCACTCTGCAAACATGGCTTTTCTGCTTGGTTCGGCTGGCATTGAACCTGTGACTGTGCTTGCAGATGCTCCCGGACCTGGATCGTTAAGGGTCAGGATCAAGTTTCTGATCCGCAGCTGATTGATAGTTTCTGGCGTGTGGTAAAAGGCTGCCGAGTAGGAGTAGCTGGTGGAATTGTAGTTCTGCCCCGCCAAAGGATCGCTGGGGCAGAGAAGAATTGCGGGACTGCCAGAATCGGCGCTCATGCCGTCTGACGACTGCTTTTGCCCGATGGCGAGGTAAGGCATAAGTGGCCACCGCCACTTTCTGCCGACCCAAAGGTAAGGGTCGTTTAAGTTGGGGTGGGCATCATCATAGTCTCCTAAGTAGAGTCCCATAGATGTGCCGATTTGGCGAAGACTGCTGAGACATGAGGTTTTTTTGGCAGACTCTTTGGCCTTTGCAAAAACAGGGAAGAGAACTGCTGCCAAGATCGCGATGATGGCGATAACGACCAGAAGCTCAATGAGTGTAAAAGCATGCCTGGTTTGAACCACTTCTTTACATTACACAGGGTGGACCGGAGCCTTTAGGCAGGCAGACTAAAAAGCCCCGGGAAGATGGCGGATTTCATCCCCAGCTGCTGCAATGAGGTCAAAGCGAATCTGCCTGTCTGGCTGACCAATTTGGATCAAGTAATCTTCAGCAGCCAGGCGCAGCTTTTCCTGCTTGGCTTGGGTGAGATTCCATTCTGGATCTCCAAATCGGGCGGCTTTTACTTCGGCCAGCACAAGCAGTTCGCCATCCAGGGCCACAATATCCAGTTCGCCACGTTTGGTTTTAACTCTTCGTCCGACGAGGGTGTAGCCTTTGCTGAGCAGAAAATCAGCTGCTCTATCCTCTGCTTCTGTGCCTCTTCTGCGGGCTAATCGTCGAAAGTCAGACATGGCTGGTTGAGCATGGATTTAACAGGTTCGAAGCTTCTGCGGTGGATGGCGCAGGGCCCAAGTTGTTTCAGGGCTGTCAGGTGAACGGGAGCAGCGTAGCCGACATGGTCTTCAAACCCATAGCCTGGAAACTTCTTGGCCGTCTGCTTCATGTAATCGTCTCTCGCTGTTTTTGCTAAAATCGAGGCGGCAGCAATGGCGGCAAAGGTTCCGTCCCCTTTAATGTGGGCTTCAACGGGAATACCCGGCACGTTTGGCTTATCCCTCCCATCGACCAAGAGCAGCGTGGGCTTGGCTTTTAGGGCCAGACAGCTGCGCAGCATTCCCTGCAAGCTGGCCTGGAGAACGTTTATCTTATCGACTTCTTCAACATCAATAAAGCAGACTGCCCAATCTGCGGCTTCCTTGATTCTTGCCGTCTGCACCTGCCTTTGAGCCTCGGTCAGTTTTTTGGAATCATCAAGCCCTATGGGGTCGAATCCTTCAGGAAGAAGAACGGCAGCACAGACAAGAGGTCCGGCGAGGGCTCCACGACCCACCTCGTCAGCCCCAGCTGCCCCAGGAATGATGATTAGGCCCTTCCCCTTTACTTTCATCTCATGTAGAATAGCTCTTCCGAGCGGCGGATGTAGCTCAGCGGTTAGAGCGCCTGACTGTGACTCAGGAGGCCGCGGGTTCAAATCCCGTTATCCGCCCCATTAATTTACTCGGAAACTGTTAAAAGGCAGAAGCTGTTTTTTAGCAGCAAGGTGGATCAGTCCATAATTGGCTGATCCACCTTTTTTTGTTTATGACCGGCTTTTTTAGATGCCCACAGATTTTCGGCAGAATTTGCCGACAAAGGGGTATTCCCACACTTCGCCGCTGTTGGCTTTAACAGCTCCGATGATGGGGTAGACAACTCCCATTATGAGGAAGATTGCAGTGAAAATGAGGGGGATAATCAGCATGAAAAAGCAGACTGAAATTCCGACCAAAAGAGCGATCATCAGCTGGAAAAGAGATGCCTGAAGAGCGTGAAAGGCAATGAACTTAGACTCCTTGCCTTTGATTGCATAGATAATGAGCCCAACCAGCCAGCCTAAACCAGAAATATAGTTGACCACCAAGGTCATGATGTGGGCCAGCATTCCCCAAGTTTTCTCTTCATTACTCCACATGATTCGGGTCTCCAACATGGCAAATTACGAGGCCCTTGAATCTGGGATTCAAGGGCCTGAATATTTTTTAGGAAATGCTTTAGCTAGATGTGCATTCGGCGAAGTCTTGAGCAGAGCAGCTTTGCCAAAGTTTCCATAATGGCAGCCTTCATCGCCACATCCTTCTTCATCAAGGCATGAAGCTCTTCAGCTGGAATCACGGCAGCCCTGACGCTGCCCGCAGACATGACTGTTGCTGAGCGGGGAGCGTTATCAACGAGGGAGACCTCTCCGACCACATGGCCCTCGCCCAGTTCGGCAATATCCTCACCGGAAATTCCCTTGATCTTAACTGTGCCGGAAAGAACTACGAGCAGGTCGCTGCTTCTTTCGAACTGGCGCACGACTGTTTCACCACCGGGGTAGTTCACTTCGCGAGTGACTGTCAAGATCGCATCAAGCTGAGCATTGCTCAACCCGTGGAAAAAATAGCTTGCCCTCAGTTCTTCTGCCCGAATCACCTCTGTAGTTTGGCCCATCTAGTGTTCAGAGGGCAAGGTCTGAAGCAAAGGCGCAGCAGCAGTGCCTGCTGTCAGATAACACGCGGGTCAATGAAGGAGCCACGAAAGTGGAACGAAAAGGGAAAAACGTTAGCTGCAAAACTCTTGGGGGGCAACAGGGCGACCTGCATGTACAAGTTCTCGAGGAGATTCCTGGACGCGTTTTACAGCTAGAAGCTGCTGCCGACGCAATAGATAGAGTCAAGCTGTAATCGCAGCAAGAACCAAGACAGCCCGCCGGGAATCGGTTAGGAAGAACGGAACCTTCGCGGGTGGCCATTGTGTTCTCGGGTATCGCCCGGAAGGACAAAGAGGGAACCCCGGTAAAGATGCCTTGAAAGTGATCGAGCGGGAAGCGGAAGCCGTCCGGCTCATCTTTGCTTTGCGTGATCAGGGAACGACGCCTCAAAAGATCACGGGAGAACTGAACGCCCAAGGTTTCCGAACCAAGGCAGGGGCCGAGTTCTCGCACGTCCAAGTCTTGCGAGTGCTAAACCGAGAGGCGTTCTATCGCGGCCAGGGCGTCATCACTCGCTGTGTTGTCGCGAGTTCAAGCGCTCATACCGCTATCGTCACTACCTGAGTCCCGCGTGTGTGAGCGTTTACTGCGTTGCCACTTTCGGATGCGCTCCTTTGTGTCCCCCGCAATATACATCGAAGCGACCATGCCAGCAACCAAAAGAGTAAGCCCGATGATCTTATTATGGGGCATTACTTGAACTACAACCAGTAAAACGAGGGACGTGCTGATCAAAAAGATCAGCACGTAAGTTGCGCCAAGAACATGCTTTGCAAAGTCGAACATGGCTCGACTCATTGAAGAAGAACCGGGCCCTCGTGAAGCAAGTGCCCTAAGCCATTCTGGGTGACATTTGAAGCGGGAACCTGGACAATGATAGCTTCCTCAGTGGGAACACCCATGATCTTGGCGTAACTAGGCATCGGTTTCGGAAGTCCATAGACATTTCCACCAGTGCTACCGAGGCCCGCTCCACCTGGTCGGATGATTCCGGACTCAGCGATAGCTTCTGCCCCTTCCTTCGTTGTATAGTGAACAAAAGTGACGGTGCCATCATCAGCGAGTTGCATCGGAATAGCCAACTTAACTAGCTTTCCAACAACAGCTCCTCCAACATAGCTGACAGCACCATCGACTGCTCCATCAAGTGCGGCTTGCCCCCAGTCAACTTCGCCTTTTTCAGCAGCCTGATCTCCTGCACTGCCAATGGCACCGCCAATAGCTGCCCCTGCGGCTGCACCCAAGGGGTTTCCTCCTGTAAGGATAAATCCGGCGATGCCCCCAGCTATAGCACCCACTGTGCGTCGCCATAAACCTTCTGGATCAGTTCCGCCAAGAGGATCGTTTCCGCAATACGTGTACCAGTTACGTCCATCCTTAGCGATGTCGCGAGTAAGGAACCGTCCTGTAGAGGAGTCGTAGTAGCGATGCCCAAGAAGCTTGAGCCCAGTCGCGTCCTCTTGGTATCCGTATCCGCCTCCATACCCAAATGCACCGCTCCATGTTCCTGAGGAGCCGATCAGATTGCCGAATGCATCGTACTGTCGAGATGCTATAACGCTCTGAGTAGTTCCGCTTTGGGCATCGTCGTTTTTCACTCCATAGTGCAGGAAGGTCGTTACCGCTCCCCTCCGTTCGGAAACACCGGGCGTATAAGTCGCTGCACCATCAGCGAGAACAGGGTCGGTGACATAGGCACCGTCCCGCAGGAACGTACGAGAAACCGCGTTCGTTGTGGAACCCACACGAGTGTCGAGCCCATTGTAGACGTTGACCTGAGAGACTCCCGGCCCGACGATAGATGTGGCCCGACTCTCGAAGTCGTAAGCGAGAGTAGTAGTCCCCGCCGAGGAGACGACCGAGGTGGTGCGGCCAGCTGCGTCGTAGCCGTAGCTCTTGACTACGCTTCCACCGACAGAGACACCCAGGAGCTTTTCCCCGTCGTCGTAGGCGTAGGTCTCGGTGACTCCGTTCATCGTGCGGGTGAGGCGGTTCCCGCCGCCGATGCGCTGTAGGTCATCATCGCGGCCATAAACAACGATATGGCGCGGAACGTACGGGAACGAGAACGGCAAAGAACGGGCAGAGACATGGGGAACCCCGCAGATTTCTCCATTATAGGGCACGTTGCTCGTAAATGTGTGAGATATCTCAAAAAAAACTTATGATCAACTTGTTTTAGCATCGTCTCCCGGGGACGTGGTCCCAGCGTGTAGATCGTTCGATGGACTGAGTTCGAACCCTACATCATCCTCGTCGATTGGAGCGCGAAACCGCTGAGAATCGGAATCTATACCGTGTGAATCGAACCCAAATTCGGCACAGTTTGAACACCGGTAGACTGGTGGAGATTTCTGGACGCAATTAGGAACAGCGTAGCTGCAAACGCGTCCTCTTATCTTGAGTTTGGCGGAGATGAAGGGATTCGAATCCCGACATTGAACCTAGAAGGGGGCCACTCCAGGGGTGTTTTAGGTTCAAGTTCTGGAGGAGAGAGGGGGATTCGAACCCCCGGACCCTTGCAGGCCTGCAGTTTTCAAGACTGCTGCGATCGACCACTCTGCCATCTCTCCTCGTGGTGTCGAAAAGGGAGGATACCACTGGCATCCTCCCTTCTTGAGTCTGAAGCCCGACCTTAGGCTTTTGCCGCGTAAGAGGCGTTGTGAACATCCTCAAGGTAGGCCTTGAGAAGGTCGATGGAGGCCTGCACATCGCTGGGGTGAACAGTCTCATTAACTGTGTGCACGTAGCGGGTGGGAATAGACAGTGTGAAGGAGGGGATGCCTCCATGCTGCTTTTGAACGCCGCCTGCATCTGTGCCGCCCATTGGCAGCAGTTCCATTTGGTGAGGAATGCCTTTGTCTTCAGCCAGTTTTCTAAAGTGGGCGACAATTCCTGGGTGGCAGATAAGGCTGCCGTCAAGAATTTTGATGGCAGTGCCTTTGCCCAGGTGAGTGATGGCCATGTCTTCAGGCACACCTGGAATATCGTTTGCCAAGGTGATGTCGATGGCGATGCAGACATCAGGAGCCAGGCCAGAGCCGGCAGCCGTTGCGCCTCTCAAGCCAATTTCTTCTTGGGTTGTGGCTACAGCATAAATCTCACATTCATGGCTGGCCAAAGCTTTTACAGCTTCGATCATTACAAATACAGCGACTCTGTCATCCATAGCCTTGCAGGTGTAGTGGCTGCCCGTTTGTTGAAACTCTCTTTTCAAGGTCACCATGTCGCCGACACGGACCTTGGCTTTTACATCTTCGGGGCTTAGGCCAAGATCAACAAAAAAGTCGTTAAGGTCAAGCGGCTTGGCGGCTTCGGCTGCTGTTAAGAGGTGTTTTGGCTTTGTGCCTGGCATCAGGGTTCCATGCATTGCTTCGCCGGTAAAGCCAGAAACCACGACTCTCTGAGCGGGCAGCATTCGAGGATCAAACCCACCGAGAGGATGAATCTTAATAAAGCCTTTATCGCTGATATGGCGCACAACAAAACCGATTTCGTCCATGTGTGCGGCCAGCATCACTTTGGGGCCCTTGCCGCTTGCCGATGGCTTGTGGCAGATAAGGCTGCCCATTGCATCTTCGGTAATGGCTGTTAGTCCGCCTAGTTCTCTGCGGACAATTTCGCGAATGGCGCCTTCTTGGCCAGGAACGCCGAAGGCTTCAGTCAACTCCTTCAGGAGTTCAACGTTCATAAAGGGGGTTTACCCTAACTGGCACAAGACTAGGCGGCGCGGGTCTCTTCAGACTCAGGTGACCAGATGACAACCTTGTTTCGACCAGTTCGTTTGGCGGAATAGAGGGCGGTGTCTGCCTGGCTGATAAGGGCGTGACGATCGATGCCTGGCTTCAGCTCTGCTACTCCGAGCGATGCCGTGATGCCGCCCTGCTGCCATGGGTGATCGGCTATGGCCTGTCTAACCCTTTCGGCAGCCTTGATGGCCTCGGCTGACGAGGTATTGGGAAGCACGATTACGAACTCTTCGCCGCCATAGCGGGCTGCAATGTCGCCTCGTCTTCCGTGCTGCTTTAAAATTGTGGCAACGGTCCGCAGAACTTCATCTCCTGCAGGGTGGCCAAAGGTGTCGTTGTAGTTCTTAAAGTGGTCAACATCCAAAAGAATAATGCTTAAAGGAACGTTGATCAAGGTGGCATCCTTATGCAGTTCTGCCAAGGCAGTTTGAAATGCCTTGTGATTTTTAAGGCCTGTCAAGCCATCGGTTGAAGCCAGGGCTTCAAGGCGCTTATTAGCTTCTTCCAGATTCTTCTGCTGAAGCTGAAGAATAACGTTCTTCTCGTTGATCTCCAGCATCTGAGCTTCGATTTGGGCTTCAAAGCTTTTTCGGTCAGTAATATCCTGACTAAAAATAGAGGCTCCGGCCATGCGGGGGTAAATGCGGTAAAGAAGCCACTGCTTGGTGCTGGGGTTCCAAGTTTCAAAGGTTCTTTCCTTCATAAACTCAATGGCTTCGCTTATGTTGGCCGAGACAGTCGTGAAGATTTCTGAAGGCAGGGCGTCATACAGCATTCTTCCAAACAGTTCCTGGCCTGTCGCCCCCATTGATTGTGCCGCTGATGAGTTGGCGTAGCTTACGCGCCATTCCTTGTCAATCGAGAAGAAGGAGTCACGAATGCTTTCCAAGGTGTCGTGCAGCATCTGGTTGGCCATGGCTAGTTCTTCTTCAGCCTGCTTCTGCTGAGTAATATCCATAGCTGTGCCGCGGTAGCCGCAGAAAACTCCTTGGCTGTCCCAATTTGGCGTGGCAGAGATGTTAAGAACCCGTTCGGTGCCATCTGCGTGCACGCATCTCAGCACCATGTCAGACAGCTTGTTTTTGGTGTGCATAGAGCGCTGAACCATCAGGCTGACAGTTCGTTGGTGCTTCTCCTGCACGACCCTATAAAACGGTTTGTTTAGAAGTGAGCTAATGCTGTAGCCCATCATTTCCTCAAACCTTCCGGTTAAGAAGATTAGGGAGCCAGCAGGGTCAATTTCAAAGACAAATTCGCCTGCGGCATCGGTCACGTCTCTAAACCTAGATTCAGATTCGGCAAGCTCAAGCAGGACCTGCTTTCTCTCACTGACATCCTCTATCGACCCAGTCATCCTAATCGCTTTGCCGTCCGCTCCTCTTACTGCTTCACCTTTAACCTGCGCCCAAATGTAGCAGCCATTGTCTTGACGAATCCTGATCTCCATTTCTAAAGAGTCAGTCCTGCCTTCCAGGTGGTTTCGCAGCTCATTTTCAAAAACCCCGAGGTCTTCTGGATGAGTGCGATGGGCAAGTTCGTGGGAACCAGGCTGGAAATCTGGGTCTTCAATAATCAGGATCTCGCTGACCTTGGGGCTCCAAAACTGCTGATCTTCAAGAATATTCCAGTCGAAGATGCCGGTTGACGAGGCGTTAAGGGCCAGAGCCAGCCTTTCCTCGCTGGTTTCCAAGGCCATCTGTGCCTCTCTTCGGCCAGTAATATCTATGCCTGCCAAAATGCCGCCAAGAATCTCACCCCGGATGTTTCGTAGGGCGTAGGTGACGTAAAGAACATGCCTAAAGCTGCCATCAGGGCGGGGGTGCTTCCATTCAAATTCTCTTTTTCCGCCCTTTGTTAAAACCGAAGAGGTGATGTCAAAAAGGTCAGGGCCTCCCTCGTACTCTTGGTAGATAAGGGAAAAGTGCTGAAAGACAACCATGTGGCCATCAATGCCGACCAAGTCGGTCATGGCCTGGTTCCATTCCTGAATTGTGCCCCCCAGATCGTAGGTAAGGCATCCCATGGGCAGCCCGCCAAACAGCTGCTGAAATCTGTTGCTGGCGTGCTCAAAAAGGGCAGTCTGCCCTTGAGCCTCTTCTAGGGCAATCTCAAGTTCTTCTTTTCTAGAATCGAGCTCGTCACGAGTGCCGACCATCTCATCGTAGGCAGCCTGAATAGCCGCCCTATCGTTCTGTGCCTGCTGCAGCAGGTCATGCATTCGAGCCGCGATAGGCAGGGCAAGTTGAGCACAGAGGATAAGCAGAAGGCCGAAAATGGATGAGTAGGCTATCTGTCCTTGAACATGAAGCGACCTGAGCCTCATGTGTGAAATCTCAATCAGCTGTCCTTCCAGCATCAAGTGGGCCCTAAGGGCTTCGCTGTTGGACGCTCTTAAATCCTGCCGTAACGCTTCATATTCTGGTGAACCTGCTGATTCAAAAACCTCTCGGGCTTTGATGCGAAAGTCAGACTCCGTCTGCAGAACAAGGTTAACTGACCTTTCCAGCGAGGCATAAAACTGCTCGGGAACCGAGACGTCTTCCTTAACGGCCAAAACCTTTCTCCGCCCTTCTTCAACAAGACGGTCAAGATCCCGCATTACGGCTGCCTTAGCCTCATTAACGCTTATTGAGCCAGATCTCACTGTCGCGAGCTGACGCAGAATATCGTTCGAAAGAGTTATCTGCCTTGAAGCGAACTCATAGTGACGAGTGACAGATTCATAGTCCTGCCTCTTAGCCTCGTCAATTTCGAAGGCCCACCACACAGCGGTGGCGAACCCAGCGAGAGTAACAAGGATAGTGGCAAGCAGAATTCTGCCCTTAAGACCCAAGATTGCTTTGAAATTGGGACCCCTCATCAGCCAACGGAATCATCGGCAGATTAAGGCTGACTTCTTATCCTTTCAAGGCACTTTAACAAAATTTGAACGATTAAAACGAAAGGCAAAGTGCCTGATCCGAGCTTGGATGTGCTTAAGGATATAACGTCTGTATTGCTTATTGCCTCGACAGATCGACAGTGTAGAGACTGTTTCTAGCTCTGGTTAGGCTCAGGACCGTCGAACGCTCGAGTCCCAAGGTAGATTCTAGAGAAGAGCATGGTTCATCAAGTCATCATCGTCGGTTCAGGCCCTGCTGGCTACACAGCCGCTCTCTATGCAGGGAGAGCAGATTTGTCTCCTCTGGTTTTTGCTGGACCCGAACCTGGCGGCCAGCTGATGATCACCACTGATGTGGAGAATTTCCCTGGCTTTCCAGATGGAATCATGGGGCCAGAAATGATGGACCTCTTTAAAAAACAGGCCGAGCGGTTTGGCGCCATCGTTCAGCACAGGGTTGTCACCAAGGTTGATTTTTCTCAAAGACCCTATACGATCACCACTGATGATGGTGCTGAACACAAAGCTCATGCCGTCATCATTTCTACCGGAGCCAGCGCCAAGTGGATCGGAATCGAAAGCGAAAAGACTTTCGGCGGCCACGGAGTCAGCGCCTGCGCCACTTGTGACGGATTCTTTTTTAGAGGCAAGGAAGTCATTGTCGTTGGGGGCGGAGATACTGCCATGGAAGAAGCCAATTATCTGACCCGCCATGCCAGCAAGGTTTACGTGGTTCATCGCCGCGATTCGCTCCGTGCCAGCAAAATCATGCAGGAAAGGGCCATGGGCAACCCTAAGATCGAGTTTTTGTGGAACTCAGCAGTTGACGAGATTTTGGGCGACTTAGAACCAAGAAAGAAGGTGACTGGTGTCCGGCTGAAGAACACGCTGGATGGCTCGACCCGTGAAATGCCAATAGATGGTGTTTTTGTTGCCATTGGCCACCAGCCGAACAGCAGCCTTTTTACCGATGTTCTGCCCCACGATGCCACGGGATACCTTGATGTTGAGTCACACAGCAGCAGGACGGTAATCCCGGGAGTCTTTGCCTGCGGCGATGTCACCGATTCTGTTTATCGTCAGGCTGTCACCGCCGCTGGATCTGGCTGCATGGCAGCGATTGATGCGGAAAGATGGCTGGAAGCTGAAGGACTGGCCGCAGAATAAACGTCTTATAAAGCAGTCTTATGCCCGGCCTCGATTCACTTGCTTTTGCCTTTGTCGCCTTGAGTGCCAGTCTCTCACCGGCTCAGTCAGAAACTGGTCAGGTCTCCAGATTCAAGGAAGAAACTTTGAAGGGGGCCGAGCACAGCTACGATCGCCTAATGGTGAGTTCTCGGCTGGATGACTTGAAAGAAACCAAAATTTCACCAAAAGGTGAATGGCCGTTTGCCAGGGTCACCACAGCGTTTGGCCGAAACCGGCCTGATGGTGAGTTTCAGGCAAGATTTAGGGTCTTTACTGAGAACGAGGAAGATCAGATTAAGCTCGGGAGCCCGACCGCCAAAACCTTGATTCGGTTCTGGGACATGATCCGTCATAGACTCTCTTTGGATCATTACGAAGGCTTTAGGTATCGGCTGGTAGATGTCTTTTTGACAGGCAAAGGGCAGGCTGGCGGCGAACAGATGTTTGGCGAAGATCCTTTTGAGCTGGATGAGTTTGGCAAAAGGCCAAGGGTCATGATGATCTACATCTACCAGGTCAGCAAATGGAACCGGCCAATTGACAGGGTGCGAGAGCTCGCTCATGAGTATGGCCAGACCACCCTGCCCAAGGCTGCCGGCTATCCTATGCCGGAGCCTTGGACCAATGGGATTCTAGGCGAAACTCTGTTTCTTACATGGACCCGGTCGCTTATGGCTTCTGGCAGTCTTCAGCCTGCGGATGTCTTTAACATCACACTTCCAGAACTCGATGCCTACCTGGCAGAAAAAGCAGCTCCACGGTTAAGGCAGGCCGCTTTTGATGGTCCGAGAACAGACCTTCTTAAAACCCGCAGCTTTGCCTCATTCGATGCCTGGATTGGACTTCACTTGTGGGCAGATTCAATTCTGCCAGTGAAGTCGTTTGCTCGGGGGTTAAGGCTGGGCAGTGGAGATGAAAAGGCTGAACTGGCCCCTAAAGGCTTGGCAGAAGGGGCAAGCGAGCAGGAAGCATGGGAGTTTAAGGTTCCGCAATGGACGGGCGGAAAGCCTCTGTGGATACCACTCGCTAAGGGAACAGTGACAGGAGCTCGTGTCATTAAAAAAGACCCCAGTGGCTGGGCCCAGGTGCAGCCGACCGCTGGAGTGGTTCGAGTGAAGAATCCTCCCGTTTCAGATTAAGCCCTTCTTTTTCTAAAGGCGCAGAAAAGCTCGCCCTCACGCTAGAATCTGGTCATCACTCAAAGAAGAGAAGAACAGATGAACAAGCAAGTGACGGAGATTTCGCCCAGCCCTGCGGAAAAGGCATCTGGTGTTTTGAATGAAGAGAATCTAGCCCGCGCTGTTGAGGCAGTTCTTGAAGATGGGATTGTAGTCCTCGTGGACGTGGTCTCCCAAGAGTCCATTTCGGTGCTTAAAGAAAAGTCTCTGGCCGATGCCGAGGCTTTGCTGAGCCGAAAGGACGTTCCCTTTAACTGGTCGCGGGGCAACATACAGCAGAATCCACCGCCATTTGCTCCTTATCTGTTTAGAGATGTGCTGGTTAACAATCTGGCCATCTCTGTTTCTAAAGGTGTTTTGGGCGCAGGAGTTCAGTGCGATTTTTACAGCGGCAATACTGCTTTGCCCAGCGAGACACGCCAGCCCGTACATGCCGATATTGGTCAGCTTTGGCCAAATCTAAAGTCAGTGCCTCCTCCTCATATGCTGGTGGTCAATATTCCTTTGGTTGATATGGGGCCAGAAAATGGAAGCACAGAAGTATGGCTGGGCACCCACAAGGATCCCCACGTGGCCATGCAGGATGGCGATATTGAGCTGCCTTTTTCCAAGCTGGAAGCCCAGCGTTCCATTTCGCCCCCCATTCAGCCCTTGGTCAAGGCAGGCAGTATTGTGATTCGAGATATTCGAATGTGGCACGCTGGCATGCCAAACCACACCCCTCATCCTCGCCCTATGATTGCCATGATTCACACAATAGGCTGGTGGCCAACCGGGACAATCAGATTTGCGGCAGGAGCAGAGGAGTTCCTGGCACACCCTGATCTTTGCTGGAAAGCTGAGTACAGAGATGAGCCTCTTGATTACATTGGAGAGGTGACGGGCTACAAAGCTGAACTGGCGTCTGAATCTTAACCTGCATCGGCTGCAGGCGAATCCTAAGGGTCTTCGGGCAGAATAAAGCGATCCCCAAGGAAAGATAATGACCAGACTCTCCACCCTGCCAGCAGATTATTACGAAAGAGTCTATTCCGGAATTCTTGGCAAGATCATTGGCGTCTATCTCGGGCGTCCTTTTGAGCAGTGTTCTCACGAAGACATTGACAGAAGATTAGGTGAGATTTGGTACTACGTTCACGAAAGGCTGGGAGTGCCCCTTATCGTGGCGGACGATGATATTTCTGGCACCTTCACTTTTGTCAGGGCTCTGGAAGATTACGGCTATGACCCTGGCTTGACTTCCAAGCAGATCGGTCAAACCTGGCTGAACTACATTATTGAAAACAGGACGATTCTGTGGTGGGGTGGCATGGGGTCATCTACCGAACACACAGCGTTTTTAAGGCTGAAGAAAGGAATTTCTGCTCCAGAAAGCGGTTCCGCAGCCTTAAATACGAAGATCGTTGCCGAGCAGATAGGCGCTCAGATATTTATTGATGCCTGGGGGCTGCTTAACCCTAACGATCCTGAAAGGGCTGCAGATTTTGCCCGCCGAGCAGCAGGCGTAAGCCACGATGGCGAAGCCATTTACGGAGCCCAGGTTACAGCGGCCATGGTGGCTGCCGCCTTTGGTGAGGCCAGCATAGACAGGCTGCTGGATTGTGCCGTGGGCTTGATTCCAGCAGATTCTCAGATAGCCCGCCTTATAGATGAGATTCGAGGCTGGCATGCGGCTCAGCCAGATGACTGGCGGGCAACGAGACAGAAAATTGCTGACAAGTATGGTTACGATAAGTTTGGGGGCGGCTGCCACATGGTGCCCAACCACGCTCTCATCATCCATTCTCTGCTGCATGGAGAGGGCGATTTTCAAAAATCGCTGATGATTGTCAACACCAGCGGGTGGGATACTGACTGCAACTCCGGCAATGTCGGCTGCATTCTTGGGGTCCTGGGGGGACTGAAGGGCTTGGAAGCTGGTCCCGACTTCCGTGGCCCTGTGGCAGACCGTCTGCTTCTCCCGACAGCGGACGGGGGCAGATGTGTCAGCGATGCCCTGGCAGAAGCTGACCGTCTTGTGCAGGCCGCCCACAAAGCTCGGGGGCTGTCATGGTCGTCTCCCAAAAATGGAGCGAGGTTCCACTTCACCCTTCCTGGCTCTACCCAAGGATGGAGAGCTTGTGAATCACCCAGACACTCTGGCGCCTTGTTGGTGGAGAACTCTGGAGACGGGAGGCTGAGGATAGCTGGCCGAGACCTGGCTCATGGCCGACCAGGACTGGCATCGACTCCGACCTTTGCCACTAAAGAGCAGCTCGGAACAAAGGGCTATACCATTGCTGCCTCCCCGACTCTCTATCCGGGGCAGAAAGTGACTGCCCGCCTTTCTGCGCCGGAGTCAAACCCTACTGACGTTAAAGTCAGTCTTTGCCTGAAACACTTTGATGCCAAGGACGAACTCGCCCTTGTCCTTGGTCCAGACCTCGACCTGAAGGCAGGAGAGCTTGGCAGCATCAGCTGGGTGATTCCAGATACCGGCGGGTGGCCCATTGCCGAGGTCTGCCTGCTGATTTCAGTCGATAGGAAGTCTGAAAGCGAGGTTCTTCTCGATTCCCTCACCTGGGAGGGAGCGCCGAACTGCACCTTTAGGACTCCGGAAGATGCGCCAGTTCGCACATGGCGCAGCGATGCCATAGGCATGACCTCTCGACACTGCTGGGTGAATGGTCTAGACCTTTTTGAATGGTGGGGAGCCGCTTATCGCTGCACCCAAAATGCTGGCACAGGCTTGGCGATAATCGGCTGCCGGGAATGGCGGGATTACACCGTTTCCTCCCCAGTTTCGGTACACATGGCCGAAGCGGCAGGGATCGCCGCCCGGGTGCAGGGGATGAAAAGGTGGTATGGCCTGCTGCTGGTGCAAGGCGGAAAGCTGCAGCTGGTCAAGGAGCTTGATGGCAGGCAGATTTTGGCTGAAACACTGTTTGACTGGCAGCTGGACCAAGTTTACGATCTTTCCTTGGCAGTGCAGGGTGATGAGATCAGAGCCTTTGTCGATGGCGCTCTCATGCTGCAGTTTAAAGATTCTGGGACTCTGCTTGACGGAGGCGGAGCAGGATTTGCTGTCGAAGAAGGGCGGCTGATGTCAGACGAAATGAGAATCACTCCCTTGGGTTGAGAGTGATTCTGCGAAAGTGGCCTGATCGGCTGTCTAGTCTGTCACGAGGTATTCGGCAATAAGAAGAGCCGTATCAATCAAAGCATCGACATGGGTTCTTTCGTATCCGTGACTGGTATCAACGCCAGGGCCAATCAAGGCGACCTGTGCCTGCCCTCCCATGCGCCAGTAGGCGCTGCCGTCGCTGCCGTAATAAGGATAAATGTCGGGCTTCAGAACAATGCCTTGATCTTGGGCCACTGACCTCAGCCTGTCGCTGAGCTGCTTGCTGTAGGGGCCAGACGAATCAGCAAGGCAGATGGAGCAGTTATGCTCAGAGCCGTTTTGGCCTGTGCCAATGCAGGCCATATCGAGGATGACTAGTTCCTGCAGGTCGAGCGGAAGGCCGTCAAAACCGCCATGCCCTACTTCCTCATGAACAGAGAAGAGCAGGTGGGTGCGCTGGGCAGGAGTGACATCAATATCTCTTAGCGCTTTGCAGGCGGCAAGCAGACAGGCGACACAGGCTTTGTCATCTAAAAACCGAGACCTCACATAGCCGGCATCACCAGCTTCGTAACGGGGATCAAAGGCGACATAATCACCGACTTCAACGCCAAGCTGGCGGGTTTCAATCGCGCTTGAAGTGCGCTCATCAATTCTAACTTCCAGGGTGTCGGCGTTTCGCTCGGTCTTGCCTGCTTCGCGGTTTACGTGGACAGCTCCATTGGTAAGAACCATTGATCCCCTGATCTGCTGTCCTGATTGAGTTTGAATGTAGACGCCTTCGCTTTCAACGGTCGGCCAGTTGACTCCGTTAAGCGCCTTGAGCCGCAGTCTGCCGGAAGGCTTGATTTCGGCAACAATGGCTCCAAGCGTATCCACATGGGCTGTCATTCCCCGGGGTGAGTCGTCTTTAAGGCCTTCCCAGGCACAGATCAAGGCTCCCTTTGTGGTCTTCACTCCGCTCAGCCCCATAAGCTGAAGCTCATTCTGGATCATCGAGGTCGCCCATTCCGTGTCCCCGGTTGGACTGGGAGTGCTGATCAGATCTTCCAGAACCTGCAGCAGATACTCACGAGAGATGGCGAACTGAGGCATTGAGGCTTTAGTTTACCGATTGCTCTGGTCTTCTGTTTGATTCCTGGCTTGAATCTGATGCCAGGGGGAATGTGTGTTAGGCGACCGAGGACACTCGGTCAGCCTGACTGACCAAAAAGAGGGAAGGGGTTGCCTTGATTCCTAGGTGGGCCAGGCAGGCTGACTGAAGATCGGCTCCTGTGATATGAGCATCAGAAATCACGACGACCCGACAGAGCAGGCTTTCTCCTTTCTTCCAAACATGGGCTTCAACAACCCCATGAATCCCTAGAAGGAATGATTGAGTGATCAAGGCTTCTGATAGGGCCATGTTGGCTCTATCGGTTCAAACTCACCGGTTCTGTAGGGTGAGCATGAATTTATACTGCTCGGCTGAATCAATATCTGTTCCAATTTCTGGGTAAGGGCAGATGACTCCTTTGACCTTGACTCCAATCGCCCTGGAAATTCTCTGTTCCATGTAGTCGATAGTCAAGGTGTTGGGAGCGATTCTGCCAAAAGCCAGCCTTCCCAGCAGATCCCAGCCCAGCATTCCCCCCAAGGCTATGGGGCTTTTTCTAAGCTCATAAGCTCTATCCAGCCAGGGGGTCAGCTTCTTCAAGGCCTCCGTTTTTCCCCAAACAAGGTTGCCTCCGGTAAAGCGGCCTTCTTTAATTGAGACGGCTGTGCGGGGAAGGCCGGGATAGCGGGCAAGACATTCGTCTTCTGAGATGATGGGGTAGCCAAGTTCTGCTTCGGGCGGCACTCGATCCAAAAATCCTTCAACCGAATCTTTGGTCAGCCAGGGCATATCGCACGTAGCAATAATGATTTCATCTGATGTGACATGCTCCAGTCCTCTTTCTAGACTTTGTGGAAAGGAGCTGCCGGGTTCGGCAAGCTTTGCCCCTTCAACAGGGCGAGGGCCAACCACCACCAGGTTCCCGAAGGGAGACAAGGCACTGACAGCGATTTCCAGCATGGTCCCGCCCTGCGCGGGGAGATCGCATCGCCAATCACAGCCAGAAAGCTCCTTCAAGTCGGGCCGACATCTGCCTCCGGCCAATAGAATTATCTCCATCAAAGCTCCTCTCTGCCTAGAGTTCTTCCAAGCCAGACAAATGGATGGCGGCCCTGAAAAGCTGCCTTTGCCGCTGACGCGGCAGATTCATCATTGCCAAAGAGTCCAAACACTGCTGACCCTGACCCTGTAAGGAGGCTGAGGCTGGCGCCAGCGTTCTTCAGCTCTGATTTGATTTCAAGACAGACAGGCGGTGCGGCCAGTTCAAAGTGATTGATTCCATCATCAGCCGAGTCAAAGTCATCCCATTTTCTGTCCAGGCTGTCCAGCAGCTTAAAAGCAGCAGGAGTGGAGACTTTTTCTTCGGGCTGAATCACCACCACCCATTGAGCCGGAAGGTCCTCTAAGGGAGTCAGCTTTTCGCCGTAGCCCTCGGCTTTGGCCCTCCCTCCCACTAAGAAAAAAGGAACATCTGCCCCGACTGAAAGGGCGACTTCGTTTAGAAAATACTCGGGCAGAGCCTCGGGAAACACTTGAAGAATCAGCTTCAAAAAACCTGCAGCATCAGAGCTGCCTCCCCCTAAGCCGCTTTGGGCTGGAATGTGCTTTTCCAACTCGATTCTCAAGGGGGGAAGAGCGGCAGATTCCGATACGAGCCTGAGAGCTTTTGAAAGGGTGTTTTCAGCAGGGAAGTCTGGCCAATCGCAGAATATGCCTGGCTCTTTGTGGCCAAAGTGGATTGTCAGCACATCGCTGAGTGACAGGGTTTGAAAAATGCTTCGCAGGGGGTGCCAGTTTTTATGGTCTGGGGGGCCGACAGAAAGAAAGGTGTTGATCTTTGCCGGGCAGAGGATCTGCTTTTTCAAGCTTTGTCCCTCTCTTCCTCTGCTTCTGGTTCATCGGGAATCTGCGGCGGGTGAGGGAAAAGGTCAGAGGAGATTTCGCCGGAGTCGGCAAGGTCTTTCAGTCTCTGCAATGCCTGTTCGGGGGCATCCTCAATCGAGTGGGGGAAGGGCGACATTTCAAGCTCTTCAAGGGCCTTGTCAATGGAGTCAAGCTGCATGCGAGCCTCGGCAAGGTCTCTAAGAAATTCAACTGAAGGCGCTTCGACTGGCCTGCCAACCAGTCTGTAGCCGAGGGTTTTGACCCTGAGTGTATCGAGCGTCGCTGTGAACAAAGCTGCCTGCGCTTCAGTTCTTTCGACACTTCCCAGCAGGCCGGCTAAAAGCCGTCTGTACTCTTTTTGGGTCAGGTGCGCGGCTTCCCATAGCTTTGCTGCCTGAGGGTCAGCGGCGGCTGGCGGAGGGGCATCTCTTTGCGAAAGCAGAAACCCTTCGCTTTGGCTGACTTCGCTGAGCGCGGCATCAGCGCGTCGAAGAGCGATGTAGAGGCCGTTCGCCACGGCTTCAATTGTTTTTGGAAGCTCCTGAAGATCAGCGACTTCTGCTCTTTTCAGCGAGGCCATGGCGACATCCAGCCTTTTTAAGCGGTCTTGGGCATTGTCCCACAGAAGCTTGAATCTTCGGTGGCGGAAACGATCCAGAAGGGAGCGCTGCCAGGCTTTTATCACACCGTAGCCGCTGACGAGGAGCCCCACATTCATTAAGAACCAAGCCGGAGTGCCTGGGCCAAAAATGAGGATGCTGCTCATGCACAAAAGGCCGAAGCCGATGGCAGGAGCCATTTTTAGAAGCCTTGATCCAAAGACCCCGAGGTCCCTTCTGCGAATCTCAGGGTCTTTGTGAAGAAGCTTCATGCAAACCTCTTTACGCGATGGGGCTGAATCCAGTTGAGGGCAGAGCCTGTTCGCAGCTATAGGCTGCCTGCAGCAGGGCTTCATCACCCAAAACCCTGCCCATCAGCTGCATGCCTACCGGGAGTCCGCCGCTCATTCCACAAGGAAGTGAAATGGCGGGCAGTCCGCCCATGTTGGCGGGAATGGTGCAGAGGTCCAGCAGTTTCAACGCCATTTGGTCATCTTTTAGCTCTCCAAGTTTGAAGGCGACAACGGGAGAGGTAGGGCTGAAGAGAAAATCAACTTCCTTTAACGCCGAATCGATCTCGTCTGCCATCAAGCCTCGCACCTGCTGGGCGCGGTGGTAGTAGGCGTCGTAGTAGCCAGCCGAAAGAGCGTAGGTGCCCACCATGATTCTCAGCTTGACCTCATGGCCAAAAAGTCTTCCTCGTGTGGCAGCTGTGGCGTCGTTGTGGCCCCCTTCTTCCACCCGCTTTCCGTAGCGGATTCCATCGAATCGAGCAAGGTTGCTGGAGGCTTCTGATGGAGCGATGATGTAGTAGGTGGTTACCCCGAGCTTTAGGGAAGGCAGACTGATTTCTTTGAACTCAACTCCTTCTTTCGCCAAAATCTCCATCGCCGAGTTGAGAGCTTCCAAAACTCCCGGCTGGATTTCTGGTCCAAACAGTTCCTTTGGCACCCCAAGCTTCAGACCCTTTAGGCTTCCATCTTTCAATCCTTTTGTTGAGATTGGAGCGTGGGGCAGTGAAGTCGAATCTAGGGGGTCGTGCCCAGAAATCGCAGAAGCGAGGAGAGCTGTGTCTTCGACCGTTCGGGCAAAGGGGCCAATCTGGTCGAGGCTTGAACCAAAGGCAACCAATCCCCATCTTGAGACTCTTCCGTAAGTGGGCTTGTAGCCTACGATTCCACAAAGGGATGCGGGCATTCTGATAGAGCCGCCAGTATCTGAACCTAGTGAAAGTGGAGTCTGGCAGCCACCGACAGCTGCGGCCGATCCACCGGAGCTGCCGCCAGGGCTTCGGTCAGTATCCCAGGGGTTGCGGCTTAGCTGGAAAGCTGAGTTCTCGCATGAAGTCCCCATGGCAAACTCATCGAGGTTGGTTTTTCCAGCCATGACAATTCCCTGGGAAGCCATCTTTTCGACAACAGTTGCTGAGTAGGGAGGAACAAAGTCTTCAAGAATTCTGCTTGCGCAGGTGGTGACGACTCCTTTGGTGCAGATGTTGTCTTTAACCGCCACTGGCACGCCGGCGAGAGGGCCTGCCTCGCCCGAATCAATCAGCTGCTGAGCATTATCTGCCTGAGTCAATGTCCAGGCTTCATCAAGCGCCAAAAATGAACCAAGACTGGGTTCTGTTGTTTTAATGCGATCCAATGCAGCCTGGGCGACCTCGCGGGCCGAGACTTCGCGGTTTTTAAGCCGGCTGGCAGTTTCGGCTGCGGTCCAGCGGTGCATTACGCTCCATCCTCCAGAATCGTGGGAACGATAAAGAGCCCAGCTCGAGTCCTAGCTGCCGGAGCCAGGGCTTCATCCCGCGTAAGGTGTGCGCCTGGCTGGTCATCGCGCAGAACATTGACCAGGGCTACAGCGTGGGGCTTGGGCGGTCTGCCTTCTACATCGGCGCCCTGAATATCCTCGAAGTGATGAAGCAGAGACTCCAGTTCAGTTCTAAAAGCTTCAAGTTCGGCATCATCCAGTTCTAGCCGGGCTAACTGGGCGACATGACGAACCTCTTCGAGGGTCAGAGGCATGGTGGAGATTCTAACCTAATATATAGCCGAGCTTCGGGTTAGGCTCAAATCTACAGCTCTTTATAGCAGCATAATCTGTCCATGTTTGGGCACAGTCGCGGAGGGGCATCTATGACCGTGACTGTCGTCGTGCTTGTTTCAATCGGATTTCTGACTGTCAGCCTCCTAAGGCCCTTTGTGCCGACTCCAGCACCAAACGATGAAGCCTTGGCTCATGGCGATTATTTGGCCAAGAATGCCACAGCTTTGGTAAGGTGGCAGCCTTGGGGGCAGGATGTGCTTGAAGAAGCCAGGAGGAGGGATAGACCGATTCTGCTGACATTGGGAATATGGGGAAGCCCGGCAGCTCTGCACCTGGATCGCAAGGTCTTCAGCGACCCTGAAGTGGCAGAACAGATCAACCGGTCGTTTATTCCTGTCCGAGTGGATCTGGACGAACAGCCAGAGTGGCAGGGCATCATTCTTCCGCTGCAGAAAGCCGCCCGCCTGCCGGATCATGGCTTTGAGATGGTGGTGATTCATCCCGACAAGGGAATAGCCTCATGGACAGCAAAGCTTTCCGGTGGTTCACAGCTGGACTTTTCTGGAATCGTCCGAGTGCTAACCCAGAGTATTCGTGAGTCTGATCGAGCGGTTCTCCCCCTGCAGGAACAACAGGAAAGGGAGATTGCTCAGATGAATGCTTTGGCAGGCACTATGCCAGAAAGTGGGCAGATGCCCGTGATGGTTCAGCGCTTGAAGGCAGACAAGGGAATTTTGAAGGAAACGGGCATGGCGGCCCTGCGGCCTTGGATATGGAACGCCTTGGCTGCCTCAGGAGAGATTGATGCTGCCATTTCGAGCTTTTTAGCCTGGTCCGCTTCGCCAATGATGGAAGCTGCCGGTGTCACCTTCTTCAGCAGCGGCGATTTTCGGCCTCACCTTGTTCCAGAACCTGTAAAGAGGCTTGAGCCTAACCTTGATGCAATGGTCTTTTGTGCGAAGGCAGCTCGAGTTCAGGGGAGATCTGATTTAGCCTATTTGGCTGTTCGCATGGGGGATGGCCTGATGAAAGAGTTTCTTGATGGAGGAGGCATCCCTTCTACTTTGGTGGGCGAGGATGCTGCTCGTCCAGGTTCGAATAGATTTGCTGTCAAAGCCAGCCTTATATGGGATAGGTTCTCGCTAAAAGAACAGAGGCTTCTTTCCTCCAGCCTGAATGTTGACCTGCTGCGGACGAACCCGGCGCCGCCATTTCCAGCTAGTTTATCGGCTCTCTTAACTCCCTCTGTCGAAACTGAAGGAGTGCAGGCGAAGCTCTTGAGCCTGCGGCTCAACGATCCCCCAGAGCGATCTAAGCGGTTTTTAACCCTCACGACTGCTCTGGCATCCACCAGGTTTCTAGAAGCCGGGGCCCTGCTGGATCAGCCTAGCTGGGTTGAACGTTCTGACATCCTGCTTGAAAAGGCTTTGGAATCGTGGCGGGGCGATAGCGTTTTTGTTTTTAATCCTGGTCCAAGAGGGAATCACAGCCTTGCTGCTGGCTTGACATTGGCCGAAGCGCTGCTCGGCAGATGGAACCTAGAAGGCGATAGAGAGTCTTTGGAAAAGTTTCTTAATCTTGTCAGGCAGATGGCCGAGAGGCATCGGTTAGGGAAGGGAGGGATTTCTGGCCCTCTTTCACAGTTTCAGCTGCCAGGATATGTGAACTGGCCTTTGAACAGTTTTGATGGCGCGACTCGATCTGAAGCGGCCATGGCGATTGAACTCCTGACGGCTGCGGGAGCTTTATCAGGTGATTCAGACATCAAACTGCTAGCTGCCGATGAAAGGCAGAGATGGCAGACTCAGGCAATGCTTGCTTCGCCCGTCTGGATGGGTTTGGCAGAAGTGATGACAAAGACCAGCCTCCCGCCATTAATGGTCAGCAGCAGAGAGGAATGGCTGGCTGTCACAAGCCGCGGGTTCAGCCGTCTGGTCCTGCGAAAAGCTACTCGGGATTCGACTGCAGCAGACTCGAACCCTTTTCCGATTGAGCCAGACTCCCGACAGCATCGGGCAGATTGAGCTTGTTTTCAGAAGTCCATTCGGATTTAAGCACAAGACCCGATCTTCGGTCTATCCAGGCTGTTGTTTCTGTTTTGCTCTCGCCTTTAAGGTCAAGCTCCTGACCCTGAAACTTAATGACTCGTGAGAATGTCGACGTGGATACGAAGAGAATCTTGACGGCTTCTCTAGTCCCTACCTTTTCGGTTCCGGCAATGGTGCCTTCCGCTTCAAGGGTGCCTTCTTCATTTTTAGGGTCAAGTCCCAGCACTGGCCCGAGGTCGGCCATAAATCCGTAAGTCATCCCTGGCTTAAAATTTTCTTTGGGGAGGACAACGCCAAGCGGGCCTATGGCTCTGAAAGTAGCGGTCGCTGCAAAAACAGCCTGGTCTAGTCCTCCAGCCTTAAGGGCATCAGCATCTTCGCTCCAAGACAGGGTGCGCCCCTGCTGGTTGATCGTCATGCGGAGATCCACTGCTTCGATCGCCTTTTTAAGGAGTTCGGAGTTGACCGATCCTCCTTTTTCTTCTCCATCAACCTTAAAGCCTGCAGCTATGATTCTTATGTCTCTCAGACCGTTCTTCTCTGGAGAGTAGGTGATGCGCCAGGTTGTTTCTGTTTTCAGCTTGGCCGAGTCGCCCAGGATTCCTGTTCCTACAACGGATGTTTCGGTGGTTTGAAGGGTGCTGATGCTTCTTTCGCCATCGACTCTCACTGCCAGGTTTGAAGGCTGACAGCCGACAAGCAGAAGAGTCATTGAACACAGGAGGAGGCAGCCACCCGACTTCATGACAACCATTGTGACAACTTTCTAAAGGCTTGGTGGACCATCGATAGCCGCTTTGGCTTTAAGCTCAGTTTCGTCTCGGAGGCGGTTTTATCTAGAGCGGAGTTTGGCTATGACAGAAGTCGTCATGTAAAAAAGGCGCCTTGATCCTGGTCTGCTGACCGCTGACACCACTGGGCAGATATCTGCAGAGGGATGTTGTTTGCTGGGGGTCTATGGAACTTCCGACGAGAACAGCAATGGCAGGAAATTTGGGGGGAGGAATGGCCCGGACGAAGGGATTCGAACCCCCGACCCTCGGTTCCGAAGACCGATGCTCTATCCACTGAGCTACGTCCGGGAAGACTGATAGAATACCTCAGAGCCACGACAGCGGCTGAGGGACTCATTTACCCGGGCCACATTACTCACCTTCGGCTGGAGGAATGAGCTGGCTCCACATTTCATGAACGACAGTGTTCATTCCCAAACCACGAGGCAGGGTGACTGTGTGCTTGCCTCTATCCTTGGCAGCATCCAGCACATTCTTGTAGCTGTGACGGGAAAATCGAATGAGAAGACAGACAATGTCTGCTTTATTGACATAACCGCTAAGGTCTTCGGTGCGTGTCCACTCTTCAGCTTCTGGCCAGAGAAGCTCGTTAAGGCCCAGCAGCTTTTCGTATTCCGTTTTGCGCCAGCCCTGCCGCTTGCTGCCTCCTACAAACAGAACAGTCTTGCCTTCGGTAAGGGGCTTTAAGGCTTCCACTTTGTTCAGCAGCTCGGTATCTGTCTCAGATTCCTCTATCGGTTCTGGTGAAGCTTTGCGTGAAGCTTCCAGCTGATCTTTCTGCAGATAGCTGTCCAGCTTCATCACGTCGCGGTTTGATGATCCTTCAAGAACGTGACGGTAGCCGAACATAGCCTGACGCAGGGGCTTGCTGGAAGGTGGCACGCCTGCGGCCAGAGCAGCTTCGATCAGCTTTAACAAAGCCGCTTCATCAAACTCAATGGCGTTGGCCGTTTCAAACCAAGTCAGGAGATTCTGCAGTGCAGCTGAGGAGGATTCTGCTTTGGCCCTGGATTTGCGGATGGCTTCTTCTTCATCTGACAGGCCCTTGGCTCGTTTTGCTAAATCCTCCAAGCTCGGAGCATTTTCGAGCCGGCGCCACCAGCGGGTGACTGCGGGAACGGCGAGATTCAGCTTTTCCAGCCTTTGGTGAACTTCTTTCTGCTGAGGGTCCCACACATTCATGGCTCGGTCCTCAAAGACTCTGCCCAAATAGGCTTCTGCCGCAGCGGCAAGTTCTCCTAACAGCAGGACCTGATTGTCGTTAAGACCTTCTTCGGTTTCAAGGTAGGTTACGGCAGATTCTGCTGCCGCCAAAAGCTGGTAGCCCTGGCTGACTTCGTCCCATATCTCTGGGCTGTGTGTTCTTTGAAGGTTAAGGGCAAAGAACTCTCGGCTGAATGCACTTTCATCCCACCATGAGCCAAGAATCTGGATTTCGTCTCGAATAAGGCCACGGGCTGGGTCCTTGAGTTCTGTGGCTGCTGCCTCCAAAAACCTTCCTTCGGCGATGAGCCCCTTGATCTGAGCTTCCCGAATCCATGACCAGTGAATCTCGCCTTGTTCGGCTCTTGCTGCATCGAAAAAGTTTTTGAGTCGGCTGCTGAACTTAACTCTCTTCGCCTTGAGACGATCTTCCTCGGTTGTCTCAGGAGCGAGACGCCGAATTTTCCTTTCTGGCGCTGCTGGCGCGTAGGCTGCAGCAGGTTCTTTTACAGCCGCTGGCGCAGCGGGAGCAGCGGCATTGTATGCTGGTGGGGCAGGAGTTTGGGCAACAGCGGCAGACTTTTTGGGAGTGGGAAGCCTGTTTAGTTCAGACTCAATCTGCTCAATTTGAGTGCCCCACGATACAATTTCTGCGATCTTATCCGTATGTTTTTTTACTTCCTTAAATTTGCCTGAGGACGCAGCCTCTTGTATTAGCCGGCTGAGCCTCTCAAGCTCTGGTGCAGCTTTTGATAGAAAATCTGATAACATCGTTAATCCCGATCTTTAATGTAGATTCGCAGAAGCGAGAGGATACTAGCTTAGTTACGAAGTCAAGAATTGGTTAATTCTTGTTAATTGCCTTTTGTCCTGAGGCACAACCTACAATGGTCTGCTTCTTCATTCGCTGCGTTATTAGGTTCGAGAGACGCCTGCAAGACCTACTGCTGCTCGCAATAGAGTAAGAATTACAGGGTGGAGTATTCTCAAAGAACTGGCAGCTCTGCTGTCAACCTATCTCCGAGCAGAACTGGCATTTCAGCTCGGCAGTTTTTGGCAGGGCTGTTTCTATTGATCGCCCCTAAATCTATTGACCTTGAGTTATCAAGGCAAGTTCGCTGTCTAGACCCCTGGTCCTTCAGCGGCACAATACTATAGACTGGCAGGTTTTGCGGCAGTTCCATTGCCGCAGTAATCTGGCTGGAATGAACCTGACCTTTGGGCAGCAGGGCTGATTGCTGAAATTTTTGGTCTTGATAGGCATCATGTGAGAATCGTGTGATTCACTCTGAGAGGCCGTCAAGACCAGACTCGAACTTAGTGAACGGAAGTGCCTTCGGGTGATTCTCTTTCTGGTTGAAGGAGAATTGGGGACCCATCTTCATCGTCTGCCGCCAGCAGCATTCCCTGGCTTTCGTGGCCCATCAGCTTGGCAGGCTTTAGGTTGGCCACAACAATAACCTGCCGGCCAATGAGGTCAACCGGAGCGTAGGTTTTTTTGATCCCCGCAAGAATCTGTCTTTTTTCGCTGCCGATCATTACCTGCAGCTTCAGCAGCTTTTCGCTTCCTTCAAGGGGTTCGGCTTCTACAATCCGTGCCACTCGCAGGTTGACCTTCGCAAAATCGGCAAACTCGATTTCAGCTGGTGGTTCAAACTTAGGTTTGGATGGCTTCTTTTCAGCCTTCTTCTCTGCTTTTGGTTGTTCGTTTTCTTCAGCCATATCTGCTGCCAGTTTTTTAAGGTCGATTCGTGGGAAAAGAGGTGTGGGGCTCTTGATTTCAACACCGCCAGGCAGGCTGGCAGCAGTGCCGATCTCGCTCCATGTGGTCAATGGCGCAAGGTTCATTTGGTCTGCCATCGCGGCAGAAGCAGCCGGAATAATGGGGGTTAGCAGTCCTTCGGCTGTCCTCAAGGCAAAGAGCATCGATCGCACTACGCCAGGCAGGGCGGGGTCGTTGTTTTTCGCAAGATTCCACGGGGCCCATGTGTCGATTGACTTATTCAGCCATCGAATGAGATCCAATGCTGCCTCGACAGCAAGATCAACTCTGTGAGAGGCAAAGGCTGATGCCGTTTTGCCAATGGCTGTCTTCACTGCCTCCTCACATTCGGGCAGAACATCGCCATCAGGAATGGTTCCTCCGACGAACTTATGCGTCATGCTCAAAGACCGATTGAGGGCGTTGCCCAAATCGTTGGCAAGGTCGCTGTTATAGTGCTTATGAACTTCATCCCAGGTGAAGTTGCTGTCGCCTTCATAGGGAAGGCTCCGAGCCAGCGAAAACCTTACTGCCTCGACAGCCATTTCTGGACTGCAGCCTGCCACTTTGACAAAATGATCTCTCAACTGGGCAGGAGCGATGACATTGCCCTTGCTTTTGCTCATTTTGCTCTCGCCAAAAGTAAACCAGCCATGAGCGATGACACTTTTGGGCAGGGGAAGTTCGGCAGCCATGAGCATGGCGGGCCAGAGGGTGGCGTGGAAGCGGGTGAAAATCTCCTTTGCCATCCAATGAACATCAGCTGGCCAGGTTTGATCAGAATCAGCTGAGTCGGGCCATCCTGTGGCGGCAATGTAATTGACCAAGGCATCGAACCAAACATAGATGACCTTGTCTTCATCTCCTGGCACAGGGATTCCCCAGCCTGGATTGGCGCGGGAGATGCAGACATCTCTTAAGCCTTGATTGATGAAGCTGAGAACTTCGTTTCGGCGGGATTCAGGCAGAAGGACATCGGGGCGGGAGTTGATCCATTCAAGCAGCCTCTCGCCGTAGGCTGAAAGGCGGAAGAACCAGTTGTCTTCCTTCACCCAGCGCACCTCGTTGCCATCAGGGCTTTTCCCATCTACCAGGTCAGCTTCGCGGACAAAGGTTTCGGAACTGACGTCGTACCAGCCTTCATAGGTGTCTTGGTAGACACAGCCCTTTTCTTTGAGGATGGTGAACAGCGCCTGGACAGCCCTTGCATGGCGGGGTTCGGTGGTTCTAATAAAGTCATCGAACTCAAAGTTAAGGCTGTTCCAGCAGTCCAGAAAGTTTCTGCTGATCTCTGCGACAAACTCGTGGGGATCTCGCCCAAGAGCTTCAGCAGCTTCTTTTACCTTCAGGCCATTTTCATCTGTGCCTGTGACAAAAAGCACTTCCTCTCCCTTCATCTTGTGCCAGCGAGCCTCGGCGTCGCAGACAAGCATGGTGAGCGCATGCCCCACATGGGGCACTGAGTTCACATAATAGATGGGTGATGTGATAAGGAAGCGCTTGGCCATCTGCTGCCAGGGTACCTCTGGGCTGCTTGGCTGCTCTGTGACGGGTTTATCGTGATTGGCAGCCAAGACCAGCAGGTACGTGCCTAATCAGCGAACAGCCATAGAACACTGCCCTTAAATTTATCTCTTGGCCATCCGCAGCAGCTCGGTGAGCTGAGCCCTTAGGAAGCCGGCTGTCCTTTCATCCTTCAATGAACCTGAATCATCAAATCCGTCGAAAGCTCTTCCTAGACTTGTATCTTGTGGGATGACTAATGCTCCGACTGCAGCAAAAACAGGTCGGATATGGATAAGGCTTCTCATTGCCCCGTATGCGCCAGGACTGGCAGAGATCAGCCCGACAGTCTTGCCTGACCACTCGTTTTTTTCTCCTGACTTATTGGGGCGGCTGACCCAGTCTAGAATAGACTTGGAAAGGGGGGTGAAGCTGTTGTTGTATTCAGGGCTTGCAAAAAGGATTGCATCAGATTCACGAATCGCCCTTTTGAGAGCCAGCACCGTTTCTGGAAAGCCAAACTCCGACTCCTGATCTTGGTCAAAAAGGGGGACCCGATTTGTCCTCACATCAAAAAGACTTGTCTCGGCGCCCAGCTTTTTGGCCTCGCTCAAGGCGTAGTTTAGGAACTGAGAGTTGTAAGAGGCCAGCCTGGCGCTGCCAGAGATTCCAAGGAGCTTGATCGCCACTTTTGCATGATACGAGATACGTCTGCAAAGAGTCACCTATCAATTTGAATGTATTAAATGACCATGCAGTAAGTTTTTTTGCAGCCTGTGGGCTTGGCCTGTAAATCTTCCGAGACTTGATTGTTATGAGTGCTCCTGCGTCCGCCTTTTCCATCAAACTGGCGGAACGTCAAGTGAATGAGTGGATGGTCTGGTTCTTAGGATTCCACGCCCTGCTTGCATTTGGACTTGCTGCCTTTCATGGCACTTGGGTTGAAGCCATGGCTATTGGCCTGCCTGCTTTTCTCGTGCCGCTTTGGCTGATAAAGACTCAGCCAAACTCACTGGCTTCAAAGCTTGCAGTGGGGTCTGCCTTCATGGTGTTTTCATCCCTCTTTATTCATCAAATGAGAGGCTGGACGGAGATGCACTTTCACGTTTTTGCAGCTTTGGCCCTTCTGCTGGCTTACCGTGATTGGAGGCCGATTGCGCTAGCCGCAGCACTTATTTCAGTCCAGCACATCGGCTTCGGTGCGGCTCAGTATTTTTCCTTGCCACTCTATGTCTACTCGGCAAGGGAAGGGCTTGTGGTTACGACCTTAGTTCATGCCCTTTTTGTTGCTGTGGAAGCGGCAGCACTCACAGCCTTGGCTGTTCAGATGAGAAAAGACTGGCTGGCTGCAGAAAGGCTGGCTCAGACAGCAGAAGTATTGGCCGAAGGCCAGAAGTCAGACACAGCACTTGATGGCATGCTGGAAAGGCTTTCATTTTCGTTGGATATCTGCAGGGATGCAGGCGGGGAGGTTAAAACGGCCTCCCACCTTATCGGAGAAACTTCAACGACTCAGAGGCTGCTTGCTGGACAAATCAGTCAAACAACAAGGAAAGCACACCAGGGCACAGAACTACTGGTTGCCTTGGTTGAACAGCAGAGCACAGCAGCTGACGAATTGAAAGATGGCGTTGCTCAGTTTGTTCACAATGCCGAAGAGGTTCAGAAATCAAGCGAGCTTCAGGCTAAGGCAGTCAAGGAAAGCCGAGAAGCTATAGGCCGAATTTTGGATGCAGGCGCTCAGGCACAGACACTGCTTTACTCAGCCGCAGCTGCTGCATCTAAGGTTCAGTCAGACTCAGTTGTCGATACCGATCTGCTCTTGGGCAAAGTTCAGCAGGCTGCCGACCAGATGGCTGTTGTAGGGCAGCGGGGCCATGATGTTCAGTCGATTCTCGGCACTATCGAAGATATAGCCCGACAAACAAACCTTCTCGCACTCAATGCTGCGATCGAAGCGGCGAGAGCCGGAGAGTTTGGCCGGGGTTTTGCTGTTGTAGCAGATGAAGTTAGGAGCTTGGCAGAGCGAAGCGCTCACGCCTCTCAGGAAGTAAGGCAGCTTTTGATTACCATGAGCCTAGAAATTGACAAGGCTCATCTTGCCATTAAGGGCAGCATAAGCCACGCGGGGCTTGAACAGGAATCGCGGAGAGTGGTGAATGGATTGCTGGAAGCTGTTTCTGGCCTGGCTGATAGGATTGCGGCTGTCGATTCTGCCATGACCGAAGTGGGCACCCTGGGCGAAACCGCTCTCAGCCATTCAGATTCTATCGCACGTCTTGCTGCAGAGAATGTGGATTCGTGTCAATCGACTGTGGATATTGGCCACGGGGTAAGAAGCCTTCTGGACGGCCTGCAGGAAGAAATACGTCAAGGAAGCGGGGCAGTGGCAGATTCTGCCCAGGATATTTTGGATGCTGACAGCCAGCTTTCTGAGATCACTCGTCTTGCCGATCTCACCGCCGAACGCGCTCATGGGTTGGAAGAAGCGATCAGTCGTCAGGATGAGATTCTAGATCACCTTACCGAACGCATTGCCCGAGCTCAGGTGGCTGCCTGACTGTGAAGGCTGGCGTGGTTTTGGCCCTTTGGCTGGTCGGCAGCGCCGGAGCTCTTACCGCATCGGCTCTGCCGAAGCTTCTGCCGAGAGAGGCCCCTAAGGCTCTGCAGGAATCGGGTTTGGCCGATAGCTTTCAGCTTCCGATGGCATTGGACAGCCTTGTCGTCGGCAGAGAAAACAAGCCAATCTGGATCAATGCCTGGCGATATGGCTGCCCCTGCTCGGCTGATAGGGAAAAGGAAGTCAAGCAGCTCGCTTATGAGTTTCAAGATAGGTTTGAGCTTGTTCATCTGCTGTCTGTAGGGTTTAGCAAAGAGGAAGAAGTGATGAAGGAGTGGGATAAAAAAGGGATTCCTGGCCGAGTCATTATCGATTCAGATGGGAAAACCGCTCTCAAGCTCGGACTTTGGGCCGCACCAACTGCTTTGGTTTTGAATAAAGAGGGAAAAGTGGTTTTTAGGGGTTCGTACAATATCGCCCGAAGCTGCTTTGAAGATTCGTCGGCCTACGGCAAAATGGCTTTGTCCGCCGCATCAAAGCACAAGATGCCGCAGGTTCAAGAGGTCCCGTCTTATGGGTGCTCTATCATCCCTTAGCAAAGTAATCTTTAGCAGTGAAGGTCATTATTGAGGCCTGCTGCGGCTCTGCAGCAGAGGCATGGGCAGCGGTAGAAGGCAAAGCCGATAGAATTGAACTCTGTGCCGCCCTGCCGACGGGCGGAGTGACCCCTACGGTGGGGATGCTGGAAGCTGCTAAGGAACGATGCTCTCTGCCTGTTGTCTCAATGGTGAGGCCGAAAGAAGGGGGGCCTGTAGTTGATGAAGCAGAGTTTCGAGCCTGCCTTAAGGATGTAACAGCCCTGGCCCGCGCCGGAAGCGAAGAGATCATCACTGGGTTCTTGACTTCAGACATGAAGCTGGATAAGGAGAAAAATAAGGCATTGATCGACGCGGCTGAAGGAGTGCCTGTGGCTCTTCATCGAGTTTTTGACATGGCCCCAGACCTAGACCGCGCATTGGAAGAAGCGATTGAACTTGGCTTTTGTCGGATACTGACAAGCGGAGGCGCGCCTGATGTAGATCAGGGTTTTGATACTTTGGCTCGACTAGTCCAGCGCGGAGGGGATAGGATTACGATTTTGGCGGGCGGCGGGGTGAGGCTGCACAATGCCAAAAGGCTGGTGGATGAGGGTGGATTGAAAGAGATTCATTTCTCCTTTAGGCGGCGCACACATGTTTTAGGCTATCAGGGTGACCCTGATACTCTGCCTGATCCTCAGAGGCTGCTTGATGTCAGACAGTCTTTGGAGGGATAGGGCGCCTGTACGATTTCCAGCTTGATGCAGTCATTACATCAAGCTGGAAATCAACAATCCTAACCCACCCAGGAATCGACTTCTCTCTCATTTAAATGCAGAGGAGCCAAAGCCAGTCTGCACATCATTTCAACACAGTCAGGAATAACATCGTCGTTGAAATTGAAACGGGGAGTGTGGAGCCCGGGAGGGTCTGTTTCTCCTTCTTTTCCTAGACCGACAAAATAAAAGCAGGCAGGAATGTGATGGCCGTAGTAGCTAAAATCTTCCGCCCCCAGTTTAGGGTAGGGCTCCAGCGAAACTCTTTCTGGGCCAAACACTTCAGGAGCCAGGGCAAACCAGCGTTCTGTCGCCCAATCATCGTTGACTGTGACGGGATAGCCTCTTTCCCATTGAATGGATGGCGTGCAGCGAAAGGCGGCACAGACTCCTTTGACGACTTCGTCAAATCGGGTCAAAACATCAAGCCTCACTGTTTCATCCAAGGTGCGGACTGTGCCGGAAAAGGTGACTGACTCGGGGATGATATTGACCGCCGATCCTCCTTTGATCATGGTTACAGAAACAACTGCTGATTGAACAGGGGCAATAGATCGAGAAATGATTCCCTGAATAGCTGTAATGCATTGAGCCATGCAGAGGAGGGGGTCTGTCGAAAGCTCTGGTGCTGCGGCATGACCGCCTCGTCCATTGATCGTGACCTCAAATGTGTCTGTGCCTGCCATCAGGGAGCCTGGTTTAGTGGAGAACTTTCCGGCGGCCCGGGCTGGCCACCCATGCAGGCCATAAATAACATCGGCAGATCCACCGATTTTTGTGCCGTTTAGCGCTCCGTCTTCGCACATTGCCAAGCCGCCCGCGCCGCCTTCTTCGGCAGGCTGAAAAACAAGGAGAATTCCATTGCGTCGGACTGGCTCTTTAGCCAAGGCACGAGCCACACCAAGGAGGATTGTTGTGTGTCCATCGTGGCCACAGGCGTGCATGCAGCCTGGAATAGTGCTGGCGTAGTCCAGGCCTGTTTCTTCCAAAATCGGCAGGGCGTCCATATCGGCTCTTAAAGCAATTGTGTGGCCGCCTTCTTCAGTGGGTGGAATCCAGCCAAGTATTCCTGTGCCCTTTGCCATCCCTGCCACGAAGTCAATTCCTGCCTCGGTCAGAGCTTCCTTCACCCTTTGGGATGTTCGATGTTCCTGATACATGAGTTCAGGATGTCGATGTAGATCGTGACGAAACTCGGTGAGAAAGGCAGCATCAGAATCGATGCGCTGACGAAGGCTCATGGCAGCAAGTTTACTGCGCTTGACATTCATAGAACATTTTGTGTGACAGATAAGGCATATCTGTCACACAAAAAAACTATCGCTGCGTGTTTATTCCCAGCTAAGAGATGGCCTTTGTGCCTCAAAGTCCCCGCCAGCATTGCGGCTGAAGATCTTGTAGCTTCTGCCTTCACCCATCGATTCTGAGTTCATCTTTGTGCTGAGGGCCACGTTTAAGCCTTCAAAAGAGGCTGCCCGTTTGACTAAATCGGATACGGCATCGGCTTCAGTGATGGTGATAGTGATCTTGATTGGCTTGCCATCCACCCTGTCGCCTACGACTGCCTTTGCGAGAATGGCCTTGTCATCGTTCGAGGGCAGGTGCTTTTCTGCCATGTTAAAATCCCACTTGGCTTCCTTAAAGCCTGCGGGGGCGAGTCTCAATTCCAAAGGAGCTTTTCTTGCATCAGCTGCTGTCCAGGCAGGATCCGCAGCCTGATAAAGAGTCAGGACGATCTTTTTTGTAGCTTCGGGAATATCTCCCTTAAATCTTAAGAGCGAATAGCTGAACTCAAAAGCGCCAGGGCTGGGGATGCCGATAGAGTATTCGTTGGTTCCCCAGGCTCTTAAAAACTCGTCATCATCCTGCGGCCCGGCATGGGGGTAAACCCAGACATCATCGGTCGGAAGCAGGGCAGGTGCTGTCTGAGATGACAAGAGGGCCATTCCGGCAAGAAAGCTGAGCATCAATATTATTGTCACATAGGACAAGTGAATCCATCTGGTTCTCCTGCCGACTTCATGCCTGCACTGATGGATTTCCCGAGGGCTGCCTTGGCTGCAAGTACACTTGTGTCATGCACGCTTTGAGGGTGCTTGAGTTCGAGGTGATCTGCCAAAGGCTCGCAGGACAATGCGAGACTTCGGTTGGTCAGGCCTTGGCCCATGCCCTCAGCCCTTCTTTTGACCCAGAAGTAGTGAAGGTCTGGAATGAGCAGACGGGCGAAGCCATTGACTTAATTGATTCCGGCGGCTTTAGCCTAAGAGGGCTGCATGACCTCTCTCGGAGCCTGGATTACTGCCGTAAAGGAGGGGTTCTGGAAGGTTTGCTGATCTTTCAAACCTCAGAGCTGCTTCGCCTGGGCCGTGAAGCCAAAAAGAGTCTTGAAGCTAAAAGGGAAAGGATGCCGAGGCTTGGTTATTTGTCAACTCGGCTTTACATGGATTCGCGGCTGGAAGATCGGCTGGCTCACTCGGTCGAGTCAGATGGCACTGTCAAGAGCGATGCCTCGCCTGGCCTCGCATCAGCCAGAGAGCGAAAAGCCCGTTTGGCTCAAAGAGTTCAGGAACGAATCAACAGCTATGTTTCTGGAAAGACCCGCGAGTGGCTGAGCGATCCAGTCGTTACCCAAAGGTCGGGCCGATGGGTTGTTCCCCTTAAGGCAGAGAACAAAGGAAAGATCAAGGGCATTGTCCACGACACAAGCGGCAGCGGCGGCACGATTTATGTTGAGCCCGATGACGTAGTTCGCCTTGGCAATGAACTGAGAGAAGCTGAAGGACAGGAAAGATCGGAGATCGAAAAGGTGCTCCGCAGGCTCTCTGAATTAACAGCTTTAGTCGCAGAGCCCCTTATCGAGACGGTTGAAGCGCTTGGACAGCTTGATTTGATTTTGGGCAAGGCGAGGCTTGGGATAGCTGGTGACTGGTGCCTGCCAACACTGCTTCCAGACCCAGCGATCATCATTCGCCATGGCCGACACCCCCTGCTGGATGTAAAGCAGGCTGTGCCTTTAAGTCTTGAACTTGGCAGAGAACACACCTCTCTGCTTATCACAGGCCCCAACACAGGGGGCAAAACAATCTCAATAAAGACTGTCGGACTGTTTGTGGCTATGGCTCAATCTGGCCTTCCTGTGCCAGCCAGGGAAGTAAAAGCTGGTGTCTTCAGTCAAATCTGGGCAGATATCGGTGATGAGCAGAGCCTGCACCAAAATCTTTCAACTTTCAGCGCCCATATAAAGAACATTGCCGAAGCGGTTGATGGACTCAAGAAGGGCGCTTTGATTCTGCTGGACGAAGTAGGGGCAGGAACTGACCCAGCCGAAGGAGCCGCCTTGGCTAGGGCGCTGCTTCTCGACTTTCAGAAACGGGGAGCCATTGTCATGGCCTCAACGCATTACGGCGAACTTAAGCTTTTTGCCGCCAATACTCCCGGCTTCATCAACTCATCGATGGAGTTCGATAGAAAGACCCTGAGGCCCACCTATCGGCTGATGGTGGGGGTTCCGGGCAGCAGTCATGCGCTGCATATAGCCCAGCGATACGGGATTCCTGGCAGGGTGCTGGAAGAAGCTGAAAAATCTGGATCAGTTCAAGAAAAAGACATTTCCAACATGATCGAGCAGCTGGAGATCAGCCAAAAGCGTGCTCAGGCTAGTCAGAGCCGAGCTGACAAGCTGGGAGCTGAGCTGAAGCGGGTTCAGGCTGAAGCAGAAACAAAGCTGAAACAGGCGGAGGACATCCGCCAGAATGTGAGAGGCAAGGCTGTTCAGGAACTTGAGGAGCTTTTGAGACAGATTCGACTTGAAGCCGCTTCGGTCTTTGAGGAAGTTAAAAAAGACCCTGCAAAGGGAATGGAACGGGCCAGAAAGAAGCTCGCCGAACTGCAGGAGGTGGGATCGAGCTTTGTTCAGGAAATGAAGCCAGTTGAGAAGGCAAAACCTCTGCTTAAGCCAGCCGAAATCACCCGGGGAATGGCAGTGCACGTGCGGGAGCTAAAGCAGTCTGGAACTGTTTTGGAAGAACCAAAAGGAGGGAAGGTGCTTGTTCAGATTGGCATGATGAAGATGACTGTTCCTGTCGCCCACCTTACGCCAGGACAGGTGAGAAAAGAATCTTCCAAACCCAATGAAGTCAGAAAACTGACAATGCAGAAGGCTTCAACCGCAAAGAGTGAGATCAACCTTATCAACAAGAGGGCAGAAGAAGCCCAGGACGAACTTGAACGTTTTCTTGATGATGCGATCCTTGGCGGCCTTCCTTACGTCAGAATTGTGCATGGCAAGGGGGAAGGGATTCTGCGTCAGGTTGTAGCTCAAGTGCTGGCAAAGAACCCTCACGTTAAAGGGCACAAGCCAGCTGATGGTTCTGGCGGTGGCGCGGGTGTAACACTCGCCGATCTCGGTTGATTTTAAGGCAGGGCAATGGAGAATTTCGATCCTACACCACTTGTTCAGGCAGCAGAAGCTGCCAGGGCGAACGCCTACGCGCCTTACTCCGTCTATTGCGTGGGAGCTGCTATTCTGGACGAGAATGGCCGCATTCACGTAGGAGTGAACGTAGAAAATGTCAGCTTTGGACTCACTGTCTGTGCAGAACGCAATGCAGTTGCCTCCATGGCTGCCTCTGGGGGCAGAGAGATTAAGGCTGTCGTTGTTGTAACCGAAGACGGTGGCACTCCCTGTGGCGCCTGTCGGCAGGTTTTGTCAGAATTTGCCCCTAACCCTAGTGAAGTCTGGGTGTTTGGCAGAAGCACCCGCAATAGCTGGCAGGCTCGATTGAGCGAACTATTGCCAAGCGGATTTAATTCGGAGCTTAAAAGGAATCATGTTTAACAAATCCAAGCACCTCATTTGGGCACTGGCCCTTTTTGCCCTGGCTGCCTGCGGCGGCGGTGGCGGAGGATCTTCGTCTGGCGGCGGAGGAGGAGGCGGTGGCGGCGGAACTGGTGCGCCGGGAGATGTCATTTCTCTTGGCGCGGGTGTTCCTCTTGCTGGTGATTACCTTGAGGCTATTGATGGCAGAGCGGGAGCGATTGATCCTTTCAGTCTTCGGCCAGGTTCCACTGTGAGAATGGTGGCTGTGAGGTACAGCTCAACCGGGGCCAGAACGGTTCTTGCTTCAAACGGTTGGGGATTGACTGGTGCCAACAACACCCAGGTCACTCTTGGATCAGACGGGCTTGTTACGGGCTTGGCTGTCACCCCTACGCCTTTCACTGTTTTCTGCACTGTGAATGGAGTTACCAAGACACAGCAGATGAAGATTTCAAACGACACGACCCTGCTTAAGGGCGTGATCCGACGAGAGTCTTCTACGACGGGGATCAAGTACATTGAAGTTGAAGCGGTTAATGCCGCTGGTCAGGTGGTGGCAGGAGCCATCACAGGAGATGGCGGAAACTTCACCATGAGAATTCCTGCTGGTGTCGCTGGGTTTTCAATCGATAAGAACTCAGTCAACACAACCACCTATTACAGGCAGATTCGGTACAACCTAAGAGATTACGCAGCTGATGCGGAGGTTTGTCCTGTCACCTTGACTGGCTTGACAGCGGGCACCAACACCCTGCCCCACCCTGTTTATCTTTTAAGCAAGACAGCTGGCCCGCCGCCTCCCCCGCCCAACTGCTTTTAAGCGGGCGGCAATAAAAGTGGGTGAAGCATTGTGCTTCACCCACTTTTTTTTTGACTGAGGGCCATGGCACAGTGACAAGGCAGATTATTTCTGCAGCCCTTTCCACCCTGATGATGTCATTGCTGCAAAACTAATCTCAGTAATCTGTATTAAAGTCAAGACTTTCTTTCTGAGACCGCAATGCATCATGCTCTTAACTTCCTTAATCAAAGACTGAGGAACCGCCGACAAGGCAGTCGGTCAGGAGGGCTGGATGAAGGTCACAGACTATGACTACCTGACTTTTTATGATGAGTACTTGGATGCTTCGGGAAGGCCGCGGCCCGGCATTGCCCCTCTGCTTGACCAGCTTGAAACAGCAGCCTACGAGGAGCTAAAGCAGAGACAGGAAGCTGCCGAAGCTCTGCTGATGCAGCAGGGCATTACTTTTCAAGTATACGGCGACACCCAGGGGGCTGAAAAAACGATGCCCCTCGATATTCTCCCCCGGATTATCTCTGGCCAGGAGTTTGATCGTTTGGAAGAGGGACTGCACCAGCGAGTCTTGGCCCTCAATCTCTTTCTAGAAGATGTCTATGGTCCTCAGAGAATTCTGCAGGAAGGGAGAATTCCTGTCGATGTCATCCGGTCTGCCAAATCGTTTCGTGCAGCCTGTGTTGGCCTAAAGCCGCCCGGAGGAATTTGGTGCCATATCAACGGGGTTGATTTGGTGAGAGATTCTGACGGCACTGTCATGGTGCTGGAAGATAATCTGCGCTGTCCTTCAGGGGTCAGCTACCTTCTTGAGAACCGCGAGATCTTAAAGCGGACTTTCCCGCAGATTTTTTCTGGCACTTCAATTCGTCCCGTCAGCGATTACCCAGGCAGGCTCTTGAGCCTGCTTGAATCTATTTCGCCCCGGCCGGGCGATGCCTGCTCTGTTGCGGTGCTGACGCCCGGCCCTGCCAATTCTGCCTACTTTGAACATTCATTTCTCGCCCGTGAGATGGGGGCGCGCCTGGTTGAAGGGCGGGACCTAGTGGTGAGTGATGGCAAAGTGATGCTGAAAACCACCAAGGGCTTGAGCCCGGTTGATGTTATTTATCGCCGCATTGACGATGACTTTTTGGACCCCTACACCTTCAGGGAAGACTCTATGATTGGGGTGCCTGGCCTTATGGAAGTCTATCGCGAGGGGGGAGTTGCTATTGCCAACGCACCAGGAACGGGAATAGCTGATGACAAGGTTGTTTACGCTTATGTTCCCGAAATGATTAGGTTCTATCTCGATCAAGAACCCATGATTCCCAATGTTCCCACCTACCTCTGCTGGCGGGATGCAGATAAAGATCACGTTTTGAGAAATCTAGGAAACTTGGTTGTCAAGGCTGCCAATGAAGCAGGGGGCTACGGAATGTTGATTGGTCCTGCATCAACTGCTGATCAAAGGGCCGAGTTTGCTTCCAGAATAGAAGCGGATCCGCGAGGCTACATTGCTCAGCCTGTTCTTGGCCTTTCGCGAGTCCCTGTCGTCACTGAAAATGGGCTTGCCGCCCGCCATGTTGATCTTCGACCTTACGTTCTTATGGGGCCAAAAGAAACCTGGGTTGTGCCTGGTGGCCTGACCCGGGTCGCTTTGATTCCCGATTCCTTGGTGGTGAATTCCAGCCAGGGGGGAGGAAGCAAAGACACTTGGATTGTGGATCTGGACAAGGAGGTGGAAGCATGAGAAAAGGACCCCTTCTTAGCCGAGTCGCTGAAAGTGTCTACTGGGCTTCTAGATACATTGAAAGGGCAGAGAACACCGCCCGCACCATTGAAGTGAACCTAAACCTTCTGCTGGATCTGCCAGGGCACGATGCAGACCAATGGGCTCCTCTTTATCAGATTTCGGGCGATGAAGAAGCCTTTAAAGCCAAGGGTGAAAAGCCGACTGCTGCCAACGTCATGAAGTTTCTTACCTTTGACGAAGGCTATCCGAACTCCATTATCTCCTGCCTTTATCGGGCAAGAGAAAACGCCCGATCTGTCCGTGAAGTGTTGAGCAGCGAAGTTTTTGAGCAGATCAACAAGTTCTATTTGATGGTCAGATCGGCATCGCAGAGCGGCAGAGCGCCGCACAACCCATCTGAGTTTTATAGAGAGATTAGGATGGCCAGCCACATGCTGGAAGGCCTAGCTTACGCCACTATGTCTCACGGGGAAGCCTGGCATTTTTCCCGCATGGGAAGGATGCTGGAAAGAGCAGACCAGACCTCGCGAATTTTGGATGTCAAGTACTTTATCCTTCTGCCAGAAGTCACTGCAGTCGGCACTCCTATCGACAATGTCCAATGGACAGCCGTCCTAAAATCCTGCAGCGGTTTTGAAATGTATCGAAAAGAGCATGGACGCATTGACCCTGCCAAGATTGTGGAGTTTCTCATGATGGACAAGGATTTTCCCAGGTCGATGCTGCATTCGGTCGAAGCCGCCGGAAGTTCCTGCGCGGCTATTACGGGGCTGGAATATGGGAGGCTAAGGGGGAACTCTGGCCGGCGATTAGGGCGAGTCATTGCTGATCTCGCCTATGCCGATGCACCAGCGATTATTGTCTCGGGACTGCACGAGTTTCTTGATGGCTTTCAGGGATCAGTGTGTGATGTTGGAAACTCGATTCATGAAGAATTTTTCTCTCCCCTCTACCCTGAGCCCACTCGGCCAGAAAAAATGAGGCTGGGGCAGTCCCAATCCTAAATGCAGATGCGCTTTAACGTAGTTCACCTTACCGAATACAGCTACTCTGCAGAGGTCAGACTAGACGTGCATCGGCTGCGGCTCAGTCCTCGTCCGGGGCCAGACCAGCAGCTTATCAGCCACACAATGGAGATTTCTCCTGAGCCGGCAGGGATGTCGGCATCAACTGATTCTGAAGGCAACGTGTGCCACACCGTATGGTGGAATGAGCCAACCTTTGGGTTGAAGATAGCTTCAAAATGTGAAGTTGAAACACTGCGTTCCAATCCTTACGACTTTCTTTTGACTCCGGCCAACCGTCAGATTCCCCTAGATCTGACTTCGGAAGAAGAAGCTCTTGCCCTTTGCCTTCATCCTATCGAATCTGATTCTCAGGTAGCGGCTTTTGCCTTTAACCTTTTGGATGAGGCTCAGCACCAGACAATTGATTTTCTGCAGCTTCTGAATCAAAGAATCTATGAAGGATGGGAGCAGGAAGTTCGGCCAGTGGGCGAACCCTTCAGCCCAAGCGATACTTTTCATAGAAGGAAAGGCGCCTGCCGCGATATGACCGTGCTCTTTATGGAGGCCTGTCGCATCGTTGGGGTTCCGGCTCGGTTTGTCAGCGGATACAGTGAAGGTGACCTCGATATGGAGCATCGCCACCTTCATGCCTGGGCAGAGGTTTATCTCCCCGGAGCCGGGTGGCGTGGATTTGACCCAACACTTGGCTTGGCGGTTTCTAACCGTCACGTGGCTTTAGCGGCAAGTCATAGCCCAGAAGGAGCGACTCCTGTATCGGGAGTTTTTTACAGCAGGGCTGCTTCATCCAGTCTAGAGTGCCAGCTCGAACTGTTGGTCAGCGCCTAAACCCAGCCTGCGCGGCAATGCAATGGCGGCGAGTTGGCTGATTTTCTGCTGAAACTAATAGATAGAGCGGGGGCGGGAGCTATTTATCCCGTGAAATTCTGTGCGTGAAGGGTTATAATCGCTAAATCATGAAGCTGATTCGCCTGCTGCCTGTTTCGGTTCTGGCCTGTGCGGCCGTGCCGGCCTTTGCTCAGTCCGATACGTGGTTTGGCCCTGAAGTTGGAGTTTTCTTCCCCACTTCTGGCAAGCTCCGAGACGCCCTCGGAAACAGCTGGATCAGCTTCGGTGCTGGCTCAACTCGATTCGTCCATGGAGAAGGTCGAAAGTTCGCATGGGATTGGGAGACCGTCAGCAAATCTAAGAGCGGCAGCAAAGTTTTCATGGGTTCAGTGAGCTACGGCCTAGTTTCGCCTTTCACTGCTCCCAAGCCTTACTCGATCTCGCAGGGGGGGACTAGTTTTCAGCCCTACTATGCTTTGAGAGCGGGTGGCTCCTACATCGACTATGCGGTCAACGTCAGTGGCGGACGATCGAGTGGCAAGCGGCTGGGCCTCAACGCTAACGCTGAACTCGGAGTCATGTTTGGTGACCGATTGAAGGTGGCGGCGCGCTACGACTTTTTCCCGAGCCATGACGGACTGAACTTCAGCGGACTTTCCCTGACAGCCCGTTACGGACTCCTCCGGTTCTGAGGCCCGGAGACCCTTTGAGTCAATCACAGCACCAAGTTCATACAGATACAAAAGAACAGCTCTACATCGTATGCGTCAACTCGGATGACACCGAAGACGCCCTGGTAGAAGCAGAATTGGAAGGACTGGTGGAGGCTGCAGGCGGCGAAGTTGCCGGCTGGGCCCGCCAGCGGCTTGAAAAGCCCTGGAAGGGAACCTATATTGGTTCTGGCAAGGTGGAGGAAGTGCGTGAAGGCGCCGCCGAAGCACAAGCCGACGCAGTCGTCTTTGACTGCGAGCTTTCAGGCATGCAGATTCGAAACCTTGAGGAAGCCCTCAAGGTTCGAGTCATCGACCGAACACAGCTTATTCTCGACATCTTTGCCAGCCGAGCCCGCACCAGGGAAGGAATGCTGCAGGTAGAGCTTGCTCAGCTCACCTATATGATGCCCAGGCTGATGAGTGTCTACACCAAGTTTGAGCGGCAGAGGGGCGGCATTGGCATGCGCGGTCCTGGCGAAACAAAGCTGGAAAGTGACCGCCGAATGGTGAGAGATAAGATCTCGAAGCTGAAAGGCGATATCGAGGAAGTTAAAATGCACCGCTATCAGCAGAGAGCGAGCAGAAAGAATCTTCCTTACCCCTCTCTTGCAATCGTTGGCTACACCAGTGCAGGCAAATCCACATTGATGAACCGCATCTGCGGAACAGAGGTGCTGGTTGATGCCATGCCCTTTGCCACATTGGACCCCACAACAAGAAAAGCTGACTTTCTAGATGGATTCAGCTTCTTTTTGACCGACACTGTCGGATTTATTCGAGCTCTACCGACCATGCTGGTGGCTGCCTTTAGAGCCACTTTGGAAGAAACTCTGGAAGCTGATCTGCTGCTGCATGTGGTGGATGTCAGCCACCCAGACTGGGAGATTCAGAGAGACTCTGTCAACGAAACGATAGCTGACCTGGGAGCAGGCGAGATTCCCACTCTCACACTGTTTAACAAGGTGGATATGGTTGCAGACCGAGAAGGGCTGACCAAATTGATCGCGGAGTTTCCCGATTCTGTGGCTGTCTCGGCCAAGACTGGCGAAGGCATGGAGGACTTGGTAAACCATATCCGACGCATGCTGGCTGGCCGCTATCGGAGAATCAAAGCTCTTGTCCCCTATGCTTCAGCGAACATCGCTGAGACAGCTCATAGCTTCGGCAAAATCCTGGTTAAAGAATATCGAGAAGACGGCATCTATATAGAAGCCGAACTCAGCTCTGACCATAGGGGAAGGCTGAGTCAGTTTGAAGTTGTCTAGTCGATAGCGCTCAGCAGAAAAGTGGTCCAGGGTGAATCTCCGCTCTGGGCCGCTTTCTATTCTGTTGTCGTCGAAAATTGCCTCATGTCACTCAGGCTGGGGCAGCTTCCTGGTATCACTCATTTCATGCTTTCCTCCAATGCCCTTGTGGGCGAGGCTCTGCACGATCAGGTCATGGCGCTTTACCAAGACCACGTCAATCCTTATCTGGCAAGGCTAATGGCCTTTGCTGGTTTTGGAACAGAGGTGAAAGGGGAAGGCGCATTCATTACCGACCACGAAGGCAGAGAGTTTCTGGACTTCTTGGGCGGCTACGGTGTTTTCAGCCTGGGGCATAGGCATCCCAAGGTTGTCCAGGCGGTTAAAGATCAGCTTGATCTGATGCCTTTATCGGGCAAGACCTTTTTTGGGCCGAAGCAGGCACAGCTGGCGCAGAAGCTGGCTGAGCTTTCACCAGAAGGTCTCGAATACACATTTTTCTGCAATTCAGGAACAGAGGCGGTTGAAGCCGCCCTTAAGTTTGCTCGGGCTGCCACGGGCAGAACAAAGTTTGTTTCTTCAATAGGCGGCTATCACGGCAAGACCATGGGAGCTCTTGCCGTGACCGGACGTGAGAAGTATCAGACGCCTTTTGTGCCGCTGATGCCTGGAGCAGAGTTCGTTCCTTACGGAGATATCGAGGCTCTTAAGTCAGCTGTCGATGGAGAAACTGCGGCGGTGATACTAGAACCGCTTCAGGGAGAAGGTGGAATCCACCTGCCTCCTCCTGGTTACCTGGCTGAAGCCCGCCGAATTTGTGACAAAAATGGTGCTTTGTTGATTCTCGATGAAGTTCAGACAGGATTAGGAAGAACCGGCGCTATGTTTGCTTCAGCCTATGAAGGGGTTCGTCCTGACCTGATGCCTTTGGCCAAAGCCTTGGGGGGCGGGGTTATGCCTATTGGAGCCTGCATGGGAACAGCGCAGGTTTGGGAGAAGGTTTTCAGCAGCAATCCATTGGCCCACACATCAACTTTTGGGGGAAACCCTCTGGCCTGTGCTGCCGGAATCGCGGCACTGGAGGTTACGGTCGAAGAAAATCTCTGCGAAAAGGCAGCTGTTTTGGGAAGCCGCATCATGGCTGGGCTCGCGGGAATTGAAGGGGGGCTGGTGAGCGAAGTGAGAGGCAGGGGCCTGATGATCGGAGTCGAGTTCTCACGAGATGAGGTGGGTGAACTGGTCATTGCACAGATGGTAAAGCGGGGCCTTATTGCAGCCTATACGCTTAATAATCCTCGAGTAATCAGACTAGAACCCCCCCTTATCATCACAGAAGCCCAGGCTGATCAGGCAGTCGGTATTGTGAAGGAAGCGGTTCAGGAAACGTCTGATCTTCTTGCTTCATTAGGGGTCTGAATCCCTCTGGCTGCCCAGCATGATGTGCTGCTGGGCAGTATCCTTCTTTGAGTGAAGCCGGGAGATTTGGGGGCTGCAGATCTTACCGATAAAAGGCTTTTCAGCTTTTATGCGCCTTTGGCTTTATCGTGGCTGTGCATGGCAGCCGAAGCGCCAATCTGCCTGGCAGTCATCTCCCGCAGTCCCGCTGGAGATGTAAAGGCGGCGGCTTTTCAGGTCGTTATGGCCATTGCCATTTTTATAGAAGCTCCTGTTATTGATCTTCTCTCGACTTCGACAACGCTCTGCCGCACCCGTTCAAACTTTCAAGTTCTTAGAAAGTTTGTTTTATGGCTGATTTTGTGGGTCACGGTTGTACACGCCTTGGTAGTGTTTACACCCATTTATGGATTGGTCACCCAAGGGCTGCTTAACCTGAAGCCAGAAGTGGCGGATGCCGCAAGGCAGCCCCTGCAGATACTTGCTTTGTGGAGCGCGGCAATTGGCTGGAGACGCTGGCTTCAAGGCCTGTTGATTCGGGCAGGCGAAACAAAGGCGATTTCTTTCGGAACTCTTTTGCGGGTTCTAACAGTTGGTCTTCTCGCTTTTGGCCTTCACTTTGGGTTCAATGTCGATGGCCCGGCTGCTGCCGCTATTGGGCTTATGGCTTCGGTTGCCGTTGAGAGCATTTTTATTCATTGGATCAGCCGAAGCACGATACGAGATGGCGTGCTGGCGGTTGATGAAGGCGATCACCTTTCGATGGGTGACCTGGCAAGATTTCACTTTCCCCTTACTGCTTCAACTTCGGTCACTCTTATGACAGGGCCGCTTTTGTCATGGGCTTTGGCCGTATCACCCCATCCTGTGCAGAATGCTGCCGCCTACAGCCTGGCTTCTTCTTTGATTTGGCTTTTTAGAACGGCAACCTTCGCTCTGCCTGAAGTTGTGATAGCGTTAAGTTCAGAACGGGAATCTCGCCCGATCCTCTGGAGGTTCTGCCTAAAAGTGGGAGGCTTTATCACCCTGCTCATGGTAGGTTTTTGGGCGTTTGGCTTGGATGAAATGTGGATTTCCAGTGTTTTAGGCGCAAAGCCAGAGCTTATTCCGCTTGCCAAGATGGCATTTCTTCTCTGTCTTGCCTTCCCGATTTTGGGGGCAGCCGCTTCGGCGCTGAGAGGATTTTTGACAGCGGCAAGAAACACCAAATCGCGGCTCTGGGCCATTGGAGCCTACATTCTCACTATGGCGGTGGTGCTGATTGGGGGGGTTGCTCTTGGCCTGCCTGGCATCGTTACAGTCTGTCTTGCCCTGCTTGTCGCTCAGGCAGCGGAGCTGGCTTCCTTGAGTTTAAGCTGGCGAAGAGAACAGCGAATGCTGAAGCCAGTGAGTTCTGTTTAGCTGCAGAATGCTGTACTTAACCTGTCCTTAAGCGACAGAGTTTTGCCGCGTTAGTCTGAAGTCCGGCCATGTAATAAATTTTTTTTTGCATTTTTTGAACCTGAAAAATTTGTACCTATAAAAATGCCCTAAGTATTGGAAGGTAGAGATCCGAGACTGGATGAGAGAAGTTCAGTAATGAGGCGGCTAAAAAGCTGAGACTCACTGAGGGCGGCATTATGAAAGTGTTAAGGAACTTGTCCATAGGAATCAAGCTGGCAGCAGCCTTTGGTTTAGTGCTTGCTATGACTATTGCTGTTGGGGGAGTGGGATATGCATCGACCACCCGGCTTGCGGCAGGAGGGGAAAAGCTGTCAACCACATCAGTTCCTGCCTTGGCCGCTATTGGCTACATGGAATCATTTGCCAGGGATCTTAGAGTGAGGATGATTCACATCAGCTCGGCAAAAGACCAGAAAACCGTTGCAAGTGAAAAGCAGCAGCATGCGGCGCTCAAGCTGAAATGGAACAAAGCTGTAGAAGATTTTAGAGCTGTTCTTTCACATGATGATGAACGAGCCCTGCTTGAGAAAGTACTGGAATCTAGGAAAGCTCAGGAAGGCTATGAGGCAAAAATGCTTGAGCTTGCCGAAGCAGGCAGCTACGCTGCGGCTAAGAATGTTCTTGACAAAGAATCACGCACGCAGTTTCATGATGAGTTTATTCTCTCGCTAGATAACCTGGCTCATTGGGTAGAGAAAGATGCGGCTGAGAATGGCAGAGCGATAGCATCTACCGCCAACTCAGCCAAGATTGCAGTCGTTTCATTTACTCTTCTTGCAGCTCTGGTTGGGCTGGTAGGAGGCGTGGCGATTTCACGGTCCATTCTTCCACCTGTCGCGGCATTAAGCGATCGCCTGACAAAGCTTAACAACGTGTGTATTTCTGGTCTTGTTGAAGGCTTGAAGGCAATGGAAGAAGGAGTTTTGACCAAGGACGTAATCGCCTCCACGACTCCTATTGAGAACCCATCTTTTGACGAACTAGGCCGAATGTGCAGCACATTTAACGTCATGCTGGCAAAAGTTCAATCTACGATTGGCAGCTACCAGGAAACAAGAAAGGGGCTTAGCCGGATTTTGACGAGCATTCAGGAGACGGCGGAGAGTGTCGCGGCAACGGGGACTCAGCTGGAAGGGACGGCAGTGCAGTCGGGCAGCTCGGCAGCCAGCATCGCTTCAACAATCACTCAGGTGAGCGCTTCTGCTGAGGAATCTGCAAGGAGTACACAGCAGATCGCGGAAGGAAGTGAGAACTTGGCCAATGCTGCTGAAAGAGCCGCGCATGCGGTTGAAAGAATGGATGAGACGATTCTTTCACTAGAAGCCAGCAGTCTAGGCCAGCTTGAAGCAGTCACTCAGGCGATTCAAACAGCCGAAGCAGGCAGCTCTGCCGTGACTCGTACCATTCATAGCATGGAGAGGATTCGCGGACAGATGGAGACGACGGCTGGCGCGGTTGAAGAGCTTGGCCGAAAAGGTGAGCAGATTGGAGTTATTGTTCAGACCATTGAAAATATTGCCCAGCAGACCAACCTCTTGGCCTTGAATGCAGCTATCGAAGCCGCAAGGGCAGGGGATCAAGGGCGAGGTTTTGCTGTTGTTGCGGATGAAGTGAGAAAGCTGGCTGAGGACTCTACAAGCTCTGCCAAACAGATCGCTGAGCTGATCTCGGTGGTTCAACATGGGGTCAGCACGGCTGTCAAAGCTATGGAAGCTTCGGGTTCTGAGATAAATGAAGGCGCGGGGCTTGCTGCCGAGGCGGGTGCATCACTTTTGGCGATTCAAACTGCAACAGAAAATGTAGCTTTGGCTGCTAAGGCCGGTGAAAAGTCTGTTTACTTGATGAAGGGTGAGTTTAGGCAGGTCTCGGAAGCAATATCTTCCGCTGCAGCAATCAGCGAAGAGACTGCGGCTGGGGCCGAGCAGATGAGCGCTGCAGCTCAGGAAGTTTCAGCTTCTGCGCAGACGGTTTCTGCAGCGGTGCAGCAGCAGAAAACACAGATCGAGGAGGTGGCTGATTCAGCCGAAAGGCTGAGCCAACTTGCCTTCAGCCTTAAGGAATCTGTCGACCGCTTTGAGGTGGAAAATATGGCCCTTCAGCTGAAGAAAGCCGCATAGGCAGCCGCTTAACCTGCTGTAAAGAGCCGCTCCCTTTGGAGCGGCTCTTTTGCGTTTCTTTTTACAGCGGAGCGGAACAAAAGCAGCAGATTATGACCGCCATCATAGTTCGGGTTTCGTCGGACTCCTAAAGTAATGGTGAGCCATGAAGCTCCCCACTTGGATAAGCCTAAACCATCTGCCTAAAGGCCTGCGTTTGGCCTGCCTCATCAGCACGGGCGCCTTTGTTGGTCTGGGCGTTTGTGTCTTCACCATTTCTAATGCAGGCAGCTACTTAAGCGACGATCCAAAGGCATGCATCAACTGCCACGTCATGGATCCTCAATACGCTACCTGGTCTCATTCCAGCCACGGTAGAAACACCACCTGCAATGACTGTCACGTTCCCCATGATTCAGTTTTTCGCAAGTATTGGTTTAAAGCCAACGACGGATTAAGGCACTCCACGCTTTTTACATTGAGAATGGAGCCCCAAGTCATACGGGCTAAAGAAGAAGCTAAGGAGGTTATCCAGGCCAACTGTGTCAGGTGCCACGCCGATAATGTCGGCGAGATTTCTATGCCTGGGCACTCAGCCAGCGATCGAAGCTGCATTGAGTGTCACAGAGAAGTTCCTCACGGAAGGGTGAACAGCCTTTCCTCCACACCAAACGCGGCTATTCCGCGGCTAAAGCCCTTGATTAAAGATTTCCCTCGCTGATTCAGAGAAGAACCATGGAGCAGAACAAACAAAATCCCGCCAAGCCCAACAGCGGCTGGCTTATTTTTGCCGGAGCAGCCTTTGGGGTCTTCGCTCTGGGATACCTTGCCAGCGCCATTACAGAAAGAAGATCCGAGGCGCCTTTGGCGAGGCTCAGGATGACCTCTGAACTCGCAGAGTTTGAAGCTGACAACTCAAAGTGGGGGCAGAGCTTTCCACGAGAATACAACTCATGGGATGCCACTAAGGGCATGAACCAGAACACCAAATATGGTGGATCGGGGTTTAGAGATTATCTTGAAGAAAGTCCGAACTTGGTTGTTATGTGGGCTGGCTATCCATTTTCGATTGAGTTTAATCAAGCAAGAGGCCACAGGCACGCAGTTGAAGATGTGAACAATACCGGACGCATCAACGCGAAAACTCCTGGCACCTGCTACACCTGCAAGAGCCCCGATGTCCCCCGGCTGATGGACAAAATGGGAGTTTCGGAATTCTATAAGGCTCCTTTTTCAGAATGGAAGCACGAAGTCACTAATCCCATTGGCTGCGCTGACTGTCATGACAACAAAACCATGGCGCTCAGAGTTTCGCGCCCGGCTTTGAAAGAAGCCTTCGAACGTCAGGGCAAAGATATCACCCAGGCCAGTCATCAAGAAATGCGGTCATTGGTCTGCGCCCAGTGTCACGTTGAATACTACTTTAAGGGAAAAAAGGAGAACTATCTGACATTTCCCTGGGACAAGGGAACAGGGTCTGACGACATCATCAGCTACTACTTTGATGAGCCAGATGCCCATCGAGATTGGACTCACGCCATTTCTGGCGCGAAGATGATCAAGATGCAGCACCCAGATTACGAGCTGTATCAGCAGGGAATCCACGCCTTTAGCGGGGTCAGCTGCGCTGACTGTCACATGCCTTATAAGTCAGAAGGAGGCATCAAATACACAGATCACCAGATTCAAAGTCCTCTGTACAATATCGCCAACTCCTGTCAGGTCTGCCACAAGTGGAGCGAATCTGAAGTCAAGACTCGAGTTAACTCCATTCAAGATAAGAACAAGGAGCTTCTGCAGCAGGCTGAGCATGAACTCACACTTGCTCACCTTGAAATCGGATTCCTAAAGCAGAAGGGTTCATCCGACTCTGAACTGGAAGGACCGCGTGGCTTGGTCAGCAAGGCTCAAGCCTATTGGGATTACATTGCAGCTTCGAATGGCATGGGCTTCCATGCTCCTCACGAAAGTGCGCGGACTCTTTCCAAAGCGGCGAAGCTGGCAATGGATTGCCGAATTCAAACCTCAGCAATGATGGCTAGAAAAGGAGTGACTTTTGTCATGCCGGATGTTTCATCAAAAACAAAGGCTCAGGCGTTTATCAAGCCTTACGCCGATGCTGCCAAGGCTGCCGCAGCTGCAAAAGAAGCATCAGAGAAAAAAGCGCAGGCCGCCCAAGGGCAGGTGAAGCAGGGCTGATCTGGCCCCAAAAGCTGATAAAGGAGAAGGCAGATGATTAAAACCGCAGACAGCAGCCGTCAGGTCAGTTCAAAGAAGCAGACATCCTTTTGGGAAGGGAAGCTGGGCTATGCCCACGCTTGGCTTGTGGTTACGACAGCGCTTGCCATGGGGCTAGGACTTCACCTTCTTACCGGACCTGCCCCATCCCATCCCATCATGCTGGCTGTTTTCGGACTGCCCTTGGCTGCTGCTGCTGTATTTGTGAGAGTCAGGAGGCTTACCGAATCAGCTTTGTGGCTGGCGGGGATACCTTTGGCTGTCACTTCAACGGGAGCGGCCTTGGTTTTTGCCTTGGTGGCAGGGATAGTCCCCGGAACCTTTTGGCAGAAGCTGGGCATGACATCGCCTTGGTCTTCATGGCCCTTTTTGATGGTCAGCATGGTTGTTGCAGTTAATCTTTCTGCCGGGATTGCTAAACGCGCTTGGCCACTGACTCGGCAGAACGTTCTGTTTTTGATGAGTCACTTCGGGCTTCTCGTTTGTATGGCTGGAGGCGCCCTCTCCTCTCTGTTCATCGAAAAGTGCCGCATTGCCATCTTTCCAGAAGTCTCCTTGAACAAGGCTCAGACCGAGGAGGGAGGCGAAGTAGTTCTGCCCTTCAGCTTAAAGCTGAAAGAATTTCATATGGAGAGCTTTCCTCCAAACCTGGCTGTCGCAGTTTCTGTCGATGACATCAAGGCAGGCTCTCACTATGTTGAGAAGGGGATGAAGGAAACGGTCCGAGGATGGGATCTTGAAGTTTTGGAACACATTCCTCAGGCAGTGTATGACGGCAGGGACTTCAAGGCTCTACCATGGAAGACAGCGGCTCCTGCGGGCAAAGTCAGGGTGAGCAAAGAAGGCAAGGTTTTGGCTGAAGGCTGGGTGACTAACGGTTCTGTTGATGTCCCTGCTGTTCTCCTGCCTATTTCTGAAAAGGAAGTCGTAGTGATGACTCAGCCTAAGCCCAAGCGGTTTCGATCTGACGTTATCCTGACTGTGAATGGCAAAGATCGTGAGTTGGGAGTGGAAGTCAACCTGCCCGCCTCGGTTGATGGCTGGCAGATTTATCAAGTCAGTTATGACGAAAACATGGGGGCAGCCAGCGAGTATTCGGTTCTTGAACTAGTAAGAGACCGAGGCGTGCCGGTTGTTTACTTGGGAATGACATTGGTTGTGCTGGCTGCCTGCTGGCACCTATGGGAAGGAGTAGGAGCAAAGAAATGACACTTGCTGCTGGCATGGGATTGGGAGCCTGGCTTTTGGCCAGCGGCAGCTATGCTGCCTGGAGAAAGAAGCCTTGGATTGGCGACATTCTGACCATGATCGGAATTCTCTGTGTCGCCATCTTTATGGGAATTTTATGGACCAGCTTGGGCAGGCCGCCAATGAGGACCCTGGGTGAAACGCGCTGGTGGTACGCCCTCTGCGTCCCAACTTTAGGACTGCTTATTGGCTGGAGGTTCAACACCAGGGCCATGGCAATCCCGGCCTGCTTGATGGGGGTTCTTTTCGCTGCCATCAATCTTTCCAAGCCAGAAGCCATGGATAAAACCTTGGCTCCGGCCCTGCAAAGCCCTTGGTTTGTTCCTCATGTGGTGGTCTATATGCTTGCCTATTCTGCTCTCGGGCTCAGCAGCCTTCTGGCGGTCTGGGCTTGGGGCAAGGCCATTAAAGAGAAGAGAAGCTTGACTTTGGAAGACACAGAGCTTCCTCATAGGTTCGTCTTGGTTGGGCTGCCTTTACTGACTTGTGGATTGATATTCGGGGCCTTTTGGGCGAAAGAAGCTTGGGGCCATTATTGGACGTGGGATCCGAAGGAGACATGGGCTCTGCTGACCTGGGGCGCTTATCTGACCTACCTTCATGTCAGGTCGCGTCACGCCTTAAAGCCCACTCTCAACGCGAGCTTGTTAATTGTTGGATTTGCTGTCCTGCTGGGATGCTGGTTTGGTGTGAATTATCTGCCAACGGCACAAGAAAGCGTTCACACATACACCCGCATGACTGAACCTGCCCCTACAAACTCACCGGCATTGCGCGAATAGATCCTTTGCTTGGGGTGGGTGAGATCAACAAAGGTTTACAATGCAGTACATGGCAAAGGCTGGCAGAAGCTTTAGGGCCGAAAAGCCGGGTTCGGTTCTTTCTGTCCTAAGGTCTTCTACATTGTTGAACGGTATAGGAGAGGATGAGTTTGTCCGTCTAGGCGAGGTCAGCCACCTTGCCTTCGCAGAAAAAGGCGAGGTCATCTGGTTCAATGGCAGTGATCTCTCTTTTTTCGGGCTTGCAGCTACTGGCTTCGTTAAAATGGTTCGTTCCAACCCATCGGGGCAGGAAATGACCATGGAGATCATGGGGCCAGGGCAGATATTTGGCATGCTTGGCACCATTGAAGGCACAGGCTGCCCCCTTTCGGCGAGGGCAGTCAGCGATGGCTGGTACTTAAAGATACCAAAGAAGGAGTTTCTGGCCTGTTATCGCGAGTCATCTTTGTTGAAAGACCACGTCATTAGTCGGACCACCAAGAGGTTGAAGCAGACTTATGACCTTATGGCGCGAATGGCCAGAGGTGGGATAGATGAGAGGCTGGCGGCGGTTCTCTTTGTTCTTTCAGAAAGCTATGGTGAGCCTGTCGGGGAAGGGTTTGCTCTGACAATCCCTTTGACTCGTCAGGATATTGCAGAACTGGCCGGCACAACGGTTGAGACTGTGATACGCATTTTTAGCCGCTGGCAGAAGGAAGGGATTATGAAGTCTGAGGGGCGGATTATCTCTGTTGTAAACGAAGATGCTCTTGGGCGTTTTTTAAGCCAAGAGTAGGTTCATATACTCTCTAAATGTTTTACCTAGTCCTCCAAAACCTGAGTGTTGGTCGGTTCTGGAGGACTAATGGTGCTGTCAGGCTTTGCGGCGTCTGTTAACCAGTGCTGCTCCACAGCCAATAACAGAAAAAGCGGCCAATCCTGCGAGGAAAGACACTGTCATTGTGCTGGAGGATTCTGGGATGACCTCATTGCTGTCGTTGACTTCTCTCATCTTGCCGTCAATAAGCCGGCTTGATCTGCCTGTAGAAGAATCAGTCACCATGCTGCCTGGCGCAAGGTTGATTTCAAAGGATTTGTCATCAATGTGACCAAACTTTTCATCAATAATGCTGTAGCTGACAAGAGTCTCTTCTTTGCCACGAGGAACCTTATGGTCTGCTGTGTCTTCCTTGGCTAGCAGTGCCTCTGGAATTTTTGAATAGTCAAGCTTCTGACTAAACACCATTTCTTTCTGCGATGTCTCCTTAAAGCTTAGTTCAACCAGAGGGGTAAGGACACCTGCGATCGGAGTGGATGTTCGGGACTTTACTCGCGCACTGCTTCCAGATTCGACTTCCAGTACTGTGTTTGTGTCTGATCCGGTCAAGTGCTGTAGAGTGTACAGATCGCCATCCTTAGCGACACTTATCTTCTCTGGAGTCAGGCTGCTGTTCATCCAGCTTCTCGATCTCCACCCGTACCTCCAGCCCATATGCGAAAATGCGCCGTAGCCATCACCTGTGGAGGCGGTCATTTTAAGGGGATTAGGAGATGCCAACTCATCAAGAGCCTGCAAGGGTGTGAGGTCTTGGGGTAATTCAGCTGAACCGCTAAACTCACTTTTCTTACCTGAACTGCTGATTTTGGTGATGCTGACAACGTTTGAGTTTTCACCGATTGCTTCGCCAGGAAACTTGAGGAAAACGCAGTCCACACGGAACATGCCTTCTTTCAAATACATTCGGCAAAGGCTTTCCTCCCCTGTTTTTGTACTGCGGCTGCTGAAGGTAGTTGTCACCCCAGCGGCGGCCCGGGTTTTGATTTGACTCAGGGCAGAGAGAGCCTCTTGTTTCACCGAACTCTGGCTGTCCTGCGCCCAGACAAGAGTGACAGCGGAAAAACTGACTGCACCAAAGACAGCTGCGCGGATGGCCAACATTTTAGCCACACTCCTTAAGAGAGAAGACTGCAAGCCATATTGCTGCTCCTCGGCGGCCGACGCTCAACAATGTGAACTTTTTACTGTGATGAGGAATTTTCATTTGTGTCCTTATTGTTAAAAAATAGGTAATTGAGTGTGGGCATTCTACACTTTATTTGTGCATAGAGTTGCATGCTTTTGCAGGATTTTGTTTGAGTGAAGATTCTTAGCTGGATGCATAGAGTCAAGGTGGGCTAGATTCATGCCATCCAAGAGAGGTGCGGATTCCCGGCAGTCGAGGCATGGTTCCGGTACCCTGAAGATTCATGAGTTTGGTACAGGTGATCCCTCTAGGCGGCTGCGGAGAGATCGGCAAGAACTGCACAGCAGTTGTACAGGGTGAAGACGTTATTCTCGTTGACTGCGGTTTGTCTTTCCCTCACGAAGAGCAGTACGGGGTGGATATTGTCATCCCAGATTTCACCTGGATTGTTGAGAATAAAGACCGGATTCGCGGACTCTTTTTAACCCACGCTCACGAAGACCACATCGGCGCCGTTTCTTACCTGCTCAAAGAAGTTGATATTCCCATTTTTGCATCGGCTTTTACAGAAGCCATGCTGAAGATGAAGGTATTTGAAAAGGACCGTAATCTGGAGCCGCGTATTGTCCGTATGGCGCCGGGTGATAAGGTTAAAGTCGGCAGCATAACGGTCGAGCCGGTGCAGGTCACCCACTCTATTCCTGAAACCTTTGCTTTGGCTGTTGGCACCGAACATGGAATTCTGCTATTTACAGCCGATTTCAAGTTCGATTTCAGCCCGGTTGATGGCAGGACGTCGGATATCCGCCGGCTGGCTGAACTGGGTGAAGAAGGTGTTCTTCTTCTTCTCAGCGATTCAACCAATATCGACCGCAAGGGGTGGGGACCCAGCGAATCAATCGTAGGTGATGGCCTCAAGGATATCTTCTTGGAGGCTCCGGGAAGGGTGATGCTCACCACGTTTTCCAGCAACATTCATCGCATGCAGCAGGCTTTTGATGCCGCCCACGCCACAGGCCGCAAAGTTGCCATTGCTGGCCGCCGAATGGATGCGACGGTGAACATGTGCCAGTCGCTTAATTACTTAAAGGTCCCTAAAGGCACCTACCAAAGATTGGAGGACGTCAGCAAGATTCCTGCAAATGAACTTGTCATTTTGGTGACAGGAAGCCAGGGCGAGCCATCGGCAGCCCTCAGCCAAATGTCTCGTAAGGAATACAGCCGCCTTAAAATCGTTCCTGGCGACACTATTCTTTATTCGGCCAGGCCGATCCCTGGCAACGAAGGGTCAATTTATCGAACCGTCAACAAGCTGGTTCAGCTTGGTGCAAGAGTGGTGCTGGAGCATGATCGCCCTATCCATGCTTCCGGTCACGGTCATCAGGAAGAGCTAAAGATGATGGTCAACTTGACCAAGCCTTTTTACGTCGCTCCTGTTCACGGTGAGCCAAGGCATCAGGTGTTGTTTGAAGAAATGCTCACTGGGATGGGGCATCCCAAGCATCGTATTTTCAAGCTGGGGAACGGCGACAGCCTTTACATAGATGACAACAAGGCTTGGATTGGTGAAGGGGTCCAGGCAGGTGAAGTTCTGCTTGATCAGGCTGCAGGGGTCCAGGTGACAGAAGACGTTCTGTCCGATCGATTCCACATGGCCCATAACGGGGTTGTTGTTGTGACAGTCACGGTGGACAAACAGGCCAAGTGCTTTGTCGGAAAGCCTCTGCTTACGGCCGCCGGGTTCTGTGGGACAGACGAAGATGTTGATGAAGTGACCCGGCATGTGGTGGATCAGATCAGCCACATGAAGCCGGACGAGATTATCAACAGACCAGTGCTGGAAGATCAGCTTGTGGAACCAGTTCGACGTTCGATGGGGCGCATGTTTAGGCAGAAGCCCGTAGTGATTCCAGTTATTCTTGGGCTGGATTAGCTTTTAGCACAGCGTGAGATTTACACCGACCGCCCCATTTAGAGGCGGTCGGTACTGCTGTTTAAATGGCGTGAAACAGTGTTGAAAGACTAGTCTCAAGGCCTGTAAGCACCTAGACGGAGCTGGCTGCCGCACCGACAACAAGTACAAGCCAGAGAACTGTGCCACAAGCTCCAAGGCAGGTCCAGATGATTCCCAGGATAAAGATCAGATTTCCTTGGCTGTGGCCTTCATCCTTTGCCTTTTTGCCGAAGTAGATGGCGCCAGGCGAGATAAGAAAGCAGCAGACGATTCCTAAGGCAAAACAGATCCAGCCATACATGACTGCCTGCTTTGCTGATTCCGATTCTCCTGAAGCGCCGCCGTAGTTTGATCCAACTGGTGAGGAGTAGGGATTCTGCTGGTAAGGGCTAGTACCTGGCATGGAAGAACTTGGCCCAGGCGAACTATAGGGAGATGAAGGGATGGCTTGAGATTCAACCGGGGCTGCTGTCTGCTGAATATCAGTCTGAGAAGATGGAAAAAGGCCGGGAACCTGGCTGGCCATAATCTGCACTCCCGTCGCAGCGTCTTCCAGCATTGTCGAGGGGGTAAGGCGGTTCTCTGCCGCCCATACTTTTAGCGTATCGATGTCGGCTGGCCCGTACTTCGAGCCGCCCTCTGCCACCACAAAATACATGGGCTTCTTTGTACCATGAAGAAGCCCTCAAGACGGCCTATTTGGAAGGGGAAAATGCTTTTCCTAATTTATCTGTGGGGGAGCAGTCTGCAGGTTCTGCATTCCGCCTGTTGCCGCGCTTAAAGCGATTCCAATAATCACTCCCAGCAGGATTGCGACTGCTGCGCAGATCATGAGGGTTTTTCCATGCTTGTAGCCTTCTTGGTCTGCTTTGTAGCCACAGTAGATAGCGGCTGGTCCAAGGCATATTGGGCAGCAAAGAAGCGAAGTTCCTGCCAGCACCCATCCAACAATAGCAACGGTAGGAGTGCCTTCATTTGAATATTGGCTGCTGCGCGGATAATCTGCCTTTGGCATAGAGTAAGGGTTCTGCTGCTGGTAAGGGTTAGCCTGGGGTGCGCTGGGGGCAGCGGCAGGCTGTGATGGAGCAGCGGGAGGGAAGATATCTGGAACTTGACTGGCCTGCATCTGGACGCCGGTTGCGGCATCTTCCAGCATGGTGGTAGGGGTCAGACGATTTTCAGAAGCCCACTGCTTTAGTGTTGCGGCATCGGCTGGTCCGTACTTGGCGCCACCCTCCCCTATCACATAGTACATGTCAGCTTTTGTACCACGCCCAGATGACTAAAGTCTGCATGGCATACGCCTAAAATCCAACTCTTTTGGTGTCGCTTTGCAGACATTCACACTAAAAAAAACGCGGCTCAGATTTTGGCTGAGGTTTTTCTTCAGCAGCTCTGCTCAGGCTTCAGCTAGGCACGGCTCACAAAGCACAGACTAGACTGCAGTCTTCAAGCAGATTGTTGAACATCCAGCAGATGATGGTGTCTCAGAAGCTGAACTTGGCCGAGTCATTGACGAGGCTGCTGAGAGGGCATACGTATGGCTGCGGGTGCGGCTCCCCGGCATTTATATTGGTGACACCCAATCGGAAAAGTGGAACAAAAACCACATGGATGCGCGTGGGTTGTCGGTGGGGGCAGCAGCATTTTTGCTGGCTGGTGCAGTTTTATGGCTGCCAGTAGGGGCCGTAGGGCAGACCTTGGCTGGTCAGGCGGCTGCCACAGGAGTCGCAGGAGACCTGAGCTCGCGGGCTGCGGTCAATGGGGTCAACAATCTTCAGCGGGCTAAAAGAATGATCGGCAGCCCTGGCCCTGACCAGACTTGGGAGAACTCTGGCCCAGCTGCATCCGGGGGAGCTGCCGCCCCTGTCAGCCAGCAGCCTGCGCCTGTTCCAGAGGTGGCATCTATCAAAGTGCTGGCAGAAGCTAAAGAACTCAAGCCGCTAAAAGGGTGGATTGTTTCTGCTGCGGGGAAGATAGAAGATAAAGAACTGGTCAATGGACAGTGGGTCTACCGATTAATCCCAGAGTCAGACAGCGGCTTTTCCTCCCGCGACCGACTGATTTTCGAGGTTCCTAAAGGCGAGGCTTCGCAGGGCAGAAAAGGAGAAAGGGTGAGGGCTTATGGCGCTTTTGAGGTGGAACGAAAATCTTCAAAAGGAGTTCGTATGATGATTTTCAGCATGGGGCAGATTGTTGCAGGACAAGCCCTGGCAGAATCTGAAGCCGAAGCCGCTGCCAACTCTGGCGCAGTCGGAGCCTTTGCCGATCCTCTCTCTGGCTGGAGACTGACCGGAACAGCATCTGGTCTTGGCGATGGCACGGCTGTTTTTGTGGGTCCAGATGACAAGCCAATGTTTTTGAGCCCAGGCGATAAGTTTGGTCCAGGCTTTAAGCTGGTTGGTGTTAGATCAGGCGAAGCGGTGCTTGAGCAGGGAGATAAAGAGCTCACTGTCATCGCATGGTAGCCGGCTAAAAACTCGGCGAAAGGGGAGAATCTGTTAAGAAGGGCGTAAATCAGCCCTTCTTTTCTTGTGCTGGCCACGCACTTGGCTCTTAAAACGTTGGATAATCTGTAAGGATAAGCGCAGAGGCATGAGCTCTTCTCCTCCCACCATGCTGGGCAAGTACCAGATCATCCGGGAGATTGCACGCTCGAACGACATCGTCTACGAAGCATGGGATCCTGGGATGAACCGCAGGGTAGCTGTAAAAGAGCTGGCCATGCCTTCTGGCGCCAGCCAGTCTCAAAGAGAAGACAGGCTGAAGCGGTTTCTGAGAGAAGCTCGGGCCGCAGGATCTCTCACTCATCCCAACATCGTCACAGTCTTTGAAGTAGGTGAAGACCAGGGCAGAACCTTCATTGCGATGGAGTATCTCGATGGTCGGACTCTGAGGGCTGAGATGGATCAATCTGGCTTTCTGCCTGCCAACCGTGCCATCGAGATCGCCCAAGAGGTTCTTAAGGGTTTGGCCTTTGCCCACTCTAAAGGAGTTATTCACCGCGACATAAAGCCAGAAAACATTCAGCTGTTGGAAGGTGGCGCGGTAAAAATCACCGATTTTGGCATTGCACGCCTAACCTTTGAGCCTAACATCACCATGGATGGGCAGGTTTTTGGCACTCCCAGCTATATGTCTCCAGAGCAGATTGGCGGCAAGGATCTGGATGCGCGAAGCGACCTTTTCAGCGTGGGGATTATCCTTTACGAATCACTCTCGGGGCAGAAAGCCTTCCCTGGCGATTCGGTGGTTTCAATCACCTACGCCATCATGAACAAGGAGCCAGAGTACCTTTCTGCTATTCCGTACCCTGTCTGGCAGGTGGTCGAGCAGTCATTAAGCAAGATTCCGACCATGAGGTTTTCCACGGCAGAATCTATGAGGGCCGCTTTGGCTAAGGCGACGCTTAGCCTGAGTTCGGATCCAAATCCGGCAGCACAAATTCCATCAGTTTTTGGTGTGCCTCCTGTACAGGCGCCTCCTGTTCAGACTGGCTGGCAGCCAGGCCAGGTGCTTTCACAGCCCTACAACCCTGGCGGCTACGGTCAGCAGACGCCACAACAGCATGGAGCTTATCAGCCCTATGGATCACCCTACGCGGGACAGTATCCGCAGCCTCAAGTGGGTTATCCACCTCAGGCGCCGATGGGTGGCGGTGTGGGGCAGCCTTACAGCCCTTATGCCAATCAGCCTCAATCCGGTCCTGCTGGTCTGCCTCCTGTACCTGGTGTGCCAGGCATGCCTTTTCCTGTATACTACCCACCGCCCGCCAAGCGTCCCCTCATAGAGTTTGATCCCGAGAAGATAAGGGCCTTTATTAAGTTTCTTCTTCTCACGGCTTTGACTATCACTCTGCTGGGTTTGGCTATATCCATGTTGAAACAGCTTGGCGAGCAGCAGGGGGTGAGCGGCACTCAGCCAGCCCCTTTTACGAGTCCGCAGTCGGCTAGCGACGAACCAGCAGCTTCACCCGAGATCCTTCCGGATGAACCTTGGCCAGAACCATCCCAGGTTCATCCTCCCGTTGTGGAGCTGCGCAGCAGTCCTGGCGGACCAACGGCTTTCGATTGGTTTTCGAATGGAGAAAATCTTGCCTATCAAGCTGGACAGGAGCCGATTGACGATGACCGAAGGCGGCTTTGGAACGACTCAGCCGTGAGCTTTTTAAAGGCGGTTGAAACAGACCCCGCCCGCAGCGCGCAGACCAGGCGGTCTGCTGTTTTGGCCCTGCTTAACCTGGCTGAACAGCTTGCAGCCCAGGGCAGCTACCGCCGCGCCAGAGAGGCTGCCCAGACCGCTGATGGAGTTGCGGCGGGCGACAGCCAGCTGCAGAACTTGGCCGCTGCCGCCCTGGCCCGCTATGGAGCATAGAGACTGCCTGTCTCTTGGCCCCTGCCACATCTCTGTATCCTGTATCCTAAGGGAGAGTCATGAAAAAGCTTCTGATCTTTCTAACCTTCGTGCTTGGCATCACGGCAGTCATGGCTTTGCTCATTTCTTCTTCGCAGGATGAACTGGACCGTCTTGACCTAGAAGCCCAGTTTGACGAAAGCGATTTTTAGTCAGGAGGCGAAGATGCAGGCTGGCAAAGCTGCCAGAGTCACGAATTTTTTGTGATCTGGCACCAAGACTGCTGTCTGAAGTCCGGAGCCGTTTTCGGCTTCTCTCACATGGGCTCTCAAGCCGTCTCTATCTAGAGACGGCTTTTACTTTAGCCAGGCTCCTCGTCGCCTTCTCCTGAATCGCCTTGGCTTCCACCACTGACTCCACCTAGTCCAGACCAGTTGATTTCAGATTTTGAGCCGTCGGCCCATGTAATCTGACCGGCTCCCTCTATGTTCCACACGACATTGGCTGGCAGAAGCGAATCTGGCCCTGTGATGGAACCAGTGCCGCTGCCGTCAAGTGCGCCTTTTAAGGTCATCACGCTGCCATCGCCCGATCGGCTGCTGCTGGTCCAAGATCCGTCTGCCTTCCATGTGCCTTGGTATTCGCGAAAGTCTGAATCGTAAGTCCAGCGGGAAAGATAGCTTCCTGACCCGTCTGACCGCCACGTTCCTTCATCCTGGCTGGTTCCGTAAAGCGGACTGGAACTGCTGCTGCTGTACTGCCCTGTGCCCAGCAGATCATCAAGGGCATAGCTTGAGTCGAGCGAGTAGCCTTCGTTGGGTCCGGCAGTGATTCTTACTTTCGTTGTTCCTTGAGAACCAGATTCTGTGACAGTCCAGGCACTCACCGATGTTCCAGCAGGCTGAGTTCCTGCCTCATCTAGCGAGTAGACCGCCGACCAGGTTGTCTCGGTCGAGCTTTCTACAACCCAGGCCCCGATGAACTGGTCAAAGTAGGGTGTTCCGGCTTCCCTTGTTTGGTTTAGCCCGAAAGGCGAGCCAATTTTGCCAATAAAGCGTTCGATTCCGGCGTTTGCCGAATGAGAGTTGAAGCCAGCCATCACCCAGGAGAGCAGTTCTGGCTTGGTTCGGGTCAAGGCCGCAATAAGGCTGCCAGCGCCTCCGCATCCGGCTAAGAATGCCGAAAGGGTCAGGGCCAGCATCAGGGCAGAGAAGCGTTTGGTCATAAGATTGATTTTGGCTTGTCTGCTGCAGGATCTGGCTGAAGTTTAGCTGTCTTGATCTTCTGCCTGTCTTTTAGAGGGCGGCAGCGTAGACTCTAAAGATTGTGGAACTGGCAGATTGGGGAGTTGTTGGGCTTGGGAGAATAGGTGGGGGCTTGGCTGACCAGGCCATGGCTAAAGGCTGGAAGACAGCAGGCTATGACCCGGCAGGCGTCAATCAGGATCTTCTTGACAAGGGCTTTCTCGCGGCTGAATCTTTAGCCGATCTGCCGAGAAATCTCAAGACGCCGAGGGTGATTTTTCTTTACGTTCATGCCGGCAGCACTGTGGATGAAGTGATGGAGGGGCTTGCCCTGCACCTTTCACCTGGCGACATTCTTGTTGATGGAGGCAACTCATACTGGGGAGATTCGCTTGTCCGGCATAAATGGTGTGCCGAGAGAGGGTTTGAGTTTGTGGATTTAGGGACAAGCGGGGGTGTTAAGGGGGCATTGACAGGAGCCTGCTTTATGGCAGGTTGTTCAGAGCCTGTCTTTAAGCTTCTGGAGCCGATTCTTAAGGATTTAGCGGTAGATGGGGGTGTGGTTCATGCTGGCGGACCAGGCAGCGGCCACTTTGTAAAGCTGGTCCATAACGGCATTGAATTCGGGATGATGCAGGCCATTGGCGAGGGACTAGCCCTTATGGAAGCGAGTCATCTGAAGCCTCATATTGCAGAAACTCTAGAATGTTGGCGTCATGGATCAGTGATTCGATCTTGGCTGGTGGATCTCCTGGCGGAATCGATGACCGACCCTGATGCTATGGCGAACACACCGAGCTGGATAGAGGATACGGGAGAGGTCAACTGGCTGGTTCAGGATGCTGTTCGTATGGAGGTTCCGACACCTGTTATCACCCAGTCAGTCATTCAGCTTTTCGCTTCGCGGGACCAATCTTTGGCCTGGGCCAAGGCTGTTGCCCTGATGCGTCAGGGGTTTGGTGGACATAAGCTGGGACCGATTCCTGCCCTTGCTGAAGAAAGATTGTCATCTCGCCTTCACGGCGTACATGAGGAAAATGTATGAAACACCTTGCCGATCAAGTTGATTCTCAACGCATTAAGCGGGTCATAGAGAGCCTGTCATCATTTCACACTCGCAATACACTTTCACCCCATTACCCTCAGGCGGTTGACTGGATGGAGGCCGAGCTGCTGGCGATTCCGGGAATGAAAGTAGAGCGCCGCCACACCCCCCTGCCTGCCGGAAAAAGGATTCCAGAAGCAGTCGATTCCATTCAGCTTTTGGCCTCTCTGCCGGGCGAAACCAACGAACCAGCTCTGCTGATCGGTTCTCATCTCGATACCTTGAACCTAAAGGATCAAGAGCCAAACCCCCGATCTCCTGGCGCCAATGACAACGGGTCTGGAATTGCAGTTCTCCTGGAATGTGCAGGGCTTCTCGCCGCTGTGCCCAACCGCCGGAGGACTGTTTACTTTACTGCCTTTACTGCCGAAGAGCAGGGGCTGCTGGGGGCAAAGCACCTTTCTGCCGTCATGCACGCAGAAGGAACTAGCCTCCTGGCTGTTTTGACAAGCGACATGGTTGGAAACACCTCTTGCGAAGAGGGCAGGGAGGAATCTGGCCGCGTGAGATGCTTCAGCGCTCCTGGTCCAAGCCGCGACCTGGCTCTGTGGATCGCCTGGCTGGCCGAGAAGAACCTGCCCGAATTTGGGGTCGAACTGATTCTGAGGCACGACAGATATGGGCGTGGCGGCGACCACACCCCTTTTCAGCTGAAGGGCTACCCGGCTGTAAGGTTTACCGAGGTGGTGGAGGAATACAGGCGGCAGCACACCGCTTTAGATCTGCCTGAATTTGTTGATTTCGATTACGTGGCTGGGACAGCAAGAATCAACTTAACTGCCTTAGCGGCTATGTGCCAGGCGGGGAAAGCTCCTGAAAAGCCGGAAATCCTATTGGATCAAAGCCATTCCACCACTATTCGCTGGATTCCGAAAGAAGATCCTGTAAGGATATATTGGCGGCAGACATCCTCTCCGCTCTGGCAGAATTCAATCTCGGCTCATGGAGGCGAGGCTGTGATTCAGGGAGTGAACAAGGATGATAATATCTTTGGCATAGGGGCAGAAGGGGCGCCTCCGGTTGAACTGGGGTAGGCGATGCCTTAATCCATCAAGAGCAGAGCTGCTTCGCTGCAGAAATGTCGGCCTTCTTGGGTAAGAAGAATGACCCCAGGTTTCCGCTCTATCCAGCCTCGGCCTTCAAGGTTCCGCAGAACAGTTTCATCAAGGTCGAGGCCCTGGGTTGTCAGGCCAGAATTGAGCCGCAGGCCCATCATGATTTTTTCGGTTCGAATGTTCTCAGGCGTCAGCCAGTCGATTTCGCACCAAAGTCCGCTGCCTTCAGCCACTCTTTCGCAGTAGCCTCTGGGATGTTTGAAGTTGGTATAGCGGACCCTGCCTGTCTCGTGGGTCATGCATCCGACAGCTCCTGGTCCGTAGCTTGCGTAATCTTCACAATCCCAGTAGGCAATGTTATGAAGACATTCCTGTCCAGGGTGGGCAAAGTTGCTGATTTCGTATTGGGTCATTCCGGCAGAAGCCGTTTTTTCAATAGCCTTTTCATACATGGCTGTCTGAATATCATCTTCTGGGAGATCCAGCATTCCTCGTGAATGGTGTCGGTAGAAGCGGGTGTTGGGTTCTATCGTCAGGCAGTAGAGGCTGAGATGGTCTGGCTTTAGGGAGAGGGCTGTATCGAGGTTCCATTCCCATGCCTTGCGGCTTTGCCCTGGCAGAGCAAACATAAGGTCCAGGTTCAGCCTGTCAAAACCTGCCTGTCTGGCAGCGGCGACCGCTGCCGCAGTTTCATCTGCCTGGTGGATGCGTCCAAGCCGCATCAAATCTCCAGCATGGAAGCTTTGGGCTCCCATTGAGACACGGTTGAATCCGCCTTTTTTCATGTCAGCAAATTTGCTGGCATCGACAGTGCCTGGGTTGGCCTCGCTGGTGATCTCGCAGCCTTCAATGGGAGGGTGGGCTTCTGCCAAAGCATCAAGAAGCGCCAAAAGCTGTTCGGTGGGAAGATGAGTAGGGGTTCCTCCCCCAATAAAGATCGTCTTTGCTGGAGTTCCATACCAAGGCGAGCGTTTGATTTCCGCGATGGTGGCAGAGGTGGTTTCTGCCATGATGTCTCCCTCCATCGCGAAGCTGTTGAAGTCGCAGTAGCCGCATTTTGAAGGGCAGAAGGGTGTGTGGAGGTAGACCGCAATGGGCTGCTGGGGGGCAGTCCAGCCCGGATGCCAGGCATTCTTCATCTTCCTGACTCCTGCGCCTTAGCAGGGGAGTTTGAATGGAGGCTGCCGATTCTCTTTTTGAACCTGCAGCTGTTGGTGCTCGATTTCAACATCCGCCAGAAATGATTTTATTTCAGATTGAGATGCGGGCAAGTCCAAAAGCAGAAAAAGCCTCCTGCATATCCAGTAAAGGCCTGGCAGGGTCAGCGTGTTCCGGCACGACCAGCATGAACTTCCTCCAGCCCCGAAGAGGATGAATCGCTTTGAAGATTGGAGTGCATGCTTTGTGTGATAGGATTATTCTTGGCTGCCTCTTGAGCGGCAGAAGGAATATTGGGAGGTGAGATAGGTTCTCCTTTGGCTCTGCAGCCAGCTATTGTGTTCAGCAGGATCAGTGCAGCCACGACAAGGCAGACAGTGGTCTTCATTTAGTTGGCAAAGGTGTTGTCGGGGCAGAAGGCAGCGGCATAGTTGGCTCCTCTTAAGGCTCCCATGCCACGGTAAAAGGCGCCAGGCGAAGCGGGGATTCTTCCATTCGCGTCGAGGAACTGCCAGGCAGTTTGTGAGTTTGTAGAAGCGGGGAAGGGAGCTCTGTTGCCTAGTCCATAGTTCACCAGTCTGGCAGAAGAATCTGCAAAAACATGGATCTGCCCTCTGCCATACACTGTGTAGTCAGTGGTGTAGTTAAAGCCAAGGATCTGAGGACTGCCTGTTGCTCCGGCTTGAGGAGGTCCTTCGGGATTAAAGCGGCAGGGGCCTCCCGCCGGGGCATTGCAGTTCAGTCTTGGGCTTAGGAAGGCTGCGCCTAAGTGGGTGGTGCTGCCAAAGCCCTGCCAGATGAGCGTTAGTCTGCTTTGCTCTGTGACTTCGGCATGAGTGATGTACTGCAGAAGGCCATTGTAGGAGAAGTTGACTCCCCATGGCGTTTTGGCAGTATTGCTGTAATCCCAGGTGGTTATCTTGACTGTGTTTACCCCTGGCGGATTGAGTATGGAGTAGCTTTTTCTGTAGGGTTCGGTTGCATTGACCCAGATGTGGCCGTGTTCTTCTTGGGCTAAAGGATCTGCTGGCAGCCTCCAGCCCTGGGGTGTCTGGGGGGTGAAGTCGCCTAGGCGATAGCTTTGTACTGCAGTTGAAGCATTGGGGACCAATCCCCCCGGCATGGCATCGTTGTAGTCAGCCGCGTAGATGAGAATAGCTGTCCCTGCCTGTTTGGCCTGGATGAGAGCGGCAGTGCGCTGGGCAGCTTCTTTTCCTTGAGCAAAAACGGGAAACAGAATGGCTGCCAATACGGCGACGATAGTGATTGCTGCCAGCAGTTCTATGAGAGTAAAGGCTTTGTTGACAGAAGCTCTGCACCCTAAAGGTTCCCAGACAGATTTACTAGGGTGCATCTGGAAACATGCTACCCCTTTCAAAAGGCCATGTCTTTGTGGAGTTATCCTGCTGCTTCACAAAGACAAAGCAAAAAAGCCACGAGGTGCGTGGCTTTTTTGCTGATCAGAACTTAATCTGCGGATTATCCGCGTTTTATCGTGGCTGTGTTGACTTTGTCGCCGACGTTCAAGCTCTTGACTATATCCATCCCTTTTACGACCTGCCCAAAAACAGAGTAGCCGCCATCGAGAAACCCGTTTGCAGCGAGATTGATATAGAACTGGCTGTCTCCGGTCGCCTTGTCGTTGTCTTTTAATGAAAGACCGACAGCGCCTTCTATGTTCTTCAGGCCAGTGTTTTCAAAGGGAACAGTTGTGCCGCTTCCCCCTGTGCCAATGCTGGCATCCGTGACAGCCTTATCTTTTGTTTGAGGGTCGCCAAACTGAGCCAAAAAGGGTCTTGGAGTCTTAACGACTCGGAAGAATTTTTGACCATTGTAGAAGCCACTCTGTGCCAGCTTGATAATCTGAGCGGTGGTTTTAGGAGCTTCTTTAGTCGCCAGATTGATGACGACTTCACCCCTTCCATCCACATCAAGAACTAGAACGGTTTCGCCTGCCTTAGGCTGATAGGCTTGAACCGTACTTGGCGCAAAGCCAGCCGTCAGGACCCACAATGCCGTGATCCCTGCTGCCAGCACAACCATCATCCAGCCTTTCATTTCTTTAGTCTCTTCGGGCAGTGTATCTCTGCTCTCAAGGGTTAGACGATTTCACGAAGGGAATGTCACTGCTTACCTAGTCGGGGGTCCCTGTGAATATAATCCAGACATGCTCCGAATCATCGAAGTCGGTCCAAGAGATGGCCTTCAGAATGAATCAATCCCGATTTCGACTGAGCTGAAGACAGCCTTTATCGAAGGTCTGGCTAAGGCGGGGCTCACTGAGATTGAAGCGACATCTTTTGTGTCGCCCAAATGGGTGCCCCAGCTGGCTGATGCAGCCGAGTTGTGGCCTCGGCTTCCCTCAGGACCCCTTTACTCCGCCCTTGTTCCGAATAAAAGGGGGCTGGATTCCGCTCTTGGCCTTGGGGTGAGCCGAATAGCTCTTTTTACCGGAGCCACTGAAAGCTTTGTGAAAAAGAACATCAACTCAACTATCAAGGATTCCCTGGCTCTTTTTGCCGATCTTGTGGAGGAGTTTAGAGAAAAGGTTCCGGGAGGCTGGGTGAGAGGCTATCTTTCTGTGGTTTTTGAATGTCCTTACGAGGGAAAGGTGGCTCCAGAAACGGCAGCTGAACTCGCTGAAAAACTTGCTGAAATCGGCTGTGATGAGATCAGCCTGGGCGACACGATAGGAGCGGCAGGTCCGGGTGAAGTCAGCGCCCTGATTGATTGCCTGAAGGATGTTCTGCCGCCTGAGAAGACAGCCTGGCATTTTCATGACACACGGGGCATGGCATTGGTCAACGCATGGACTGCCTATCAGGCTGGCTTCCGCGCCTTCGATTCATCCGCTGCCGGACTGGGGGGCTGTCCCTATGCCAAGGGGTCAGGAGGCAACTTGGCGACAGATGACCTTATCCTTCTGATGCAGAGGGAAGGGATTGAGACGGGGGTTGATCGCCTCCTTCTCGCTGAGGCAAGCCGTCCGATTCGAGAAGCTCTCTCTCTTGCGGCCCGCTCGAAGGCCCTTCAATCGCTTGAGGCGTCCTGATGGGGGGCTTGTAAACGGCTCTCTGATAGATTCCCCATGCAGCAAGGCCAAAGGCGATGATTCCGACCAGCCATGTGCCCATCTTTTCATCTTGTGTCATAGCAAAGTGCTTTCTGTTGACAATCAAAACTGTGGCGCCTATGGGAACCAAGGCGGGAAGCATGCCCCAAGGGGTGATGAAGACGAGGGCAAGGTAGACAAGCAGCACTGGCACTAGAATGCGCGCGGTCTTTTCAACTTCCATGCGGAACCTGAAAAGCATCACGAAGAAAGCCATGGAGAAAAGGAGATCGGCTGGCCCGATATAGGCTGATGGCACAATCCGAGGCAGTTTTTCCTCTGGTTCAGCATGAGGCGGAACCACTGCCTGGGCAGAAGGCACCTTCATGGCTACATCGGTAAAAGCCCGGCTGTTGCTGGCCACCATTTGGCTGACAGGTGTTGAGGGACTGATGATGAGAAAAACATCAAATCCTGCCAGGAATATGCAGACGGGCAGAATGAGATTTTTATCCTTGATGATTAAGGCGATGCAGGCCCCGAGCCCGGCGCACCAGACAATTAAGCCAAATTGGCCAAGGGCTTGAACAATGACCCCGGCTGTCCCTGGCCCAAGGATGCGAGATGCCTGAACTGAACCGAGGTGCAGAGCCACACCTATAGCTAAGTGAGCCAGAGCCTTGCCCCACTTCCATTCTGATGAAGCGGCAAAGAAGAGCCCAATGAGGGGCAGGGAAACAAAAACGACTCCCGTAACGAGACTAAGAATGGCTGCCGCTGTAGGAGGAAGGCGAAGCAGTCCAAGCGCGATGTTGATGATAAAAAGGATTCCGGCAGCAGCCCAAAACCATTTGGATTGGTTTGAAAAGGGCGTCACCCTTTCATCTGCGCTGGGCATTGGGGCTGTATCTGCTGTCATCGTTTTCCCGCCTGGCTCATCAGGCCGCTTTTCGCTTCATCAGTCACAACAGTTTTCCTGCTCTCGGCTGGATCATGACCCAGGACCTGCCTATAACATTCCACCATTTTCTCCGCGTGGGCAAGAGATGTCCAGGTGCGGCCTTTTGCAAGGGCGGCCTGGCCCATGCGTGTTCTTAGGCTGGGCTGAAGAAAAAGGGACATTACCGCTTTGGCAATTTCTGCTGGCTCCTGTCCTGTCACCCATCCTTCAACTCCATCTGTAATCTGTTCACTGGCCCCTCCACCCTTCACGGCAGCTACGGGCAGACCGTGGCTCATGGCCTCTAGGACAACAAGGCCCTGTGTTTCGTTGAAAGACGTTATAAGAAAAGCATCTGAGGCAGCGAAAAATGCGGCTGTTTCGCTGGGGCTTCTTGGGCCGGTGAATCTCACCCGCGATTCGAGGCCAAGCCGATGAACCCGTTCCTTAAGCCTCTGCATTTCGGGTCCATCTCCCAGCATGACAAGCTTTGCCTTTTCTGCTGCTGCCGCGGTTAAGGCAAAGGCTTCAATGACAGCAAAGGGGTTTTTTTCGGGAGCAAGACGCCCGACCGAAAGCAGAATAAGGTCGTCCCGCTTAAAGCCTAGACTGCGCCTCAAGGTTTGGCGGTCCATAGCGGGGCCTGTTTCAACTCCTGTCGGAACAATGGCTAAAGGCGTCTTAACGCCATAGTCTGCCAGCCATTCACCAGCAGTTTCACTGGGGGCAATAGCAAGACTGCAGGCATTGAAGATACGTCGAACTTGGTTCGCTGCAAAGACTCCTCCCCACCCTAGGGGAGCAGGACAGTATTTAAGGCATCGGCGGAAATCTGTGTGAAAGCTGCCGATTAAGGGCAGCCTGCTGCGTGCCGACCATCTCATGGCCATGCTTCCTGAGAAGAAGGGGTTGTGAAGGTGGAGAAGGTCGAAGTTCTTTTCGGCAAAATCCAGATAGCCTTTGAACCAAAAAGGATCGCAGAAGGGGTAACGACGGGCAAAGGGCGTTATGCAGCTGGGAATACGGGTGATTCCTGGTTCATTTCTGCCTGCCTCTGGGTGGTCAGGAGCAAAAAGGTGGACTTCATGACCCAGCTTGGTCAAGCCTCTGTGAAGACGATCGACACTGACGCTGACCCCATTGAGAATGGGGAAGGCTGAGTCAGAAAAAAGGGCGATCCGTAATGGGATCGCCCTCGTTTTAGTCTTCAGAACCGGCTACTCCGGCATGCGGCCGTGATCGTCAACGAATCGAACCAGGCTGCTGAGGCGGAACCGTCTTTGTCCACCCTGAGTTCGGTGGTGTCCCAGCCAGCCGCGATTGGTGTAGCGGCGGACAGTTGCGGGGCAGACACCGAGGAGTCGTGAAACTTCCTCAAGGGTCAGCTCTGGGTCAAGGAGGCGTCGAATCAAGTCTTCGCGGTTCTCTTTGAACTTGCCTTGGTAGTAGTTGGCTGTCACGTCGTCGCCGTAAAACTTAGCCAGAAATTCGATGTTGCGGGGCATTGCCTCCAAAAGCGCCTTGAGATCAGGATCAATCACCTTGGTCTCAATGGGCTCTGACTTTCGTCGCGGCCTTGGTGCGCTTAGCTTGGTGCGGCGGAACTTAGTGCCCGCAGGCTCCGTCGTGGAAGTGCGACCCTTCTTCTTCCCTGCCTGATCAAGGAACGCGTCCTCAATGTAGGCCAGAGGGTCAAACTGCTTGGTGCCAGCCATAGGAATGTTCGTTAATGTACCTTCAACATATCGGGCCCGCCAGTGGGGATACTAGGCCCGGAAATGAATAGGGGTCAAGACTAACAAACTTATAGAATAAGCATTGAATCGCCAAAGGAAAGAAACCGATAGCGCTGATTAACTGCCTCGATATATGCTTTCTTAATTAAATCTGGGCCAGCCAGGGCAGATATCATAAGCAGCATTGTGGTCTTGGGCAGATGAAAATTAGTAAACATTCCCTTAACTACCTGCCAATCGTAGCCAGGACGGATAAAAAGCTTTGAAATTGAACTTCCTGGACCCACCACGCCAGGGCCAAGAGCCATTGTTTCCAGAGTTCTAACCGCAGTTGTGCCTACTGCAATCACTCTTCCTTTGGCTGAATTGATGATTTCAGCGGCCTCGACACTGATGCTGCAGGACTCGCCGTGCATGATGTGTTCATCTAGGTTTGAGACTTGAACTGGCCGAAAAGTATCTATCGAAACATCCAGCGTGACCTCGGCTGTCCTGACCCCTTTGCTGCTTAATGCCGCCAGAATCTCAGGAGTGAAATGGAGGCCGGCGGTGGGAGCGGCTGCGCTTCCTGCAGACTTGGCAAAAACGGTCTGGTAGCGCTCTGGGTCCATAAGCTTGGCGTGTATGTAAGGGGGAAGGGGAGTTTCGCCTAACCGTGACAGAACCTCATCGACTTTTCCTTCTGGATTGACAAGACGGATGGTGCGTCGCCCCTCTTCGCCAGATCGGACAACTTCCCCTATCAGGTCTTCAGCAAACTCAATCTGATCGCCGATTTTCAGCTTTTTTGCTGGACGGCAGAGGGCAAGGAACGTGTCTGGTTCACCGGTTGGGTGGAGCAGAAGCGCTTCTACTCTTCCTCCGCTCGGAACTCGACTGCCAAAAAGCCTTAGCGCAGTGACTCTTGTGTTGTTGACTACCAGAACGTCGCCTTCCTGCAGAAGATCAAGGCAGTCTATAAAACCACGATGGAGAATCTCACCAGCTGCTGGGTTCAGGCAGAGCAGCCGGCTTGCCGACCGATCCTCAAGTGGGTGTTGGGCAATCAGCTCTTCTGGCAGGTCATAGTCGAAGTCTTCCAGGGTCACGATCCGAACTCCGCCAATGCTTTAGGGAGCTGCGAGTAGCTGGTCATGACCGGAGATGGCGGCCAAGAAGATTCATTAACCCATGGCGAGGCATCGATTTTGGCGTTCTGAAGCTGCGCCCTGCCCGCTTCGTCAAGCTTCCAAGGTCCAGCTGCCAGGTCGCTGTGGATAAGCAGTGTTTTCCAGCCGACGTTGAGGGCGCCTATTCCATCATCCAGCGGGTTGTCGCCGATGTGCAGAATCTCGTGAGGCTCAAGTCCAAGATCCTTCTGCGCTAGTTCAAAGAAAGCGGGGTCTGGCTTCTCTGCTCCTTCGATGAGAGAGGCGTAGATGAAGTCGAAGGGCTCGTGGAGACTGCAGTGTTTGAGAGCTTTTTCAAGTGAGTCGTCCCAGTTGCTGAGAACGATCAGCTTCATTCCTGCACTTTTCAGCTCCTTCAGGGCATCCGCTGCCCCAGGAAATGGCTTAAAGACTCGACTCTCTGGGCCAAAAAAGACCGAATGGGAGGCTTCAATGACCTTTTCTGCCTGCTCTTTCTGCCCATATAGGTCCAGCCAATCTTGGGAAAGTGTCTGCCAAAAAACATCGCTCGTCTTGGCGGGATAGTGTCTGCTGCAGGCCTGAGCCCATTCCAGATGCCGAGATGAAAAAAGCCTTCTGTAGTCATTTGCCGCGCTGCTGGGCAGGCTCAATCCGGCGAGCTGAGCAGACTCGATGGCGACAAGGTGGGCATCCCACCTCACTTCTAAGAGTGTTTGGGCACAGTCGAATGAAACTGCCTTAATCATGCCTGCCTCCGGATGTTTGCCAGCTGGGACATTTCTGCAAGTCCTGCTGATTGAGGGAAACGGGCGGCAAGTGCTTTTACCGCCTCGACCTCTCTTTTTCGGGAGGGAAGAGGGGGGGATAAGGGGGCTTTTTCAAACATGGCAATGTGCTGGGCGGCTTCGACTTCCATTCTGCTTGATGTCAGCAGGCTCCAGGCAAGCATCAGTCGGACAAGGCCGATGTCTTCATGCCTAAGAATTTCATCCATCAGCATTGCAGCTTCCTGCACCAAGCCAATTTCCAGCAGAGCATCAATGCATTCCAAACCCAGGTCAGGGTTTTTAGCTAGACGAAGGGTTACGGGGCTTGCCTGCTTTTCGTGGCTCCCTCCCTGCTGAAGATAGCCTTCTGCTCTCAAAAGTGGTTCAAGCGGGGCAAGGTAATGAGCGTTCAATAATTCTGGTCTTTCGCCAGCCCCCATGCGGCGGCGGATCACTGATTTCAGCCACCACGCCTCGTAGTCTTCTCCATTAAGAATAAGGGATTGGTCAGCCTCTTTATCTGCTTCCTCCCATTTATCAAGTCGGGCAAAGGCCTGAGCACGAGCAAGCCGCCATGCGGGGATAAACGCAGGCGAGGCAGGGAAGGCGGGAAGAGAACCCTCATCGCTCCAATCTGAAGCAAACCTGCCTTCGGGCGAATCAGGGGGCAGGCTTATGGGTCTAGAAGCAGAAGCAGGCCGCGAACCCGTTTCGGGACCCCCTGCCGAAGATGCCTTCCAGTTCAGCTTGACGCCATTGTTGAGCTGCAGACTTACGACTGGAGGAATCGCGGCAAGATCAGCTGAAAACATTGTTTCCGGGTGAAGATCGGCCTTTGCGGCAAAGCTTCCTTCCTTAGTTTCAAGAAGAATTTCTGCCCCAAGGCAGCGCGATGCTGACTGAAGCACAAGCTGTCCTTCTCTTGCTCCTACCCCTGCTGACTGTGAGAGTTCCTTTATCTCTCCCAGCCCCGAAAAGGGGGCAAAGCGCAGGGACCAGGAAAAAACTTCGCGGGGCATAAGGGGAGATTCATTTGGCCGGGGCCGCAGCCGTATGCCTTTGTCTGTGGATTCACCATGGCCGATGCTTGGTTCTGGTTTGACCCAAAATCCATCACCTGAGCGCCTGGTGATCCTTATTGCCTCATCGCCGCCTTTCCAGAGTTCGCCTTCAAACCCTATGGCAAGACCCGTATCTAGGGGAAGGATGTTTTTTGACCGGTTTAAAAGGTTGAACTCAATGAGGAACTCCGCTCTGTCAGGGTAGAGAGTTATTCCGCCCTGCCAAGAGGCTAAGCCGCCTGGCAGAAGTTCATAAAGAATCACCATGCCTGGTTCGTCTTCCTCCTGTGGCTCGCGGATTTGGTATTCGATGGCAGAAAGGTCTAGGTCTCGGGCTGGCTGGGCGGAATCGCCTGCAAAGAACCTGATTCCATCTTTCAGCCATAAGCCGCGGTGAGATCCATCCAGAAGCTCTAGTTGAGGCGGCCAGGGCAGAAGGTCACGGCTCGTTCGCTTGTCTTCTATTCGAATAATCCGTCCGCCGAGGTCGGGCAGAAGAGTGAGCTTAAGGAAGGGGTTTTCCAGCACCAGAGTCCTAAAGGACCGGGGCATTGCCTCGCCTCTCCGCTGCAGAAGGGGCAGGGGATGGCAGGAAAGAGATGGACTTTCAAGCCGAAAAGGAACGAACTCCACCCCGCCGAGCGTTAAATCAAGCAGATCCTCAGTTAAGGTCACAGGCATGGTGGCTTAAATTGGGGGCTGATCAAGCACAATAAAGTGAGAGAGGAATTAATCCTCTCAGTGATCAACTGCTTGTAAGGGTGCAACCCATGAAGAAGGTGCTGCTAGGGCTGCTCATTTGGCTCGTGATTCCGGCAGGAGTCGCGGCCCTGGGTTTCTTTATCATAGGCCCCAACATTGGCAGGGTTCCAGAAGCTAGGAAAGGAGCCCAGGCAGTGACAGATTTGGTTGCGGCCAGCACTGGTTTGGCCCCTGCGCCACCACCTGCAGTAGAAAAGAAAGAGAAGACCGAGCCTAAGAGCAAGGTTGAGGTTGACCCAGACCCAATACAGAGGAGCCGCAATAAGCACCGGCGATCTGAAGTAACCGTGGTGAAAGAAGGTGTGCCGAAGGAAGAGGTTGTGCCGACAGACGACTCTTTGCCTGATGGTGAAGGCGAGCCAATCGCCGAACCAGAACCGGAAGCCGCATCAGTGCTGTAATTGAATCTGATCATCATCAGAATCATGAGATCACTAAAAATAGCAAGATTGATTCGCCAAATCTGACAAGGACTCGTCAGGCTGCGCAGGTTCGGGCAAAAATGGGAATGGATAATTTAACTGATCAACGCCACCCGATCAGCAATTCCCATGGATTCCATTATCGGTTCACCCTCTCTGAAGAGTGAGAGTTCTCGTCTTAAGTCTGCTTTTACCCTCATCGAACTGCTGGTGGTTATTGCCATTATCGCAATTTTGGCAGCCATCCTTTTCCCTGTTTTTGCTCAAGCCAAAGAAGCAGCGAAGAAGACCTCAAGCCTTTCTAATCTTCGTCAGCTTGGCACGGCTTCCATGATCTATGTGTCAGATTACGACGACACCATTTTTCATGTTTCCTACATGGGAGCAGCGGGGCAGACCACCCCAGACAACATGGGTGCTTTCCGCTGGCCCTGGCTGCTTATTCCTTACACCAAGAATATGCAGATTTTCCGATCTCCTTCTGACACAAAGGAAATGAATCTGCCGATCTGTGCCGGAGGATGCCGGGACAAAAGCAACCCCTACTACGGGTACCTCTGGAGCCTTTTCCCCAGCTACGGATTCAACTGGTTTACCCTTGCCCCTGACTATCAGTGGAACAACACCCTTCCACCCGCCAGCGCCTCTTCTTCACGAAGCAGAGGAATCAGCTTCACTGCTCTTGGCGACCCTGCCTACACCTTGTTCTTGACCGACAGCACCTATGGTGACCCGGCAAATCCAACTAATGTTGGCATGGGCTACATGACCGTTAATCCTCCTGCCTTGTGGAGCGGCGCACCGCCCCTTACTCGCACAAGCTATGGCTTTGTTTGGCCCAGGCACAACAATGCTTCCAACACTTTGTTTGCTGATGGACATGCCGCATTGGTAAACATTGGCAAGATGAAGGACCCAACTCTGTGGGATGCCGAATAGGATGAACGACAAGAAGAAGCTTGTTCTGGCTGGGGCAGGAATCGTGGGAGCCCTGGCAGTTGTGACAACTTATCTCATGACTGGTGGAGGGAGCGATCCCTCCACTCCTACCGCTCAGGTTGAAGCAGGGGCCACCCCTGTTCTCCGTGCATCAGAAGAGCCAATGATTGACGAACTTCCAGCTCATGGGGGGTATAGCCACCAATGAGAAGGCCGCTTGCTGCTTTTGTTGGCCTGGCAGTGCTGGCAGTGGCTGTTCCGGCTCATTTTGTGTGGGGCGTTCACCGAAGCGAAGGAGTTCGGTTTGAGTTTTCGGAGAATCCTGGAGATTCGATTCTGGAGAATTTTGCAGGCAAAGGCGAGGAGCTGAAGCTTGTTTTTCCCAAGGGTTCATCGAAACTGGTAAAGCAGGATCACTTTGTGACCTTGGCTGGCACGACTCCTTTGGTTGGCGCCAGGCTTGACTACGGCGTTTTGGATAAAGGAGAAAGTGGCAAAGCTTTCAACCTTATCTATCACATTAAGTCTGCAGATTCTTTAGCATCGGCTGCAAAGTCAGCAGATATGCCGATCGAGATTTTCGCCTCGCGACATTCAAACACCGAGGTGAAGATTAAGGTTTTGTGGAACGGCAAGCCAGCACCAGAAGCTGAAGTTGTCTACGGATGCCAAAAGGCCAAGGAGACGACAACAAAGACTGATTCTAAAGGTGAAGCGGTTCTTGCTGGAATCCTGCCGAATAAGGTTCTTTTTGTCCGATCCTTTGCTGCCGAAGCAAAGAAGGGCGAACTTAACGGCAAGAAGTATGAAACCATTCGGCACTATGCCACTTTGGCTGCTCCAACGGGATCAAACTTTTCGCCAGCTGCCAAGGAGTAGTTCAATGCCTGACATTTCTTTGAACCGGAAGAAGGATGGTTCTTTGGTTTTGAAAATGGATGACAAGCTCTTTCATTTTAGAACTCAGGAAGCCTTTAACAAGTTCGCGTCAAATGTCGTCAACTCATGGCATGCAGATGGAGGACAGTCGCCCTTTATCTACTTGGGTGAATCGGCGGTGAAGCTTAAGCCAGAGGACAACCTTATGCTTATGGCCCTCATCGCCAGTCAAGTTCTTCATCCCAGCGAAGTCGAATCTGGCGTCACCCCAGAAAATATCAATGGAGCAGACCCTTATCAAAGTCTGCTTCAGCATGTGTGGTCAGAGTTTTCTCCTGATACTCTTGACTAAATGCCAGGTCATGGGGCCGGATGTCTGTGGTGGCGCAGACTGAAGGCCCCTTGGCCTGAGCTTCTGTTCCACTGCATAATCTTTTTAATGCCCACCCTCTTTACCAGAATCCTGCAGGGGGAGATTCCTTCAGACATGGTTTACCAGGATGAACATGTTTTCGCTTTCCGGGATATCAATCCTGTGGCGCCAACTCACATTCTTATCGTGCCTAAGCAGGAGATTCCCGGTCTTGCCGATCTGCCAGATGAAGGCGGTCACCTGTATATTCTTAATGCCGCCAAGAAGATTGCTGAGCAGGAAGGGCTGAAAGACGGTTACCGGCTGGTGATCAATCAGGGAGAAGCGGCGGGGCAGACCGTTCCGCACCTTCACGCTCATCTTATTGGTGGTCGAGACCTGACCTGGCCTCCTGGATAGCAAAGTGCTGGCAGAGGTGACGGGGCGGCGCCTTGATGGTCTAGAATTCTGAAATGAACCCCTATCATCCGGGATCGCTTGTTTTCGGACCTGGTCTTTTGGGAGCGGCCTTTAGCCGAGTTCCTGAGGACAAATGGGATCTGCCGACAGGCCCCGAGAGATTTACCCCAAGAGAGGTTGTTTTTCATTTGGCTTACTGGGAGCCTGTCGCTAGGTGGAGAGTTGAGAGAGCCTTGGCTGAGAACGGAGTGGAGGTCCCGGATTGGGATGAGGACCAGCACGCTAAAGACTTCAATTATGGCAGCCTTGACCCTGTTGAAGGTTTAAGAATCTACGCGAGTGAAAGAGAAAAAACGGTTCAGCTCTATAACTCTGTTCAAGGGGGGCAATGGGAGCATGCTTTTGTCCACCCGACAAAGGGAAGAGTGACAGTATCTGACTGGGCGGCATCGATGATGGGGCACGACCTTTACCATCTTGCTCAGCTGGAAGAAGTCGGAAAATGAGGCTGGTTGTCTCATCCGAAACGGAAATGAAGGCTCATGCTGCTGCTCTTCTGAACGAACTTGAGGCAGGTGACTGGATTCTGCTGACGGGGCCTCTTGGTGCAGGAAAAACAACCTGGACCCGGGGGCTGCTGCAGGCGGCTGGGTGGACCGAAGCTGTTCGTTCGCCAACTTACAACCTTCTGCATCCCTATCCCACCTTGCCTCCAATACTGCATGCTGACCTTTATCGCTTGAACTCAGCTGAGGGGATTGGATTGGAGGAGTATTTGGACAGCCACCTTTGTGTTATCGAATGGCCCGATCGGCTTGGCGGACTTATTGATTCAACAGAGGCATGGAGAATTGAGATCACAGACGAAGGCGAAACATCCCGTGCTTTAACCGTGATTCGGCCAGGTAATTAGCAGGCCACTGCGGTCATGATTTAAGTAATGCCTCAAGAAGCTTCCAACCCTGCCAGCGGTGTCACTTGGGATCTTTCCGCACTTTTTTCTTCACAGCAGGACCTAAGGATCTCTGAAACCTGGGAGGAATGTCACCGAAGGGCTGATCTTTTTGCCGCCAAGTATCGTGGCCGAATTGAATCGGGCGAGCTTGCAGCCTTGGAGCTTGCCGAAGCTCTTAAGGAGATAGAGGCCATTTCAACGTTGGCAGCCAAGCCCCCCACATATGCTTCTCTTCTTTTTGCCGCCGATGCCAGCAGCCCCCAGAATGGCGCTTTCTATCAGGCTCAGTCAGAGGAAATGAGCCGGGCTAGAGTGAAACTGGCTTTTTTTGATTTGGAGCTTCAGGCAGCTTCACAAGAATGGATCGAACCTCTCATGGCCGATCCCGCCCTAGCTGGCTACATTCACGCCATTAAGGTCACAAGAGTCTACAGTCCTCATCGGCTTAGCGAAGCAGAGGAGATTCTGCTGGAAGAGACCAGCAATACAGGGACCCGGGCCTGGGTGCGTCTTCACGATGAGCTGCTGAGCAATCACGTATTTAAGCTGATTGACCCTGAGTCGTCAGAGATCAAGGAGCTGGGCCAGGAGGAAGTGCTTCACCTTCTTAAGAGCTCAAATCGAGTCATGAGGCAGGCCGCTGCCGATTCCCTCTCTGCCGGGCTCAGCGAGCTCAGCAGGATTATTGTCTTCATCTACAACACCCTTCTTGCGGATAAGAAGCTGGAAGACAGGCTGAGGAGGTTTGAATACCCAGAGCAGAGCCGGCACATGGCCAATGAACTGAGCGAAGAGACGGTGGACCTCGTCGCTGATCTATGCCGAGACAACAGCGGCATGGTCGCCCGGTACTACAAGGCCAAGCAGGAACTGCTTGGCCTGCCCGAGCTGACCCATGTAGACCGCTACGCACCTTTGTTTGAAGCAGAAGAGCTTGTTGACTGGCCAAAGGCTAAGGAAATGGTTCTCAGCTCGTTTAAGGAGTTTCATCCGACATTGGCTTCGGCTGCAGAGGAGTTTTTTGAGAGCCGCTGGATTGATGCCGAAGTCCGCAAGGGCAAAACTGGTGGGGCCTTCTGCAGCTATATCACTCCAGACCTGCACCCAGTAATTCTCATGAGCTATCAGGGGAAGATTGGGGATGTAATGACTTTGGCCCATGAGCTTGGGCATGGCGTTCATGCTTCGGTCAGCCGAGTTCAGACGCCCTTTAACTTTCAAGGCACGCTTCCTTTGGCCGAACTCGCCTCGATTTTTGCTGAAATGCTGGTGTTTGATAAAGTGATTCAAGGGGCTTCGGTTAAGGATCAGACCGCCTTGTATGCTGATAAGATTGAAGGCATCTTTGCCAGCGTCCATAGACAGGCAGCTCTTTATCGGTTTGAGAAAAGAGCCCACAAGCATAGAAGAGAGCAGGGAGAGCTGACTCGCGAGGACTTTTCTGCGATTTATCAGGAGGAGATGCAGTCGATGTTCCAAGATTCTGTTCGCTTGGAAGAGCAGCATGGCGACTGGTGGAGCTACATATCACATATTTTCTTTGCACCTTTTTATGTGTATGCCTACAGCTTTGGCGAACTGCTGACAATCAGTCTCTTTCAGCGTGCGAAAACTCAAGGACCGGGGTTCGCTGAAAGCTATTTAAGCGTCCTTCAAAGGGGAGGATCGGCAACTCCGCAGGAGCTGATGAGCCGTCTTGGTGTTGATCTGACTGACAGGAATTTTTGGCAGGAGGGATTTGACAGTATCGATAGAATGGTGACTAAATTCGTGGAGTTAAAAAAAATCTTCCCAGCAGATATTAAGGGATAAACTAGTACTTTTATCAGTGAATATTGGAAATTTTAGAAAATTGAGTGCTAAAAGTGCGGGGAAGGTTGATTCCTTTACAATGAATATGGGCATGATAAAAAAACCTGGTGATTGTGTGGTCAGCAGGTGTGTGAGGTTCAAAAATTATGCTCCGCTCTGTAAAGGGCCAAGCGGCTGCGGTCGTCTTGGTCAGCTTTCTTGCGTCAATCGGATTGTCGGCTTGTCCGACACCCAAACACTTTATGATCGACCTTGGCGGTCAGTGCATTCAGCCTTGGTTCAGCGCCCCTCAGTGCACCCAGCCCAAAGTGACCCAGCAGGGAGGCTGCGAGGGCAAAACGGGAACAAAAGACTGCACCGTCCATAGAATCACTCAAATCTATCCAGGATGGAGGATCCTACACCCAACTTTTAACTCATGCGCTGCGAATTCCTGCACCGAAGACTACGGAGTCGAGTATACGTTACGTTACACTCTTGGCTACGCCGAAGGTGCATGCCGGGGCGCGTCAGCCCAGTGCGTTGCTCAACAGTAGCACTGGCAACTTCTCTGGCCGGATTTTGTTTCGGCCAGAGCTTTATTCCCGTCTCACTAAACGAAGACGTCCGGTTTAGCTACAATAAAGTCAGCATCCCTCTGGGTAAAGAAGCTGTAAAGGGCAAGGCAGACTTCTGGGTGACAAATGAGGCGGTGCTTGCTGTTGTTTCAGATTCAGATCAGATTGAAACAACAGTCTTGATTCGCCGCGAGGGCACTCTGCTTCGAGATTATCGAAAAGGCGGTGCGTCATCAATCAGTTTTTATAACAAAAGCTTTACTCCTCCAAGGATCGCCCTGCCATTTGTTTGGGCAGAGCACCCTCTGCTTGGCAAGACTGTTTCACAAGAACAGAAGGGCAGAGTCAGCTTCTCTTATTTAGCTCTTGATCCAAGAGACAATCAAAACAGGGAAGGGGATGCTATTTTGGATGGTCAAGAGAGGCTTAAAAACCTTTTTTGGCCGGGCAAGATGCAGCCACAAATCACCATGACCATTTCAGGCTGGCAGAAAGTGCTTGACCAGCTGCTGCCCATTAGAATCGATCAGGATGTTCAACAGGAAACAGAGAGCCTCTCAGTTTCCTGGACTCTTGACCCAGATGTTCCTCCTAAGATCAATGCAAAGGAGTTAACTTTTGAAGGACTGCTTGACACTTGGGCACAGGGTGAAAAGTCGTTTCTGCCAGTCAACGACTGCCGTGTTACCATTACAAGCTGTGTAGGCCAGACCTACACGGTTAACTCGTACCCGCTGCTGATGCAGATTGGCACCGCTGGAAGTGAGAGTCTTGCGGAACCTGTAAGAAGACAGGGTTTTAACCAGACTTATATTATTGCTCTCTTTGGTGTTGCTGGCCTGCTGGTGTGGATTCTGCTGAGTCGAAAACCAGCGGCAAAGAAATGAAGAGCTGCTAAAAGTCTTGTCCTCTGCCCATAAGGTCAATGGGACCTCGGGCATGATGAAGGCAGTAGATCGGAGCTGATGAAACGACGCACAAAAATCGTCTGCACACTTGGGCCAGCAACAACATCTCGCCAAAGTATTTTTGCATTAGCCCAGGCGGGGATGAATGTTGCCCGTCTTAACTGCAGCCACGGTGATTGGGAGACCAAGCATCAATGGGTGAAATGGATTCGGGAGGCGAGCGAAAAACACGGGCCCATCGCGGTGCTGGTTGATCTTCAAGGGCCTAAGTTTCGGCTTGGCCGGATGCCGGTTGAGGGTGTCAAGGTAACAACCGGACAGCTTGTTACGATTGGCATCGACCCCTTGGCGGTCATCCCCCTGTTAAGGGATGCGGTTTACGAGGCAATGAAGCCTGGCGACAAGATACTGCTTGGGGACGGTGAAGTTCAGCTTAAGCTGATGGCTGATCTGGGCGATATGTTCCAGGCCAAGGTTCTTGCGGGAGGTCTTGTCCAGGGGCGAAAGGGAGTCACTCTTGCAGGCAGAAGCTTTGATGTCCCAGCCTTGACCGAACAGGACAAGAAGGATATTGTGGAGGCCGTAAAGGCTGACGCGGATTTTATTGCCCTAAGCTATGTGAAAAGGGCAGAGGATATTGCCCTTCTTGCCGCAGAGATTGAGGCGCTGGGTTCAGATATTAGAACAGTAGCCAAGATTGAAACAAAAGAGGCGCTTAAGGATCTTGATGCAATCATCCACGAGAGTGACGCCATCATGGTTGCCCGTGGCGACCTTGGACTCCAGATGGATATCGAGGATGTTCCTGCTGCTCAGAAGACGATTATCACAGCCTGTTTTCAAGCCGGCAAGCCAGTCATTACGGCTACCCAGATGCTTGAATCTATGCTGAATGCTGCCAGGCCAACAAGGGCAGAAGCCAGCGACGTCTTTAACGCGATTTTGGATGGCACCGATGCCGTGATGCTCTCGGGAGAGACTGCAGCAGGCGCCTACCCTATCGAGTCGGTAAAGGTGATGGATCTGCTTTCTAGAAAAGCAGAAAAACTCATGGCTTTTGAAAGCAGGCTTTGGCAGGCCAAAGCCGCCCATAAGGTGGACAGCGAAACCGATGCGGTCGGCAGAGCAGCAGTTCAGCTTGCGGGGCAGCTGAAAGTCAAGGCTATTGTCACCACTTCAACCAGTGGAACAACACCGCGGCTCATCAGCCGGTTTAGGCCATCTGCTGCCATTTACTGCGCCTGTTGGAATAGAAAGACAAGAAATTTCTGCAGCCTGGTATGGGGAGTCGAAGCGGCTGATATGGCGAATCCAAAGACCAGCGAAGAAGCTATCGTGGCTGCCATCAACGCTTTTAAGGATTTAGGCAGGCTAAAAGATGGGGACAAGGTGGTTGTCACCTGCGGTGTGCCCCCAGGGATTCCTGGTTCTACCAATCTGATTTTAGTTGAAACACTAGGCGGAGAGCCGCCGCTTTAGCGTCATTCAAGTTCTGGCATTTCCCAGTCGGGTAGCTTTATATCATGCTGCCTCTTTTGGTTCTGCTTCAGACGACTCCACTTGAGATCACAAACCTTCGTACCGGCGAAGTGCTGCGATCAAGCGTTTTGGTGGTGAGGGGCAGAGCTCCAGAAGGCAGGGTGGAAATCAGTCGGGATGGCGGTCCCAAAATGTCTTTTCAGGCCGTCGGCGGCACTTTTGCCGCTCCAATTGAACTGAAGCAGGGAACCAATACCATTAGGGTTTCTGCCGGCGGTAAATCTCAGATTCGAAGGGTAACCTGGCGGCCAGCACAGTCTGCCTACAAGGTGAGAGTGGTTTACCTGCAGGCTTCGGATGAGCCATCACCGACCATTATGGAGCTGCCTGGCACAACAAAAGCCGATGTCATTGCGCGCACTTCAACTTCCGTCAAGCTGATGCAGGGCTTCTGTGAAGATCATTTTAGAACTCAGGGCCTTTCTAACAGAACATTTTCAGTAGACACTCAGCCAGATGGCCAGGTTCGCATTGACTTTGTAATGCTTAACGAGACTGGCGCTTCGTTAAGGGCAAAAGACGGCAATAGGCTGTGGAGCCAGTTTTATGGCGAACTCTCTAAAAAGTATGATTTTGAGCGTGAAAAGATACTGGCCATCATGGGCTTTACCCGCTATGATGCTGCCACAGGAGTGTCGACTGGACACACTGCACTTGGGGGCGGTTCTTTGGGACTTTTCGGCAGCGGTTCGATGCGCTATTGGCCCAAGACGGTTCAGGATTCGTCAAGAGCTTTTCATGATGTGACTGTGGTGGACCCCAAGGTCAGCTTCGATGATTCTGGTCTGCGCTATCGAGCCTGGGCAAATGCCGCGACTACCATTGGCGCGATGATGCACGAGATGGGCCACACCTTTGGGCTTCCTCACACCACCGATGGCCGCTGCATCATGTCGCGAGGCTTCGATCAGTTTGGCGCTGCTCTTTTTGGCACAGAGCCTCGTTCGGATGGGCAGATAGCTGTCAGGGCTGGTTCTTATTGGGATTCTGTCCATTCGGCAAGACTGAATCTTAACCCTTATTTTGATGCAGATAGGCGTCTTGATCCTCGACCAGAGATCCCTTCTATCAGTCGTTCTGGCGACAAAGTCACTCTTTCGGCAGTAGGTGGTCTGCGTTTGATCGCTGTCTGGCAGGATGACAAGCCGAACTGGAGACAGTCTTTGACAGGTGAGACTGCCGAGTTCAGCCTTTCTGAATTGAGGAAAAAGATTAACGGAAACAGGATTCAGGTCGTAGCAGTTTCTGCCACAGGGGGAGAAAGAACCCAAGGATTTGACGACTAAAGGACGAGGCAGATGTTTATGGCTGAAGCTGTTCGTGAACCCAGGCGGCAATCTTTGGCAGGCTGCCGTCAAAGAGGGGGTGAGAATCGGTCTTGAACTCTGTGACCCCAGCGTACTTTGTCATAAAGTCTCTTTGTGAAGGATAGATGCACAAGCCAAGGCGGCGGGATAGGCAGAGGACAGTTTCTGCCAGCTGTCCTGCCTCATGTGACTGGCCTCTATGATGCATGCCTGCGGCAGCATGAGTCATAGAGCTCAGGATTGCATTGGTGTTTCGGTGCTGCACACTGGCTGTTAAGCCTTCAACAAGGTTTCTGCAGGATATGTCTTCTCCGGTCAGAAGGTCGATCAGTCCCTTGAGGGAGGTCGTTCCTGTTTCCATGCCTCCAATATCTGCCACAGAAGCTATCTTCCAACATTCGTCGATGGCAGTTTTTGACTGGCTGAGTTTGCCTGTTATCAGCCGATATTGGGCCAGCGCTCCATAGGCTTCGGCGAGGGCCAGCCTTCCCCTTCGCGTTGAGCTGGCCAGGAGGCTTTCCAGCTGACTCTCCATCAGTTGGATTCCAATTTGATATTCAGCCTTTTGAAAGTGGCAGCCTGCTTTGTTTGCAAGGACTACAGATTCCAAATAGCTGTTCTTCAGACTGGCCGCATCAAGGCTGGCAGTATTGAGCACTTCTATTGCGCCAGAAAGGTCGCCTTCTGCGGTCATCCATCGGGCCTTCATGCAGGAGGCGACAATGTCGTCGTAAGTGCCGCGCTGACTGGCCTGGGCCAGCCTGTGAGACCATGTCTTCAGAAGATCAATGTCGTAAACAAAGCTGGCAAGAGCTAGGAGGTCTTTTACGACCCGGCGGTGAGGCTCGTTCCATGAATCGACGCTTTCAGCTGCCCTGATAAAGACGGGAAGAACCTCGTGGGCCTTTGTATAGATCAGCCAAGAAAGGCCTTCTGAGGCAAGAAGCTCGACAAGCTGACCAGGGTTTTCCTGGTAAACCTGGTCGATCAGCAGTGAGAGAATTCCTTGATGTTTTGGCGTTGAGGGTTTTTGGATGCCTGTTTTTTGGGCTCTTATCTGCCGGATGATTTCTACCAAGTCGCGGCTTGGACTGAGGTCAAGTTCATTTTCAAGTCTTCCTGCAAACACGCGGTAGTGGCTTTCCGCTTCGGCAAAGTGCCCGAGGTCGTCGTAGGCGCTCAGAACTCTGGCTGCTGCTGCTTCACTGAAAGGATTGAGGGATGAAGCGGCTAAGGCAAAGTTCAGCGAAGCTTCTTTCTGCCGAAACTGCTTGTGGTGGTCAGAAAGTTTGAGAAGGGCAGTGAACCTCACCTCGTTCCATTCCTGTCGAAATGGCTCTATCCATTCAGATTCCCAGCCAGCCAAGAGGGGCTTTGCGGTCAGCTTATCTATGACCGTGAGTTCAAGGGCCGCCGATTCGCCATCTGAAGCGAGTTTTGCCCGGTAAAGCGAAGATTTTATCCTGGCTAAATCAGTTTCGATCCCGGGGGCCAAGCGAAGCCCTGAACCGGTGGCAAGGACAGCTTCACCTAATGAGCTCCTAATAAAGGAAAGAGATTTCCTTAGGCTCTGCTTTGCTGAATCGGGCGGGACATGGGGCCAAATTTCTCCGGCGAGAACTCCTTTTTCCAGGCTCCTGCTGTCAGCAAGCGAGAGCCTGGCCAGCAGTTCGCTGGTCCGGCGGGTGGGCAGAACTATGGAACTCTGCTCTGGCCCAAGAATCTCAAATTCTCCAAAGAGTTTTAGCTGAAGCGCCATTTTGCCTTTGCAAAAAACCTGAGGGGAGCCCGGCCTCTTCCTCTATTGTCGGTTCGCCTTTTAGTAAGGCGAACCTTCATCGATGGGTGAAAAGTAGATTACTGTCACCAACTGATTTGGAGTCACAAAGTCGGAATAGATGCGTGAGAGAAGGGCTATGACATCATCGACCGTTCTCATCTCGGGGTTTTCTCTTTCAATGTCACGGGGGGTCAGTTCAGAAAGAGGCTTGACCTCAACGCGATCGAGGATGGCGCAGTAGAGTTTTTGACGCCGCGCAAACCTTGCGCCGACAGTAACCCAGACAACCTGCCCAGTGGCATACTTGTCTGACTTGTCGCCAAGACGAATGGTCGCTGTCTTTCGGCCCTTTGTCAGGAGATCAGCGTAGAGGTCGGAGTAAAAATTTAGGGCAAACATGGGCAGTCGCCAAAACTTGATTGTATCTGAGGGGAAGGGCTTCGCGTGATGATTCTAGTCTGGATTGCGGCAGGAGCCCTGTTTCTTTACTTTCTAATTAACTTTACAGCTGCCTGGTTTACCCTGCGGCCATTTCGGGTGCCCATTTATCTTTCACCCGGCTTCATGGGGTTTCCTCAAGAAAGGGTTGAACTGAAGACAGAAGATGGTGTGGTTCTTTCTGGCTGGTGGGTGCCTCATCCCAACCCCCGGGGAGTGCTGATCGGCACTCACGGCTATATCATGAACAAGTGCGAGTGGGTGCCCCTTCTGCCCCTGCTTTACTCCAAGCTCGGCCTCAGCTGTCTTTTTGTTGACCACCGTGGGCAGGGTCGCAGCCAAAAAGCGCTTTGTACTTTTGGCCGTGATGAAGCGCTGGATGTCAAGGCGATGAATGTCTTCGTAGATAAGCAGCTTCCTGGCGTGCCCAAGTTTTGGCTTGGCAGCAGCATGGGGGCAGCGGCTGTGGTCTATGCGGCAGCAGAAAACTCAAGTCTCGGTGATGGCTTCATACTAGATGCTCCGTATCGCCGTCTTGATGAAGCGGGTAAAGGCTGGTGGCTGATGGTAGGCGGCAGGCCCTTGAACGCCTTTTTGTACTTCGTTCTGCCTTTGGGCAGCATCCTGGCGAAGTTTAATCCTAAGAATCTTTCAGTTGAAGAATCTATTGCGCGGCTGGAGGGCAAGCCGATTATGCTGATGTATGGCAGCAGGGATCCCCTTGTGCCGGTGGATTCGGCTCGATTGGTCCAGGCTGCTGGGGGAGATAAGGCAAAGATTGAGTTTTTTGACGAGGCTGGTCATGGGCATGGCAGGTTTAGAGAACCCGAGCGATGGCACAGGCTGGTGGAAGAGTTTATTGAAGAATGTTTGGATAACCAGGCGAGTGTGTGAATCGCTCTAGTGGAATCTACACGTCTCTGTAGATATACTAAAGAAGCTGGACAAGGGAGTCTGTGCTTTGACCGACAGCGAAGTCGCGGTCAATGAATCGGAATTTTATGAGTGTTCATAACGACACCTGGATGATTGCCCAGGTCCAGCGTTTAGCCAAAACAAGGCCAGAAAAGCTGACTGCCATCCTTTCTCAGCTGAGAGAAAGCCTTCCTGAAGCCTACGAAGAGCTTCTATTGACAGCACTTGAGCATGGTGATTTGACCTTTAGCGAGTGTGCAGGCCGACTTGGGGTGGACCAGGCAGAACTTAAGGAAAGACAGGAATCCTACCGAACGCTGCTTTCTGAGGCAAACGAGTTTCCTATGATTGCCAAAGATTCTCAGGGAACGGCAAGAGTCATTGGAACGATGATTGCCGTGTGGGAGATTGTCAGAAAGTTTCGCAGGGCCGCTTCGGTTTTAAGCCTTAAAGAGTCATTTCCCAGCTTGACTGAGCTTGAGCTGAGGTCGGCATTGGCTTACGCAGGCCGGCACCCAGACGAGGTTCAATCGCATATAACCGCCTACGAAGAGCTGAAAAAACAGTCCGCTCCTACCGCAGTTGTAAACAGCGTTCCCTAGCCTCATTTGGGTAAAGCTCTGGGTGAAGGAAGGGTGGGTCCCAAGAAACAGCAGAAGGATCCTATCAAGGTCAGCCGTTCTCGGGGCTTGCTTCGTATTCCTCATTAGGTAGGTTAAGCCAGGTTATGTGGATTGCCAATATCAGCCATGCCAGAGATGTGGATCAGCGAAGCACCGAAGAGTTCGGTCTTCCGGCCATGGTTCTTATGGAAAGGGCGGGAATGGCAGTCTTCGAAACAGTTCAGCAGATGCTGCCAGGCAAAGGCAGGCTGGGTGTTTTCTGCGGCAAGGGCAACAACGGCGGGGATGGATTTGTTCTTTCCCGACTTGCCCTTCAGAGAGGCTATGAAGTTGAGTGCCTTGTCACGAGTCCCTGCAGTGAGCTGAGGGAAGAATGCCGTCAGCAGATGCTGCAGGCGAAAGCTCAGGGCCTTCACCCCATTTTTTGCGATGAGCCGAGATGGCAGGCGAGACTGGAAACTCTTGCCCGGTTTGATCTGCTGGTAGACGGCATTTTAGGAATTGGCGCCGAGCACCATGTAAAGGGCCCCGTCGGCGAGGCGATCACAGCCATCAATCGAAGCGGTGTCCCAGTCGTTTCCATCGATCTGCCAAGCGGAATCCACGCTGACACAGGGGAAGAGCTGGGTGAATCAGTCTGGGCTCATAAGACAGTCACCTTTGGGCTGCCCAAGCCTTGTTTTTTTCAGGGAATCGGCCTGGAACACAGCGGTCAATGGCATGTTGCCGATATAGGTTTTCCGAGAGAACTGGCGAAGGAACCCACAGAGTCTTTTCTTCTGGATGGCAGGTGGGTAAAAGCGCTCATGCCTGCAAGGCTGAAGTCCAGCCATAAAGGCAGCAATGGGCACGTATTGATTGTGGCGGGGTCTCATCGCATGAGAGGGGCGGCGGTGCTGGCAGCAAAATCCGCCTATCGGGCCGGGGCGGGTCTTGTGACAGTGGCGGCCATAGAATCGGTCTGCCAAGCCGTGCTTTCTCATTGTCCTGAAGCGATTTTTATCCCCCTGTCAGAGAAAGATGGGGTGGTGTCGCAGGAGGCAGCCGACCTGATTTTGGCTGAACAGGATTCGTTCCAGGCTGCGGTTTTTGGTCCAGGAATGACACACGAGCCATCTGCGGTTGGTTTTTTTGAGAGAGTTTGGAAGAACTGGCAGGTTCCCAGCATTATCGATGCGGATGCCTTGAACGCCGTGGCAATGGGGGCCGCCCTGCCTCCTTCGGACTGCCTTCTGACTCCTCACCCCGGAGAGATGAGCCGTCTGCTGAAGAAGACAACGGCTGAAATCCAAGCTGATCGATTTGAGGCGGTGAGGACAGCCGTGACACGTTTTCGCAGGGCAGTCCTTTTGAAAGGACCCTACAGCATCACAGGGGCTGCCTGCGAGCCTCTGCTGGTCAACCCTACTGGCAACTCGGGAATGGCAAGTGCCGGCATGGGAGATGTTCTGGCCGGCATGGCAGGGGCTTTGGCAGCCCAGGATCTACCCTGCTACTATGCCGGCGGGGTGGCCACGTACTGGCACGGCTTTGCCGGAGACATTTGTGCTGAGAGAATTGGTCCGGTTGGTTTTATTGCGCGAGATGTTTGTCAGTCAATTCCTGCTGCGAGGGCTAAACTATGTATAGAGTGCGCCGAAGTCTGATTACCCTTCTGTTACTGCCCGGAGCTGTTGCGGCTTCCTGGGCTCAATCTGCCAAGGTGACCCTGGACTTTGGCGCTGATGGCACACGTCGAGTCTGGCAGCGAGATGCGGCTGAATCGGCAGAGGTTGGCACGCCGGTGAGTGTTACCGGAGTCTCGGCAGAGATCGAAGTGACTCCTGGCAGGATTGTCGGGGTCTACGATGAAGCGACGGGCAAAGCAGCAGAAAAGCCAGCCGATGACATTTTGAAAAGCAAATCGTGGAAGCTTGCTGCCAATGACTTTAATCGCCTTGGCCGTCTTGAGGTGACGGTTGTTTACGAGCTTCAGCCGGTTTCAGCGGGAAATGTGGTTGTTTCTGTCGCTGGAGAACAGCGAACAGCGCTGTTGACGCCAGGAGACAAAGGAAAGATTGAGTTTTGGAATCTGCCTCTTAAACCCCTGACAATCAGCTTCATCACAAAGTTTGATGGCAGGGAAGTGAAAACGCCCGCCATGAGCATGAACCCCTCTCCTGGCAAAGACGGCATGAAGGTTAATCTGCCTGTGTCAGAGCAGGTTGATGTTGTGTCGGCCACAGGGTCTGCTGCCGGAGAGAGCCCGGGGAATGGAGCCAATGGCGATAAGCCGGCTGCTGGGGCAGATGAAAAGTCGAAAGAAACTCCAAGGGGGGCGAACCCTTTTGGGACTCTGGTCAGCCTAGTTATTGGGCTTGCTATTCTTGCCGCCCTTGGCAGCGGTGTTTACATGTATTTCAAAGGAAGCCCAGACCAGGCCAAGGACCTTTTGAAGAAGGCAGGATTGGATCCTGATGCTGCCGATCAAGCCGCCCAGGCCCAGGCTCAAGCGGCTCCTGCTCCCAAGCCGATGCAAAAGATTGTTCTTGATGATGCGGCTCCCACCCCTCTGCAGCAGGGAGCGGCCGCTGTAGCTGGCGCGATTGGTGCAGTTCAGGATGCGGTGGGCATGCACGCCTACAAGCTGGTTGGCACAAACGGCGAGGAATATGATATCAGGGGCGGCGAATACAAAATTGGCAGGGAAGGGGCAGATATAAGCTTTGGCGCCGATTCAGGGGTCAGCCGTTCTCATGCTGTGATTTCTCGCACAAGCAGCGGAGTGACTATCACCGATCTTGGTTCTACAAACGGCACCTATGTCAACGGTGTAAAAATCGTCCAGACGACAGAGCTGAAGGCGGGCGACCTGCTGATTTTGGGGACCATCCGCTTGAGGTGTGAGTAAGTGGGAAAGATTCTTGCCAAGGCAGTTCTCTGTACCGTGGCGGGAATCGTCGCATGGATGCTGACAGCGGGAGCTTTCCCGCAGGATTTTATTCCCGGTGATTTAGCCTGGGCTAGAGCAGAGCTTATTTTTATGTCTCTGCTTATGCTTTTTGTTGCAGGGACAGCGGGGCTGTACCAAGGTCTGCAGCAGGGAGGAAAGCAGAACATTCTGCTTTCTGTTGGCATCAGCGTTGTTTTTGGCGGTATGGCCGGAATGCTGGGCTACAGCATTGGCGGTGTTGTGGCACGCGCTGCTTTTGGCCCAGATGTCTTTATGGGCGAAGGGTTTAGCGCTCTGAGGGTTTTTGCCCGAACATTGGCCATCGGCTTTCTTGGTGCTGGCCTGGGAGTTGGAATAGGAGCCTCTCTTAGAAGTGTGAGGGGCGCTATTAGCGGCCTTGTGGGGGGATTGATCGGCGGCATGGCTGCCGGTTTTCTTTTTGATTTTCTTGGGCAGGCTGCTGCTGGCTTTATTCTCGCTGCCCAGCAGGGAAATGAAGTCGGTGGACCGAGCAGAGGGCTGAGCGCCGCCCTGCTGGGGTTTGGTGTCGGACTTTTTACCGCCCTTTTCGAATACTACTCCCGTCAGGCTTGGGTTAGGCTGGTGCTTGGCCGCAACGAAGGGAAGGAATGGGCGATTGATGCTCAGGTAACACGGATAGGGCGCGATGAGCGAGCCGAGATTCCGCTGTTTGTCGATCCTAACCTGCCTGGTCTTGCCGCAGTGATCCACAAACAGGGTGGTCAGTATGTTCTCCAAGACCCTGGCAGCCCTATCGGTGTTGGACTCAACGGTTTGAGGGTGACCTCTGCGGCTCTCAACCCTGGCGATAAGATTCAGGTTGGAAACTTGACTCTGGAGTTTTTGATGAAGGCGGGAGCTGCACGCAGATCAGCCGAGGCCAGATCTAAGGGAACTGCGGTGGGAGGATTTGCTGGTCCGGCTGGTGGAGGAGCGCCGATCGGAGCCGCTCCTATGCAGGGGATAGGTCAGCCGACAATGGCTGTCCCCCAGATGCCTCAGGCAGCTCAGCCGATTCAGACCGGAACTCAGACAGTGATGGCGCCTGGGGGAGTTCAGGCTCAAAGTGGACCAGGGAGCTTGGCAGCCATCAGCGGTCAGCTGACCGGGAGCCGCTTTTCTTTGGGGCAGCCTTTAGAAATTGGCAGGGAAGCCAGCGGCATTGCTTTGACAGGAGATGCCCAGGCCAGCCGGAGACATGCTTTGATTTCGGCAGGGCCCCAAGGTCTGCAGCTTCAGGATCTTGGCAGCACCAACGGCACCTTTGTGAACGGTGCGAGGGTGACAACCACCCTTTTGAGGCAGGGTGATATGATTCGTATTGGATCATCTGAATTTAGAGTGGAGTAATGAGGAGAAGGGGAAGATGAACGACAAGACTCAAGCGATGAATCCGGGTGGGTTTGATCCCAACAAGACTGTTGTTGGCGGGGGCCCGAGCATGAGAACTCAAGCCATGCCAGCCGGAGCTTTGGGCGGGAACCCTATGAACCGCACCATGGCCGTATCTCCCCCAGATCTCGGCCTGCAGTTCTCCATAACCCCCAGCCGAGAAGCGACCATGGCCAACGGCCCGGCACGAGAGCAGTTTCTATTGGAGATCACTGCCCCCCAGGAACCTGGCCTCACTGGCATGGTCACCAATGGGACGAGAACCCCGGTCAATCTCTGCCTTGTCGTGGATCGAAGCGGCAGCATGGAAGGAGCGCCTTTGGAGTACGCAAAAGAGGCCTGCCGTCTTGTTGTTGACCTTATGAGTCCTGACGACATTCTCAGCATCGTCGTTTTTGATGAAGTGGTTGAGGTGCTGATGGCACCCCAGAGAGTGACCAACCGCGAAGCCATTAAGGCAGGCATTTCGCAGCTTCAGCCCGGATACACGACGAACCTTAGTGACGGATTGACCCTTGGAGCCCAGCAGATTGCCATGGCTTCGGACCCTGGCCGGGCTCAAAGGCTGGTTGTTCTCACTGATGGAGACCCCACCGCCGGAATCAAGGATTACCAGAGCCTAGTCGCCCTTGCTGGCGATATAAAAGCAAGGGGAGTCACCTGCACATTTCTAGGGTTTGGTCCCGATTACAATGAGGAAATTTTGGCAGGCATGGCCAAGAGAGCAGGGGGGAACTATCATTACATCTCTGCACCACAACAGATTCCGACACTCTTTAGGGATGAGCTTAGCAAGCTTATGTCTACCCAGATGACGGGAGCCAAGTTTGCCTTAAAGGTGGCTAGATGGGTGGAGCTGAGAGGCGTGACTGGCGCTGTGATCGCCTCTGGACAAAGAGAGATTGAGATTGATCTGGCCGACCTTGAAAGAGGGTCTACACTGCAGATACTTATCGACCTTGAGTTTGTCAATCATCCGCTTGGACATTATCGAGCCGCCGCTGGCCGATTGATCTACAACCAGCCCCTCACCGGGCAGACCGAGACAAAAGAAGTGGACTTGATTATGGAGTTCACTGCCGAATCTGCAAGGTTCAGCGCGCCAGTTCACCCCAAGGTGGCTGCGGCTCACCAGGTGGCAAGTGTCAGCCGGGCGGTGGAGAAGACCATGCTTGGACTCAAGACTCAGGCTATTACTATGGCGGCAGCTCTGCAGGATCTGCAGAAAACCCAGATGCTGCTGGTCAGTCAGGGGCGAACTCAAGATGCTCAGGAAGTCACCATAGCCATGCAGGCCATCCAGAGAGGCGACAAAGGGGGCGCAGAGAAAACTTTGATGGGAGCCGTGGTTCACCTGGATCAAGGCAAAACATCCAATTAGCTTAGCTGTGGCCAGATTGTGGCGCCCGTCTGTGTGGAAAACTTTGTATCAATATAGGTGCGCTTCTGTCTGCTGATCCGTCTTGGAGTTCTGAAGGCAGGACGCCCAATGTCAGCAGTTTTGGATGGAGATTTATGGGTTCACAACCTGGCCCATGTGGTGCTGGTTGATGTGACAGATGATTATCGAAGCAATCGTCGTCCCCAGCCTGTTGACTGCTACCCCATTTTGGGTGAGATCTGGCTGCCTACAGTGGTGATGCCTCAGAGATTGGCCAAAGGCAGCCTGATTGAGAACTATCTATACGATTGGCACGAAAGGCCATCGGATGGGAATCCTACTTGGTATGTTGGGGTGGTTCACAGCCCCAGCGTCAAGGCCGCAGAAGTGTGATTCATTCTGGCCTCCGCTCATCTTTTGCGGGCCATGCACTAACGCCTTGGTGGGTGATTTTGACTGGCTCAATCTTCCCCGATTCATCAACGTGCAGATAATCCAGGCAGGTGACCCTATGGTGGGCACTGGTTTCGGCTGGCGGCCTGCGATGGTAGCAGATGATGTATTGGCTGCTTCCTGGCAGCTTAAGCACAGAGTGATGTCCGGCGCCCTTGCCTACGGCGGGGTCAGTTTCTAGAATTCCAGCCTCTCTGGTGAAAGGTCCAAAGGGAGAATCGCTGGAACCATAAGCGACTGCGTAGCTTGAATCAGTCCATCCTCCTTCTGACCACATAAAAACATAGCGGCCTTTGTGCTTCAGCATAAAGGGGGCTTCTACATAGTTGTCTGGCGTTATCTCTATAAAGGGACCCTCGATAGAGGTCATGTCTGCCCCGAGCTTGACGACCACAGCGTGCTTCCAGCCCCCGTAATAAAGGTAGGCAGTGCCGTCATCATCGATAAAGGCATGAGCATCTATCGGCTGAGCTCCGTGGTGGTACTCGCTGATGAGTGCATGCCCCAAAGCATCTACAAAAGGTCCCCTGGGAGAATCAGAAACCGCCACTCCTATGCCTGCGCCATCTCCAGCCGAAAAGTAGAAGTAGTACTTCCCGTCTTTTTCTGCGATAGTCGGCGCCCAGGCGGCTCGGTTGGTGCTCCAGGGAACATCGGAGAAATCTAGGATTCTTCCTTCGTTTCGCCAGTCAGTGAGGTCGCTTGAAGAGAAGGCTTCAAAGAAGGTCTGCTCTTCGTAAGGGGCCGAGTATGTGGGGTAAATCCAGTAGCGTCCCTCGAAGAGATGAAGCTCTGGGTCGGCATACCAGCCGGGAAAGATGGGGTTTCCTGAAAGGCGTGGGGCCGAACCAGGTTCTTCAGTCATGATGCTATCTTGCCACGAGGATTGTTTTTGAACTCAGCGGTGCCTACTCCTAGACTGATTCGCCTGTCTGGACCCTCCAAAGAGCGGCGTAGAGACCACGTCCGTGAACCAGTTCATCGTGAGTTCCCGCCTCAATCACTCTGCCAGCTTCAAGCACCCAGATCTTGTCAGCATCCCTAACCGTTGATAGTCGGTGGGCAATGACAAGCGACGTTCTGTTTTTGGTGACTTTAGCCAGTGAGCGCTGAATGGCTGCTTCGGTTTCGTTGTCTACAGCCGAGGTCGCTTCATCCAAGACCAAGATCGCTGGGTCACGAAGAATCGCTCTGGCGAGAGAAAGTCTCTGCCTCTGGCCGCCCGAGAGCTTTTGTCCCCTCTCACCCACCACAGTATCGTAAGCCTGAGGGAGCTGCATGATGAATTCATGGGCTTCTGCCGACTTGGCAGCTTCTTCAATTTCTGCCTGAGAAGCTTCGCTTCTTCCATAAGCAATGTTGTCCCGGACAGTTCCGTGAAAAAGGAAGACATCCTGGCTGACATAGCCCATTGCACCTCTAAGCGAGGTGTAGGTCAGCGACTTAACATCCTGCCCATCCAGCAGAACCTGACCTGACCTGGCATCGTGAAATCTGAGGAGCAGACGGATGACAGTAGATTTACCTGCCCCTGTCGCTCCGACAATGGCATGGGTTTCTCCTGCAGGGACCTTGATGTCAATGCCTTTTAGAATGTCCCCTCCATCGGCGTAGCCAAAGGTGACGTCTTTGAACTCAACCTCTCCCTTAACTGGAACTGACAGGGCAGAAACTCCGGGCTGCATGGCTGGCTTAACGTCTCTGAGCTTAAAGATTCTGGAAGTTGAAGCCATTGCCCTCTGGTATTGATCTAAAGTTTCGCCAAGACCAGTAAGGGGCCACAGAAGCCTTTGGGTCATGAAGACGAGAACTGAGTAGATGCCGACTTCAATTTTCTGGTTGAGCACAAGCCAGCCTCCGACCACCAAAGTACAGGTGAAGCCAGTAAGAATCGCCATGCGGATAATGGGGACAAAAGCAGCGGAATAGCGAATAGCTTCGCGGTTGGCCTCTTTATATTCTCCAGAGACTTTGGCTACTCGGTCTGATTCCTTCTGCTCGGCAGTAAAGGCTTTAATTGTGGTGATTCCGCCAAGATTCGCGTTGAGTGTAGAGCTCATTTCGGCGACAGCTTCTCTTACTTTAAGGTACTTGGGAGCAAGAATTCTTTGATACTGTATAGAGCCGAAAATAATAAGAGGAATGGGCAGAAAAGCGAGAAGAGTCAAGAGGGGAGAACTGAAAAAGAAGACAGCCCCAACAAGGACAATATTCCAGAAGACAGTAATGATGGAAGAAGCTCCGCCATCGAGAAATCTCTCCAGCTGATTGATATCATCGTTTAAAACACTAAGCAGTCCGCCGCTGGAAGTATCTTCAAACCATGCGACCTCTAGATGCTGAACATGGTCGTAGAGCTCGGTGCGGATGCTGTGTTCTAGTGTTTGGGAAAGCCCGCGCCAGGTGAGGGCTGATAGGTAGCCGAAAAGGCTTTCGAAAAACCATACAAAAGCGTTGGCAATGGCAAGGATAACCAGCTGCTGCCATCGGTCAGTCACACCGAAAACGGAGGCGACCATGGATTCCTGCCCCCGAACGATGACATCGATAACCGCGCCGATAAGAACTTCCGGCACGACATCCATGACTTTGCCCAAAGTTGTGTAGGTGGTGGCCAGCAGAACTCTGCCCTTATGGGGGCCAGCATAGTGCCACAAACGCTGAAGGCCGGATTTTGGCTCGGGGAGAGCCTGAGTGACTGACATCAGCTTCAATCCTGACATGAAAGTGCTGCTTTGACTCAGGTCAGAGCCGAAGGACGACCTAACAAGCTCATGAGTGGATCGGCGGCTTTAGAGCAGCCTGAACATAGTTATCTTTCTTATGCCAGTTAAGACATTGGGAATCGCACGAGACATGAAACTCCTTGACAAATCGAGCAGTTTCGAGGGGGCATTGCGTAAAATGGAACTTAGAGCTCATTTGCTCAGCCCAACAAGGTGTGGCATGAAAGTTCATCGCTTTATTGGCCAGCTGCTTCAGCTTTTTATCGCTGTTGTGGCCTGCCTTGCCCCCCTGCTGGCTTCTGCACAGCCCCTTTCCTTTGGAATAAAGATTGAGCTGACTCATGAGAAGCTGAAGCCGGGACAAGCGGTGGAAGGAAGGGTGAGTGGAATTTTTGTAACGGGCAGCTCTCACCTTGATAATCTTGGGGTCAACTTCATCGTTCTAACAGGCAGCGAATCCCAGCCTAGCCTGACAGAAGAAGTGAGCCGTCTTTCTCGCTCTGAAGCACAAGACCGTCTTGCGTCTGCAGCGAAATCGGCTGGCAGAAGCGGCAACATGCTCCTTCAAAGGCTGACCGGAAGGATGCCTGTTCAAGCGGCAATGCCATTTTCACTGCCGCTCGATCATCAGGGACCCATCTATCCAAGGTCAGGAGAGAGGGGGCTGCCTCTACTTGAGAAAGGGAGCTGCCGTCTTGTTGTGTTAGGCGTCCTTTCTGGAATAGATGAAAAGGGCAAGGAGGTTTTATTTTATGCTTTTGATGAAAAAAAGGTGGAAGTCGAACCTATAAAGCTTAGAGCCTTTTTTGTTCCTGAATCTATTCGACCTGCATCAAAAATTCCTAATCCCGGAAAGTCTGCATTTATAAGAAGCAGATTTGTCGTTGAAGGATTGCCCCTAACAGGAACAGGTGAAGTGGAAATCACTAAAACTCTAGTGGGGCGAACTGGCAACGATGGTCAGAAAACTGAGACAGTTACCCAGGTGACAACTCAATCTGTCAATGGCAATTCTGATGGAAGTCCGGTAGTAAGGATCCACCCATTTTCAGCCGATTTTGAGCAGGGCGAAGATTTGGAAGTCAGCATTTCTGCATCGGTGAAGGGCGTCTTGACTTCGACAAAAGAAACGCTCCTGGTTAAGATGAAGGGCCAAGGATCAAGAGATTCTGGTTCAGCGGATGTTGTAAATATTGAGACAGGGGAATTTTCTGCTTCGCTTAAAGGCAGTGTTATTGAGGTTTCACCAGAAGATGGCACAGCAGCATCCCTGCCTATTGTTGTTCGTGGCGTCGATCTGCTGGGGGCGAATCTTAAGGTTCGTTTTGATGTTCTGGATGAAGCTGGCATATTAAGGATGAATCGCTTTTTATCTGTTGTGGGGGCGGGAGAACACTCACCTCAAGATGTCCCCCTTGATTCAGATGGCAGCCTGCTTTGGCCGTTAAAGATCCAGGCAAAGCCAGGCATTCTCCCAGGCCTCTACACTCTGCCGATAACAGTTTTTCAACATGAGGGCATCGAATCGCGACTGCTGCTTACCCTTGTTGTAAAGCCAGGCGGTCCCCTGCCTTTAGGAATTTTAAGCCAGGACTGGCTTGCCATGCCAAGCGGGGGAACTGGTGATGGAGCGGGATTAGGAGGAGGAACTGTCAGGCCAGTGAATCGGTCTGGTCTTCCTGACCCGACTGCGGCATTTCAGGCCTTGATTGATCCTGGCGAACTGATTTTGAAGCCCGGCGGAGCTGCGGGCAGAGCTAGGATTCTAATGCAGGGACTGGACCCTGCAAGCCAGCGGCCCTTGGAGATTATCTTTATTGGGGCTGACCAAGGCCAACTGGCAGGAGGCGTGAGTGTCACGCCAGGAAGCATAAGCAGGCTGGTAAACCAGCTTGGCACGGCAGAGTTCGAGGGAAAGGTGTGGCACGCTGTCAGCCTTGATTTCATCGCCTCCGTCAACGCGCAGGTAGGAGTTCATGTGTATGAAGTTGTGGTCAGGCAGACGGGGCGAGGTGCTGGCACACTTCTCATTTCTGTTTCGGTGGATGAGGAAGGCAGGCTTGTGAGCGCCAGTTTGGCTGTTAAATCAAAGAACACCAAGACCTCTCGTCAGCTTATCGGGGTACACATGACCCTATGCCTTTTCTAACGGCGGTCCTGGCGGCGGGAGCAATGTCGGCCAGTTTTGATCCCGCTCATGTCGTCTGGTTTAAGGTGCCAGCCCGACACTTTACAGAATCTTGTCCCATGGGCAATGGCAGGCTTGGAGCAATGGTCTTTGGTGGTGTCGCCAAAGAGAAGGTTGTTCTTAACGAGTCAACCATGTGGTCAGGATCGCCGCAGGATGCCGATAGGGAAGAGGCCCATAAAGTTCTGCCGGAGCTGAGAAGGCTGCTGACTGCTGGGGAAAACGAGAAAGCTCAGCAGCTGCTGCAGAAAGAGTTTGTTGCTAAAGGGCCAGGTTCTAGTTATGGCAGCGCTAAAGATGGCCCCTTTGGCTGCTACCAGGTATTAGGAAATCTAGAGATAGAGTTTCCTTGGGATGCAGGCGAGACGGAGTATCTGCGTTCACTTGATCTTGACAGCGCAGTGACGCGGGTGCAGCATCTCTCAGGTGGCGCAAAAGTAGAGCGAGAAAGTTTTGTAAGCGCTCCTGGACGTGTAGCTGCTTATCGTATTAAATCTTCTCAAGCCAAGCAGATTTCATTTAAGGCAGGATTGACGCGCGGTGAGAGAGTTTTTTATAAAGAAGACCAAGGCGACCTTGTGATGTACGGAACCTTGGCCAGCGGCTTTTCTGGCCAAGATGGGGTGAAGTATGAGGGACGACTTAGGGTAGTTGCCAAAGGCGGAAGCACTTTGGTTACAGCCAAGGGAATTGAGGTTAAGAATGCTGATGAAGCAGTGCTTCTTTTTACAGCTAAGACATCAATGTTTGACCCAGATTATGCTGGTTTGGTTGAAAAGGATCTTGATGCTGCCACCGGAAAAGGCTACGATAGGCTACGGCGAGATCACATAAATAATCATCAGTCTTTTTATAGAAGAAGTCGTTTAGACCTGCCCGCAGTTGAATCATCAAAACTTTCAACTCCAGAAAGATTGATTTCTCAGGCGAAAGGTGTATCAGACCCAGCTCTTTCTGCCCTGCTTTATCACTTTGGCCGGTATCTGCTGATATCAAGTTCCAGGCCAGATAGTCCTCTGCCAGCCAACCTGCAGGGCATCTGGGCAGAAGAGCTGCAGACTCCTTGGAATGGTGATTTCCACATAAATATCAATCTGCAGATGAACTATTGGCTGGCAGAAACCACCAATCTAGGCGATTGTGCCAAACCTCTGATGGAGTTCATAACCAAACTAGTGCCTAATGGTCAAAAAACTGCAAAGGCTTACTATAATGCCAGAGGGTGGGTGGCTCATGTTATCTGCAATCCTTGGCACTTCACTTCTCCTGGTGAAGGGGCAGATTGGGGCTCAACTTCCAGCGGAGCTGGGTGGCTTAGTCAGCATCTTTGGGAACACTACGCTTTTTCTGGAGACAAGAAATTTCTGGTAAAGGCATATCCTGTTATGAAAGAAGCTTCGCTGTTTTTCTTGGATATGCTGATCGAAGAGCCCAAAAATAGGTGGCTTGTCACTGCACCCAGCAACTCTCCTGAAAATGGATTTAGAATCGGCAGTTCTGGGAGAATATCTACTGTCATGGGGCCGACTATGGACCAGCAGATTGTAAGGGAGCTCTTTACTAATACTATAGAATCTGCAAAAATTTTAGGGTTGGATTCAGCGCTGCAGGCTGAGCTTTTGGCCGCTAGAAACAGATTGGCTCCGCATATTATTGGCCCTGATGGCAGGCTGCAGGAATGGCTGGAGCCTTACGAAGAAGCAGAGCCAAAGCATCGTCATGTTTCACATTTGTATGGGCTGCACCCCAGCAGCCAAATCACTCCTTGGGGGACGCCGGAACTTGCTGAAGCAGCAAGAAAAACTCTAGAGAAGCGTGGCGATGACGGCACTGGCTGGTCTTTGGCGTGGAAAGTCTGCTTTTGGGCGAGGCTGGGTGATGGAGATAGGGCCAGCCTGCTGCTGAAGCGGTTGATGGTGCCTACTGGCGGCATGGGAATGAACATGTCAAACGGTGGAGGGCTGTATGCAAACCTCTTCTGCGCCCATCCTCCTTTTCAGATTGATGGCAACTTTGGCGCAGCTGCCGGAATTGCAGAAATGCTGCTTCAGAGCCACGATGGTGATCTTAAGCTGCTGCCTGCTCTGCCCAAAGATTGGGCAGCAGCAGGTTCTGTAACTGGTCTCAGAGCCCGGGGCGGCCGAATTGTGGACATCACTTGGAAGGACGGAAAAGTGGTTATGCAGCGGGTGAGGACAGCCAGCAGATAGAAGTCATTGATCGGTTAGAGAAGTGTGGTGCATTGGCGTGCACCACGCTTCCGGCACTGATAATCAGCTGGCAGCCATTTCTTTAAGCGTCTCGCTCCATTCGGCTTTTTCAGCGGCTCCTCGGGCGATGACGACTTTGGTCGATGCAGAGCCGCTTTCCGAGTTGATGTCAAGGGTGCGGCCTCCTCGCTGCCAGTCGCCATAGCCGCTGAACCCAGAACATCTTCCGTAGACGAGGCGAATTCCTTGGTAGGTTCCTATATAGTCATTCACATGGTCGTGACCGCAGAAGATGGCCTTTACCCGGCCTGATGCGGCGTATCGACTAAAGATTTCTCCCTTGTCAAGTTCAAAACAAACTTTTTCTCCCTTGCGTCCGACAGCCAGCTTCTGATCGAAAAGCGTATTGAACTCGATGGTAGGAATGTGCTGCATAACAAAAATGGGCTGGCTTCGCGCCGCTTTTTTGTCAGCTTCTAGCTGCTGCTCAAGCCACTCTGTCTGAGTGGCATTGATGATCATCCCTGATTGGGGGTCGCCGCAGTTGAAGGCGAAAATAGAGGCGAAGATAGGTTTGCGTCCGACTCTCAGGTCAATTCGATAGCAGTAATCCTTGCTACCGTCCGGCCTTGGCGAAAAGCCAGCCAAGCTGTTCTTCATTCGTCTGTAATAGTCATCAAATGTAATCTGTCCGGGCTTGCCATTGGCGTGGTCGTGGTTGCCAAAAACTACCGACCAAGGCGTGCCAAGGTCGTTCATAAAGTCTATGGCTTTGTGCTCTGCATTCTCCTTGTCGTTGTTGATGAAGTCACCTGTGTGAAAGACAAGGTCAGGCGCATGGTCATCAACCATGCCACGGATCAGCTTTCTTGAACCTTCATCCTTGAGCCGATTTTCTGGCGTTGGAGTGCCGAAGTGGGTGTCAGTGAGCTGAAGAATTCTGAACCTGCCTTCTTTTTCTAGGACAATCTCGCAGAGATCTGTGCTGACCCGGTTCACCCTTGGGCTTTTGGGTTGAGAGAAGCTGAAAAACTCGGGCATTGCCATAGCTGCTCCGGCTGCTGTGGTTCCGGCCAAAAAGTCTCTTCTAGTCACCTCTTCAGCCTGCTCCATTGGTGTTATGTCCGTGTAAAGGTCCTTGCCCTTAGGCTGTTTGGGTGAGTTTGGTGGGCATCCTGGGCCTCATCCTTGCTCCCCTGCCCACTCCTGTTCTATAATTAACTTCTCAGTGGGGGGGTTTAGCTCAGCTGGGAGAGCGCTTCCATGGCATGGAAGAGGCCAGGGGTTCGAGTCCCCTAACCTCCACCAATCTACATTTTCAGAGATTTTCGCCATATTTTGGCGCTCGCTGGGGTCATGGCCGCTGACCGTTTTGGTCAGATTTAGCATCAAATCGAAGATTTCTTTGAGCTCAACTTCGAGTTTCCCGCCCCTCCAATAGGAGTTCGAGAGCATGTATTTGAGCAGTTCTCGCTTTTGGTTAGAATCGGCACTTTGGCAGTTGCCGCCAGTTCGAGAACTCTCATTGCTGAGTCGATGCAAACGGGTTCCGTGCGGTCTATTGCCGCAAGTTCAAGTTGCAACTCAGTTATTCTGGATTCCCACTTGGACTTCGTCTCTTTGTAGAACTCCACAGTGATCTCGCCTTCTAGCTTGTCGAGATAGAGTCTCTCGAGCCGAGATTTGATGGTTGAGACTTCAGATTGAATCTTATGCTTTCTGCTGCCTGCCCTCCGGTGACGATCCTTGTCTGCTTCTCTAAGTCCCTCTGATATCCAGCCAAGAATATCGTGTGGAACGGTTATTGTCTTGAGCAGTTCTTCAAACGCTTTGTCCAACACCCGCTCCGAGACATATGGCCGTCCACACGTTTCGCGCTTCTCACCGGTGCAGTGGTAATAGATGTACTTGCCCTTCTTCAGCTCGCCAGTCATGAGTTTTCCGCAGCTGCAAATCACCATGCCTTGGTAGGTGAAGTTCTTGCTCCCGAACCCCGATGTGGTGCATCTCCCTCTCATGATGGCTTGAACGTGGTCCCAAGTCTCCTTTGTAATGAGAGGTTCATGGATGCCAACAGATTCAATTCCTCGCCACCTAATGAGGCCGCAATATGCTGGATGATTTAGGATTTGCTCAATCGCACTTTTGGGAAGAGGCAAACCTTTCTTGGATGTTAGTTCCCTTGCTCTAGCAAGAACAGTTAGTGAGCGGATGGAATGGTTTCCAGTTGCGTACTCTTGAAAGAGGTCCCTGACAAGGTGTGCCCGCGCCGGGTCGGGGACAATGATCTTTCGCTTCGTCCCCGGTTCTTGGGCATTGAGGTAGCCAAGAGGCGCATGGGTGGGATAGATGCCCTGCGCCGCCTTCTCATTCAAACCTTTGCGGATTTCCTCTGAGAGGTTGTCCACGTAGTTCTTGGCCATCAGTACGCGGATGCCGTGCATGAACTTGTCCTGGCTCTTTGAGCCTTCACCGATGACCATGCCATCTTTGACAAAATGGAGCTCTACGCCTAGGTGGTCCACCTTCACGTAGTCGGCAAAGTTCCGGTAGAGGCGATCGACCTTTTCGACGAGGATAACATGACCAGGATTGGCTTCCAGGAAACGGAGCATTTCTCCAAAGGCGCGTCGTCCTGACTGCTTGGCGGTTTCTGCTTCGGTGAACTCTCGAACCACGTCCACCTGCTGCTCCAGTGCATACGCCCGCAACAAGCGAAGCTGGGCATCCACGCTAAAGCCTTCGGCTTCTTGCTCTTTAGAGCTGACGCGGGCGTAGATGACCGCTTTCGTTCTTGTGGCAAGCTTTCTTCTCACCCGCGTCTCCTGCGGTTTACCATGGTGACCGGAAGCAAGCTATCGTCTTTACCAACTTTGTTCATTGCCGCCACCGCGCCCTTGACCCCCACCTTACCGAGCGCAGATTCGAGCATCGACTGCACCCTCTCGGCCGTTATCTGAGTCTGGGCCGCGATCTCCCTCACCCCTTTTCCTTCACTCGATAATCCAAGTACTTGATATTCCATCACTCCAAGCCTCTTCGGCGAGTGCTTTGGAGCTTCCACTCGTCCAAATAGCGGCAGTTGGCTTTGGAGCCTTCGGATGGTTGGCTCGGCAAGCTTCACTGCTTCGCTAACTGTTTTGACGCCTAGCTTTTGCATGGCCCGTCTGAGCAATGCGTGAGCGTTTGTAGGTGTCGAGTCAAAGTATTTCGCGGTCTGCACGTAGTTCGCTCCGTCCCCGGCATGTTTCAGACACGCAAGCTCTCTCGGGGTGAGGCTTGCGACTCCATCTAGCTTGCCACTTCGGTACCGCTCCGCTCCCCTGAGAACCTCAATCTCTACAGGCCGTTCGCTGAAGACGAGCTTAAGTTCAATCCACTTCCTATCGTCTTTCGCGAAGACCTTCAGCTCTTCGATTGTGAGATGAAGGGCTTCTCGCCGCTCAGAGTCCGACAGGTGCTCCCAGACAGCATCGAACCTCGGCAAGGCCGCTTTGGCGTTTCGGATGAGCTGCTCCCTTGAGTCGGTGTTTTGCAGAAGCTGGTCTATCTGCATGAGCTCGGTTTCAAACTCAAGTTTCCTGGCCGATATCTCTTGCAGCTTGCGCCTGGCCTGAGCTTGCGAGAGAACCTTCTTAGAGAGCGATTCAACGACGACGTCTTCGCGCTCGGTCCACTCCGAAAGGCTCTTTCGAACTTCCAATGCGCGCTTTGAAGCGGTGTCCGACTGAGAGCGCACAAGTGACTCTATTTGCTCTTCGATGGCTTCGAAGATTTCTGGCTCCCTGGCAAGACTTCCAAGCTCTGCGACGATGAGTTCTTCAAGGGACTTTGCCGAAATGTACACATGTGCCCCGTCACCAGAAGTTCCTCTCCCCATACAACGGTAGCCGGGCGACTCCGTGTGAAACGAGCCTTGGAGCTTCTTGCCGCAATGCCCACAGACCGCGATCCCGCTGAAGAGCCGAAAGGGCTGAGTGTGCGCAACACCTTTGAGCCTCTTTCGGTTGCGCTCAAGCCTTGCTTGAATTTGGGCCAACACGGATTCATCGTAGTACCGCTCAACAAAGTGCAGTCCTTCAATGAGGTCTCCACCCACTGAGCGAACCAAACCAGCGTGGGTAGGATTCACGAGGACGAGATTGACGGTGTTACCTCTCCACTTTCCAACCGACTTCTTGTGAGGAACACTTTCTGCATTGAGCCGATCTGCGATGGCTTGTTCACTCATGCCCGACAGATACATTTGTGAAATACGAACTACGACCTCGCCTTCTGCCTCTTCCCTGCGAATGTTGGACCTTCTGCCTTCATGCTCATGGGATTCTTCTCTTCTCCAGCCAAACGGAACAGTGCCTAGGTAGTAACCTTCTTTGCGCTTGCACTCCAGGTTACGTCTGATGTTCTCACTGACTTGGTGCCTTTGGAGTTCAGCGACTCCAGCGATGACTCCCTGGGTAAAGAGTCCCTCGTAGCTCATGTCAAACGATCCAGTGACGAAGATGAACTGAATCCCCTTAGGCTTCATGACCTCGGAGTAGAGAGCCATATAGCCTAGCTGGTCCCTGTAGATTCGATCCGGATGGTAGGCGGCAACATGCGTGAACTCTCCGGCATTGAGTTTTTGGATCATCTCGAAGAGTCCCTTTCGGTCCCGAGATTTGCGGGTTGTTGCCCACGGTTTCGGGCCAGAACCGCCACTCTTGCCTTCATCGCCGAAGATTTCGTAGGTGAATCCGCCAGGGCCAAACCGGTTTTCGAGTTCAGATATCACCATCCCAGGCTGGTTCGCAAATGAAATCCCGTCGTCTGCCTGTATCGTTGTCGAGACTCTACGGTAGATGGCGACGTGAGGGATGCTCATGACTCGTCCCCTCCAAAGAGAGTCGGTTGGTTTAGATGCAGCCTTGAACATTTCTCGATATTACCATCATTAACAGATGTTTCCATATCCACATTATATTGTTTAATACCAGGTTCAGCGGGCTTCTGATTCTCTTCAGATTGGGCGATTCGCACCGCTGATCTAGCGATAATGGACGCGAAGGCTTGGATGCTGTCGTCCTTGGTCGGAGGAGGATAGATCGTCGGGTGAAGTGGCTTCCTTGGCATGATTCTCTTCCAGCGGAATCTGCTCAAGAAGCAGGAAAAAACGCATGACGTTTTCTTTGACTTCAGCACTGTAAACTGAATCCAAAGGCGAATCCTGGGTTTCTCCGTTCTTGAACTTATCCGGCACCCATTGATCTTTTAGTCGCAGATTTTTCGGAAGGCAGATGGGAACTAAAAACCTGAAAACGGAACCTAAGGAAGAGGAGAAAGTTGAAGCTCCTCCCCTGATCCAAGAGGCGGATGAACTTCGCTCCGAGAGCAGCCATGTATCGGCTGAAGCCCACGTACATGGGGGAATTGCCTATCTATTCGAGATGATCTTGAGCGATCCCATTCATCCGTCTCTTGCCCAGTCGCTCAGGAAAGCGTTCAAGTCTGACGCATCCAAGCGAGAAGACCCGTTCGCGCTTGCACTTCTCATTGAGAAGGAGGCGAAAAAGCTCCACATGCATCCTGTGCTTCTTGCCCTGGCGATGATCTGGTGGGAAAAAGAGGCCGATCTGGCCGAGAACGAGACGGTAGGAAGCGCGGATTGGCAGTTCGTACCGATTGCCATTCGAAATCACCGCCGAGACCTTCAAGAAGAGTTTCGCGTGCTGTTCTCAGAAATCGAGAGTGTCTTTAGGGGATCGGGGCTCGAACCGGAACTTGGGGGTGAGCTTCTCCGGAAAAAGTGCAAAGCACTTGACCATGGACTCGAAATGTTGCTTAAGAGCATCAAGGGACACCGATCAAAGCGCAAAAGCCTCTACTACTCAAACTCACAGAATGAGATTGCAGCGTACTATTTCCTTCGGTTGAGGCGACTGAAAACTAACGCAAAGGAACTCACGGACCTACTTTCACGCGCTCGCGAACGCTATGACATGAGCGACTCGAAAGACCGGCTTCGAGCTCAACAGAAATTGCATCAGTGGGCCGCCGACTTTGAAACTCCTGTTGATGCGCTTATGCTGGACCTTGGCTACATCCGGGCAAAGAAGGACTACATAGAGGCGAATGCCCCTGACTCCCACGTCTCTCAGTGACCCCCAACTTCGTCTCGGTCGATCAGTTTGAGAGTTGCCTCACCGCATCGAACGAAGTCCGGCGGATGGGGCTCTCAGGGCTTTCTTTTCCCATTATCTTCTCGGCCTCATCGGCGTCGATGGCCACAAGATCGGAAATGCTTCCGTAGTAGTTCACCCACTCGCCGCCACTCCACGCTTCGAGTTCGAGGGCCATGTCCTCCCCGTCGGTCTTGAGGTCCCTCACGAGTTCGTCCTTCGGGCCTTCGTAGTAGACGTATTTGACTTCTTCGCTCATATTCACTTCCTCGAAAACTTCCTCTGGAAATCTCCCGCGTACTGCTTCCTAATCCCCTGCATGGTGCCCGATCCAAGGTATCGGCCCGATGCTTGAGCCCTGTCTTCGTGCTTCCTCCAAGAGCGAGGTTCCGCCGCCGTAACGGGCTCTACACCTTCCAGCATATCACTTGCTTTGAAGAGGAATGAGCCACCACCGAGAAGCATTTCATAGGTGCCCGTGTAGTCTCCGAAGGTCATTTCGTTACTGCCAAGCCGAACACCAACATTGAACCGCTCGCCTCGTTCGTTCGCGCATTCGCCACCGCCGAAGAGACCAAAGGAGCAGACCGTTCCATCGTCCTCCCACACACCCGAGAGAGGATTCAAAAGCCGAAGGGCGAACCACAGACCTAAGAGCGTGACAAGACCACTGACACCCCAGAAAAGCCATCTCCGCTTCGAGTGATCGCTCATCAGGGCTTTTTGTTGTTTCGGCCCATCGTTACGATAGCGATGAGGATGAGAAAGAGTAGGGCGACTACGGCGGTCGCGCTTCCAGATTCGAGAATGTTCATGGTTAGTGTATATAGAGGATTCGGAAGTCGGACACTCGACCCTCAGCGGGTTTCAGTCCTTTCGGTTCACCGCCCGAGAAAACAGGATCAGACCGATCACAACAAGGGCCAAGGCAATCGGCCAACTCTCGTAGCGTTTCGCACTCGGAACCAAACCCAAAGTGGTGGACTGTTCGGCTTGAAATGCCCACTCCGAGGCCTTGAAGACTACGATTCCTAACACCACCAAGAGCAACGAGAGAGCGGACTGAACCGACTTGTTCATTCGCTTCCGCGTGGGGTGTGACCGTCCACATTTCGGGCAGACTTGAGCCGACTCCGAAACTAGCGTTTGACACTCTGGGCAGGGCTGCAAAGGCATGATGTTAGACTTGCTTAACCTGGTCCTGCCACTTTGGTAGGCCAGTTGTCTACTAAGTTGGTAGGATGGATCGCAAAGGCGTCGGTTCCTTGCGAACCGTTGTGAACGACATCCTCATTCAGGTAATCAAAGAAGCTCGCTTAGCCGCTGGAGTAAGCCAAGAGGAGCTTTCCCGCCGGATGGGTCAGTCGATCACGTTCATTGTGAAGATTGAGCGCGGCACGAGGCGTCTTGACGTCTTCGAGTTTGTCCGACTATCTGAGGCGATCGGTCTCGACGCAGTAGAGCTCTTCACTCAGTTTCACCAGAGGTTGAAGTCGAGTCATTAAAAGCAGTCGCTCACCTACACGCCCTCGCGTGTCAAAATGAGGAACACATGCCGGAATTGCAATTCATTGGAAAGGAGTTCGTGTACAATCACCATCTCACGGTGCCGTACCGCCCCTTGATTGCGCATCCGGACAAGGGGATTGGCGAGGGTTCGCTAGACGATAACCTCATTATTCATGGCGACAACCTCCACGCCCTTAAGGCTTTGCTTCCGCGTTATGCGGGCAAGGTGGATTGCATTTTTATTGATCCGCCCTATAACACCGGCAACGAAGGGTGGAGCTATAACGACAACGTCAACAGCCCGCTTATCAAAGAATGGTTATCTTGCAACCCGATTAACACGGAAGACATGCTGAGGCACGACAAGTGGTGCTGCATGATGTGGCCCCGTTTGCGGTTGCTTTGGGAGTTACTATCCGATAAGGGTTCTTTATGGGTAACCCTTGACGATAACGAAATTCATCGAGGTCGCGCAATTTTGGACGAGGTGTTCGGAGAAGACAATTGCGTTGGGCAATTGGCTTGGCAAAAAAGAACTTCTCGCGAGAATCGAGCGACGCTGTCGCCAAGCATCGACCACGTCTTGCTTTACACCAAGGCTTTGCCCGATACATGGCGACTATTTCGGCACTTACTTACACCGAACTCTCATACTGAACAAAGCGACGAGGACGCCCCAGACGGCCATGAATCTCCAGGTGGAACGATTCCGTTTTCAGCTCAGGGTTTCCGCAAGAACCAAGTCTATAAAATTACGACGCCAACAGGTCTTGTTCTTGATCCGCCCAAGGGACGGTGTTGGGGTGCTACCGAACCTGAGTTTAGGAAACTGCTATCGGAGGGCCGAATTTATTGGCCCAAGAACGGCAACGGGAGACCGAGGGTCAAGCCTATTGAGGGGCGTGTCGTCAGTCTCGTCCCCAATACCCTTTGGCTTGCCAAGGAAGTCGGTGATACAGAAGACTCTAAGAAGGCTCTCATGGCCGTGTTTTCAGATCGCGAAGAGTTGGGCATACATGCCCCTAAGCCGCGACAACTTGTCGAGAGAATAGTCCAGATTTCAACGACGCCAGATTCAATCGTCTTGGATTCCTTTGCAGGATCAGGAACCACCGGTGAGGCAGTGCTCGCCCGCAACCATTCTGATAATGGCAATCGGCGGTTCATCCTTGTCGAGTGCGAGGATTACGCCGATAGTCTGACCGCCGAGCGGGTGCGGCGCGTCATCAAGGGCTACCCCTACAAGGGCACCCAAAAAGAGACGCTCCAAGAAACCAAACTATCTTGGGCGAACCTGCAAAAGGCCGATGACCTCGTGCAAGGGGCCAAAAACACGGCTCTGATGTTCGAGGGCTCTTATGACAGGGTCGAGACCAAGGTAGAGGATGGCATCCTCCGCGTGACCGGCATCCGCAAAGTCGATGAAACGGCTCCTGGCCTTGGCGGCACCTTCACTTACTGCACCCTCGGCGAGCCGATTGACCTAGACAAGATTCTCCAAGGCGAGGCGATGCCGAGCTACGAGAACATGGCGGCATGGCTCGTGCACACCGCCTTTGGCAAAACCGTTCCGACTTCTGCCGACCACCGAGGCGAGGGGATTGGCGAGTGGTACGTCGGCGAGACCGACGCCTACCACGTGTGGCTGATCTACCGCCCCGACAAGGCGTTTCTCCAGGCCAAAGAGAGCGCACTGACACTAGAGGCCGCCGAAGCGATAAGCAAGGCCAAACCGGGCAAGCCAAGCCTCGTGTTCGCTTCATCCAAGTACGTCGGCAAGAAATATCTTGACGCACTGACTCCTCGGGTTGAGTACGCCCCCTTGCCCTTCGCCTTGTACCGCCTGGAGCGTGGTTAGTGCCCCAACATGGCCAGTTTGAATCGCCTGATTTTGGCAGGTGGTCGGAAAGGGGCCTACCGCACAAGGGTTGGAAGTACCTCTATGTCGATGACTTAGGCGCAGTTGACGGTGCATGTGAGATGTGCGGAACGGAGATCCGATATGTGCATTATATTGAGCACGACGACTTCACTGATCCGCTGGGGGTCGGGTGCGTTTGCGCTGAACATCTCACCGAAAACAGCACGACACCTCGCGAACGAGAGAAGGTGTTGCGAAGCCGGACCGCTAAACTCGCAAGGCTAACAAAGAAAGAATGGAGTCCGAGCCCTAAAGGAATAACCCTCAAACATCGGGGGTACAGGTTTGTCGTTTACCGCCATGGCAAGGAGCCGCGACCCGACTGGTGGGGGGTAGTAGTTAGCGGACAGGAGGGGGACAAAGAACACAAGTGGTTTGGCCCTAACATCTACCGAACCCAAGACCGGGCAAAACTCGCTTGCTTCGAGCACTACCTTGATCGGCTGGAGGCACGAGCCGCCAAGTGATGGAACGAAAAGAGTTTCAAGAGGACATTCTCAAGACCTTTCGGGCCTACCTTGACGAAGTTGCCGAGCAACGGCTCAAGGCCAAGAAGGTTGAAGACGCCAACCTGCGCGAGAGCGACCCTGACCTCCTAAGACCGATCCCCGATTGGCCCAAGAAAGCTTGGGATCGGCTTCGCGAGACCGACCAGTTGCCGCCGTCGCGGCGCGAGACGCCCTACAAGAGCCGTCTAGACCCCTCTGGCAAGCATGTCCCGAGCGTTTGCTTCAAGGTGCCCACAGGAGGCGGAAAGACCATGCTGGCCGCCGAGTGCGCGGCTAGGCTCCTGAACAATCTTGAGGGCCGCAACACCGGCCTCATCCTGTGGATCGTGCCAAACGACGCGATCTACACCCAAACCCTGATCGCGTTGCGCGACCGCGAACACCCCTACCGCCAAATCCTCGACCGTGCTGCGGCGGGCAGTGGAAACGTGCGCATCTTGGAGAAGGATTCGCCTCTCAATCGCCCGGATATTGATGCACAGCTTTGCGTGATGGTCATGATGCTTCAATCGGCAAGGGCGAAGGAAAAGGAGGCACGTCGCATCTTCCGGGATAGTGGCGATGTGCGGGGCTTCTTGCCACCTCAAGATGACCTGCCTGCGCATGAGCAGCTATTGGCCGCCTATCCCAACTTGGATCGCATTGACCAAAGTTCGTTCGAAGTTGGATTTGAATCGGCCGGAGTTGCCCGAAACAGCCTTGGCAACGCACTTCGGTTGTGCCGCCCAATGATCGTGATGGATGAGGGCCACTACGCCTATACCGAGCTTGCGATGGAGACGATTTACGGCCTCAATCCATCGTTCGTCTTGGAGCTATCAGCGACCCCGAACCCGGCTTCCAACATCCTTGTTGACGTTCCTGGTACCCGCCTTGACGAGGCGGAGATGATCAAGCTTCCGATAAATGTGACAGTTGAAGAAGCGGGCGGCGACTGGAAGAACTGCCTACGGCGAGCCTATGACCAGACGATGCGCCTTCAAGAAGAGGCGAACCGGCTCCACGCAGATACCGACCGCTACATCCGCCCGATCTTGCTCGTTCAAGTTGAACGCACGGGTAAAGATCAGCGCGATTCGGGGCTCATTCACGCCAAGGATGCCCGCGAGTTCCTGCAAAGCCTTGGGGTGAGCGAAGACGAGATCGCCGAGAAGACCGCCGAGACCGACGAACTTAAGAAATTCCCCGCCAAGGAACTTCTTAAGCCCACCTGTCCGATCCGCGTGATCATCACCAAGCAAGCCCTGCAAGAGGGTTGGGATTGCCCCTACGCCTACGTGCTCTGCTCGCTTGCGGTGAGCCGCAACCAACGTGCCTTGACCCAGTTGGTGGGCCGAATCCTGAGGCAACCCGAGGCGAAGAAGACGGGACGTTCTCTGCTTGACGAGTGCTACGTCTACTGCCACGACGCAGAAACTGGAAAGGTGGTTGACCTGATCCGCAAGGGCCTTGAAGAGGACGGCATGGGTGACTTGGTTGGTAAGGTGCTCGCCACCGGGCCGACCGCCGGGGGCAAGAGGCGCGACACCCTTAACCGCCGCGAGAAGTACGCGACGCTCAAGGTCTATTACCCCTTAGTCCTGTGGACGAAGGGCGAGGTTCGTGAGCTTGATTATGAGCGCGATATCCTCTTCAACCTGGATTGGGGGTCGGTTGACATGGACGACCTCGTGGTCGAGACCTCCGAGATACGGCAAACCCGATTTGTTCGGGTTGATCTGGGCATCCTCAGACAGGCGAGCGCGGAAAGCACTCAAGTTCAGGAGGCGTCAGTCGCGTTTGATCCGCTCTATGCCACGAGGGCGATCTTGGACATCGTGCCGAATCCTTGGGAGGCCCGCCGCATTGTCGGCGACGTGCTTGACGGCCTAAGGGATCATGGTTGGGACGATGACAAACTCGCCCAATATGCAAGCGACGTGATCTCCACGCTTCGCAAGCGGCTCACCGACGAGCAAGAGCGCATGGCCGAGGAGTTCTTCAGGCGAGAGCTTGCGGCAGGAAACGTGCAGTTCCGGCTTCGTGCGGACGCGAAGGTTTGGCGGATGCCGGAGACCATCTCGGCACTCTTGCCCGAGCAACCACGCGATCTCGTGCGGAGCGACGGCTCAGCGATCCAAAACAGCGTTTTCCGGGTCTTTGAGCACGAGTTCAACAACCTTGAAGTTCTTTCGGCGAGGTACCTGGATGCCCACAATGCAGTGACTTGGTGGCACCGCAACGTGGCCCGAGGGCAGGGCGGCTACGCCTTGCAGGGATGGCGGAAGAACAGGGTCTACCCCGACCTTCTGATCGGCGTTCAACACGGCGCGGGCAAGGAGCATCTCATCGCGCTTGAAACGAAGGGCGACCAACTCGCCGGAAACCTGGACACCGAGTACAAGCGGGCTTTGCTCAAGATTCTGACCGAAGGGTATTCAGACTCGCGCCTCGTCGGTCAGTTGGAGATTGAGACGGGGGCTATCGGGTTGAGTTGCGACATGGTCATGGAGAGCAACTGGCAGACGCGGGTCTCCGCGCTCTTGCGAGAGCCAGAGCCGACCACAGAGCTCGTCGCGCTGGAATGGATCGCGGCGACCGACGTCCGCCATTGGTGCGAGGGCGAGCCAGTGCTTGATTGGTTTGACCTCTATGGAAAAAGCAAGGGATATCTGAAGGACACTGAGCGAGAGGGGTACCGCCCCGAGACTGATATGTCGGTTTTTATCCGCGAGAAAGGGCAAGCCTTTGAACGTGCGGTTCTTGAACTGGTGTCTCGCCGCCTGACCGTTGAGACCGCCCTTATCCCGGAGGAGGAGAGCGACCCCGAACTTCGCAGGCATAAGGGCTGCGAGCGCACTCTTGAACTCATGCGAGCAGGTGCCGAGGCGATCTATCAAGGGGTCGTACTAGACCATGAACAGGCTGTTTGGGGGAAGCCCGACCTCCTTGTTCGTTCTGATCGGATTCACAAGATTGTAGACATTCCCCCTCTCTCAGGCCGAGAGGCGAGGGAAGGGGCACCAAGCCTCGGTCACGCTGACTTCCACTACGTGGTGGTGGACATCAAGTTTAAGTTGTTCAACTTGCTAGCGAGCGGCGAGCTCGGGGCAAGTGATCAGAGTAAGAAGGTGCAGGTCGCGGTCTATTCGCGGGCCCTCGGCGAGATGCAAGGCTTCCTGCCTCCGAAGGCGTTTCTGTTAGGTCGCTCGGTTGTGGCCTACAAGGCCAAGGGAGAGAACCCAACTTGTCTTGGTCGGCTCGCACCGGTGACGGTCGCATCCGTTTTGCTAGAGGCCGACGAGGCGGCATCCTGGGTGCGACGGGTCCGCTCCGAAGGAGATGGTTGGGACGTCACCGCGACCGTCATCCCTGAGATGCAACTCAACATGAGCAATACGCAGGATGCGCCCTGGCACCAAACCAAGCGCGAGCTTGCGGCGAAGCTCAGGCCTTTAAGTGCTCTTTGGCAGGTGAGCCCTTCCAAGGCGGCGCAACTCATCCAAGCGGGTGTCACCAGGTGGGATGACCCAAGCCTGACCGCAGACCGATTCACGACCCTCTCGGCGGGCCGAATTGAGGTTCTTCGGGCTGTGCTCGGTGCCCAACGGTCAGGGTTCACAGCGACGCCTCCGGATGAGGTTCAAGCAGGTCGGGATGCTTGGGGAGTAGCTCAAGGCGTCGAGTTCTTTGTTGACTTTGAGACTGTAAGTGACCTTGACGATCCGTTCACTGACCTGCCTACAAAGGGTGGTAGTCCACGCATTTTCATGGTCGGCTGTGGGCATGTTGAGAACGGTGAATGGCGGTTCTCGGTCTTCACTGCCAATGCGATGACCGACGAGGAAGAGAGCCGCGTTTTGCGCGAGTGGATGAAGCACATGGAGACAGTCCGTCAGCGACTTGCCCCCGATGTTAAACGTCCTCTCGTGTTCCACTGGTCAGCGGCGGAGGTGTCGTTCCTTTCCTCTGCCTACAACGCAGCGATCACGCGCCTTGGTGGAGATTGGCCCGAGATTAATTGGTATGACTTGCTTGTAAACGTCATCCGTGCCGAGCCCGTGGTGGTGAAAGGCGCATTAGCATTCGGCCTCAAGGGGGTGGCGAAGTCTATGGCATCGCTCGGCTTGATCAAGACTAAGTGGGAGGATGGTCCTGTTGATGGGCTCGCCGCGATGGTAGGTGCCTGGTGGTGTGCGAGAGAGGCCGAGCGCATGGGCATTCCGATGGCCGAGCTTTCCCTCATGAGCGAAATCCGCGACTACAACGAAGTTGATTGCAAGGTTATGTGGGAATTTTTGACGTACTTACGAGGAACGAGTTAAGATTCGACTGGAAGATGTAGGGAATATGATTCAGCCCCAGCAATACCCAATTTGGCAATTAGTAAAATCTGACTTGGACATTACGCCTGCTGAACATGGCCGAGTCTCGCCTACTGCAATTCCAGGAGTGATCAGATAATGTCTAAGCTGGTCTTGAATACTTCAAAGATTATTGTTCCAGACCAAGTTTTGAGCGTGTATGAAACAGGCTATCGGGACAGAGATCAGTTAAATCGAATGCGGCAAGAGCTTCGCGAACACTATCATGTTAATCGCACTGGCGGAGTTATTCAAGCGATTGCCGTTACCGAGGATGCGCCTAATCTGAGTTGGATCAGCAAGGACGTAGAGGCGAGAGGCGATTCAAGACTGGTTGCCTCACTTGTTCTCGACGCGTTCATGAGGATGGCATACAAAAGAGGAACACCTTCTCGCCGTCACGATCCCGTCACCATTCCGGGCGGAAAGAACATTCTTACGGAGTTGCCGAATGCTTCGCAGTTGCCTGCATGGATTCAGGTCCGAAGTCGCTTCACGGTCGAAACCCGGACACTACGTTCTAAGAGTCACCAATTCGCGCCGTTCCTAATTCTTGATTCACGCTCTACAAGAGAAATAAGCTCCCCTGTGTCCGAACTTGCCCGAGTTGGGTTTGATCCTGTTGGAAAATACGTTCAAGTTGAGCATCCAAACGAAGACCCATGGCTTGCACCGCGCATGGAACTCGTGGGCCGAGTCGGTAGCATGGCAGGCGGGATTATTCAGCTAGCTGACGCAAAGGGTGACTACAAGACTCTCTCCTCTAACGAGGCGTTCATCGAACCTCGTGATGAGTTTTTCGATGAACTCGTGACTCTCCTCCTCGGACGTGGAGCCTCGAAAACGTTGGAAGCACTCGACAAGTCCCTCTCATTGTCTCGGCAAGCAGACGCAAAGCTTTCAAGACTTCGGGAAATTTTAGGCAAACTGGCACCGTCAAATCGGCCATTCCAATTGACCCCTGGATTTTCCGTAAACTTCGATAGCTTCTTGACCCAAGGAGATGAGTACTTCCCAACGTCAGATGCGGCTTCACCTACGAAGTTCGTCTTTGACGTAGGTCGTGGCAAGGTTGATGAGATCAATCGCCGTGGAATCGAAGCTCATGGCCCTTTCAATAGCGGCAACTTTACGCCTACTGAACCTCGGATTGCCGTGGTTTGTGACTCCCAGGTCAAGGGAGTGGTGGAATCCTTTCTGCGAAAACTGAAGGATGGGGTTTCACTTCCCAACGTGAGATATCACCCCTACCCGCACGGCTTTGCCAGCATGTTTCGCTTGAAAGATGTAAGTTTCCACATATTTGAGACCAACGGAGCATCCACCGACGAAGTAAAGAGAGTTTGTAATGAAATTGCTGATAGAGGGCAAACGGGAAGTGGCTTTGACCTTGTCCTCCTTCAAAACACCGAAGATGGAAAGCGGCTACGAGGCAGTTTGAATCCGTACTTGGTCGCAAAATCTCTGTTGTTACGGGCCGGAATTGCGTCGCAGTCTTTTCTCGTTGAGAAAACCCGCTCTCGTGACTACGACCTGGCCTACATTCTCGCCGATTTAGCCCTAGGATGTTATGCGAAGTTGGGGGGTACACCATGGCTCATCTCCGCCGATCATGCGATAGAACACGAGATCATTCTTGGTGTTGGAAGCGCATCCCTTGGAGAGAGTCGCTTTGGTGGTCGAGAACGAATCGTCGGGATAACAAGTGTTTTCAAAGGAGACGGAGATTATCTCCTCTCAAATCTAACTAAGGCAACTCCAATCAAGGAGTACAGTGCGGCCCTGACTTCGTCTTTGCGTCTATGTATCGCTCAGGTCAGCAAAGACATGAACTGGAAGAAAGGCGACGGCGTGAGAATCGTTGTTCATGCTTTCAAACCCATGAATAACGGCGAGATTGATGCTTTACAAGCTATTGTGGAAGAACTGACCGATTACCGGGTGCAGTTTGCGTTTCTTCACGTGAAGGATACACATCCATATTCGCTGTTTGATGAGCAAGAACAAGGCTCCTTTGAAAGGCAATCACGCATCCATAAGGGGAAATTTTGCCCTCAGAAGGGAACATTTCTTCGCATTTCGCGAGATCAAACGCTCGCCTGTCCCTGGGGTGCGAGAGAGGTTAGGCATGCAGAACATGGTTATCCCAAACCTATTCTCCTTGAACTTCACGAGCGTTCTACCTTTGGAGACCACACGTACTTAGCAAGGCAAGTTCTCAATTTTGCAAGCCATTCGTGGAGAAGTTTCGGACCCGCACGCATGCCGGTCACCATCCTATATTCTGAACTAGTGGCCGATATTCTGGGGAAACTCAAGGATGTTGACGGCTGGTCTGCGGACATCCTTCCTACGGTCCTTGGAAAGAGAAGGTGGTTTCTATGACTTCCTCTATCGTTTCGAGTGTGGTGGCCACCTTGGAGGAAATGTTCGACTTAAACAAACTCTCTCTTTCACAGGCTGGTTGCCTGATGTGGCTAACTCATCGTGAGTTCAAGGCCCATTTCGAAGGAAGACTTGTAAGTTCTGAAGTCGAGTCAAATTACTCTGCCATTTCTTACTTAGGCTACGGGTCTGCCATGTTGGAGTCCGAAGCGGTTTCTGACGCACTTATTCGTGGCTGTAACTGGCTCGTGGGTCGTGAAATACGCAGGACCAATGGAGAACCTCAACAATTTGCTCTCGACCCAGTGGCCTTGCTCGGCATCGCTTTGGGTGCCGACAGGTTAGAGGAACCTTGTCGATCTCTCGCTCTCAACCACATTGCGTCTTGCCTCGATCTGGCTAAGACATCTTATTCGTCGGACAGCTTGAAGATGGCTTTCGCCCTCGCCTGTCAACAAATCACAGGGGCAAAACTTGATCTGGGTAGCAATTCTTCGCCTGCAGTGACCTATGCGCTCTTCGAGAGATTGGCTATAGACATCGCTGATGAGTTAATCGAACCGGCGTTTGTGGAGGTTCAGATAGCGAGCCAGTCGAATGTCGAGCCATTCCCGGCAGGGCTTTTCTTGAACGCCTACAGGGCTTTACTGAGACAAACAACGACACTCAATTTAAGCAAAGTGTCGGTGCCTGATGTCCTGAAACTGCTAGCTAACCTACAGGCCGGACTGATGAGGTGGCCCTTTGGTCAGAACAAAACTCAGGTTTGGAATATTGAGAACGAGTATGACGTTCAATCCATGCTTTTCTTTCTTTTGAAACCGTATTTGCCAGAATTGAAAGAAGAGGAGCCATTGCCGAGTGTTGGTCGAAAGAGACCTCGTGTTGATCTTGTCGTTCCAAGCCTAGGCTTGTCGATAGAGGTGAAGTTCCTACGCAAGTCGGGGTTCTTCAATGACATCCTCGGAGAGGTGGCGGAGGACAAGAGTCTCTATCTCGGCCCGGGATCGAGATACTCCAGAATGATTGTTTTCCTGTGGGATGATTCAGCCCGAACAGAGGATCACGCCTCATTTAGACAGGGAGTTACCGAATTGGGCATCGACGGGGCTATCGTGGTTTCTCGACCTTCATTCATGGTGCGAGGAGCAAAGTAGGATGTTGTGCGTCCACGCAATACATTTGTTGAGTCATCCAAGTGGTTTCTCAGACTTGGGAAGCCGCAGCATCCTAAGCCTTTTCCCGGAGGGTCTTGAGCTTCCTTGACCGGCTATTCGGTCGGAAGAAGGCGGCTCCGCCTTCCTTAGTAGATGGCAAACTCTCAACAGCAGAGCGATTCATGCTGTCCCTCTTCCTAAAGCCTCGCCTTCGCAGCACGATTGTCGGTCCAGGGTGGGGCGATGTTTGGGCGTCAAGGCTCGGAAGACGTCCAGAAGCCGTAATCGAGCAATTCCAACGAGATGGGTTGCTTCAACGTCCGGGTACGGCTGGCATGCTTGCGGTGAAGTTTCGGGTTCCTGAGTTAGCTGACCTTTGCAAGTCTCATGGCCTTCCCGCAAAAGGCAAGAAAGACGAACTCATCTCCCGGCTGGTAGCTACTGTTGATGCGTCAGAGTTGGCAAAGCAACTTGGTGCCGTTGATGCGCTCGAATGCACCGATTTAGGAAGTGCAATTGGCTTGGCGTTCAAGACTAGATCGGATGCTGATAAAGCACATGCTGAGCAAGCCGTATTTGCCGCCCTGAAGGAGAGGCGTTTTAGAGAAGCGTGCAGAATCGTGTTTGACTTCGAATCAAAACAACCCTTGCCACGAGGAATTGGCATTGATTGGTCGCAGACAGATTACTCCCGAGAACTTGGGATGTTAGAGGAGGTTTTCAGCCAACCAGCAGGAAAAGAGGAGGAGCTTTTAGCGGCGGCCCAGGCGCTCCTGTGGGGAATTTCTCCAACTGCCTTTCTCCCAAAGCGGTCTGAGCCAAGGCGTCGGAAGACGCCTGAGGAGAAAGCTACTGAATTGGCAGTTCAAAAGGAAGCCATGCGAGCAGCTCAACGAGAATCTCTTAGGTCATATATGGCTAATCGAGATGTGCTCGTGGGTGTTAGTATTCTGGCAGCAGGCTCAAGTTGTGAGCATTGCAAGGCTATGCAAGGTGATTACCCATTCGAGAGCGTCCCCCTCCTTCCTCACGAGGGCTGCACTCATCCAATGGGATGTCGATGCTGCTACGCACCTTTAACCGAACTAAGTGAAAGAAAGCCTACTCGTTGAAGCATGCGCCGCATCAAGATCACCAGCGACGTTCTGAATAAAGGTCTTCATGTTCCGGCTCGGAAGGGTCTTTCCCTTGCTTCAAAGTCTCGGTAATGCCCTTGATCGGGTCAAGACTGTCTGCAACGCGAGTTGCCCAGGAGAGCCACTCCTCTGTGGCTTCGTCAGCTTCTTGAGAGGAATTTCGAACCCGATCAATCAGCAGGCGAATATCCTCGGATTGACGTAGCGAGCCTGCCTGACGCAACAGCCGCTTCGCACGTCCACGCGCCTTCCTTTGCCGCTCCTGTTCCTCATTTCGAAGCCGCTCTTCTTCACGCCGCCGAATCTCAGCTTCCTTCATCTCAATCTCCCGCTGAGCTTTGCGTTGAAGGAGCTTGACAAGGCATTCTGCTATCTCGGCAATCTTCTCATCCAAAGAGGTTGAAGCTGAATCAGACCATTGTTTTGGACATGGAGCATCATAGACATCCTCTGCGCGAAACTGTAGGAACCCCGTCGGAGCATATTCTGGGGTTGGCCGCGTTCGTTCGGACAGATAGAGGCGCGGATAGGGGTCATCACGCATTTTGGGCTTATCTGCCATGTATCGCCCAGTCTTCTCCTTTAGCTCAATCGTGACCGTTTGCTTGCCGTCGGTGAACGCGGTTCCTGCATCTTTGACGAGGTTGAGACCAGACCCTTTGCAAGCTTCGATCAGTTCGGTCCAAAGCCAGATCGCACGGTCAATGTTCGGGGGAGCGACTTTGGTTCGGAGAACTCCCTGTTGCCAGACATCGGAGAGACCGTAGTCGAAGTTCGGCTTCTGCTTGAGCAAAGCCTTCTTAGTTGCCGTAACGATGGGTGACAGCTTTTCCAAACTGTAATCACGCTCTGGCGGCGTGTACTTCTTCAGATCATCGGCGCTCTTGGGAATCCTCTTCTTCTTTCTCGCAACTGACCAACTTGCGGGCAAAGGCTCTTTCTTGACCTTCTTGCCATTCTGCAACTTGGCCCAGTACCCTCGCGTTGGCGTCGGAATCCCCAGGTTGTTGCACCGCTTCTTGAGCCCCACATCGCTGATGCCAAGCTTGGGAGCGAGGGTTGCCATTGCCTCGGACCAAACCGCCTCGTAAAGCTCCTCCCGGCTCATTTTGTTGAGTGCAAGGGCACCTTCAGATTCTGTCATGCATAACTATGGCTTACTTGCTTTGGGCGAGCAATCATTCATCTACGGTTACGATGCTGACTGTAACGCCGTAGTCCAAGCTCGACGCGGCCGTAATTTAGTATCAACTGTAATGTGAAACACAACGAGTGGCCTCCCGATGACGGTACCCTTCGACAATGCATCCTGACCACAGCAATTTTGTCGATTCTATCCACACGAAGCAGAGGGTGATTCTCCGGTTTTTCAGCAAGGAGGACGGCAGTGTGCTCACTCGCACGTGTGCTCCGATGGACTTTGGCCCCAGCAGGCGCGCAAAGGATCAGTCCGACCGCTACCACTTCTGGGACTACGACAGTGACACCCAGAGACACGTACTTAGCCTGCTTCCGAATCAGGTGGAGTCCATACAAACCACTGAACACAACTTTGACCCTGCGGAGTTCATCACGTGGGACGTTAAGGCATCCCCTTGGTTTTCGACCCGCGACTGGGGTGAGTACAGCTAGCCATGCAGCTAAAACGCCTCCGCTTACGCGACTATCGGTGCTTTGAGGACACTGACTGGATTCTGCTAAACCAGTTTTCGGTGTTCATCGGCAAGAACGACGGTGGCAAATCTTCGGCCCTCCACGCCCTTAAAGTCATCCTTTCGAATCAGCCGCTTGAAGATGCCGACCACCGCCAAACGGGCATTGATGCTGGTACTGGGAACGCTATCCGGGCAATGGAGGTCAGCGTTGAACTGGAGGTTGAGCATGACAATGCAAACCACCTTATACGAGCGAAGAGGAGCCTAGGTGGCGTAACGTCATTCGAGATTCAGGCGGAGTTGGTCGCGGACGACCGGCTCAATCAAGATTTGGACGGCCTGACGATGCAAGAGCTCAAGGACCTGTGTTCTGCCGTCAGCATTGCCGCCGCTGGCCATCAAAACCGAAAAGACACCTTCCTCACCGCCTTGACTACACATCGGGACTCACAACAAAAACACACAGGATGGAAGTCACTTCCAACGCCAGTCAAGCAAGCCTTGCCCATCTGTTTAAGCTATGACGACTCAAGTGCCCAAGACCCGGAAACAGCGGTTCGGAATTTTGCGACAGCTTTCTTCAAAGCCGAGATTCAAGCGGAAGTAGCCACCGCGACCGCAGAACTGCGAGCGAACGTCCAGCAGAAGATAAACGAGAAGGCCACAGAGGTTGCGGCCATCTTAAAATCCGAGTGCGAAGAAGTTGAGAGTGTGGAAATTCCAATCGCAGACGATGCATTTTCGGATCTCAAGGTGTCACGGGTTAGGGTAACAAAGACGGACGGCACCGACGTTGACTGGACGAGAATCGGTCGAGGCAAGAAGCGTGAAATGTCGTTAGCTGTGTTTCGGTGGCAAAACAAGATTCTCACGGAGCATCTCGAAGGGGACGCCGAAGCGAGGCCCGTCGTCGTGTTGTTCGACGAACCTGATATCAATCTGGACTATCAGGCTCAGTGCAAAGTGACGCAGTCTCTTGAATCAATGTGCGCGAGCGGTCGATGCCAAGCCGTGGTCGCGACGCATTCTCATAACCTCATCGACTCAGTCCCTATAGACGCCCTGGTCTTCTTTGGCCCAGATGTTCCTGAGCCATCAAAGCGTGTTTGGAGCTATGATGCAGCAACCCACGACTTGGACTTTGAACGAGTGTTTTTGAAGGCACTCGGTGTTAGCAATGCCAGCTTCTTTAATGAAAATCTGTTTGTCTGTTGTAGTGGTGAGACTGAAATTGGATCGTTGCCTATCTTATTTTCTCACCTGAAGCACAAGTCTTTGGCCATGTCAGGAATTCTTCTTCTGAACGGTTTCAACGATGACGGAGCGTTGGACGCTGCGGTGATTCTGCGTAAGAATAAGCGGCGATATGTCTTGCTCATGGACTCAGATGTGAAGGGCCACAAGAGGTGTGGAGAGGCTACATTGAAGAGCAGTCACGGAATCGAGCCGGAGCACGTCCACTATCTCGGCATAAAAGAGTTCGAGGACATGTTTGACGACGAGACTTGGGTCGCCACACTTAACGAATTGCCACAGGTTGCTGTGGAAGGTAGCGAACCCAATATCTGGACCGTCACCGAAGTAGCTGAAATGCGCAGTACAGTTAAGTTTTCGGCAGCCATTCAAAACTCCGCTGAGCAGGTTTCGCTGGAAGGTCGTTCTAAGCCAAAGCTCGGTGTTCGTGTCGCACGAAAATCTATCGAGCTCAATAGAGTCCCCGCAGCACTTAGTGGCATACTCGACTATATTGCTCAGCGAGCTGCGGAGTAGCTCATCTGAGGTTTCCCTATTGCAAAGATAAGCGTCGATGTAGGGCCTCGGAGTTGACATGGGCTAGAACCTCATGTGCGCTTCCGAAAGGTTTGGCAGATGTGCCATCTCTGTCTCACTGGGTACTTTGCGCAAGATCGAATGATGGGCCAATTACAGCCCATATGTTGCGAAACGCGTCCAGGAATCTCCACCACTTTGTTACCTGTCCATACCGGACACATAGGTAACAGATCGTTCCTAAGACATAGGTTACACCTTAACTGGCTCGAATGGGTTTTTGAGTGTTTGGAGTGTTCTTTCCTCAAGATCGATGTATCCGAGGTCGTAGTTCATAAAGGAGACGAGCCATGTATGCTCCTCGACTTCCTTGAGTCCGAGTGTTTGTCCTGCGAGTACATGCGAGATATTGACCTTCTTTCGGTGCAGGCAAAGTCTTCCACATGAAGTGACTAAGACGGTTCTGTCGTGGAAGGGATAGCTGAGCTGTGTCAGCCCCTGGTAGGGTTTTAACGAAGGCGTATAGACTTCACACGGCATCTTCATCTCAAGGGATTCGTTTGGCCGTTCGAGGTTGAACTCCTCTCTGAACTTGTCGAATCTAGCCTGTTGCTGCAGAAAGTTGGCTTTAGCTGGCCTGGCAGCTTCGCGTTTGAGTGTGAGGTGCATCCATTCGTGTCTTCCGTTCTGCTGGGGTTTTCCCGGTTTTATTCTCTCGATATCAATGCCAAGTCTGAGCCACCAAACCGAGAGTTTGCTCAGGCCAAACAGAGCATTGGGCGAGGCAAATGGAACTCCATTGTCGCTACGGATAGCGCTTGGCAGCCCTCTTTCCTGAAAGAGGTTCTTAAAGGCAGTAAACGCGGTTTCTTTACGAACGGACCCTAAGGCTTCACACATGAGCAGATACCGAGAAGCATGGTCTGTCACCGTGAGCGGGCAGCAGTACCCCCTGTCTCCCAGCATGAACTCACCCTTAAAGTCCACACACCAAACATCATTGGGACTTGCTCCACTAGAGAGAAAGGTTCCGGCAGCTCGGTGCTTTCTGGCTCTCATGGGTTCCACAAGCCCATTGCGGTCTAGCACCGCATGGATGGTGCTCACGGCCGGAACTCTTACTTCGCTGCGAAACTTCCGAAGCAAGAGTTCTCGAATCTTTCTCGCTCCCCAATGAGGCTTGGCTCTCTTCTGCTCGAGGATGGCAAGTTCTACCTGTATCGGCAACTGGTTCCCATAACTAACTGGACGCCTTGTGCGATCTGTTAGCCCTTCCAGACCGCAATCTTTGTAGCGCTCGAAGATCTTGTAACCCGTCTTACGGGAGATTCCGAACTCACGACAAACTTGACTCATCTCCTCGCCTTCCAAAAGACGAGAGACGAAACGCATACGTTCTTCCACGATTGATGTCTCCTTCCAAGGCACCACATCCTCCTCAATCCCACAAAGGATCTATGACGATGTGTTACCTATGTGTCCGGAACAATCTGTAACCCATGTGTCAGAACGTACAACCCTCTTGCCTTACGCCTTAGTGCTCCAGTAAGTTTTCCTGGGCAGGCGTTCTTGTCGAGGTCGATGTATCTATGATCGACAAACCAGTGTTCAGAAGATGCGCTTTGTGGTGCTGTTCAATATCAGTCTGCAGAATTAACCAGCTGGCGAACTCTGCCAAGCAGCTCAATATTTTCAAGCCGCTGCTCAAACGGCACCTGGCAGGCATCTGACTGAAGACTAAAGCGTGTGATGCCGCCTAAAGCATCGTTCATTTTTAACACCTTATCTGCTATTGATTGCGGAGAACCTACAAAAAGGCCGCCATTAGCACTTCTTGCAGAATCAAAATCTGATCGGGTTTGGGGCGGCCATCCTCGCTCTGCTCCAATACGAGACATGGTCTCAGCATAAGAGGAATAAAAAGTTTCGGCAGCAGCGTCATCTGTTTCGCCAATAAAACCAATACTGTGAACTGCAACATCCATCTCCGATTCGGGATGTCCGCTGTCAATCCAAGCCTGACGATACCTATCAACGTAGGGTCTAAACCGGGCCGGGCTCCCTCCAATAATTGCTACAGTAAGTGGAAGGCCTAGAACACCAGCCCTAACAAAAGATCCCGGACTGCCGCCAACACCTAAGCGAATGGGCAGCTTGGGTCTTGCCGGGCGCGGATACACACCTTGGCCTGTCAAGGCAGCTCGGTGGCTCCCCTGCCAGAATACATTTTCCTGTTCATTAACCTTCAACAAAAGATCAAGTTTTTCTGAAAACAAAAGGTCATATTGACTTAGATCATAGCCAAAGAGAGGATAGGATTCTGTAAATGAACCACGCCCGACAATTATTTCTGCCCTGCCGTTTGAAATAAGATCAATCGTCGCAAAGTCCTGAAAGACTCGAATGGGGTCATCTGATGAAAGAACAGTCACAGCGCTTGCCAGCCTAATCTGACTGGTTTTCGCTGCTGCCGCTGCGAGGAGTATGGCGGGAGAAGAAGCCACATATTCCGGCCTGTGATGCTCTCCGATGGCAAAAACATCGAGTCCAATCGCATCGGCCAACTGCACCTCCTCCATCAGTTGGGCAATTCGCTTAACTGCCCACTGAGGTTCACGCAGATTGAATCCTGACTCATGAATTACAAAACTGTCGATTCCAATCTGCATTGCTGTTCCTTTTCCTGATGCGGCAGAGTTTGCCTCAGCCTTAATGACGCCGTCGCTTGGCCAAGCCATTCGGTGGCCTGGGCATAATGTCAGCTATGAACCTCAGCTTGTTTGGTGCAGCTGACTGATATATCAATTAGGTTTTAACTGGTAGGCTGCTTTTTTCCCCGCAAGCCACTTGATGTACTCGACAGGAGCTCCTCCATCAAATTCCCAAGGCGCAGTAGCTGGGAAAGAAAAAATGCCGTGATCGTATCGCAGCAGACCAATAGAAATTCCTCCATCGGCTATTTCATAGTAGTTATCAGACAGCCACTTGTCATTGCCGGACATTTTATATGCTGCCATAGAAGGACCTGACTGTGCTTTAGCGTTAAGCATCAGGATTAGCTGAGCGTATCTCCTTGCGCCAGACTCATCAGGATGGTTAAAGCAGATAGATTGAATAAGCATGTCACCGTTAATCAAGCTATTTGTACTGCCGTTGGACTCCCAAATCCAATCACCGTTGCCTGTTACGAGCATTGTGCCAGCATATGAAACTTTTCCAATCGTACCTTTGTAAGAAAAAGCCACCCAGTTCGCCTCAACCATTATCTGATAGTCAAAGCTTGATTTCATGTTTGGTGATGTGCTTTCTACACATAGCCGCGCATAATGCTTATTGATAATGGTTTCTTTTGCGTTTGCCGCTGCTCGGTAGATCAAAGGAACTTCTGTTTTTATGTTAGGCTGTAAAATAATCTCGACCGGATCACAAGTAACTCCCTGCGGCAGGTTTTCTGCATACACTCGCACCTTTAAAGCCTTGTTTCCCTTCAGATAAACTAAAGCTGGACTGGTTTCTTCAGAATCTGCTTGAAGAAATATGCCGCTGCCAAAAAGCGGCGATATGGCAAGTGAATACTGTGCGGCTTCGATTATAAACCTTACCGGCACCAGCATCCGTGTCGTCCCGGTTGAGATCTCGAACTCAGCATAATATATGCCCGGCTTAGTTCCCACTGAAACAGCAAAGTTTGCGGTGTAGTTTGTACCGGCTTTAACATTGATTGAAGCTTCTTTAACAGACCCTTTTACAAAAGCAGAAACAGCTCCTCCATTAACTCCTGGTGCTTTTAAAGTGCCCACTATTATGCTGTCGTTTAAGGCTCTGATCTTTACTGATTTCCCTAATGATTTGCCTGTAAAAACCCCCTGAGGAAAAATCTTTCCTTCTACTGTTGGTCCAACAAGCACCTCTTTCATAGGCAGCAGGAAGCTGCGATTGGCGGGATAGAGAGAGTCCGTGATCTTTGGAAACTTTCCTGCTGCTTCGACTGCAGAAAAGAGGCTAGGATATTTCTTCTTGAGCTCGGTGGGCAGCACGGGCACTCCTTTAAAAACCGCCTCATCAATAAGAAATGGATTTGTTTCCTCCCTCGCTGTCGAATCCGCAGCCCTTTGCCACGGCGTCGTGCCACGGCCATCCCACGGCCAGATTATTGCTCGGGATCTTTGTGATCCAGCAGATTCTATAACGACTATCTCTTTAACAGCTTCTGATTTTTGAAGCTTAAAGGCAAGTCGAAACCTAATTTCTTCATCTGGCTGAACGTTAAAATCTGAAAGGCCATTCTCTGATTCTGTAAGAAGTGGGCCGTATTCATCGCGTCTTACTTGTCCATTTGTCAGCTTCAAAGCAAAGGTTGGTTTTGCAGCCGAATCATCGTAGAGTTTCAAGGCTCTGGCAGAAGAGTTCCTTACTGAAAATGTTGCAATCTCAAATCTCTCTTCGCCTTCAGCTCCGTCAATTTCCCCTAACATCCCTCCTTTCGAAGAATGACCTTCCAGCTTAAAGTCAAGTGCACGGCCTAAGTACCAATGGCCTTGCGAAGCATTGATTTCTGACAGGGGAACCGTATCAGATGCCCGATAATAGTCAAGTCCACTTATCAAGTTTTTTATAGAAAGGCGTGGACTCCTGGCCTCTCTGCCAAAGCCAAACTCTGTGATATTCGAATCCGCTGGGACAGCAAAAACAGCTTGAAAAACTGGGCTAGCCGTGCCCCTTCCTAAAGTAAATTTTTCGGCAGGAGAAAGGCTTCGACCTGGTTCTTGTGTAAGACCGCTGCTTGGCGCTGCAGCTAAGGGAAAACCTTGTATAGGTTCGTAGCTGCGCCCAGAAGCATCAACAATCAGCAGGCCAGCTTCAGTTAAGTTTCTGCTTTCACCCTGTACCTGACCAGAGGCAGAAAGCTGAAAGCGCAGGGCAACTAGTTTTTCGTTGTAGTTAGGGTAGGCAGTCTGCTGACCAACTCTTTGACGCTCAAGCTTGTACTCAGCTCCCAAAAACTTAATTTTCACTTCCTGTCTTGTGCTGCTAAAATTCGGGATAGTCAGTTCGGTGTCAGGTCTTTGACCAGAGCCCGCAGCAAGAATCAGCAGCAAAGGAAGCACATGGTCATTATGGAGTAAGCGATGCGGCTAGACATGAACGTTTTCTGTAGAATGCAGGCTGGCATCGTGGCAGAGTGTGTGAGATCAAGACTGCTTTTTGTGCCATAAAGCAATGTGCCAGAGTTGCCTGATATTGAGCTTTACTTGGCCTGCCTGAGGCACAAGATTGAAGGCAGAAGCTTTGCCAGCTTTAAACTCTGCAATCCATTTGCTTTAAGAACCGTAGCCCCCCCTCCACAGGATCTTATCGGGGTGCCAGTTAAAGAAATCTGGCGGATTGGCAAAAGAATCGCCTTTGAGTTCGATTCTGGTTCGGTGATGGTTATACATCTTATGGTGAGCGGAAGGTTTAGGTGGAGCGCCACCGCCGGGGCAGTCCAGCGAAAGATCACCCATGCTGTGTGGACCTTTGAGGATGGATCACTTATTCTCACCGAAGCCAGCAGCAAAAAACGGGCAGGCATCTGGCTTTTCCCCTCCCGCGATTCGGCAATGAGTCAAGACCCGGGAGGCATTGACCCCCTTGCTTGCTCGGAAGCAGAGTTTGCCGAGGTCTTGACCCGAGACAACAAGACTCTTAAGCGCGGTCTGGCTAATCCCCGCCGTTTTTCAGGCATCGGAAATGCCTACTCGGATGAAATTCTCCATGCCGCCCGACTTTCTCCCCTCAAGCTGACCCAAAGTCTGAAGCCTGACGAGATCAGCCGGCTGTTTGAGGCTGCTCAGAACACACTGGAAACTTGGCGGGTAAAGCTGCTGGCCGAGTTTGAAAACGGCGCCAAGTTTCCCGGGCCAGGGCAGGTGACAGCCTTCAGGCCAGAGTTTGCCGCCCATGGCCGGTATGGCCAGCCCTGCCCAGACTGTGGCAGACCCATACAGCGGATTGTTTACGCTGAAAATGAGACCAACTATTGTGCTGTCTGTCAAAACGACGGCCAGATTTATGCCGACAGATCTCTTTCAAGACTTTTGAAAGATGACTGGCCAAGATCCTTTGCCGAGGAGGAAAGCTGACAGCAGGCCTCCTCGGGCAAAAGGTGAGCTAGATGGCTGAAGCCAGCCTGTCTCTTGCGCGAATAAAGGCCTTAAGCGCAAAATCCAAGTCTTCATCTGTATGGGCTGCGGAAGGCATGGTGCGAAGCCTTGCCTTGCCTCTTGCTACCGTTGGGTACAAAATTGCCAGGGCATAAACGCCTTCTTCCCAAAGCAGCTTCTCCATTGTCTGGGCTTCTTTTTCACCCCCAACGAAAACCGGAGTAATAGGTGTGACGCTGCCCATGGTATCAAACCCCGCTTCGGCCAGCATTGCCTTCCACTTGCGGGTGTTGTCCCAAAGCCTCTTCATGGGCTCAGGATCATTTTCCATAATATCAAGCGAAGCGATCAATGCGGCGGCTACAGCAGGCGGATGAGCCGTTGAGAAGAGGTAAGGCCTGCCTCGATTGATCAGCCATTCCTTAAGCAGGCTGGAGCCAGCGATATATCCACCGACAACTCCCAAAGCTTTGCTGAGGGTGCCCAGCTGAATATCAACTCGTCCGTAAAGGTTGAAGTGACTGGCAGTTCCGGCCCCTTTTTCGCCAAGAACTCCGCTTGCATGGGCATCATCCACCATAACAAAGGCGTTGTAGCGTTCTGCCAGCTCGACGATTTCAGGCAGAGGAGCGATATCTCCATCCATGCTGAAAACGCCATCGGTAATGATCATTCTCTTGCCAAAATGCTGAGATTTTTTAAGGCAGTCTTCCAGGTGATCCATGTTTTTATGGTCGTACACCCACCCTTCAGACTTTTTGTATGAAGCAGGAGAAAGCCGCACACCATCAATGATCGAAGCATGGTTCAGCTCGTCGCTTATCACCACGTCGTTCTTGGTTAACACAGCAGGAATACAGCCGCTGTTGGCAGTAAATCCGCCAGTAAACACCAAAACCGATTCGACCTTTTTAAATTTAGCCAGCTTTTCTTCAAGCTCGCTATGAACTTCCATCGTTCCGCCAATCCATCGAACGGCGCCAGCGCCAGCCCCCCACTTTTCGCAGGCAGCCTTGGCGGCTTCCACCACTTTAGGGTGGTTGGCCAAGCCTAAATAGTTGTTGCTGGAAAGGTTGACAACTTCCTTGCCATCCATGGTTACCCTTCCTCCGGCGGGAGATTGAAGGATGCGCGGCGTCTTGTATAGGTGCTGATCTTTCAGCTCCTGCAGCGAGTCGCCGAGCCAAGATTGCAGGCCCTGATTCATTGCTGTTATTGTGGCGTAGATTCAGGGAGGGTCCGGGTGGCTCTTTTCGAGATTCCCGAGGTGTTTCTAAATAGCCTGCTGACCTTAACGGCTTGTGGGTTGCTGCGTTTATAGAAGTAGGAGCGTTCGGCTGAAAGCACAAAAAAACAAATCCAGGAAATCCACGCAAAAAATGTGGTTAGTGGAGTTTCCTAGACGGCTTTCGCGACCCAAGTTGTGACAAGCTCCTCGCTTTTGTTCCTATGAACCTTCCATGATCGCGCCTAGACTCAAGTACAGCAGATAGGATAGCCAATCGAGGCGTCGTGCGAGTTATCTATCCGGAGTTCACGCGATCAACGCCGGGGAGGGGAAACTGTTTGTTTGGTATATGTTCCTTCTTTAGAATGGCCCTCACTTTTGCCTTCTGGCTTTCGGGAGTGCTGCTGGCCAAATTCTTTGTCTCAAACGGATCGTTTGCCAGGTCGTAGACTTCCATTTCGTCCGGCTTGTTTTTTAGGTTGGGACGAATGAACTTGAGATGATCTTCTAGGATTAGGGCATCCATAGATGTAGATTCCGGATACTCGAAGTAGACGTAGGGGCGGGTTGGCTGGGTCTTGCCGGTTAAGGACGGCAGGTAGCTCATGCCATCCGTTCGGGGCGACTTGATACCGGCGGCTTCGCATATTGTCGCAAAGGCGTCATAGCAGACGTTGACATGCTTGCTTTCAGTTCCCTGCGATATATGCCCTGGCCATCTGGCGACAAACGGAACTCGAATGCCACCTTCATACAGATTCATTTTTCCGCCCCTGAGACCGGCCGTTGATGAAAAGAACTTCGTATCTGCTCCACCGCTTAAGGTGGGGCCGTTGTCCGAAGTAAATATCACCAGTGTGTTCTCGGCAGTTCCCGTATCTCTCAGAGCTGCGAGGATCTGGCCAACTGTATAGTCCAGATAAGCGATCATCGCGGCATAGGCCGCGCGGGGCCTTGGGGTTGGAAGATAGCCTCCTTGACCTAGATAGGGAACTGTGTCCCATTCTCGCGGGAATTTTTGAATCCAATCAGTTGGGGCCTGGAGGGCGACATGCGGCAGAGTGGGCGCATAGTAGAGAAAGAACGGCTGCTTTGAAGACTGCTTAATAAATTTCGTGCACTCTTCCATCAGCCTCGTTGGTGAATATGTTTTTGACTGGTACCGAGCATAGTATTCGTCTTCATTTGAAAGGGGCTTGTCCAGCTTTTGATGGGCATTAAAAACTCGGTTGTCCAGCAAATCTGGCTGATGGTTTTTCCACAGATAGGCCGGGTAAAAGTTGTGGGCTCGCCTCTGACAAAGGTAGCCATAAAAGAAATCGAATCCGTGATCGTTTGGAGTGTGTCCCGGCTTGGGCCCACCCAGTCCCCACTTTCCAACCAACCCAGTGGTGTAGCCATTGCGTTTAAGCACTTCGGCAATGGTGGTGTCTTCCTTTGGCAGTGGTGCCTGCCCCTCAGGATCGTTGGGGCCGAATCCACCCGTTTCGCGATTTCCACGAATTGAAGCATGACCCTGGTGCCTGCCCGTTAAAAGTGAGTAGCGGGTGGGCGCGCAGACGGGGCTTGCAGAATAGCTGCGTGTCATCCGAATACCCTCCGCTGCCATTCGGTCAATGTTTGGGGTCGGAATCTTCTTCTGACCAAAACAGCCGACTTCACCATAACCAAGATCATCGGCCATGATGTAGATAATGTTTGGCCGCTGGGGTTGGTCAGCTGCCAAAAAGACAAGGTTGGCTAGCGTGAACATATCGGCAGATTACCTTTCGGCTTCTCTGCCCGAAATCGATCTGGCAAATTGCATCATGACCGCCGTTTCAAGAAGGTGGAGAGCCGCGCGTTTGAGCAACATGTTCTTGAGCATGCCAAACTCACCTCATGTACTATAAGAGGAGAGAGTTTCAAGGTGGCAGCATTATGAAACTGCTGTGGAAATCTCTTCTTTTGATGATCGTTTTTAGTTCTATAGGATGCAGAGCGAGCTCACCGGCAGCCAAGGCCCCGGAGGGTATGAAATGGATTCCTGCTGGCACATACTCCCTTGGAAAGGGTGGCCAATATGGTGATGAGCTGGCACCTAGAAAAGTGACGACACCAGGATTCTTCATCTCCAAAACGGAAGTGACAAATGCCGAATTCCTGAGGTTTGTTGAAGAAACTAAGTATGTCACTTATGCCGAACGAACTCCAGCCGATGAGAATGGCAAGGTATTTGGCTCGGCCTGCTGCGTTTCGGTAGAGTCTGCTTTAACAGTGACGGATCGCTGGAAGTTTGTCTCGGGGGCCAGTTGGCGTCATCCTCTCGGGCCGACCTCAAGCATCGCGACCCATATGAGTGATCCTGTTGTGCATATCACTTACGAAGATGCTCTTGCCTACGCGAAGTGGGCGAACCTGGATTTGCCTACCGAGAACGAGTGGGAGATTGCTGCGCGTGGCGGACTTGTCGAACAGGATTATGAGTGGGGGAATGAACTCAACCCTAGTGGGAAGTGGCGCGCGAACACTTACCAGGGCGATTTTCCCGTGAAGGACCTTGGCCTCGACGGATTTGAGGGGCTGGCGCCAGTGAAATCTTTTTTATCCAATGGGTATGGCCTTTACGACATGACGGGAAATGTTTGGGAGCTGACTAAAGACTCGGGTCCAACCGAAAAAGAATCCGGAGCCGCTTCGCACTGGGCAAAAGGAGGCTCGTTCCTTTGCGCCGCAAACTACTGTGCCAGGTATCGCCCCGCCGCCCGAATACCCATCACCGTAGAAACCTCTACCCAGCACGTCGGTTTTCGCTGCGTGAAACGGACAGCTGCTCCTTAATCGTTCGCGGTGCCGTGATGTCGTCCCTGGGAAGCTGCAGTTGTAATCCCTCACCATGTTGATGCTGGAAAAGTGAAAGAACTACGTTAAAGTTAGGTTCAAATCTTGGCGGAGATTCTTGGACGCGTTTCGTAAAAGTCACTGGTCCTGGATAATTTTGGATTCAGCCCAGAGACCAAAACGCTAAACTTTGACATGATTCGAGAATCATATGTCTACGGACTGAAAGACGGAAGGACATTTCCGTCTCGCCTCTTCTACATCGGCAAAGGTGTTGGAAGTCGTCGGTTCGACCACTTACATTTGAATGATGAGTCAAGAAAGTGGCAACATATTCAACAGATGCGTAATGATGGTGTTGAACCGGAGGTCGTTGTTCTTGTAGAAAACTTGACCGACGCTGAGGCGATAAAGATCGAGTCTGAATTAATACTTTCGTTCGGAACGATTGATTCCGGTGGATGCCTGCTCAACTCCGTGATCCCTTCCGGTTTCAGAAGATCATCGAAAATCCAAATCCAATATACACAAAAAACAGTTGAAAAGGCTCAGATTGCTCTCGCTCTTCTAAAGTCAGCGATCAGTGAGCTAGCTTCAATGAATGAAAGTGGAGTAACAAACGCGGAGGTCGCGAGCGTGCTTGGGTTACGAACTGAGCATCAAGGAAATCAAAAGGACTATCTCACTTACAGCGTTCTAGGGTTGCTACTCCGAGACGGTACTCTCGAGAAGTCGCAGAAGTTAAAGGGTAGGTACATTCTGAAAAGATGATCTTAGAATCCTGTAAATAGGTGGATATTACGGGGCACCGCTTAGTCGGGTTCACTTTAAGAATTCAAGACACAAGTATGGCGCTTCGCCAACAAACCGAGCGAAATTTCGTCGCACCCATACCTGCACTCAGAACGCCTAGGTTGTGCCCTTTTTGAATGATTGCGGAGATTTCTAGGAAAGCCGGAGTTGCGAAACGCGTCCCCCTTATCTTGAATTGGGTAGAAGCAAGGGGATTCGAACCCCTGGCAGCTTGATTCCTTAACCGCTCTCATCTGAATTTCTTGATGCCAAAACTTATGGAGAAGCATGAAGGTGACTAATACGTTCCCAGTAAACCATGTTGGTTTAATCACCTGAAAATTGATCCCATCTACAATCCGGCAAATTTAGAGCTTATGCTCTGACGCCTCCTTTAAGCGAGTAGGCATGATGAAATCCTTGGTGCCGCAGCTGATAAACCAAACGAGCGCTTCGCACTCCGCTTGCGCAGACAAAAAACACGTCTTGCTGTCTATCCGGCAAAACCTCGGGCTGAAACCTGCTCATCGGTTCGAATCTCCACTCTTGTTGGCCAAGCTGAATCTTTGATCTCAACTCGGATTCTTCACGAATGTCCATACAGATAAAAGGTTTAGTCCAACTCTGCACTTCCTCAGCTGTAACCTCCCAGCTTAAAACTGCCGTTTTGGGCTGCCATGGCAGAGCATTTTCGCAAATGCATCCCGGCCGTCGAGTACGGATTACTTTCCGTGATGATGAATCGTTCAAATCTGCCCACAACTGGTTCTCAGAAAGGGGTTCTCCCATGCCAGCCGCCAATTTAATCACTTCTGCGGCCTGCAGAATGCCAAAAAATCCTGGAACCACCCCCAGAACACCTGCCTCGGCACATGTCATCACACATCCATCTGTCGGCACTTCATCCCACTGACATCTAAGGCAGGGGCCGCCAGGAAGAATTGTCTGCACATAACCATCCATCCGGTAAATAGATGCCTGGATGAGGGGACGCCCAAGATTTTGACATGTGTCGTTCATCAAAAATTTGGCATCAAATCGGTCTGTGGCATCCACAATAATATCGAAGCTGCTTATGAGTCGGTCGGCGTTCTTCGTCGTCAGGCGCTCTTCGAATGCCTCGACACGGGTGAATGGATGAATACGGCGGATAGCTGCTGCGGCGACCTGTGCTTTGCTGCGGCCAACATCTTCGGTTCCGTACAGAACCTGCCGATGGAGGTTATCTGCTTCGACGAGATCCGGCTCGACAATGCCAATCAATCCGATTCCGGCTCCAGCAAGATAAGGCAAGGCTGCACAGGCGAGCCCTCCTGCGCCGACAACAAGCACGCTCGAATTTTTTAGAGCCTCCTGCCCCGCTGGTCCAATTTCGGGCATCAAGATCTGCCGAGAAAACACATCTGGAGGCAGGATTTCAGCGCCTGACCGAGTACCCTTTAGATTCACCCATTCTGCGGGGCCATCGTCGTAGTGTTCTTTCTTCCATATAGGCAGGCGATGCTTCAGTTCGTCAATCAAAAATTCACAGGCTTGAAACGCTTCTTGGCGATGCGGCGCGGCGCATCCGATCCACACGGCAGTCTCGCCGACTTCCAGCTTTCCGATTCGATGAATCACATGGGCCCAGCTTAAGCCAAATTTCACCACAGCCTCAGCAACAAGCTCTGTTCCTTCTGCCACCGTCAGCTCAGCAAACGTTTCGTATTCTAGGAATCGGACAGCACGTCCCTCATTAAGATTTCGGACTTTTCCTTCGAAAGTGACAAAACCTCCTGCGGCGGGGCAGTCGGGCTGTGGTGGAAGGATCGGCTGGGTCGAAAGCTCAAACATTCAGCCTCCTGCCACCGGCGGAATAAAGACCACTTCGTCTCCCTCCTGCAGAGGATGCGATGACTCAACATAAGAACCGTTGACGACAAATCGAGTCTGATTGGCCGCTATAGGAAAGCTGTGTGCCTTGCTTAATTCTAAAAAAAGGCTCAAGGGGCTGGCTGCCGATGTATCCAAGGTCTCACTCGAAATGCCTCGGTGGTCTCGCAGGGCAGCAAAGTATCGCACTGTGATAATCACGGCAGCACCACCGATACTTGTTCGTTTTCACAGATTTCCTCCACATCGGCGGGGATATCGACAAATGCATTTGCGCGAGCCATGCCAGTCAGCATGTGCGATCCCTGCCCGACAATAGGAGTTACAGCCATTTCACTTCCCCGAGATTCGATCACAGCCGGAATGAACTCCCTTCTTCCCAGCTTATGGGACACAGATTTTGAGAGGGCAGCTCTTATTCGATCCGGACCTGGGTTTGCAAACCCCATCACAGAACGAAGATAAGGCTTGACCAGCAAAACATAGACAGCAAAAACCGAGAGAGGATTTCCAGGAAGACCAAAAACAGTTTTGCTGCCAAGACAGCCCATATAAACCGGCTTGCCGGGTTTGATAGCCACCTTCCAAAACACTTCTTCCACCCCTATGTTCTGAAGAGTGCTTTTTACGATGTCCCTATCCCCCACACTTATGCCGCCTGTAGTAATGACAAGATCGCAGTTCTCCAAAGCTGCTCGGATGGAATTCTCAGTTTGTTCTGGCGAGTCATCGATCACCTGAGCCAACTTCGGAGTGATCCCAGATGACCTTAAAAGTGCAGCGAGAACAGCCTGGTTAGATTCGTATATCTGGCCTTCTGTCAACTTGCTGCCTGGAGCAGTCAATTCGGCGCCAGTCACCAATATGCCGACACTTGGGGCACGATAAACTGGCACCGATTCCAGTCCCAGGGTAGCGGCGGCACCTATTCCAGCAGCATTTAGCGGTGTTCCAGCGTGGAGAGCGACTGAGCCCTTTTCAACTTCCTCCCCAGCCCTTCTAATGTTCTTTCCTCGATGCAGCTTGGCCTGAATACTGCTATTGCCCAATATCTCAACATCCTCCTGCATGACCACGGTCAGCGTTTCAGAAGGAACAGACGCGCCAGTAAAAATGCGGGCACACTCTTCCACACCCAGCGGCGGTCCTGAAGGATCGCCAGCAGAGATGGTTCTCACCACACGCCAAACTTCGGCTGAACCCGGTTGTCCGAGCGCATATCCATCCACAGCTGAATTATCAAAGCGGGGCAGCGGAAAGGGACTCACTAAGTCTTGAGCCAAAACTCGGCTGAACGCATTATTGAGGTCTGACTTTTCGACGCCTATGGGCTTCGCCTTTTCAAGAACGAATGCCAGGGCTTGATCGTAAGAAATCATTCATGGGCCTCTGAGCTGCGGGCATGGAGGATGTAGGGGAACAGGCAATCGATGGCATCTTTGGCAGCGCTTGGCGAGCCGGGCAGAGTCACGATCACCGTAGAACCCGCTGTACCTGCAATTGCCCGGCTCAACATGGCGGTGGGTACCCGATTCATCGAATAGCTTCGAAAATGTTCTTCAACGCCGGGCAGACGCCGTTCGAGAATTGGCTCAACGGCTTCAGGAGTGATGTCTCGCTTGTCCAGCCCACTTCCACCAGAAACAAAGACCAAATCCAATCCTGCGCGAATCCATTGGTGAAGGCTTGTTTGAATGGCTTCACGCTCGTCCGGAATCACTTTAAGCTCTACGACTTCGCCGCAAAACTCCTGGATGCCTTTTGCAAGGATTGGACCTGAACGGTCTTCATATTCCCCACTAGATGCACGATCTGAGCAGACCAACACCGCACCTCGCCATGAATTGTCTGCAGGCTTGGCAGCGTTTGATTTTCCTCCCGTCTTGTCCAGAAGTTCAATGCTCCCTATGCTAAGTGTGTCGTCTACGGGCTTAAGCAGATCGTAAAGGTTAAGTGCCGCCGCCGCCGCCCCCGCTAAGGCTTCCATTTCAACCCCGGTTTTGTAGATCGCCTTTACCTGAACAGTCGCTTCTATGCGGTTTTCATAAAGTTCGAACTCTACGCCAACCCAATCCAGCGCGACAGAATGGCAGTAGGGAATCAGCTGGGGTGTATTTTTGGCCGCCATGATCGCTGCTACTTTGGCTACTGGCCTTGGATCACCTTTAGGAGCACGGCCTTCTTGAATCATCAGAATAGACTCGCGTGAACAGGTGACGACAGCTCTCGCCGCTGCCGTTCTCAAGGTCCAGTTTTTAGCAGAAACATCTCTCATCTCATCCACCAATCGTAATCATTGGGCGGTCATTGGTTTGTATCAGCTGAGACATAGGGGGATGACCAGCCCACTTTTTGTTGAGTGCAGTACGGATGATATCTGCCATCTCATCGTCTGCTGCTCCGGCTCGCAGCGGGTCCCTAAGGCTGGGGCCAGTTTTTGAAAAAAGACAGACTTTTAGCCGCCCGTCTGCGGTGAGGCGAAGCCGGCTGCAGCCGTCGCAAAAGTGTTCGGTCATCGAGGAGATGAAGCCAACCTTCACGGCAGATCCTGCGACTTGAAACTCCTTTGCCACGGCTGATTTGTCCGTGGCGATCGGCTTCAGCTGAAACTCCTTTTCGATTCGACTCCGCATTTCTTTGTAAGGGAGCATTTTTGCTCTTTCCCAGCTGTTTGCAAGAAATGGCATAAACTCTATAAATCGAATTTCGACTGGCTGTTCGCGAAAATGGCTGATGAAATCGCACAGTTCGTCCTCATTCACTCCCGCCATGACTACAACGTTTATCTTCACCGACTCGTAGCCAGCTTCCACCGCAGCCGAAATTCCATCGAGGACACGCGCAAAGTGGTCTCGTCGCGTTATCTCCATAAACCGATTAGGGTTGAGTGTGTCTAGGCTGATATTGACCCCGCTTATTCCGGCAGAACGCAGGGGAAGAGCCAGGGATCGCAAAGAAGCTCCATTTGTGGTCAAATAAAGATGCTCCAACCCCGCGATCTCACTTAATTTTGCAGCCAGGACAGGCAGTTCTCTTCGCACAGTGGGCTCGCCACCTGTCAGCCGAACCTTGTCAACGCCGAGATGCACAAACAGAGTCGTCAGGCGTACAAGCTCTTCAAAGCTGAGAATCTCTTGACGCGGCATCCATTCCATGTTTTCGTGAGGCATGCAGTAGCCGCACCTGAAATTGCACTGATCTGTCACAGATAAACGCAGGTAATTGTGCCGACGCCCAAAACTGTCTATAAGAGGGGGGCGCATTTGCTGACTGCCAGGTTTGATTATTCGGGATTCTCCTTCCTGCGTCGGTTTACAAGTTCAGCACGCCGCTCATGATGTCCGTCATTTTGACGTCGCTTTTCCATCGCCTGAGACTGGGCTTCAATGGAGCTGATGTCGCTGTTTTGTTCCAAGGCAGGAAACAACACGCGCTCTTCCCACCGAATATGGTCTAGAAGACTCTTTCCCAAATCTGCAATTTCGTTGTCGGCAAGGCTGCCTTTCGATGCCCTGAGGATCATCGCTGCAATATCCTGATGATCCTGGCTTAACTTCTGCGCCATTTCAGATGATGCGAGAGGGCTGAGCAGTGTTTCTTCCTCTCGAAAGTGATCCTCCAACTCATGCTCCCAAAGCTGCAGCAGCTCCGCCACTGAATCTGGGCCCGGCCGTTCTTGGAGGTGCTTGGCAGCGACAAGACCGCTGTAATGATCTCGTGAGAAGGGTTCCAATGCTTGATGACGTTTCATTGTTAGAGGGAGCCCTATGGCCTTATACACAAGGCAAAAAGGTGGTGAGTTAAGAGTACCGTCTTGCCATTTAATGAGTTCGACAGATTCAAAACGGGCCAGAATAAATATTTTATGCTGGAAGGCTCCTAGATAGTATGATGGTCATCATAACATTTAGAGGGCGAAGGGCGGACACTTTTACCTCGTGAGACTTGGGAAGACACGATGAGTGAGAAGCAATTCTACATAGATCCAAGCCGCTGCATCGGATGCAATGCATGCGTTGCTGCGTGCGCTGAATGCGACACTCATGCGGGGATCTCAATGATCCACTTGGAAACTATCGAACGAGGAGATACTGTGCAGACTACGCCAGTGATCTGCATGCACTGCGACGTGCCCGCCTGCGCAGCTGTCTGTCCGGCAGATGCCATCAAGCGAACACCTGACGGAGTGGTGCAGAGCTCGCTAAAGCCTCGATGTATCGGCTGCTCTAACTGCGTGTTCGCATGTCCATTTGGGGTTCCCAAGTATCTGCCTCAAATTGACCAGATGATGAAGTGCGACATGTGCTATGACCGCACCTCGGTTGGGAAAAAGCCTATGTGTGCTACCGTTTGTCCGTCCCAAGCCCTTATGTATGGCACGCCAGAAGAGATTGCGGCCAGCCGCAGTGGAACTCCTATCAACGAATTCATCTTTGGTGAACGTACAATCCGCACCAAAGTCAACCTCATGATGCCCCAAGGAACACAGCGTATGAAAGTTAAAAATGACGTTGTGATCCGCAAGACGGACCTTATTCAGCAGGCGAGGCCAGACTGATGGATCCTCAAATTAACAACGATTTTCCGATTGATTGGGAAGAAGATCATTACGTCAGCCGGCGTGAGTTCTTCAAATTTGTTACCCTGGCTAGTGGAGGCCTGGCGGTTGGGTCGGTTGGGATGGCCATTTGGTCAAAGCTCCCCAAGGGCGAGATTCGCTTTGAAGCTGCAGCCATAGCAGGAACATCTGACCTTCAGCCGGGCAAAGCTCTTGCCTTTAGCTACCCAAGACCAAGCGATCTCTGCCTTCTGGTTCAAAAGCCCAACGGGGAATACGCTGCCTATTCACGCCGATGCACCCACTTATCCTGTCCTGTTGACTATCAGCCAGATAAGCATCGGCTTTTCTGCCCTTGCCATAACGGGGCCTTTTCCGTCGATGATGGACGAGTGCTCCAAGGTCCACCACCTCATCCGCTTCCGCAGATTGTGCTTGAAGTTCGTGGTGAGGAAATCTGGGCCACTGGCGTGAAACACGGAGAAGTACATTGAAAACACCCAATCCCCTGAGGCGGCGTCAGAAAGCGGTTGTCTTTACAGGCCTGCTTCTGTTCAATCTTGTTCTGGTGTTGATACAGCTTTGGCTTTTCGTGTCGGTCTTGGATAATCTTCTGGCAGGAGATGAACAGATGGCTTTACCAGCCGCAGCGGCCAGTCTTGTCATCCTTGGAGTGAATATCTGGATGCTGCGCGGCATTCTTTTTATGGAAAAAAGCGGATAGTCGCCGGTATCTCTCTCACACTGAATACTAGGGTGGCAGCCGGGAAACTGTCCTGTCTGGATGATCTTCTGGGCAGGGCAGGTCTGTGTTTAAGAAGGCCCCTCGCTGCTGCGCATGATCGAAGTGCGGCGAGATATTTTGACGTGGATATCCAACGAGGCCTACGATTCTAGAGCGGATGACATGGTCCATCGAGCAAGGGCCAAGACAAGGATAGAGAGGGCTAAAAGGATGACAGATAATGAAACGGCGATGTCCAGATCTGTCTCAAATCCCGCGTAAATCGCTAGAGGCATGGTCTGGGTTCGACCGACAAAGTTCCCGGCGAACATTAAGGTCGCGCCAAATTCTCCAACGGCTCGTGCCCAGCCGAGCAGAATCCCTGCGAGAATCGCACTCCGGCATTGGGGCAGCTGGACCAGAGACACCATTTGGATTGCGGAAGCTCCATCGATAGCCGCGGCGGAAAGAGTATCGGGATCAATGCGGCGGAGGCCCTCCACGGCGCTTCGGATGAAGTACGGCAGCGCCACAAACACCTGTGCGATTACAACAGCGGCAGAAGTGAAAGTGACCTGCACTCCCCAGCCATCCAAGATCCCTCCTGGCCAGCCCTGGCGCCCGAAGGCGGCAAGCAGAGCTATTCCCGCTGCTGCGGGGGGCAGCACAATTGGGAGATCGGAGACGACATCTGCGAGCCGAGAAAGCAGGGTTTTTCGACCGGAAATGAAACATGCCAAAGGAAGACCGATCACCGCTGCGATGAAGACCGCTGCGAAGGTTGTTCGTAGGCTGAGAAAAATAGCCTGCTGGGTTTCCTGTCTGCCCAGTACGGCGTATAAGTCCGCCGTGGCTGATCGGCTGGTGAGTGCCGCGAGGGGCACCAGAATCAAAGCAAGAGCTGGCAGCCCCAGAAGGGCCCAGAGAGTGGAATCTCGACGTCTCACTTGGGCGGCTTGAAACCGTGTTTTGCCAGGATCGCCTGCCCTTTCTTTTCAAAGACAAAAGCTACAAGTCTGCGGGCGACTTGAGCATTTTCTGAGTTTTTGGGAATGGCGACGTAATACAGAGCCTTCACGTTCCATTGCTTTGGCAGCTCACGCATCACCGCTTTTTTAGCGCGAATCCCATCGGTGCGATAGACGAAGCCAGCATCAACTTCATCCATCTCTACTCGTGAGAACACAGCGGAAACATTGGCTTCAAACGATACTGTGTTGGCCATTACTTTGGCAAGCCACGAATCACCTAATTTGGTGGATGCTTTTTGAAGCGTCTGCCGCGTGTAGGCACCCACTGGAACCTTTTCCGCCGCCATCGAGATTTTGAGGCCGTTTTTCCCCAGATCAGCCATGCCTTTGATCTTGCCTGCCGCCGATTTGGAAACCAAAAGAGCAAGCTCATTTGACACAAACGGCTTGACATCCTTTAAATCGATCTTTTGGGACCCTACTGCCGCATCCATCTGCGCGCGATCTGCGCTGAAAAACACATCCGCTGGGGCTCCTAAGCTGATCTGAGCCGCCAGTTCCTGTGAACCGGCGTAACTGATCTGCAGTCCTGCGGAAGGGTTGTTCGCCTCAAACTCTCTCTCAATCTCCGCTAGGGGAGCTTTGAGAGAGGCAGCAGCCAAAACGATAACCTCGGTCCTGGGGGTCTGAACAGCTGTGAGAATGAGGGAGAGGGCAAAGACCAACTTTATGACCTCTTTTTAAGGCTAAGCTGATCGATAGATCTCGATCGAGCGTCACCCGGCATCAGACGCTTGCGGCGCTTGTGGACTGAAAGATAAGCGATTCCCTCCTCTCCCGCCGCGATAGACCTGACAGAGTTCTTGATGACGAGATTGACCGTCCCTGGCACAAGATCGGTCCATTCCCCGTTGACCGACAAGCGACCCTTTCCAGAAAGAATGACGAAAAGGACATCCACTTCGGCGTTGACGTGCTCGGCGACGAATTCTCCTCCACGCCAGGTCACCAAATTGCAGTCGAGATCATCGGATTCAACAGACCAACACACTCCCGATGCCGGGTTAGTTTGAATCAGTTCCTGAAGCCGCGCCTGCTTGAGTCCATCAGCCAACGTAGGGTGCCCCCTCAATGGCAGCAGCTTGATTGAGAGAGATCAGCTTTCGCTTCTCTGCGGGGGACAGGTCTTGATGAGAGCCAAAGTCCATGCCGACTTCCTTCATAACCGCCACCAAATCGTCGTGATGCATCTGCGACCCATAAGGCTGGCCCGATCGGATGCAGATGGCAGGCTCGCTAGCTGCCGCCTCTTCTTTGTAGTAAGCAACTCCTAAATGCGCGGTGCGTTGAATAACGTGAAAAAGCTTTCCAAACGGCATGTAAAGCAGCAGGATAACCACTGTGAAGGCGTGAAGAAGGGAAAGAAAAGCGAAGTTTGAGCCCTCCATCAATCGGTAGCTCGCTGTAAGCATCAATCCGGTCACAGAAACCGCAAAAAGCAGGAACAAGGGAATCAAATCGTCCACCAGCGACTGCACCGCCTGGGCTCCAGGTTCGAAAATCCTCCGGTGCATGGCGAGCCCCACTCCAGTCAGGACAAAAACCGCGCTGAAGTTGAGGCCATTAAAAAGCAGGAACGCGATAATGCTGTCCGGCGGGAAACTGAACTGCTTCATCCCCATGAATTCGACGACATAATCAACGCCATTTGCCGCAATGCCAAACTGCACCCATCCCCAGCTTAATGGAAAGGTTATGGCGAATGCCATGAGACAGCCCCACGCAAGACAAAGATGGGCCAGCCACCTTTTATGGCTTCGGCGTTCTATGAACTTTTGAGCAACGATATTGTTCCAAAGCAGAACAATGAACTTGCCGACATTTCGCACCAGCATTTTCGGCTTGAGAAACAGCATCCAACCCGCTTTGAAGTACCGCCATGTGGGCGGTCGTTGAATCCACATTAAGTAGCGGTAGGAAATCGCGAATGCCGCAAAAACAGTCGCAGCCGCGTAGGCAGCCAAGGGGCGGTCGAACCGATCAAGTTTGCCGGATCCAAAGTAAATCCCAGCGAACACGAGGACAGAGGCGATTGTTCCGCCTGCAAAGGCGATTCGTGCACTTTTGTGATCATTCATCTGAGGATGCCTCCAGCACGTCATCCGCCCATGAAAGCCCCGCCATCATGTTCGGAAATCCAATAGTTGTGGTCGCCTGCAGAACTGCATGACGAATTTCGAGAGGTGTTGCCCCAGCCAAAAGAGCCTTTCGAACTTGGCTTCGCGTGCCTCCCGCTTGACCTGCTCCTACCGAAATACCGATCTTCACCAAAGCGCGGGTCTTGGCATCAAGCGGGCCAGCCTCCGCTGTCGCATCACCGAGGCCACGGTAGGCTTTGCCAATATCCGGGTATGTCTCCATGAATTGTTCGAATCGTTTGGGGAGCTTATCCATCATCTCTCCTTGCAAGGTTTGCTCATTATAAAGCGGGCGTCTATGACGATTATCACATTAACAGGGTGAAAAGTGCGGCAAACTTCGCTGAGGATGAAGATCGAGGGAGTGATTTTGACAGGCGGAGCCAGTCGTCGGATGGGTTCGGACAAGGCACAACTCATGGTAAAGGGTGAAGCGGCCGCCCTGCGAACAGCTCGTGAGCTTGACCCACATTGTGGGAAAGTGACGATACTGGGAAGGACTGCTATACCGCCTTTCTCTTTTTTGGAGGATCGAGAGGAATATGCAGGTCCCTTGAGTGCGATCGCACGATTTGATCCAGCTGCCGAAAGTGTTTTTATTGCCTCCTGCGATATGCCTAGGTTTGAAGGAAGGCTTGTCCCCTTTCTTCATTCTTTGATCGGCGGGAAGCAGGCGGTTGTTCCGGTTGTGGCCGGAAGGATGCAGCCGCTCTGCGCTCTTTACTCAGTGGAAGCCTGGGATCATCTTCCAGAACTGGCTGCTGCTGGCAGCCGAAGCATGATGAGCTGGCTGGATAAATTGTCGTGCCGGTTTGCTGCAGCCGAGGAAATTGAAGAGGCTGGAATCAATTTACTTTCGATTCAGGGAGCCAACACTCCCGACGAATGGCAGCAGCTAGCCTCGGATTGAGGATCTCTAGCTTTGTAGAGATTCTGTGAGGCTTGCCGCGTCCAAGATCGTGATCATCTGCTTGTCGGTTTTGACAACACCTTCCTTCTGCATCTTGCTCATCACGCGAATCGCCGTTTCAACGGTGGTGCCCGCCATTTCTGCCAGGTCCTGACGCGTCAACGGAACTTCAATGCGTATTCCCACCTTTTGCGGCTGGCCATAGGTATCCATGAGGATTAGGAGGACGGCGGCTAAACGCTGTTCCATTCGTCCTGTAGACATCCTCGCCATCATGTCGTGTGCCTTGCGCAGCCGAGGTGCCAAGGTTCGCAGGATGTGGTCTTTAAAGTTGACATTGGATGAATAGATGTCCTTCAGCAGCAAAGTTGGAATCTTTAGGTACCAGGTCTTGGTCACTGCGGCGGCGGTCAGGGGATATTCGTGTCCTTCAATGGCTACAAGCAGGCCAAAGCACTGCCCAGGGCCAAGGAGCTCCATAGCCACCTCAACACCTTGGGGGGTGGAGCGCGTCATCTTGATGAATCCCGACCCCACAATGCAGACCGTATGAGATGGAGACCCTGCAAGCCAGATCACTTCGCCTCGGTCAGCATAGGCCATAAACCCACTTGACGCAAGCTGATCCTGCTCCTCTATGGACAGTGCATTCAGCATCGAACAGGATTTTAGGACCGCACTGACCGAGGGCTTTTCGGGAATCTCAGCCATTTATGCATCAAGATTACTCGGCATGAGCCGTCTGCATTCGGACCAGCATCGGGCGTGTGACATGGACAGCCCAGATGGCGAGGGCGACAAGCTCGATGAATCCAGTAACTCCCATCGGCACAAAGGCGTGGTCCGTGTAGTCTGTTGCGATTTCGAGAACCACCCGCGCGGTGTTTCCGAGATTAAGCAGAATGAAGACGCTCCAAAGACTCGGCAGCCTGGTTTCATCAAGATCATTCATGCGAGCAATGACATGTGCGCCGAAGCCGAGAATCATTTGTGAAATGAAGCCAACTGTCACAGCGTGTCGAATGGCTCCCGTGTAAGCGTGCGAGAAGGGTGCGCCGATTAACGTGAGGTGAAGAGGCTCCAGCATCAGCAGGATTCCGGCAAGGACCAGCCAGGTGAAAGCGCCTCGGACGAACTTATGAGACCTGAAGGTCTCCTTGAAGGGTTCTAATATCCTTGCAGCAAAAATGAGTGCCACGGATGTGACAGCAAGGACGATCCCGCCCGCAAAGAACATTGTCTGGCTTCCAGCAGCAAAGCCCTGTTCAAATGCATAAAGCCAGCCAAATACTCTCATGCCAAGCCCTAAAAGCCAGAAGCAGAAGGCTGCCTTCCCCAGCTTTTCGTGGGCTTCACCTGCCCCGAAACAAGAGTTGAGTTTGACCATAGATATCCCAAAGATCATCATCGCGACGAACCCAAGGAATTGAGTTTCACGCAGCACGGGGTACCAGCGGGCAATAAACTGGATGCTGTCCAATCGCTCTGCTTGGTGGCTAAAAAAGAAGACAAAGGGTTCTGCTATCGAGACCAAAAACAGCAGGGTCAAGGAGGCGAAGACATACCGGACCTGCCACGGCATCGGTCCTCCTGATCGGTGCCGGCAGTAAAACATGTTAAAGATAAAGATCGTCACCGCCACGGCCTGCAATGAACAGGCGAAGACTCCGATCGGCACCCATACTTCCCGGGCAAAGGTTAACATGGGTTCAGCCACAAAACGCAGTGCGATTCCGCCCGCCATGAGGAGCAGAGATGCCCAGGCCAATCGATGGAAAAGCACGACGCGCCCCACAGAAGGAGCATGCTGCTGAAGGGCAAACCCCATGACGAAGAAGCCAACCCAGCCAAACAGCTGCGAATTTGCATGGGCAAGAATGTAAGGCGACCAGGCTGGGCTGGTGAAGCTGCCAGAACGCCCTATGCCGTAGAGAGCGATCGCCCCCAGCAGACACCCAACCGTAAGCACACAAAAGATGCCTGCCAAGAAAAATGGCTTGTAGATCTCTACAGATGCACGGTCCGTTGGCTTTGCAGCGGCAGCCGGTGTTTGAAGAACCCGAAGCGGGGAAAGCGATCTTGCCTTCATCTCACCTAATGGTTGTCCAACCCCTTGCCGGTGATCCATGACGTTCGTCATAGGGTCGGCAAAGTGAGGACTAATTCTGCCACCAGTAATAATCAGTCTTCACCCACCGTCTACGATGCTGTCTCATCACCAGCATCTGTGACAGGATGACTGGACAGGCCCTGATTAAGAAACAGAGCCAAAGCGTTTAGCGGCATTGAAGACAATCCTTGGATCGGAATAAGGATAACTGCCTTTAAGTGCCCTAGACGCTTTGGCCTTATGATCTGCTTCTATCGTGCCTGCGGAACCCTGTCGCCCTCGTCCACACCCTTGGCCATTTTAAGAACCACAATGTGCATCCAGATGATGCTGACCAATGCCAGCAGAGCAAAAAAGAACCAACAAGAAGTCCACAAACCTACAGTCTTCAGCAGGTAGCCGAAGATGATTGGGCAGACGAAGCCGCCCAAGCCTCCGATCACACCCACGATGCCGCCCACGGCTCCGACGTCGTTAGGATAATAGGCGGGGATGTGCTTAAAGATTGCAGCCATGCCGACACCCATTAAAATGCCAGCCAAAAGCACCAAGACGGTAAAAACCCACTGATTGGCCTGGAAGTAAACGTGGGTGATTCCCCGGGCAATCAACTCCTTCTTCTTCACCACCTGCCCAACCTGCACAGCAGGCGCCTGCCACGACTTGAAGATCGGCAGAACCAGATTCCCTTCATCATTTTTTGCCTCGGGGCCTGGGCTTTTCAGGGCGTAACTCTTTTCGCCAATCGTTACCGAGGCGGGACTGACTGCGGTGACGGTCCCCGCTTGATCGGCCATGATTCCTTCACCTGGCGAGCGGATTTCCATGCGTGGAGTCATGAGCAGGAGAAAAAGCAGCGCACAGCCGCTCAACACCCAGTAGAGCGTGGTTCTTGCGCCGAATTTGTCCGCCACGAAGCCGCCGATGGCTCGGGTCATAGCGGAAGGCAGGCTGAATGCGGAAGCCAAGAAGCCAGCTGTTGCCAGGGACATTCCGTAAACGTTTACGTAGTAAGGCACCAGCCATTGGGCTAGGGCTACAAACCCGCCAAAGAGAAGGAAGTAGTACAGGCCAAACCGCCACACTCTCGTGTCTTTCAGCGGTCTTAGCATTTCTGCCAGCTTCCTTTCCCCCGCGCCTTCGGCCTTTCGATTCTCTGTAAAGATAGCAAAGATGACAGCCATCAGCACAAGCACAGCAGCGTAAATCATAGGAAGCTGCCGCCATCCATCCAGGTTCTGCCCCCCATTGGTCAATTTGGTGAGAAGAGTAGGTACGCCCAGTGTTGTAAGTGCCGCGCCGATGTTCCCCATCCCAAAGAGCCCCAAAGCCATGCCCTGCTTTTCTTTTGGAAAGAACAGGCTTGTGTAGGCGACACCAGCCGAGAAGGATGCCCCAGAAAGTCCGAACATCAAACCGCCAAGCAGAAACCCTTCAAAACTGTCAGCGAAGCTCGTCAAAAAGACTGCCGCCGCAGAAAAGAGCATGACAATTAGAAACACCGTCCTTCCTCCAAGACGATCCGTCAAAATGCCAATGGGGAGCCGCATGATCGAACCGGTTAAAATGGGCACGCCGATAAGCAGACCCACCTGCGATTTATCGATGACTAGCACCTTGTTATCAACCAAGAAGGTGATAAGAACCCCGTACATGGTCCAAACTGCGAAGCATGCTGTGAAGGCCAGTGTGTTCATCAGCAGAGTTCTAGTTGGACTCGCCTTTCCGCTCATTCCGACATTATTGTGACCTTGTTAGGTGGGTGCTATGATGGAAATCATAAGTTCTCTGTAAACATCCTGGTCTTTGGCTTTTCTAAGTCTCTATGACGAAGGTCATAACATTTTCACCACCCGTTTGGCTTAAACTAAAGTCATGGCACGTCCACCACTAGAGTTCGAGAAGCTGAATGATAAGTTCGGTCCTCACCTCAACTATAACCCGCCTGGTGGCTGGCAAGGCCGTGGTGAGCCGGATAAGGTGGTTAAAACCCACTGCTGTTTTTGTGGGCAGCAATGCGGCATCCAGCTCAAAGTCAAGGAAGATCGGGTTATAGGGTTTGAGCCCTGGGAAGAGTTTCCTTTCAACAAGGGCAAACTCTGCCCGAAAGGGGTAAAGCGCTACATGCAGGGCAGCCATCCAGATCGGCTTCTTTCCCCCATGAAGCGTGTTGAAGGCGTTGGATTTGTCCCCATTAGCTGGGAAGAGGCCTACAGCAAGACTGTCGCTGAGATCAAACGAATTCAAGAGAAATATGGCAGGAATTCGGTCGCGATGCTCTCGGGTGTATCCCTCACCAATGAAAAGAGCTATCTAGTCGGCAAGTTCGCACGCCTCGCTCTGCAGACTCAGGAGCTGGACTACAATGGGCGCCTGTGCATGGTTAGCGCAGGCACAGGAAACAAGAAAGCTTTTGGTGTGGATAGAGCTGCGAATTATTGGGACGACATTGTGGAAGCCAAGGTCATTCTCTGCGCAGGAACCAACGTCGCCGAATGTTCGCCGATCACCACTGACTATATATGGCGCGCCAGAGATAAGGGTGCAAAGCTGATCATGGTAGATCCACGCGTCACGCCTTTGGCTCGTACCTGCGATCTCCATCTTCCTGTTCGTCCTGGCACAGATACGGCCCTTTTTACCGGCATCCTTCGGGTGCTGATCGAAGAAGGCTACGTCAACGAAGAATTCGTCTCAGCTTACACTTCCGGTTGGGAGGAGACGAAAGCGGCGGCCCTTAACTTCTCCTTGGAAGAAGCCTCGCGCATCAGCGGTGTGACGGTCGAAGATATTCAAAAGGCGGGTCGAATGTGGGGTCAGGCCGAAACAAGCTTCCTTCTCCATGCACGAGGCATAGAACACCACACCAAGGGAGTTGAAAATGTGCTCTCCTGCATTAATATCGTTCTCGCCACCGGACGCATTGGGCGTAAGGGCTGCGGCTATGGCACGATTACAGGACAGGGCAATGGACAGGGAGGGCGCGAGCATGGGCACAAATGCGATCAGCTCCCTGGCAATCGTGATATTACAAATCCCGAACATAGGAAGTACATCTGCGAAGTTTGGGGTATTTCGGATGACGAGCTTCCTGGCAAGGGCAACACCGCGCAGGAGATCATGAACATGATCGATGCGGGTGAGATTAAGGCGCTCGTTTCCATCTGCTTTAACCCCGTTATTTCTCTTCCTGATTCCAACTTCACCCGTCAGGCACTGAACAAGCTTGAACACTACACAGCAATAGACTTCTTCCTTAACGAAACTGCCTATCACGCCGACATCGTTCTCGCCGGATCTCTTCACGAAGAAGAGGAGGGAACCAGCACAAGCGGTGAGGGCCGGGTCATTCGCATTCGCAAGGCTGTCAACCCTCCGGGCAGCGCCAAAGCTGATACTGAGATTCTGCTCGAACTCGCTAGAAGGCTTGGGCGAGGCAAATACTTTGACTTTGCCGACAGCGAAGCAATCTTTAACGAGCTCCGTGTTGCGAGCAAAGGTGGCACAGCGGATTACTACGGCATCACTTACGAGCGAATCGAAAAGGAGTTTGGCGTCTTTTGGCCCTGCCCTGAAATCGGACACCCTGGAACTCCGAGGCTGTTTGAAGACCTCAAATTCAAGACTCCAGATGGCAGGGCGCACTTCCACCCAACCCCCTATCGACCATCGGCGGAAGAGCCCGATGAGGAATATCCTGTTATCCTGACAACAGGGCGAGTCATATCACAGTATCTGAGTGGAACACAGACCCGAAGAATCGGCGGTTTGGTGGATCTTTGCCCAGAACCCTATGTCGAAATTCATCCCACCCTTGCATCTCAATACGGAATTGAAGACAAGGAATGGATGAAGGTGGAAAGCCGACGAGGATCCGTTGTCTTGAAGGCGAAAGTGGTCACAACAATCCGGCCCGATACGGTTTTCATTCCCTACCATTGGGCAGGAAAGAAGTCAGCCAACAACCTTACCATTCGGGCGCTTGATCCGCTGAGCAAGATTCCTGAGTTCAAACGATCCTGCGTTAGGATTGAACGAGCATCGGCACCGTAACTCTGTAGAGGGAGAAGGTTTGTTGACCTTCTCCCTCTAGATTAGGGACGATTGAGGGCGCGGTTTACCGCTGCCGCAGGTCCGAGCAGCCCCCGTTTTTGCAGAGCGCGTGAAACAGCCTCAACGCGAATCAAACGAACAACACTAAACAAGACCAACCCAACCGCAAATGAGCGAAGTCCGATCATTAAGGCCGCCTCCCAGTGCGAACCCGAAATGAGCAGGACGAGGACGATTAAAGCGATTGGCAGCCAAAACATGGGATGCGCCATCTCGCGGATGGAGCTCCAAAGGGGGTGCTGGGAAGGGTCTGATTTGGACGGCGAAAATGGATGCGTGGCTTTAAGCCGCTGCAGCCCAAGGTGTCTTTGATGCCAAAAACCAAGAGCCACTCCTCCGTTGATGAGCGCCGAGGCAAGGACGCACAAGCTCAGCACCACAGGCAACGCAGGAGCCGTGAGTCCGAGTTGATTGGCAATCCAATGCACCACCACATCGTAGGCCTTAAACAGATCGCCCCCTACCAGCAGCCACTGCAGCAGCACACCCTGTCCACCTGCCCAAGCGCCTATGAGGAATCCACCAACAAAAACAGAGAGAGGATGAAACCCAAGCAGGCGAATGCTGGCAGCATACAGAGCACCCTGGACTGAAATGGCCAGCATTGGACGAAGACGGCTGCCGCTTGGGCTCAATGCCTTAAGGCCAGCTGCCACCAGGGCAGACCAGCCTACACGCTCGGGTCGAGCGAGTCCTTCTGCCGCTGATGTCAGCAGGATAGTTTGCAGCGCCGAGAGGATGTTTCCGCGAAGCGGAACTTTTGCACCGTGCAGCACACTGCCTAGGGTGGCTTCAATTGCGCCCGCACCCGCGCCGTAAACACCAACCGCTTCCCAGTCACGCGCATCGACGCAGAGTGATTCCAAACGACTCGCCGCCTGCGGTTCTCTGAGGTCGATCACCAGGTCGATTGGATGCGCGAGCCGAGCCGACACCGCTTCCACTTGGTCCTCGCGAACGCTTAACAGGACAATCGCGGGTTTGGCGGCAAGAATCTGCGGCCAAAACCTGAAGTGTCCACCCCCCGCCGCTTCAAGCGGACCAAACTCGTCTATGACGAAGATTTCAGCTTGGTGCAGGAAGGGGGCAATATCTGGCTCTGAAAACTGATACCGTGGGCGGCGAGTTTCATCCCTTTGGGCAAAGGTAAACCTTTCGCCCGTAGGGATGATGACAAGATCGTATGACTCCGCTCCACGTCGCCCCTCCAGCCTTTGCCCAGCGGGCTGAAGAAATCCCGCCACATTGCGACGGCGCGCAATCAGGCGTTCCGAGACTTCCTTCAAAAGAGTGCTTTTCCCGCTTCCGACGGGACCAGTTACGATGACGAGAAGCATTACTGCCAGTACATAGACCGCATGGATCTACGATTTGGAGCATCCCACATTGCACGTCCATCGGCGGCGGCGTTGTTGGCTCCCTTGTTGTGCAGCGCCGGGTTAGTGCCTTTACGGTCCTGCAGAATCATAGTAAAGCTTGGTTGGACAATAACGCTTTCGCTGATGGCAAAGCCCGGACTCCCGCCCTGAGTTTGTTCTCTGCGTGTATCGGCAAAAATGTAGGCATTCTGCTCGTAGTTGGTGTTCGGAGACGAATCGGGATATACACGATGTCCGCTTGGGCAGAATCCGAGATCGAAGGTCTTGGTATAAGGCTGGATGACATGCAGAAGCGGCCCGGCATCCCAGCGGTTTGTGGCAGGCACTTCTGACCATCCATCTGGCTGCCCTGAGTCCCCATCTCCCGCAGGCGCTCTCGTGCCCGTGGCGAGCCCATAAGGATATGTTCCATCAGAGTTCATCGGGAACAAGGGCTGATAGGGGTAGGTGTCGTCATTGTCTGCAAGGTACAGCTTGATGCCCATGCCCGCCTGTCGGAGATTCGAAAGACAAACGGTCTTTTTGGCCGCCTCTTTGGCTTGTGCAAAAACTGGGAAGAGGATTGCTGCAAGGATGGCGATAATCGCGATCACAACAAGAAGTTCGATGAGGGTAAAGGCACGGCTGGATCTCATTATGTTAACTGTCTCAGATAAAAGTGTATGCACTTACTTTGTCGAAAACAGCTTATCATAGATATGATCATCGTCATACTCTAGGCCATTTTGATCGACTCGAGGTGCAGTCGATTTCTGGCAGGATAACAAGAATCTAGTCTAGTTAAGTAGAGTGCAGCGAAGGGCAACGTTAAGATTATGTACATTTCATGTTCTGATGAGGTGTTTGCCCACGAACCATACAGTGTATGAAAAAAAAATTGCTGGAGCTAAATGAACATGTTTGGCGAACAGCCATGCAATTGTCAAATTGGCAGACACTGCCAACGGTGTACATAAATAGAAGCGCGGCTGATGATGCAAAAAGGTTTATCGCCAAAAGCACATTGGATTGACCTGACAAAAGTATGGCGTGTCGTTCAGCGATAACAGGGTAAGAAATGGCACATGATGGGATCTCGATCATTGCTGGATCGATCATTTTTTCGCATATAAGTTTCGAGTAAGGGTTTTCCTTGAGTGTTGGTTAAGAACAGAGGAAGCACCATGATTTTCCTGTCCCACCTTCAACTTGAAGCGCCGACAGGTCAAAGCCAAGATTCTAGGCAGAGAGTGAAAAATCTCTCAAATTCGCCATGACATTAAGGTGGATCGATGATCTAGTGGATCGAGGCAAAGTCTGTCGGCTATCAGAAGCACATTGTAAAACACTCAAAGTGCGCACGCTTTCTCAGACAGGTTTTCGTACATTCGATGATGTTTCTGACTGACGCCCCTGATAATCTTTGTGATGCCTTGGCCTCGCTGCTTTCTATATCGGTATGCAGCCTGCGGTCTGTCGGGTATCCACTTTTGGCGGCTGCCTGAAATGTCCCTGCCCAGTAAGCCGCTGCCGTGCACGAGCAATTGCTGCCCTTTGACAGTCAAAGTTAACCGAATATTGGTGATCGTTTGATGCCCTTCATCGGTATTTTTTATCATCCTGATACTCGAACTGGCCTCAGCTGCACATCTTAGGTTCAAAAATACCGATTCCAACCAAAAGCACGAACTCGTCGGATACATGTGTTCGAACTCGGTTTGGAAGGAAGGAAAAACTCGAAGTCGAGCTTCACGAGTTCTTTGATTTGATGCTAAACACAGTGATTTCGGAGCTCCCGAAAGATGAGCCGGAAGAAGAAAAACAGCTCGTATTCGCGTAATCTGTAGATTGGTGGAGGCAAGGGGATTCGAACCCCTGACCCCCTGCTTGCAAAGCAGGTGCTCTCCCGCTGAGCTATGCCCCCACGCGGAACTTGGAAAGGATACCTCTGCCAGCAGAGGTTTGCAGGACCCCCTGCCTGCTATTCCGGCAGGGGGGCCTGCAAATTTAAAAGTCGGCCTGTCCGGCAGCGCGGTGGTAGGGAATCACATCGCGGATATTTTTCATGCCGGTCAGGTACATCATCAATCTCTCAAAGCCCAAGCCAAAACCAGAATGGGGAGCAGAGCCGTAGCGGCGGAGGTCGAGGTACCACCAGTAGGCTTCTTTAGGGAGCCCCAGTTCGTCAATACGGGCTTCCAGCTTAACCAGATTATCTTCTCTTTGGCTGCCGCCAATGAGTTCGCCGATTCTGGGTACCAAAACGTCCATGGCTCTCACAGTTTTTCCGTCATCGTTGGCCTTCATGTAAAAGGCCTTAATTTCCTTCGGGTAATCGGTGAGAATAACAGGACGTCCCACTTTCTTTTCTGTCAGCCATCTTTCGTGTTCGCTTTGCAGATCGGTGCCCCATTCAACAGGGAACTCAAAATTTTCACCACTGTTGACAATCAGTTTAACTGCCTCAGAGTAGGTCATTCTTTCAAAGCTGGCTGTGGCCACATGCTCCAAAGTGTTCAGCAGTTCTGGCTCAATTCTTTGGTCAAAAAATGAAATGTCAGCGGGGCAGTTATCCAGCACATCCTGTATGACTTCTTTGACAAACTCTTCGGCCAAGTTCATGTCGCCTTCCAAGTCGCAGAAGGCCATTTCTGGCTCAATCATCCAAAACTCGGCGAGGTGTCTGGCAGTGTTGGAATTTTCTGCTCTAAAGGTGGGGCCAAAAGTGTAAACGTTGGTAAGCCCCATCGCGTAGGTTTCAACGTTAAGCTGGCCGCTGACTGTCAGGTAGGCAGGCTTGCCAAAAAAGTCATCGGCTGGCGATGGGCTGCGGAGCTGATAGCTGTCCTTTTCGTGGTCCAGCAGGGTGGTGACAGCAAACATGGCTCCCGCCCCTTCGGCATCGCTGGCGGTAATGATGGGGGTGTGAATCCAGAAAAATCCTCTGTCGTGGAAAAACTTGTGGACCGCCCACGCGGCCCGATTGCGGACCCTGGCCACTGCGCCAAAGGTGTTTCCCTTGACTCTTAGGTGTGCGATCTCTCGCAGATATTCTAGAGAAGCCCCTTTCTTCTGCAGGGGATAGCTGGCTGGATCGGCGGGCCCGAAAATCTGGACTCCTGTGCCTTTCAACTCCACCGCCTGGCCCTGACCCGGAGAAGCCACAATCTGCCCGGAGAAAGCCACACATGCGCCTGTGGTCACCACCTTTAGAGATTCTTCGTCAATAACGCCTGCATCCACAACAATCTGCAGGTCTTTAAAGCAGCTTCCGTCATTAAGCTGGATAAAACTCACCCCTTTGCTGTCTCTTCTCGTCTTCACCCAGCCATAGGCAGTGGTTTCGGTTCCGGGCGACATCAGCAAAAGGTCGCGGATCAGGGTCCGTCGGTAGTCCATATCTGCAGGGAAGTGTACTCAAGGGGTGGCTGTCGGGACGGGCTGCTTCGCCTTAAGAAATGGAAGGCAGAATGCTGTAGTCATGTCTTTTGCTCCCCTAGTTTGGACAGGTTCGAGTCTCAGAATGCTGGATCAGCGGCTTCTCCCCGGTCAGGAAGTCTGGCTGGATCTGACCACATGGGAAGAAGTGAGGGATGGAATTAAGGATATGGCCGTTCGGGGCGCTCCTGCCATTGGCATTGCTGCCGGCTACGGCATGGTCCTTGCTCTTAAGCAGGGCGCGGATTTAGGCGTGGCTCACGAAGGATTGGCTTCATCCCGACCGACGGCGGTCAATCTTTTTTGGGCTCTAGACCGCATGGCACGCACTCCACAGGATAAGTGGGAGGCCGAAGCCATGGATATAGAAAGAGAAGACCTGGCTATGAATCAGGCTCTTGGTGCTTTTGGGGCGGAATTAGTGCCAAACAACGCGACGGTTCTTACCATCTGCAATACAGGTTCTCTGGCTACAGCAGGGCATGGAACTGCCTTGGGAATCATCCGCTCTGCCTGGGCCCAAGGCAGGGTGAAGCATGTGTACTCGTGTGAAACCCGCCCCCGTCAGCAGGGACTAAGATTGACAGCCTGGGAACTGATGAAGGACAAGATTCCCTTTCAGTCGATTCCAGATTCTGCGGCTGCCTGCCTGATGCAGGATGGCAGGATTGATTTTATTGTGGCTGGAGCCGACCGAATCGCAGCTAACGGAGATTCTGCCAACAAGATTGGCACCCTTATGCTGGCGGTCCTGGCCAAGCATTTCGGAATTCCCTTTGTTATCGCTGCCCCCAGCAGCACCATCGACCCCGAAACACCAGACCGCCGCGGGATTCCGATTGAAGAAAGAGATTCCAGCGAAATCACTATGATCGAAGGAGTGCAGGTCGCCCCTTTAGGGTGCCCTGTCTTCAACCCAGGGTTTGATGTGACGCCCGGCGAGCTGATTACTGCCATTGTCACAGAGAAAGGCGTTCATCGCGGACCCTTTAGTTTTTAGAGAACTCCATCCTTTCTGATTCGTCCGAACCAAAGTTCGGGTAGAAGGCTCAAAGGGAGTTTGATGAAGGCAGCATTGATTATGGGGAGCCTGGCTGTTTTAGGGGCAGCTGGGCTGGCGGGCATTGATCGCCCGTCTAGAGTCGCTGAGCCAATAGATGCTCAGTCTGCTGGCATCGGAAGAAGCCTGGCTGGTCTTTCTGCAGTTGATTTGTCTGGCCGCAAAGTTCAAATTCCTGCCATCGGAGCCAAGGCTACGGTGATCGCTTTCACCTCAACCACCTGCCCTCTCTGCCTGAAGTTTGGGCCTACTCTTGCTGGGTTAGAAAGATCCTACGAATCAAAAGGTGTGAAGTTTGTTTTCGTCAATCCTAATGAAATTGAAACGGTCGAAGAAATAAGAAAACAGGTGAAGAGTTTAGGTTTAAAAGGCTCTATGGTTCACGATTCTGAAATGGAATTGACGAGCAGAATTGGCGCAAAAACTACAACTGAAGCGTTTCTTATAGATTCTAAAGGACGACTGGCATACCGGGGGGCCGTCGACGATCAATATTCTATTGGGGCCAGTCTTCCCAAGCCACGCAGCAGGTATCTGGCAGATGCTCTTGATGCTGTTCTGAATGGAAGAACGCCCAAAGTGCAGGCAGTCTCATCTCCTGGCTGTCTGCTCTCAGAACTCTTTGTGTCAAACCAGCAGATTCCAACATTTCACGATAAAATTCAGCCTATTATTCAAAACAAATGCATGACCTGCCATCGGCTAGATGGAGCGGCGCCTTTCGCGCTAGATTCGTATGAGTCAGTCAGGCTTCGTGGAAGAATGATCGACTTTGTTATTAAAGATGGAATCATGCCTCCTTGGTTTGCAGCAAAAGGGACAGGTCCATGGGCAAATGATGCTTCTCTTGACGATGAAGAAAAGGCTCTTATTAAGGATTGGGTTGAGGGAGGCATGCCGAAAGGAAACCCGCGAAACGCGCCAGTCCCACCGCATTTTGAGTCTGGGTGGACTATAGGAAAGCCAGATGCTGTGTTTCAGATGAAGGAGCCAGTTTCAATTCCTGCTTCTGGGGTGATGCCTTACAAAAACATTAACGTTCCAACGAACTTTGATGAAGATAAGTGGGTAGAAAAAATTGAAGTCCTGCCGGGAGATAGAAGAGCTGTGCATCACGTTTTGGTCTTTCTTAAATCTCCTGTCGATGCCGACAAACCGGGCAGCCAGCTGGATGATTTGTCCGATGAACTGAGCGGATTTTTTGGCGCGTATGTGCCTGGAAACAGTGCCTTAAATTATCCTCAAGGTTTTGCTAAAAAAATCCCAAAAGGGGCAGTCCTTAGATTTCAGATGCACTACACTCCCTTTGGAACTGAAACTCAGGATCAGACCAAGATAGGTTTCGTTTTCGCCAAAAATCCTCCGAAGCATGAAGTGCATACGGCAAGCCTGGCTAATCTTAGTTTTGCCATTCCTCCTGGGGCAGATAATCACCCAGTTGCTTCCCGGCTGAGAGTGCCGAGCAATGCGGAGATTTTATCTTTCCTGCCTCACATGCATGTAAGAGGCAAAGCAGCGAAGTACGAGCTGACCGCAGAAGGGACAACCACGACTCTGCTGGATGTCCCTCGCTACGATTTTAACTGGCAGCTTAACTACGTTCTTAAAAAGCCTTTAGCGGTTAAGACTGGAGATGTTCTCACCTATACCGCCTGGTTTGACAACAGTGAAAAGAACCCAGCCAACCCCGATCCGACCCGAACGGTAAGGTGGGGGCTGCAGACTTTTGATGAAATGCACTTGGGATACATTGAGTACATCGTTCCCGGTCAGGTCGCCGGAGAGGGAAGGGGGACACTGCGAAGGGCGGGAATCAGCTTTGGCGATGATGGCGGAGAGATCAAGAAGATTTTTGACCGCATCGATCGAAACAAAGATGGTTTGGTAACCCAGCAGGAGGCAGGTCTCTTTTGGAACCGCATCAAGGATGGCGACCTGAATGGAGACGGAAAAATCTCCTTCGATGAGGTTAAGGCTCTGTTTGGTCTGCCTTAAGGCAAAAGGAAGGCTTAGATGGCTTCTTTTCGCAGAGGGCCAGATGAATAGACCAGGGCGCAGACAACGCCAGGGACCCATCCCAAGAAGGTAAGGACGGCCGTGAGCAGAAATGGCTTGATGCCTTTGTCAATGACCGCGAGGGGCGGAAGCAAAAGGCAGGCTGCCACACGCAGAGGAGTCATAACGTGCCGAAGATTACCCTGTCATCTCGGCGCGGCAGTGAGCCGTCCAAGCAGGTTGACACCCCGTGTTTCCAGGGCCTCGCACCAGACTAGACTTCCGCCCAATCCATCGGGGCCTTCTGCTTTTACGCTAAATCCACAGTCGCTTAAACCTTCCCAAAGGCCATCACGATCTTTTTTCATTTCCAAAATCAGCCTTAATGTTTGTCCGACTTTGGTTTGGGCCAGCTCTGCTGCTCCAGATTCAACCAGTCTGGAAAGGATCTGAGCGCGGCTTTTCTTAATGTCAGGGTGGACAGGGTCTCCCAGTGGATCGGCTTCTGTGCCCCATCGAGGAGAAAACCTGAAAACATGGGCTTTTATAAAGCCTGCCCGCCGCGAAGTCTCTAGGGTTTCTTCAAACTCAGCTTCGCCTTCAGTCGGAAAGCCCACCATGATGTCGGTAGAAATTGAGACACCCGGAACCCTTTCTTTTAGTCTGTCAATGACAGCCAAGTATTCTGTTGGGCAGTAGCGTCGGTCCATATCTTTCAAGACCCTTACACTGCCGCTCTGCAGGGGAATATGAAGATGGGGAGACAGGGCGCCTTCTTCAACAAGGGCGATGAGTTCAGGACCAACCTGCTGAGGCTCAATTGAAGAGAGCCTTAGGCGTGCGAGTCCAGATTCTTTGCTGAGCAGGCGGATCAAACTGGGGAGATCTGGCCCTTCCGAACCAGAATCAGGTCCATAGCTGCCTACCAAAACTCCGGTCAGAACTGCTTCGTGGCAGCCCGATTCAGCAAGCTCCTGGGCCTCGGCTAAGATTTCCTGCCAGGGGCGGCTGACCAGCCCTGGCCGCGTAGAAGGGATGCTGCAGTAGCTGCACCCCAGGCTGCAGCCATCCTGAACTTTCAAGGCAGCTCTGGCCCTGCGCCTTGGTGCGGATTCCTCGGCCCTTTCTTTTTGAGCCAGGCTGACTAATCCGGGGTTAAGCAGTGTCAGGTGGTCTAGTGCTTTCAGCTTTTCTGGGTTGAGCAGCGTGAAATCTGCTCCTTCCATCACCCTTTCTTGGTTCAATGCCATCTGGGCGGCACAGCCTGTAGCCATTACATAGGCATCGGGATTCTGTCTTTTAGCTTTTCTTACTGCCGCTCGGCTTTTGGCCTCGGCGTCGCTGGTGACAGAGCAGGTGTTTATCAAAACCAGATCGGCGGCTTCGCCGGGCAGGGCAATTTCAAACCCGGCGGCTTCCAGGCTTTTTTGAATCGCCTGGGTTTCATATTGGTTGACCTTGCAGCCAAGTGTCTGTAGGCTTGCCTTCGGCACTAAGCCATTGTGGCCGATCCTGCAGGGCAGGCATCAGGTTAAATGGTCTGCAAAGTGGCAGGACGCATTGAGGAGTACTGGGAAAGCGTTAACATCGAGACCTTTCTTCTTGCTCCCTTAGCGGGACTTTACTATGCTGGCTGGAAAAGCTACGAACTGCCTTTTCAGTTAGGAATCAAAAAATCTCACAAAGCGAAGCAGCCAGTGATCTGTGTGGGAAGCCTAATGGCTGGGGGAGCTTCTAAAAGCCCTGTCACCCAGCACCTATGCCAGGTGCTTATCGACTCGGGTCGAAGTGTTGTCGTCAGCCTTTCGGGCTACAGGTCTCAAAGGCGCAAGGGGGCATTTCTGGCTCCTGCGGGACCCCTTTCTGCAAAGGTTTGGGGAGATGAAACAGCTGCCTTCCGCGATGTCTTTCCTGATGTGACGATTGTGACGGGGAAGGATAGAGTCAAAGCATCTCAGCTGGCTTATGATTCGGACCCCAAGGCTGTCTTCTTGATGGATGATGGGTTTCAGCATCTGGAACTACAGAAGGATGTCACTCTCCTACTCGATCCAGATCCTGCGCCAAACCCCTGTCTTATTCCAGCCGGACCCTACCGCGAGCCCCGTAAACAGGGCAGAAATAGGGCCAGCATGGTTTTTCCGAACAGCGAGTTTAAGGTGGAAGGGACCGCCTTTTCTCTTGAGGCTCATGCGGGCGAAGGCATGGAAAATGCCTGGCCATCAGAGGTGCAGGTTTTATGTGCCATTGGCCGTCCTCATCGCTTAATGCAGACATTGGAAGCCTTTGGCATGAAGGTGGTTGATGCAAGATTTCTGCCTGACCATGACCCGATGGATTCGCCAGATATGTGGAGTCCCTTTCAGCCAAACCTCCCCATCGTCATGACACATAAAGATTGGGTGAAGGTGCGTGAGAGGGAAGACTGGCAGGGAAGGACCCTTTTAATTGCCAAACTGAAGGTTACAATTCAGCCAGAAGCCGCGTTTTCCGATTGGCTCAACCACCGTCTTTCACCTTCCTCATGAAGCTCTTTATCCGACGAATGACCAACTGGCTGGCTCCGAAGGCTTTGATCTATTTTCAGAAAAAGCTCTCTAAAAAGTCGCCGAAAGCAGCCGAACGGTGGGGCGAAAACTTAGCCAATCTTTGGTGGACTTTTGGGGGAAAAAGAAAACAAACGGCCCTTGATAACTTGGCGCTTGCTTTTCCTAAACTGAGCCTGGAAGAGAGGACAAAGCTGGCGAAGAAGGTCTTTCTTCACTTTGGCCGAATTACAGCGGATTTTCTAGCTTCGTCCGGTCGGCCTGCTGCAGAGCTTGCGGCTGAAATGGAAGTTGAAGGCAGAGAAAACCTAGATGAAGCCTTTCGTCAGGGCAGAGGGGTTCTGCTTTTGACTGGCCACTTTGGCAGCTGGGAAAGAGTTTCGAGATGGATGTCGGGGACTGGCTATAAGCTTTCGGTTGTGGCCCGAGATGCCGATCAGGCAAAAGTCAACGATGCTGTAAATAAACTGCGCCAGGAAACCGGAACAAGAGTGATACCGCGAGGCAGCGCTGCCAGGCCAATTCTAGAGCGGCTAAGAGATAACGAAGCCGTCGGAATTTTAGCTGACCAAAACTCAAAAGAGATTTTTCTGCCCTTCTTTGGTCATCCCGCCGGAACAGTGCTTGGCCCAGGGGTAATTGCAGAAAGATCAAAATGTCCTGTTCTCGCAGTGACCTGTATCCGAACAGGTGTTGGCCGGTATAAGGTCGTTATCGGCAGCCCCCTTACGCCTCTGGAATCTGATGGCCCGAGAGGATCGGGCATGATGCTGGCTTACCACGCTTGGCTGGAAGAGAACATTAAAGAAAATCCAGATCAATGGCTATGGATTCATGACCGCTGGCGGTCGGCAAAGAGAAAAGGGCTTTTATGAAAATACTAGTCATTAGGTTTTCTGCCTTAGGTGATACTGTCATGACTTCTTGGACAGTAACTGCCCTGAAAAACGCTCTGCCCGGGGCGCAGATAACTTGGGCCGTTCAGCCTCGCTGCTCTCCACTCGTTTCTCCTCTGCTTGCCGAAGCCGTTATTGTTCCTCGGGATAAGGGGAGCAAGGGATCTGTCTTTGGGATGTTGAAAATGGCGCTGCAGCTGAGAAAGCGGCAGTTTGACTTCGGTTTAGATTTTCAAGGACATGCAAAAACAGCAATTGTCCTCAAGCTGGCCGCCCCCAAAAGAAAGCTGGTGCTTAGGGCAACCGATGGCTTTACGGGCATGATCTCTGCCCCCACACCTGCCCCGGATTCCTTTCACCACATTGTTGAGCAGGAGGCTTGGCTTGCAGGGCAGATAACACCCATCACTCTGCCCACAAGGCCGATAATGCCCGATACCCCCAAGCTGGAACCGAAAGACACCAGACCCCTTGTTACAGTGCAAATGGGAGCAGGCTGGCCTGGCAAGGCCTACCGGCCAGAGCTGATGAATCAGGTGATTAAGGGCCTGCTTTCCCAAGGCTGCCGGGTTATAGCTTTGGGCGGCCCCCAGGACCCTTATCCTGATTCTGGCGAGAACTTGGTGGGGCAGACCAACATTGCTCAAACCCTTTCACTTCTGCGTCTTAGCCAGATTCATATCGCGCCCGATACTGGCACAGGGCACATGGCTGCCGCCCTTGGGGTGCCTCTCATTTCAATTTTCGGACCAGAAGATCCAGCCAAATGCCGACCTTGGGGCAGTGGAGTCACCCTTTTGAAGGAAGGGAGAGCAACGAGTGATGTGCGCCCCGAACAGGTGATTGAAGCGGCGGCCCGTCAGTTGAGGCGGAGCCTATGAGGTTTCTCATTGCGCGAATGTCTTCTATGGGGGATGTCATTCACACCCTGCCAGTGGCATCTGCCTTGAAGGGTTTGGGCGATGACGTTGAAGTTGTGTGGGCTGCCGGAAGAACCTATGGATCTTTAGTAAACCTCTGCACCGCGGTTGATAAAACCGTGATCATGAAGAACAGCTTTTGGAAGAATGTTGCCGGGGTAAAGGAACTTGGCCGGTTTGATGTTGCTCTGGATATGCAGGGTCTCTTTAAGACAGCGTGGGTTGTTTTCCACGCCGATGCTCCTAGAAAGCTGGGATACCATTGGCAGAGGGAAGGGGCCGGACTCTTTTCCAGCCCGGTTAAGCCCGATCCATCCAGCCACCATGTGGTGGATCAGTATCTAGATGTGGCCCGTGCTTTGGGTTCCAAAGTTCACCAAGCAGATTTCTGCCTTCAGCCGAGGGCTGATGAAGCGGCCAAGATGCAGCAGCTGTTAAGCGAATCTGGCCGCGATGAATCCCGCCCACTCGTTCTTGCTAATCCTTCTTCGGCCAGGGCCGTAAAGCGGTGGTCGCCCGACCTCATGGCTCATGCGGTTCGTATATTGGATGCGGCTGGCTTTCAAGTGGCCTTTATTGGCACAGCACAGGAAGACTGGGCCTACCAGGAAGTCTCTGACTGCGGACTTCCGCCTGTCTTGAATCTTTTGGGTAAGACCTCGGTCACAGAGCTTGTGGCACTTATCTCCTTGGCCAGGGCTCACATCGGGGGGGATACTGGCTCTACCCACATTGCCGCCGCCTTGGGCGTTCCGGCTTACAGTGTCTACACCGCCACCCGCCCACAAAGATCCTGTCCCTACGGCCAAATCCATCGGTGTATGACATCCGACCCGGTCGAGCTCACCAGCTTGATCAAGCGCGAACTGCTTTAGTCGAAGAATAACACAGCCTGCTCTTGGCTATAAATTTCCTCTCTTCATTTTTTCTATGGCTTGGGTTCTTTGCATCCTTAGGCTCAAGATAATCGATCGTTAAAGTACTGCTGCTCCTGATTTTTGTAGTTAAGCAGTCGAAAAAGAGCGTTTATTCGGAGCAGGTCTGACTAAAAAAATTGGGAGGCGTTTCGCCTCCCAAGCAGGAAAAAGCAGCACACAGCAGGAAACTGCTGGGTGCTTTATCAGTCAAGGGGTTCGTGCAGAGCGGCACCCTGGCTTTCAATGACCTTTCTGTACCAATGGCCAGAATCCTTGATCGTTCTCTTCAGGGTATCGAAGTCGACATGAATCATGCCGAATCTCTGCTTGTAGCCTTCAGCCCACTCAAAGTTGTCCATCAGGCTCCAGTGGAAGTAGCCCTTGATTGGCAGCCCTTCAGCCAGGCCTCGTTCCAGCTGCAGCAGGTAGCGTCGGGTGAAGTCGATTCTGCCCGTGTCTCTGACCCGGCCATCCAGATCGACCCAATCCATTGAGCTCAGGCCGTTTTCGGTGATTACCATGGGCAGGCCGTACTGTTCGTAATGGAATCGGCAGAGCCAATAGATTCCTTCGGGGGTAACCGGCCAGTTGAAGGCGGTGCGAGGGGCGCCTGTCTGGGTTTCGACCGGAATAGGATTGCCATCTGGTCCGGCCTTGACCGTTGCAGCGTGGTAGAAGTTCATACCCAGCCAGTCAATCGGCTGGTTCATGATCTTCAAATCCTCTTCGGTCATGGTGACTCCGGTAAAGGACCACAGCTTTTCCAGGTGTTCTGGCCAAACGCCCTTAAGCATGGGGTCCAGATACATATCACGGTGCCAGCCAGTAGGAGATTCCATGATTGTGCCGCGAAGCTTAGCGGCAGCGATATCCTCTGGGCTTTCTGTGGCAGGGATTCCACATTCGCCAACGGGAGCCATTCCAACCCAGGCAGGCTGCTTTGTGTAGGCGCGAATGGCCTGAACGGCCCTGCCGTGCGACTTCATGGTGCCCTTGAGTGCAGACATGAACTCAGGCCAGCCAAGCTTTACGCCAGGGGCGTGTTCGCCGATAACCTGCCCCAATGTCAGATAAACTTGAGGTTCGTTTAGGGTCATCCAGCCTTTGATTCTATCGCTGAGCTTTTCGACAACAACGCGGGTGTAGTCGCCAAACCATTCATGAGCATCTGGATTCATCCAGCCGCCTTTAAGGTAGAGCTCCATGGGGTAATCCCAGTGAAAAAGCGTCGCGTAGGGCTCCACTCCTTTGGCAAGCAGAGCATCAGTCAGCCGATCGTAGTAATCGAGGCCTTTTTCGTTGACTCTGCCAATGCCTTCAGGCATTACGCGGGGCCAGGAAATAGAAAACCGATAAGCCTGCAGGCCCATTTGGGCCATCAGGGCGGCATCTTCTTCGTAGCGGTGATATTGGTCGCAGGCGACCTTTCCTGAGTCTCCGTGAAAGATGGCCCCTGGCCTTTCACAAAGTGCATCCCAAACGCTTGGCCCCTTGCCGTCAGCATCCCAGGCGCCTTCCACCTGGTAGCTGGCCGTGGCGGCTCCCCAAATAAAGTCTTTGCCGAAGTGCGGCATAGGCCAGAGCATATTCGCTCAAATCAACCGTATGCATCGACTCGGGCAGAAAGTGGCAGTGAATAGGCGCTAAATGGGCCAGATCACCGATTTAAAAAGGCCTGCAGCTCCTTGGCTGCATTCACAATATCTTTGGGAGCGCCTTTTGTATTGATCGCTAGTCTTGCATGCTTTAGGGCATCGGCCTTGCGGTTGAGCTGGCCAGAAAGAGCTGCAATAGCGTAATGGGCATAGCTGATATCTTTGGGAGTGCCAGGGTATTTGAGCGACTTTTGGTAGTAGGCGATGGCGCCGGCTGCCCGGCCCTTAGTCCTGGCTCCTTCGCCTATAGCCACCCATGCTTCAGCGAGCTTCTGTCCCTTGAAGCCAAGTGATTCAGCCTTTTTGGCTTGGGCTTCTGCGGTTTCGACTGAGCCTCGGTTTCCGTTGATTGTGGCTAATCCTGCGTAGGCTGCGCCATTTTTGGGGCTGCTCGTAATCTGGGCTGTATAGAAGTTGAAATCTTTAAAACGCTGTATTGACTGGTCTATGGCTTTGTTGAATTCAGCAGCAGGAGCGGCTCCTTGAACTCGGCCAAAAACTGACCCTGATGAGTCGACGAAGATATAGGCAGGATAGCTGGTAACGCCGTATTTCTGGGCAAGCGCCTTGCCTTCTGCCTCCGCATTCAGCTTTACCGAAACAAGGCCCTTTGTTTTTTGAACCACGCCCTTATCTTTCAGCGTGGTGGCGTTCATCTGTTTGCAGAAGCCGCACCAGGTTGTCCAGAAATCAAGCATCACAAGCTTTTTCTGTTTTGCAGCCTGGGTTTTGGCAGCTGTCCAGCTGGAGGTGTAGGCAATGCCCTGGGCAGAGGCCATTCCGATGCAGGAAGCGGAAATGACGGTCAAGGCTGCAAGGCGGGCGGCAGACATACTGCTATTGTGACAGGTTAAGTGCCCAGAGGCGGCAGCCTAACTGCCTCTAGGCTTACATATTTGTTTTCTGCTTTAGCTGCTGCTGAACCGGGCGATTCGGAATGATAGATGGAACAGCTGAGGCTGCAGCCTGTATTCGGGTAGGGTTTCTGGCCCGCATGAACCGCTCCCCAAGCCATGCTGAGCCCAGTCCAGGTTAAGAAAGACTCTATCCTTTGGCTTTAAATCGGTTGAGTGTTTGGCCGCAGTTAAGTCATGGTCAGACCATCTTCGGAGTGTGAACCCCATTTGAGATCGAGCCTCAATCAGCAGAGGCTCGGGTCCTTTAAGGGAAATGAGTCTGACTCCCATGCGATGGCCGTTTTCCTGAGGCATCACATAGGGGGTCTGCAGCCTTTCAATAGAAAGCTGCCAGACGCCTAGCTTGGCGGCGGCACATGAATCAACATAGCTTTCGCCTGGTCCAAGGCCAAGCCAGTCAGCGTCTTCAACCGTTTGGTTGAGTTCCAGCGTGCAGCCGATTCGGGGCCAGGAGCAGGGCCACTCGCCCAGTGGACCGCCTGACATTTCGATTTCAATCCAACCTTCCGGTGTAAAGGTTTCTTTCCACTCAACCAAAATTCCCAGATCAGTATCAGGAGCGGACCACCGTTCAGATGTCAGCCTCACTACCGAGCCATTGATCGTATCAACCGTTTGGTTGATTGTCCTAACCTGAAGCTGGCTCAACCGCAGTCTCTGCCACTCTTTTAACACGCCTCCCCAAGTGCCGTCGTTGTCTATTGGCGCACGCCAAAGGTTGAATCGGGGGCGTGAAAGAAGCGGCGCTGGGTAGGCGCAGTCCTTAGCATTAGCGAGGGTTAAGGGCAGGGTTGGGGCAAGGAACTTTGCTTCACCTTCTTGAATAAACTGCGCCGAGGCTGCCCGCCAGCCTTTGGGCGCCCAGTCAGGATTTACTGGTGGAGTCAGGCTGAAAGTGATCCATCGGAGACCTTCTAATGCCTCTTCCCATTCAATTTTAAATGCCTGACTGGCTTTTGGAGCAGCATCTTCCAACGTAAGGCTGCCCGAAATTTCCTGCCCAGTGTGGTCTCCCTGCACCCAGTCAATGCGCCAGCCCTCAAGATTTAAGAAGTCATAGAGGTTGGTGATTTGGTAGAGGCCCTGACTTTGGTCCAGGGCAGAAAAGGCTGCAGGCTGAATGATGTTTTTGTATTCAATCAGGCCAGGGCTGGGTGTTCGATCAGGGAAGATCAAGCCGTCGCAGACAAAGTTGCCGTCGTGAGGCGTGTCGCCAAAGTCGCCCCCATAGGCAAAGAAAGTCTCACCATCTGGTGAGCCAGGTGCCTTGGCGACTCGGGCTTTTCCATCGGGACCCCAAACTGACCTAATGCCATGGTCGATCCATTCCCAGATGCAGCCTCCAGCATGGCGTTCGCTGGAATAGATCTCGTCCCAATACTCTTTTAAGCTGCCTGGTCCATTGCCCATGGCATGGGCGTATTCGCATTGAAAGAAAGGCTTTGGCTCAAGCTCACCCGTCCTAAAGTTTCTGCCAAGCCGCGGAGGGTCTTCCTGAAATCTGCCAATCTGGGCCATGGCATCGACGCCAAGATACATCTGGCTCCATAAATCAGAGAACTCGTTGCCGTAATCTCCTTCATAGTGCAGGGGGCGGCTGCCGTCAAGACTGCGCGCCGCTTCTTCCATCAGCCTCAGATTAGGACCAGAGCCAGCTTCGTTGCCGAAGGACCAGGAAATGATCGAGGGGTGAGATCTGTCTCGCTTGATCATTCTAACCATTCGGTCAACACAGGCTTCAGCATAATCTGACCGAAAGGTTGGGTTATTTGGGCTGTCCCTCCAGTTTGTGCCTGGCTGGCACCAAAAGCTGTGGGTCTCCATATCACATTCATCGATGACGTAGAGCCCCAATTCATCACAGAGCTGGTACCAATAGGGGTCATTAGGGTAGTGGCTTGTGCGGACGCAGTTGATGTTGTGGCTCTTCATCAGTTCAGCGTCGCGCCGCAGGGTCTCACGAGAAAGCGTCCGGCCTTCATCAGGGTCAAAGTCGTGCCTGTTGACTCCTTTTAGTTTCACAGGGCGGCCATTGATAAGAAACACGCCATTTCGTGTTTCAATCCTTCTGAATCCAACCCTGAAACTGGTTTCAATATCCCTGCCATCAGCCGAAGTGATCCTGACTTTTAGATCGTAAAGTTTGGGAATCTCGGCGGACCATGGCTGGGCAGAATCGACGGTAAAAACCATGCCTTGGTCGCTGCACTTCATATCCTGTTGAAGGCTGAGAATAGACCCTTCATCCTCGATTCGTGCTGAAAAGAGCAGGGATTCCTCGCCGCCTTTCCAGCGGAGAATGGCTGTGCCTTCGCCTGTCTCGCTGTTCCAGTCTGTGTTCAGCCAGATGTCCTCTGGCAGTCCGCGTGGAACTCTGAGGAGCGAAACAGAGCGGTAGAGGCCGCTTAGCCACCACATGTCTTGATCTTCAAGGTAAGTGGCATCGGACCACTGAACAACTCTCACGGCAATTGAGTTGGGGCCAGACTTTAAAAGGGGAGAAATATCAAACTCGGCGGCAAGACGGCTGACCTTGCTGACTCCGGCTTCAAGCCCATTGACCCAGACTTGAAGAAAGCTGTCCGCTCCTTCAAACCTTAGGCGAACTTCATCAGAACGCCAGTCGGTTGGCAGAGTGAACTCGCGCCAATAAAGTCCGGTTGGGTTTTGATCCGGCACATTGGGCGGGTCGAGAGGGATGGGAAAGACGACATTGGTGTAGTGAGGAATGCCATGCCCTTTCATCTGCCAGCAGCTTGGCACAGGCAGATCGCCCCAATCATCTCCTGCAGGCCCCAGTTGAGGAAAGCTTTCTGGCATCGCTTCAGGAGAAGAGAGCAGCTTAAAACGCCAAAGTCCATCAAGACTCATAGACATTTCACCGCCTGCCGAATCGACAAGCTTATATGTGCCCCGTGGGGCGCAGCGCCTTCTGTGCAGCAGCTCTGGGTTCTCCCAATCTCGGACCATTGCCTCTTCAGTTTGCCCCAATTTCAGCCCGTGCCCATGCCCATGTTAGGTTGATTAACTGACACTTGGCCCTCTATGGGAGTATCATCCGCCGGGCTGAGGTTGATTTAAGAGGATGAAGATTTTGGTGACGGGTGGAGCGGGGTTTATCGGCTCCTGCTTTCTCCATAAATTTGTGGAACAAAACCCCCAGGTCAGCTTCATTGCCTTGGATTCCCTTACCTACGCGGGCAGCCTTGCCAATCTTGAGGGCGTGCTTCAGCTGCCAAACTATTCCTTTATCCGGGGCGATATTCGAGATGCAGGTTTGGTCAGAAGCCTTTTTTCTGAGCATCAGCCAGACCAGGTTGTTCACTTTGCGGCAGAAAGTCATGTGGATAGAAGCATTGCCGGTCCGAAAGATTTCATTGAAACCAATGTGAATGGCACATTCAACCTTCTTGAAGCAGCCCGATTGGCTTGGGGAGAGAAGACGGAAGGGAAGAGATTCCACCACATTTCGACAGACGAGGTTTTTGGCAGCTTAGGTGAAAGTGGATTTTTTACAGAGGCTACTCCCTATTCTCCCCGCAGCCCATATTCCGCCAGCAAGGCATCTAGCGACCATTTGGTTAACGCTTATCACCACACCTATGGGCTGCCAATAACAATCACCAACTGCTCAAACAACTACGGCCCAAGGCAGAACCCAGAAAAGCTGATTCCCTTAATGACTCTTAATGCCTTGGCAGGCAAAGCTCTGCCCGTGTATGGCTCTGGGGGCAATATCCGCGATTGGCTTCATGTCGAAGATCATTGTGATGCGATATGGCAGGTGCTGCAGCAGGGAAGAGTCGGCGAAACTTATGTTGTCGGGGGACGGAGTGAAAAAACGAATCTGCAGGTTGTCTCTGCGATACTCGATGCTGTCGCTGATCTTTCAGGAAGAGAGAGAAGCCAGCTTGAAGAGCTGATCACCTATGTCCCAGACCGATTAGGCCACGATTGGCGCTATGCCATTGATGCCTCGAAGATTGAATCAGAATTGGGGTGGAAGCCTGCCCATACCTTTGAATCTGGCATTCGCGAGACTGCAGCCTGGTACTTTGAAAACCAAGAATGGGTTAAGGAGGTCATGGCATGATCACAAAAGGAATCATTCTGGCGGGCGGTGCGGGCACAAGGCTCGCACCTGTGACCAACGCTGTCAGCAAGCAGCTTGCCCCCATTTACAACAAGCCTATGATCTACTATCCCCTCAGCGTTTTAATGCTGTCCGGAATTAGGGAAGTGCTTGTCATTACGACTCCGCATGATCTAGAAGCTTTTGTGCGGCTGCTGGGCGACGGTTCTGTTTGGGGGATGACAATTCGATATGCCGTCCAGGAAAAGCCAGAAGGATTAGCCCAAGCCTTTCATATTGGTCGAGATTTCTTGGCCGGTGAAGGCGGCGCGCTGGTTTTGGGCGACAATATTTTCTACGGCAACGGCCTAAGCCATATGGTGCAGAGAGCCGCCGCCATAGATGAAGGGGCAGTTGTTTTTGCCTACTCCGTCGATGATCCTCGCCAGTATGGGGTTGTTGAGTGCGACCTGCACATGAGAGCTCTTTCGATAGAAGAAAAACCGGTGCACCCCAAGTCTCGGCTGGCAGTAACGGGACTCTACTTTTACGACAGCACCGTGTGCGATAGAGCGGCAGACTTAAGGCCATCTGCCAGAGGCGAGCTGGAGATTACCGACTTAAACCGGACATATCTGGATGAAGGCGCCTTGACTGTCGAACTGATGGGGCGGGGCATGGCGTGGCTGGATACAGGGTCTCATGAATCAATGCTTGAAGCCAGCAACTTCGTCCAGACAGTAGAAAAAAGGCAGGGTCTCCTTGTTTCCAGCCCGGAGGAAATCGCTTTTCGGCTGGGATGGATCAACCCTGAAGAACTGGAAGTTCTTGCTCTCCCCCTGGCAAAATCTACTTACGGTCAAAGACTGCTGCAGATTCTTGAGGACCAATTATGATTGTTGAGCCAGGTTTGATTCATGGCCTTTTGACACTCGAGCCCAAGGTGCTGAGCGATGCAAGGGGCAGCTTTATGGAAGGCTGGCACAGAGAAAGGTATCTGGAGGCCGGGCTGCCTGAGCTTGTTCAGTTCAACGTTTCGGTTTCAAAGAAAAATGTGCTCCGAGGCCTTCACGGTCAGAATCCCCGCCCGCAGGGAAAGCTGGTGATGGTTCTTTCTGGCGCCATTTGGGATGCAGCCGTTGATATTCGCCCTGGCTCACCTACTTACGGTCAGTGGCAGTCAGCTGTTTTAAGTGAGGAAAACTGCCGGCAGTTTTTTATCCCAGCCGGGTGTCTTCATGGTTTTTCGGTTTTGAGCGAATCGGCGACAGTCTGCTACCTCACATCTGACCACTACGCCCCAGAGGGTGATTTTGCAGTGAAATGGGATGACCCCGACCTTGATGTAAAGTGGCCCTTGACAGAAGAGCCAATTCTTTCACCACGCGATGAAGCAGCGCCTTTGCTGAAGGATCTTCCTCAAAGTCGATTCGTTCCTTTTGGCTGAGTCATTCAGCCTTTGAACCTTACTCTCCGCTTCTCCAAAGCATCTTTTGTCGATAGTGCTCATCGGGGCGTCCGGCAATCCTTTCAACTTCTTGGGCGGTCAGAGTTTTTATCTTTCTGCCAGACTGAAATGCGCCAAGCCAGACTCGGGCCGATTTCGCTCCCATAAAGACCGCGCTTTCCACCTCTTTGGTGTTTGCTCCCACCCCAATAAGGCCATGGTTGCCCAGCCACCATACTTTGGGTGTCTGTCCCCAGCGCTGCAGATAATCTTTTGTGGCTGCCATGATGGCAAGAGAAAGGGCGAGGCCAGGGTCGGTGTAGGGCACCCAGCAGGATGCTGGTCCACAGCAGACTATTTCATCTGGAAAAAGCCGTTGCTCGGCTGTTTCTTCAGCGCCTTCCAAACACAAAAGGCTAAGGAGAGGCGTGGGGTGAACATGGCCCACGACGTTGACTCCTTCCAGCTCAAGCAGTGCCGCGTGCATAAAGCTCTCGACGCTTGGCATCAGATCAACCGATTGGTCAACGCGAGAGGAGGCAAGGACAGACTTGACTTCTGAATCTGTCAAAGATGGGCCAGCCAAGGCATCCATCAGCGGAGCTGATTTCATCAGCACAAATCCGCTGGATTGACTTGTTCCCAGCTGGCATCCGCTGGCTTTGACCCAAAAGGTGCCTGGCTCATCACCTTTGATGCTGGTGTTGCCTTCGCCCAGAATAGCAAGATCGGCAGTGGAATCGCCCAGCTTTCGGCTGAATTCTACAAAGCCATTGGGGGGAAGAGGCGCAGACATGACCTTTAGAGCATAGCTCAGGCCTACCCTGCGTCCCATGGATGGGTCAAGCCGTGGCACACTCACTGCTATGCCAGGGACCCTCTTGGTTCCATCCCCGGGAATGCTTCTGCCTTATGATGTAGGAAAGGAGACGATCGTTCTTGACCCGGAAGAGCACGGCTTCGGTCCGGCGGGCAGACTGCTGCTGCTGAGAGAAGGAAAAGTGGCAGCCTGGAGTTTTGTGGGCAGCCTTGACCCATTGCGTCAGCCTTTAGCGCTTTTTTCCGGCCTTTCCGCTTTGCTGCGCAAGGCTGATGCTGTGCCAGATGTTAGGCTTTTCCCTCTTAAAAAAGCGCCCCTGGCTATACAGACGGCTTTGGAGATCGCCCACATTCTTCAGCCTGAAAGGATCGTCACCATAGAGGGGCGAGGCTTGGAGAACCTCCCCTGGCCAGTAGGAGCAGAAACCCTTTCTGGAGAGAAGGCTCCTCCTGAAATGGTGCCAGAGGCTCGCCGCCGCCGAGAATTCAGCACTCTTTCAGATTCAGCGCAGCTCCACCCTTTTGTCTGGACTTCTGGCGGACTTATGGGAGGGAGGCTGGGGCGTGGAACTCCTCTTGCACGACTGGATGACACCTTGTGGGCAGAGGTGATGGCGGGGACGCTTTTTGTGCTGACTCCACACCCCTTGACTGATGCTCAGCTGCGTCGAATGATGGAGGATTCGAACTGCGATAAGGTCATAAGCGCTGGCCCTCAAGATTACAAAGGGCTGCTGGTTTCCTTGACAAGGCAGGATGGTTCTGACTTTGGATTGGGTCTTATCGAGGAAGTTGATCTGCCGCGACGCACCCTTCTGATCAGATCATCTTTTCCGCCTGAGACTCCCATACCAATCATAAAACTGGGGGGCATGAAGCTGGATTCTTCTGGCAAACAGACGGCTGCAGTTCGGCTATGGAGCCTTTAACCTTCTGCCTCGGGCGGTAGAATGACCCCTTAGGCTTTGGGCATGAGGATTTATCTAGTTCGACACGGTCAAACAGAATGGAACTCGGAAGGGAGGGCTCAAGGCCACACTGATGTTCATTTAGACCGGGTTGGCAAGGCACAGGCCCGAGTAGTAGCAGAATTTTTTGACTTGAAATGCCTGGGGCAAATCTATGCCAGCGACCTAACCCGCTGCCTTCAGACCGCCCAGCCAACCGGAGACCTGCTGGAGATTGACCTAAAGCATGACTCGCGGTTAAGAGAACGAACCTTCGGCGAGCTGGAAGGACAGCACTACACGGTTCTTCGCGCCTACTTTGATGGAGTCTGCCGCGAACAAAAGCTGGCAAGGTGGGAAATCCGCCCGAAAGGCGGGGAGAGCCTGCAGGATGTATGGGATAGAGTTGAGCCTCTAGTGGATGAAATCGCTTCTCTGAATGAGGATGTTGCAGTTTTCTCCCACGGAGGAACATGCGCCATTATTCTCGCGCAGCTTTTAAAAGCGCCCATTGAAACTGCTCTATCGTTCCGATTCGAAAATGCCTCGATAACTGAGCTGAAGCGAATCCCTATTGGCGCATGGCAGCTGCTGAGATATTCTGATGCCAGGCATCTGGAAGTTCTGCATGACGATTTGGCAGAGGCTTAGCCCCTTTGGGCCGACCTTGGCATCCAGCCTTCTCTATCAGCTGGGCTTTGCCCCGTTCAATCTTCCTCTACTCTGCCTGGTGGCCTTGGCTCCATGGCTGGCTCAGTTGAGGGACTGCGATTCTAAAACAGCTGGGCAGACAGGCATGGTCTTTGGCGGAATTTTTGCCGCAAGCCAGATGTGGTTTGTCATTCTGCTGCTTAAAAACTGGACTGGCAGTTATCTGGCTGGCATCATTCCTTACATTCTCACCATTGGCATGGGAGTGGCGTTTTTTTGGGCGGCAGCCCGCCTGATTAACGATGCCTGGCAGAGAGGGTGGTGGCTGGTTATTCCCCTCATTTGGGCGGGGATTGAATCGGCAAGGTCACTTATTGGCCCAACAGCGTTTCCTTGGGGGATTTTGGCTCATCCTTTATGGAGCCAGCCTTGGATGGTGCAGTCAGCCTCATTTGGGACGATCTTTTTTGTATCAGCTTGGTGTGTGCTCGCGTCGCTTCTCTTAACCTGGTGGGTATGGCCTCCAAAAGACAAAAAGATTCCTTCCGGCGGGGCCTTGTTCCGCACTCTTTTTGTTGTTGTTACGATCTTCTTTTTCTCGGTTTATCGCACGACTCAGGAGCAGCCAGGGGCAGTTAAGGAGATTACGATTGGCCAGCCAGGCATTGATTTGGCTTATACGCGCGGAGATGAAAGGCAGGCTGCCGTAGATAAAGCGTCAGGAGAGGTCTTGGCACGAGTCCTGGCTCAAGGGGGCACCGATCTGCTTGTTCTGCCAGAGGGCTATGCGCAAGGCGGGTCAATCCCTCCTGTCAGCCCCTTTGGGCCGACGCCGGGCATTCCGCTTCTATTTGGCGCCTCTCATCAAGTTGGCGATGAAGTAAGACAGTCTGCCTTTATGTATGAGCCCAAAAAGAACCTCTGGACAGTTCACGATAAAAACCGGTTGGTGATTTTTGGCGAATATGTGCCTTTAAGGGGAGTTCTGCCAATAGACCAGTGGTTCAGCCTTGGCTTTATGAGCTTTAGCCCGGGCGACAAGGTGAAGCTCTTGTCACTCGATGGCAGCCAGGTCGGGGCATCTATCTGCTACGAGGGCCTTTTTAGCGATCTTGCTGCAGTTCAGAGTTCTATGGGCGCAAACCTCCTGACAGTCATTTCTATTGATGACTGGTATGTGGGGACTCCGGCGTGGGATCAGCTGTGGCAGGCCAGCATATGGCGGTCCATCGAATCTGGCCTGCCTTTGGTTCGGTCGGGCGGCTTGGGCAAGAGCCTAGCTGTCGATTCCCGGGGGAACATTCTACGCAGCCTGCCGCCAAACGAGCAGGTGGTATCGAAGGTTCAGCTGAAGCTGCCGGACACCAGCGATGCCAACCCTTGGCGAATGGCATTTGTCTGGCTTTGCTGGGCCTGCTGCCTTGGTCAGCTTGGACTGATTATTTTTGAGAAGTGGAAGGGGCGAACTGACACATCAGAAATGCACTCCGATGTAAAGATTAAATAGCCCTTTGGCTCTTGCGCTTTGACCGCTTTGGTTCTATGATTACCAATGCAAGTGCCACGAACTTAACGGTTCGCCCCGGTCTTTCAAAGAAGAATGTATCGGGCGGCACCACACAGTTTAATAAAATAGCCGTAGGGCTCAGTCTCTGAGACCCTGCACATGAGTACAACGCGACGAAGCGGTGAACCAACCGAGCTCCAGCGGCTTCTCCGGCAGGGGAGGCCGCTTTTTTATACGCTTTTAGCCTAACTGTGTTTAAGAGGTTTTATTGAATTAAGCCAAGCTTCTTCTGCTTGGTTTTTGAAAGGCCCTTTGCTACTAATTGGTAGGAATCTTCCGCCAGGCTTAACGCGAGCTGCAGAGTTTCCTCATCTATCACTGTCACCATCACCCAGTTGTGATGGTGCAGATATGGTGCAGGGATGATAGCCGGGTCCTGAATAAGCACGGTTTGGCGATCTGATGTCGTTTTAACCGTCACGCCCAAAGGCTCAATTCCACTGGTGAAGACAAAAGCCTTGACATCCAGCTTGTAGGTGGCTTGGTCCCAAGGGAAGTCTTCCCAGGCTCCGGGCAGAGCCAGGCAGAAATCCCTTAGGCTGATTCTATAGGGGTTGTTTTGGTCAATCAAGGGGCTAGAGTCTACTTGGTCCAGCCTTGAATGATTGATTTTACATAAAGGCCAGATTCGGTAAGGTCGCTGTCCTTCCATCCGCCAGTGGTTGAAGCGTTGGGCTTAAGGACAGATGCGCCTTCAACTTTGTCTGCCAGCGACCAGTTGCAGTGAGTTAGGCTGTGCTTCTTCATGAAAGCCAGCCACTCTTCTGTTGATTCTTTGTTCACGCCTCCATCACCGTTGGCGTTGACAGTGCCCCATTCTGTAACCATTAGGGCGAGGCCTTTCGACATGGCCTTTTCGGCTTTGTCCCTTAAGAACTGCTTGTGAGTTCCTGCATAAAAATGCAGAGTATAGGCAACATTGGGATCGTTAATGGGGTTTTCTGCTGCTTCATCAACATCCTGTGACCAGGTAGGTGTGCCGACAACAATCAGGTTGTCTGGGTCATGAGCGCGGATGGCCTTAATCACTGTCTCTGCGTAAGGCTTAATCACGTTGGTCCAGCTGACCTTTAAGGGTTCGTTGTAGATTTCGTAAATGATATTTGGCTTGTCGCCGTATTTTTTTGCGAGCTCACTGAAAAACTTGACCGCCTCTTCAGGATGCTTTTCTGCCGTATGTGAGTGCCAGTCAACAATCACATACATTCCTTCTTTAATGGCGGCATCAATGACAGTCTGAGCCTTTGCCATTTCGACCTCTGGATTCTTGATATAGCCGTCTGGCTCCGGAGCAACTGCCGCCCTTACGATGGTCGCCTGCCAGTCTTTTTTTAGCCAGGAGACGGCTTCGGCTGTGTAGTATTTGCCGATCCACTGGCTCCAAAAAAGGCTCATCCCAGCAAGGCTTACAGGCTGGCCGTGTCTGCCTTCGATCCTGCTGCCCTTTACTTGAAGCCTGCCGTGGCGGTCTACTGCGGTAGAGGTTCTTTCATCTGCCACGTTTCCGGAAGAGGCAAAAGCAAAACACAAGAGGGCAAGGCCGCCAGCCCAAGTCATTCCAAGAACAGCATTGTTTGGCATGTTGATTCAGCATATCATACAAAGTTTGGAGGCTTTTAATTGTGTGATATGGTTCTGCGCTTTGCAGCATTAGGTTCGGCGCAGAATCGATTCTTTTAAGAACATATTAAGCGCTATGGCACAGGCAATCCCGCCTATTCCCAAGGATGTTGCTAATGACGGAAGAATGAGGGCAAAATCAACCTGATTTTTGAGAGCCTGTCCTAGCGCAACAGAGGCATTGAGAATTGGGGTCCATGCCACCCATGTTTCGTGTGTTCCACCAGTCAGACCAATAAACTGGCTCATAACTGCTGGGGTCATAACAACAAAGCTGAGAATAGCAATGTATGTCTGAGATTCTCGGATTGACCTTGAAAGGGTTCCAACTAAAATCAACATGCCTGCATAAAGAACAACCAGGGGCAGAAGCACTGCAAGGAAAGCCAGCACGGCTGGAAGACCAAGCGATAATCCTTTAAGCTCACCTAACCTGCCTGTGACTGCAGAGAGCCCAAGGCCAACCAAAGTCATCAAACCACTGGTGAGACAAAGGGTGAAAAGGCTTAAGAACTTGCCCCAGAAAATAGATGATCTTGGAATAGGAGCTAGAAGAATTGTTTCAAGAGTCTTCCGTTCTTTTTCACCAGGTATCAGGTCGGTGATGACGCTGCTTCCGCCGGTAAATGCCCAAAGAATCAGCAGGTATGGAAGCATGGAAGCAAAGGGCGAACCGCTAAGACCTTCTTTCGCAGCATAATCAACTGCTTCTAGTTTTAAGGGTTCGGCTTCATCCAAATCTATGCCTTTATCAGCAAGCAGCATCTTAAGGGCTTCGCGGTTGGCTTCTGCCACACTTTGCCTTAAACCGCCAAGTCCAGCCAAGGAAAGAGGTCTGCTGGAATCGTAATAGACTTTCGAGCCAGCTCCATTAGGAACAAAAACCAATGCTGTGCGGCCTTTTTCCAGGTCCTGCAAAGCCCGGCCTAGAGTCGCTCGAATCATGATGCGCGCCTTGCCCCTTTTGCGTGCTTCGGCAATGATAGGGCTGCTGTCATCGCCTACCATGGTCAGCTGAAAACCTGCCTCGCGGCTAAAGCTTTTTTCAAGTCCTGCCGTTGCCGATGTAAAGGCAAAGATGAAGATAATAGGGACAACAAAAGCGCCCATCAGCACCCTTCTGTCTCTTAGGAATTCTGCAATTTCCTTCAGCCAAACCAAGTGCGCGCCTTTCATTCATCTTCTCCCTGCTGGTAGCCAATCTTTTTCAGAAAGGCAGATTCTAGTCTTGTTTCACCGGTTTCGGTTAAGAGGTCGTTGTAGAGGCCGTGCCATACCTCTCTGCCTTTGTGCAGGAGAATCACCCTTTGGCACAAGCGTTCTGCTTCGCTCATGATGTGGGTGGAGTAAAGCACTGTGATCTTTTTGTCACGGCAGGATTCGATAAACTCCATCATTGTCTGACTGGTCAAAACATCGAGTCCTGATGTCGGTTCGTCAAAGAGAAGAACCTTTGGACTTCCAACTAAAGCCCGTGCGATGGATGTTCGTTGAAGCTGGCCGGTTGATAGCCTGTCGCATAGCTGGTCAGCAAAAGGAGTGATCCCCCATTCTGTTATCAGTTCATCGACTCTAGATTTTTGGTCTTTGCGGCTGAGTCCGTAGAGTCCGGCAAAGTAGAGCAGAACCTGTCGAGGTGTAAGGCGATTGTAAAGCCCGGTGCTTCCGCTTAAAAGGCCGATCTGCTTTCTCACCTCAAGGGGGTGTTTTACAACATCCAGCCCAGCGATTTTGGCCTGGCCGGCAGTGGGGGCAAGCAGGGTTGATAAAATTCTCATCAAGGTCGTTTTGCCTGCGCCATTGGCTCCAAGCAGTCCTACTACCTCGCCTTCAGCGATAGAGAAGTCAACTCCAGCTACGGCCGTTACTTCGCCTTTAGGTGTCGCAAAAACCTTTGTCAGTCCTGCTGCTTCAATCAAGTTATTAGTTTATCGGTCGTCTGGGCTTGTTTGCTACTAATCCTCATCTGCCGCTGGGCCGCAAAAGCAGGTCTGTTCATTCTATAGACCAGGTAGAACTGGCTTGTGCTCTTTATGTCGCTTTTTGCCGATATCGCCACTCCGCCCGATCTGAATCAGCTTTGTCATCAGGCGGCTGCCGAAGCCAGAAAAGCTTTTCCTGAGCCCCCTATCAAAGATGAGGATCTGGGAATCAAGGTCATCGTTCTTCCCAGCAGGGGGCAGGCGAGGGCCGAGGGAGGCTTTCACGCGGACAACAAGTTTTATCCGGCCAGCGTCATAAAGCTTTTCTATCTGGCTTACGGAGCCCACCTAATCTCCCAAAAGAGGCTGAATCTCACCCCAGAGCACGATCGCGCCTTCAAGGATATGATCGTGGATTCCAGCAATGATGGCACTGGCTTGGTGCTGGATCTTGTCACTGATACGACGGGCGGACCGGAGCTTCCTGAGCCTGAAATGAAGGAGTGGATGAGGCGGCGTCAGTCTGTAAACAGGTGGCTTAAATCACTGGGAATGAAGGACATAAATGCCAGTCAGAAGACATGGAATGAGGGTCCTTATGGCCGAGAACGGCTTGGATACGGACCCAGCTATGAACTGAGAAACATGGCAACGGCCGCATCATCGGCCCACATGATGGAGTTGATCGCCGAAGGGAAGGCCGGGGGCAAGGCTGAGCAGGATTGGATGTTTGGCTACCTAAAGCGGGATCACATTAAAGGCGATGGGCAGACCAAAACATTTATTGGCAAGGTTGTTCCGGCAGGCTGGACTCACTACAGCAAAGCGGGCTGGGCATACGAAGTGAGATGCGATGTGGCTTACCTGACTGGTCCCGAAGGTCAAAGGATCATTCTCAGCATCTACACGGACCATAACGTTAAAAACCTTCAGCTGCTGCCATTTTTGGCAGAAAAGGTTCTGCGCGGCATCGGAGCAGTGACAGAGGCTAAAGAGTCCTGGTCAGTTCCGGTAACAGATCCCGAGGAGTAAAAAAACCTGCTGATTAGAGGTCAGCAGGCATATTCACTTATTCACACACCTAAGCGGCCATGGCCGCTTAGGCGTGTGAATGTCTAGTTGGAGATGATCCTCTGTATTTTTCTGATCCTGTTCCTGTCGCCAACGTACAAGTCACCGCTTGGGCTGATGACCAGCGCGTTAGGAAAGGTGAAGAGGGCAGTGTTTCCTGTGCCTTCAGTGGTTCCGGCCAGGTTGGCTGTACCGGCAACTGTGGCAGAAGCGCCGCTGGGTGTCAGTCGCCGAATCTGGCTGCTGCCATTTGCGGCACAGTAGACATAGCCAGATCTATCGACCGCGACGCCAACCAGATTGCTGAACTGAACAGAGTTTGGATTGGTGCTGTCCAGATATCCAAATCCGCCTCCGGCTAAGGTGGTCGTTCTGCCGCTGGAGTTGATGACCCTTATTCGACTGTTGTTCCTGTCGGCTACGTAAATGTCACCGTTTGGTGCAAGGACGCCACGAACAGGGCTGGAGAATCGTGCGGCAGTGCCTGCAGCATCCTGGTAGCCGGGTGTTGGGCTGCCAGCAAGGGTGGTCACATGGACGTTATAAGAAGAGATGAACGGCGTATCTTGGTGCGTGGCAGATAGGATTCTGTTGTTGCTTGAATCAACGATGTAGAACCGAGTTGGGCCTGCATAAATGACATCGGAAGGAGTATTCAGCCGCGTCATGCTGCCCGAAGTATCTGTCTGGGTTCCGCTGGAATTGTTTGCGCCGACAAGTGTGGTGACCTGCCAGTAGGATCTGTTTGATGGGTCTGTGCCGGGCTCAAGCTTCAGTACTCTAACAACATGGTTGAGCTGTGATATGAGAACTGTATTTCCATCTGGGCTGCAGGAGATTCCAGTCGGGTCAAGAAGGCCAGCGATGCTGCTATAGCCGTCTTCAATGCCAATGTTGCTTGGTCCTCCGAGAATAGTCGTGACTCTTCCATCTGTCCCGATTCTTCTAAGGCTGATGGCATCAGCCACAAAAATCGTTCCGTCGGCAGCCATGTCAATATCGACAATGTTCTTGAAGGCCGCTGTAGAAAGGTTTCCATCTGCGTAGCCTGGATCGGTATTGCCAGTGTAGGTTCGCACCGAAACGAGTGGCGATCCCTTGGTGCCAGTGCCAGTATTGATAACGCCAGGCAGCACTGCGGGCACAGCAGTGTCGGCTTCAAGAGTCACTACGAAGCTGAATGATTTTAAACCTTCGGGAAGTATGAACTGCCAATCTCCCAGTTCAGCCGAGGCGCCTGGCTCAATGTGAAGCTCTTTATCCATGAAGGGAACCCTTCCACCTTCTGAGGGCAGCGAGCCATCTGGGTTTGCCAGGGAGGCAAGGGTGGTGGGATTAGGTGTGCCGGTGCCTGAGTAGTCGGCAAAGCGTCCGGATGTTGGCGTGATGCGGCGAATTCGATTGCCTGTTTTGTCTGAGACGTACAGCTCTTCGCCGACTCCCTGAGTCAAGCCATGGGGGCCATTGTGAGTCATCACTCCAATTGCATCAATGGCAGAAGCAGTGCCGCTGCCGCTGACGGTAGAAACCCACCAACTGGTTGAATCGGTGGGCAGGCCTCCGGGCCTCAGGTTCATCTGTCTCACACGATGGTTGGTAGAGTCTGCGACAAAAAGGTTTTGTCCAATCCAGCGCAGGTGTCGTGGGCCACTAAACCGGGCAGTTCCACCTTGTCCATCAAGAAACCCGGGACTGCTGGAGGATAATGCTATGACATTTGTGTCCTTTTTGACAAAGACTCGAAAGCCGATAGACATGTATTCGTAGCCATCCTTGGGGGCATAGCTATGAATCGTGTCTGAAGCAGCGTAAAGGGTTGAGACTTCGCCGTTAGGCAGAGAAGGATTTTTTCTGACTCTTCTCAGTCTTGTGCTGTCAGCAACAATGGCTTCAAAGTTGTCAGCATCAGTTCCGCTTACCAAGTGAATGTCGTTGATCTGGACAAATCGGGCGGCAGAAAAGTCTCCGTCAGCGTGGGCAGAAGTGCCGTTGAGTCCGCAGAGGATTGAGAAGGTTCCACTTGCAGCAGGGAGCTGGAGTGAAGTGTTGGATGCAGAGAGAAGGAAGCTGCCCGATCTGGCGATGGCCACCGCCGGCAGGGCATGGGCTGAAAACCGAGATGCTGTTCCAGAATCCAGCCGTACAATGCTGTCGCTGGCGATGAAAAGAGACTGAGGGTTTTCGCCCGCTGTGAGCCCCGTGGGAGCATTGATCGTTGAGGTTAAAGCTGATCCGAAAGTGGTGGAAGCCGTGCCGTTCCCCAGAACTGTTTCTGTTTTGGTCAGCCCCCTAAGGTCTGTTGTCCCTTGGTTTTCGTTCTTAAAATCGTCGAAGATCAGTCTGATTCGACCTTCTGTGCCAATGACTTCCTGGGTGTTGTTTTTTGCCGAGACTCGAATCAGCCGTCTTTCGGGCGAACCTTCGGATAGAAGCTGTGTTGAGGTGAAAGTGAGGGCTGTGCCGGCAAAAACTGCTCGGCTGTCGTTTAGTGGTTCGACTTTAACCTCTCCTGTTCGGGCGTCTACGGTGAACCTAGCCGAACCAGCTGGAGACAATGATGGAGCAGGATCGCTGCCTCCGGTTAGAATAGTGGTTCCTCCTCCTCCTCCTCCGCACCCTGCCAGCATTGCCAGGATGAAGAAGGAACTTGTTCTTTTCTTCATGAAGACTTCAGTTTATTCTCTTCAGCTATCGGCCAGCTTGAGTTAAGCCTATGTTCAGGTAAAAAGACAGAAGCCTCAGCCAGTCACTTTGATATGGTGAAGGTGTTGATAGGGTGATGAAGCTTGACGAGAGGCTGGATGCCGTTTTAGCCGGAGGATTCGGCCACCTTGTTGTTCAGACGGGAGCTGGAGTTTCTGCCGCCAGTGGCATTCCCACCTTTCGTGGATCGGGGGGGCTGTACAATGGTGTCTCTGTAGAAGATTTGGCGACACCAGAAGGATTCGCTAGAAATCCACAGCTAGTCTGGGAGTGGTATGCCTACCGAATAGGCTTGGTGAGAGCGGCTCTCCCCAATTTAGGCCATATCGCCTTAAGTGACTGGCAGAATATGGCTGAATCCTTTACTCTTCTCACTTCCAATGTTGATGATCTGCACGAAAGGGCAGGGACCAGAATGGTCCATCATCTGCACGGAACCATTCTCAATGGCCGCTGCTGCGATACAGGGAAAATCTATGACCTTCCTGATCCGCTGGATGTGTCACTAGAGCTTCCTCGTTCGCCTCAGGGGGGACTGCTGCGCCCCAACGTTGTTTGGTTTGGGGAAATGCCGGTTAAATCGGCCTTCAACACCATGGTTGAAGCGATTCCGAGGGCTGATCTTTACCTGGAGGTGGGCCACAGCAGAGTGGTTCACTATGGGTTTAGCGATTTAGCACTGCGCCTGGGAATCCCCTTTGTGCGGATCAATCCCGATCCGATAGAGTCTCCTCCTGATCCTAGAATAATCCACATTCATGCTGGAGCTGAAGAGGCTCTTCCTGCCATGGTCAAGATTCTCATCGAGAAGAGAGCCTGATCGACCTACACAGAGCGCCCTCTACTCCTGGGGAGTTGTGAAGCGTCGGATGATATCCAAGGCCACATCTCTGCCCTTCCACCCTAGAATTTCAACTTCCTTCTTTTCCAGAGTTTTATAGATTTCAAAAAAGTGCTTGATTTCAAGAAGAGTATGGGGGTTTATGTCGCCCAGATCATGCCTGGTGCCAAATCGAGGATCCTTGGCGGCGACACAGAGAATCTTCTCATCTGGCTTGCCTTCATCTCTCATTTCCAGCACTCCTACCGGCTTGGCGTCCACAATAATGCCCGGCATTGTGGGGTGAGAAACAAGAAGGAGCACGTCAATGGGGTCGCCATCAAGATAGGTGGTGCTGGGAATAAAGCCGTAATCTGTAGGGTAGAAAAGGGGCGAATAGAGCACCCTATCCAGCCGCATAACACCCAGATCAGGGTCAAGTTCGTATTTGTTTGAACTATGACGCGGAATCTCGATCACCACATTCACCACTTCTGGCGCGCCGTCACCGACAGGAAGGTAAAGGGGGTTGATCATGGGGCGCATGCGAGCCACCAAGATACCAGTGAGCTTGGCGGAATTCTCAGGTCCCGAGAGCCGAAGGACTATCTGCAAGTCCTATATCTATTGCGTTGAACAGAATCTCCAAAACTTTTGGCCCCTTGTCAGACATCACATCGACCACTTCGTCATGGCTTAAGAAGCCAGAAGTGATTCCAGCTCCCATATTGGTCACCACGGCCAGGCATCCGTAAGATACGCCGTTTTCCGCCAAAGCAATGGCTTCGCTGGAGGCAGTCATTCCCACGACATCTCCACCTGCTCTTTGTATCATGCTGATTTCGGCAGGTGTTTCGTAGCGGGGGCCGTTCATGCCTACATAGACTGCTCCGTCGTGAATTTTCTCGCCGATTCTGGCAGCTGCCTTGCAGAGAAGTTGGCTGGCTGACATGGAATCTGTGACGTCAACATGGCTGGGAACGCCTTCATATTTTGTAATCTGGCGTCCCGTCATATCTATAAATCCTTTGCAGGCTGCCATGCTGCCAGGAGGCCAATCCTGCCGCAGCGACCCGACCGCGGCTGTGGCTAGACAGAACCTTACTTCCAGCTGAGCTAAGGCAGCCCCTAAGGCAGCATAGGGCACTTTGTGGGGAGGAAGCTTGTGTCCAGGAGAGTGCCTTTGAAGGACAGCAGTCTTTCGGTTCCCTTGTGAAAGCAGTCTGCCGCGCACCGCTCCGTAGGGTGTGACGATGCAGAAAGGCTGGCCTCCCAAATCGCCCAAGAGGGTGCCTATTCCAGTTCCCCCAATCAGGGCTGCATCGGCCTGAACCATAGAAGGCAGAATACCGCCATTGATGTTCAGGATAGGCGTGCTTCGCGGCAGGTAGCATCAATCTATGTCCAACTCGATCACCTTTCACGGTGCGGCAAGAACAGTCACGGGGTCTAAACACCTTATTCGACAGGGAAAGACAACGATCTTGGTGGACTGCGGCATGTTTCAAGGGCCGAAGGAACTGCGAGATAGAAACTACGATCCTTTTCCCTTCGACCCAGAAGAAATCGACGCGGTGATTCTTACCCATGCCCATACGGACCACATTGGCATGCTGCCCGCTTTAGTTAAGCAAGGCTGTAAAGCGCCGATTTACGCCACAGGAGGCACTATTGGCCTCTGCCGCATCAGCCTGCCAGACAGTGCAAGGATTCAAGCGGAAGATGCCCGCTACGCCAGCCGCCACAACCTAGATCGTCCTCAGCAGGCACTGTACACAGAAGCAGACGCCCAGCAGACAGTAAGAAGAATGCACCGGGTGCCTTATCACCAGTGGCAGGACCTCCCTGGGAAAATGACCTTTCGGTTTCTGCCCGCCGGACACATTTTAGGTTCTGCTTTTGTCGATCTTTATTTTCAGAATGGCGAAAGGCTGGTTCTCAGCGGAGACATAGGGCGCAAAAATCGACCCATCCTTAAGGACCCTGCCGAGATTGATGGCGCCGACTACCTTGTGATGGAATCGACCTATGGCGACAGGCTGCACGAGCCAGAAAATCCACTACAGGTATTGGAGCAGGTGATGGATCGAGCGATTCGTGAGAGAAGAGTCGTCATCGTCCCCAGTTTTGCCATTGGCCGAACGCAAGAGCTGCTCTGGTGCATTAATGAACTTCAAAACTCGCGACGTGTCGCCAAGATGCCAGTTTATATCGATTCTCCCATGGCCAACGCGGCGACGCTTCTTTACGCCAGAACCGATGAAGACTGGGATGACGAAACAAGAATCTCAATTCTTGAAGGAGAAACACCCTTCTCGCCGGAGCTGGTTCAGTTTGTTCGAGACAGGCACTTATCCAAAGCGCTTAACAATCATCGCGGACCGATGATGATCATTGCGGGTTCTGGCATGGCCAGCGGAGGGCGCGTCGTCCACCACCTGAGACATCATTTAGGCAGTGAGAATGCTACAGTGCTTTTCACTGGCTTTCAGGCTCAAGGAACCCTGGGTCGAAAAATTGTCGATGGCGAGGATGTTGTGGAAATCATGGGAGATCCTATTCCTGTCCGGGCTGAGATCATTCAGATGGGATCATTAAGCGCCCATGGAGATCAAGCAGAGATGCTTGAGTGGCTGGGAGGATTTAAGACTGTTCCTAAGCAGACTTTTATCGTGCATGGAGAAGCAGAAGTTCAGGAGATTTTTGCCCAGAAAATCCGAGAGGATATGGGCTGGAATACTGCTATTCCTGAACAAGGGCAGACGTTCAGCCTAGGTCATTAGCGTGGTGGCAAAAGGGGCTTACTCATAATGAGCCCCGGTCATGCCTCGTCCGCTCGTGTTCGGTAATCAACAGCTGCTGTCTGCGCTAGATTCGCGTGGGAGGGTGAGGGACTTGTATTTCCCCGAGCCTGGCTTTGCCAACCATATCGGCGGCAAGGCTGTAGCATGGGGGATTTTTACCGAAGGCAGAATGTTTTGGTCTGACCAGCCAGATTGGCATATTGCCATGTCTTACGACGATGAATGCCTTGTCGGAAGAATGGTTCTGCAGAATGATATTGCTGGTATTCGTCTGGAAACCGAAGAATCCTGCCACCCTGAAAAACCTTGGATTTTAAGGCGAATCAAGGCCGTGAACTTGAGGCCAAGAGAGCGAAGCCTGATTCTCTATTTCAATCACGAACTCTTGATGGATGAAAGCCCGGTTGGCAACACTGTGGTGTACCTGCCCCATCAAGGATCGATGCTGCATTACAAAAGACAGAGCTGCATTGGTTTTGCCCTGCGCGGTCCCGAAGACATGCCTTCACAGTGGGGAACAGGGGTCCGTACCCAGCCGACTGAAGGCAGCTGGCTGGGGGCGGAAAAGGGACAGCTTGCCATGACAGGGAGGGATGTTGGCATGGTGGATTCCACTTTAGGCGTTCCTATTGACCTGGCCTCTTTGGGCGAAGGTGAAGCCAAATGGCTCCTCGCAGCAGGAACCAGTGTCACTGAGGTCGAAGCTTCCTTGTCAGAGCTTTTGGAATTTGATCCAGATGAGTTCTTTGAACTATCACGAGAGGCGGACAAAGAATGGCTGAAGACCTTGGATCTTGGCTCTTTGGATGCCCTGCCTTCTCACTTAGCCGAGCTTGCTAAAAAGTCTCTTCTCATCACTAAAACTCAGATGAACAGAGAAGGTGCCATTTTGGCTGGCAACGACAGCGACACAATGGCAGGCGGCAACACTCTTAACTACAGCAATGTCTGGCCCCGCGATGGAGCATTGGTGGCCGAAGCGCTTTTGATGGCCGGAGCCGATGAACTCACTGAAGGCTGGGTTGAGTGGTGCGTTAAAAATCTGCCCGACTCGGGGAGGTTTGTTCAAAAGTATTGGCCGGATGGCAGTCTGGGTGTTTCTTGGCATCCCTTCTGGCTGCATGGAAAAGTAGTCGAACCTATTCAAATAGATGAAACAGCTCTAAGCCTCTGGACGGCAGTGCGTTTCATCAACAGGCGGCTTAACCAGGGTGCTTCGGTTTCCGAAAATCTCCTGGATTGGCTGGTGAAGCCAATCGAAGGATGTCTTTCCTACTTGTCAGATAGTGGCCTGCCCTGCGATTCGTGGGATCTGTGGGAGGAAAGAAGAGGTGTCAGCTTTTTCGCTGTGGCATCGTTGATTGCCGCTTTTGCTGAGGCTGCCGAACTGTTGGGTGTTTTGGGTGAAGAGGCATTGGCGGTAAGAGTCCAGATGGCAGGCGAGAAAATGAAGGAAGCCTGTCTTGCCACAATGGTCGGCCCCGATGGCGCTTTTGTCAGGGAGTTGAACGAAGAAAAGCAGCAGGACCCAACGGTAGATGCCGCCCTGCTTGCTGGGATTATTCTTGGCGGTTTTTCACTGGACCGGCCAGAGGTGAGAAAGACTCTGGATAAGGTGAAAAAGGTGCTGCATAATTCTTCACCAAGTGGTGGATGCCCCCGGTACGAGGGAGATTATTACCATCGGAAAAGCGAGCATTACCCTGGCTCGCCCTGGTTTATCTGCACCCTTTGGATCGCTCAGCTTCACCTGATGCTGGGTGATGACCCGGCCCTGGCGAGAGAGATTTTAGAATGGTGCCACGGGAAGGCAGAAGAAACGGGATCAATGTCTGAATCCATTCATCCCGAAACTTCCGAGCCGCTGAGCGTCGGCCCTCTGACCTGGTCCCATGCTGAATACCTGCGGACAGCCCTGATGCTGGGGCGGGTCCTCCAAAAATGAAAATGAAGATTGTCAGGCGAGGCTGGTCATCATCTCTCTTGCCCAATCTTCGCTTTCCAGCAGGCTCTTGAACAGAGTCAGCTGGCAGATGGCGCGTGTTTTGTTCAGATCCTCACTGTCTAAAACGGAAAGGGAGAAGTAGTTGTCGCCCCTTAGGTAGTCGGTAAGGAACCTAACTCCCAGTTCGAGGGTGATTGCCTGAACAGCGGGAACCATCAGTTCCAGCTCTTCGGGGGTAGCTCCTCGGACAGTTCCCAGGAATCCCCTGGCTACAGCCTCGTAGACTTCCTTGTTCACTCCAATCTTGCCTGTATCTCTCTCCTTTTCTCCAGCCACATTGATGAGAGATCGAACCATGTCACCCCAGTCGGCAAGCCAGGTGTAGGGCATGATTGTATCCAGGTCAACCAGGGACCTCACCTTGCCCGATTTTGAGCAGAAAAGAAAGTTCTCTATCTTTGTGTCGCCGTGAATCGCAGTTTTTCGGAGCGCGCCAGAAGCTACGCCTTTCTGCAGGCAGAGAGCCTTTGCTTCAAAGTCGAGGGCAAGCTGAATGTAAGGGGCCAGTTCAGGATCCTCTCGTCTTGCCTTTGCTGCATCAGAATCTATGGCAAGCAGGTGAAGCTGTTGAGTCGATTCCAGCACTTCAGGGTCTTCTGGCAGCCCATCGACTTCTTCGGGGGTGGTGCAGCCAGACAGCACCGCATGGAACTGCCTGTAATAGCCAGCAGAATCTCGATAGCCGGGAAGAGAAGTAGCCAGGCCTTCAACAGACATTCCGCTGGCAAAGTCGCTTGTCAGGGCAAGGCCTCGGCCCATTTCTTCTGCGACTTCCAAAGGATCACGGTCGGCAACCTGCGAAAGGCTTTTGTAGCCTGTGACTCCCGAGATTCGGTGCATCAGCCGCCAAACCATCGAGCTGCTTTCTCGTTGTGCCGTTACGTAATGGCCTCCCTCTCGGCTGGGGACGAGGCTGACGGGCTGCCATCTTTCTGCAGCCGGCGGACGGTGAATGGCCAGGCTTTCTTCCTGAGCTTCTATCCAGGCTGCCATGGCCTCCATAACCCTGACTGGCTTTTTGAAAACCTCTGTGTTGATGCTCTGAAGAAGATATTCGTTGCCTTGTGTGCAGTGAATCGAGTAGGTGTGAAAGTTGATGTTTCCTTTTTCCCTAAACTCTTCCGAGCCTGTTACAGGTTCAATTTGAAACTTGCCTGCGATCTGCTCAATCTCTTTGGTGTTCAGCAGGCGCGAAAGGCGGTCTTTGGGTTCTGCGGCGCTGCCGTTTGCGTCGCAAGCCTCGGTCCGCGTTGACATGATGTGGAGTCTACCGCTGAGCTGAAAGATTCTTTAACTTTAGCCCTTGGCATCTGCCTGATAAAAGCTGTCCCGAGCTGAGTTCGATCAGTCATAGCATATAAAAAGCTAGGCTGAAGAAAAATCTTCAGCCTAGCTTTTCAATCAACTCTTTATCACCAGCTTATGCGTCCCAGATAAAGGGTTCGGCATCTGTGAGAATTCGCCCGTACTTCTTAATGTCTCTCAAAAGAAACTCAGGAAGAACGAACATGGAAGGCATAAAGCGGGGGGTCGCGTAGCGGTTGGTGACTCCACGAGCTTCCAGCCTCTTGGTGATCTCTTCGATCGAAAGCTCAAGAGGATCGTGCTTTTTACTGGCAAGAATAAAGCCCCAAGGCATTTGGAAGGTGGTGACCAAGCCGTAATAGCCCCTCACATAAGGGAAGACTTCCTTTAAGCTTTCCAGAGTTTCGTGAACACAGGCGTAGCAGTAGGGATAAGTCTCGTTGGCTGCGCCAGATTGAAGAACAAAAACTCCATCTTCGCTGAGTGCTTCGGCCACGTGGCGGAAGTACTCCTGAGTGTAGAGATAGAGGGCAGGTCCTCCTTCGATTGGACCGGGGAGGTCGCTGAGAATGACATCGTAGTTGTGGCCATGATGATCTTCCACCCATTTGCGGGCATCCTGGTGAAACAGGCTGGCGCGGGGGTCATCAAAGCAGTCGTGGTGCCATTCCTTCATATGCACCTTCACCATGTCAATCAGTTCTTCGTCCAAGTCAACCATGTCAACATGCTCGACTGTAGAGTGCTGAAGAGCCTGCCAAAGAGTGGCTCCTTCGCCGCCTCCGCAGACAAGAACCTTTTTGGGGTTGGGGTGGGTAATCATGGCCGGCTGGACCATGGATTCATGGTAGACATACTCGTCCAGCAGACTTGACTGAATCTTGTAATCCAAAAAGAGAGTTTTGCCGAAGGTCGGCATATCGACAATCTGGTACTGCTGGAACTGGGTTTTGCCTTCTACCAAAAAGCGGTCAACCGAAAAGTGCCATGTCACGGCATCGGTATGAGTTTCGGCAATGAACATGCCTGTCGCCTGACTGAAGAGGTTCTGGGACATTGGTGCGGGGGGAGGATACTCCCGCAGGGTCAAGAGGTCTTGGTACTGGCCTCTCTACATGAGTCTGTCAGTCTATGGGTCTTGGGAACTTGACTCTTCATTCCGCATTAGGATTATGCGTGAAGACTGCGTCGATTCTCACAAGCTTAATCATGGCCAGCATCCTGATGGCAGGGTGTGGCGCCCCCGCCGAACCAGCTCCAAGCGAGCCGGCAAGGCCAGAGGCCAGTCAGACCGAAACGAGCAAGGGTGAAGGCATGACTATGGCTGCTGCTGGCACCCAGGCTGTCTTTAAGGTCACAGGAATGGACTGCATGTCTTGTGCGGGGGAAGTTAAAACCCTTCTTTCATCCCAGGATGGCGTCAAGTCATGTGAAGTTGAGCCTAGTGGTGTGGTGACAGTGGTTTTTGATGATGAGGCAACGAGCAAAGAAAAGCTTGTTGATGCTGTCAACAATAAAACATCCTACAAGGCTGCCCTTTAAGTTCTGCTAATTGTTGAGAACTGCCCCTGACTGCTGCTCTCGGCAGTCAGGGGCAGTTCTCATTATTCTGCTGCGGCTGATCCGGTTTTCAGCTTTTCCTTAGCTGCCTTGGCCAGCTTTTCTGCTGATTCTGGACTGAAGCGAATGTGGAGGTCAGGCTCAATCAGTTCAAGCTCCATAAGGGCAGGGCGTCCTTTGAACTCCACCATATCAACTCTTGCATAAAGGGGGAGAGAAGGAAGAACCCACATGGCAATCCCGGCCATTTCCTGCTCTTCACCAGTGGCTTCATGACTGATAATGGACCCTCCATGCTCTTCCTGCACGCGAATTTCACCAAGCCTCGGCACCTTTCGGACAGCGTGGCTGAACTCGCCATTGATCATTGTTAGGGAGATTTCGCCATCGACGATCGAAGGAATAAAGGGCTGCGCAAGATGGTCACCTAAAGCCTTGATGGCTTGGTACTCCTCTTCCTGTCCGTTGTGAAGCTTTACCAGCCCCGATGCTCCAGCACCTACGGTTGGCTTCATAATGACTTCCTCTGTATCGAGGTACTTCAGAAGCCGATCGAGTGTGTAATGGCTGGAAGGAGCGATCTTGAGAGTGGGAATAACGTTGATTCCCGATACGGCCAGCTGGTTAAGGTAGGTCTTGCGACAGTTCCACTCGATGAACCCTGGGTTGTTGAGCAGAAGGGTTGCATTGTTGACCTTCTGTGTCCATGCCAAAAACTCATCCAGCCTTAAGTGGTAATCCCATGCTGAACCTATAAGCACCAGATCGAACTCTTCCCAAACGGCAGCAGGGTCCGACCAAGCCGGATTTGAGACTTCAAACCCTTCTGCTTCCAGCGCGGACAGAATGAGGGGAGCATCTGCAGCGGGAATCGGAAGGCTCTCGGCTGTGACGAGTGCGGCTCTTGGCATTTAGCTATTGTGATGCCATAAGAGAAGCAGGGCAGGGATTTATGGAGAGGGAACTGCAGCGAATACCGCTGTGACTCAGGCTGAGAGTCGTCTATCATGAAGCTATGAGCATTGCTGCTCTTTATCTTGCCTTAACGCTTGGCCAGGCTGCCGACCCCGCCTGGAGCGAAGAAAGGACCTGGGCTTTCAACCCGGGACCAGATGCTTTTTCCGCCAAAGCATTAGTGGATTTAAGGTCACTCAATGAGAAAGAGGCAGGTGAAAGCGGCTTCGTCAAACTCGATGGCAAGGGGGGCTTTGCTCTTGGCAGTGGGCAGCCTGTTCGGTTTTGGGCAGTGAATTCCGGTGTCGGCAGAGAAAAGCCTTGGGGCAAGCGTCCTTTAGGACGAGATTCAGAACCTGATCTAGCCCGTCACGCAAGGTTTTTAGCCAAACGAGGGGTGAACATGGTCCGCTTCCACGGCCAGATCAGCCCTGATCCAGAAAACCCCCAGGCTAAGCTGACCGACATTAACATCTCCGAGCGAGACTGGGCGTGGCGGCAGATAGCTGCCATGAAGAAGGAGGGAATCTATGTCACTCTTTCGCCCTACTGGGGAGTGCCCTTTAAGATTCGAGCCGATTGGGGAGTGGCAGGCGGCTCTCATGATAACGCCCTGGCTCTCTTGTTTTTTGAGCCCAAGCTGCAGGCCGCCTACAAGGAATGGATGAGGCAGCTGCTGACCGTAAACAACCCTTACACTGGCATTCCTCTCGCCAAAGACCCGGCCTTGGCTATCCTGCAGATTCAAAACGAAGATTCACTTTTCTTTTGGACTGTCAACAATCTTCAGGGTGAGGCAAGAAGCCTGCTGCGAAGGCAATACGCAGCATGGCTGAACAAAAAGTACGGGAGCTTGGATAAGGCACGAGCCTCCTGGCAGAATCATGCTGTTGAGGGGGATGGCCGGGAGCTTCCGGAGTTCGCGAACATTTGGGAGATGACTCAGGCTCGCACAGGTGGATTTGCCGCTAGGCTGGCTGACCAAGCTCAGTTTTGGGCAGAAACTCAAGCCGCCTTTCATAAGGAGATTCATCGGTTTCTTCGTGAAGATTTGGGGTGTCGCCAGCTGGTAAATGCAGGAAACTGGAAGACAGCCAACTCTAGCCGCCTGGGAGATATAGAAAGGTGGACTTACCTGCCCAATGAAGTCGATGCCGTTAACCGATATTTTGACAGCCTGCATAAAGGGGCAAACAATGGCTGGGCCGTTGTCAATGGCGATCAGTACGCCTCACCATCTGCACTGCGCGACCCTCGTGGTCTGCCGATCAACCTTAAACAGACAGAAAACCGTCCCATGCTCGTGACAGAATCCAGCTGGGTTCTGCCCCAGGGCTATACAGCCGAAGGGCCCTTTCTTATTTCTGCCTACCAAAGCCTGACAGGGGTAGATGCCTATTACTGGTTTGCTCTTGGCGATGACGAATGGACTCGGCCTGAAAGCGCCAATGGCTACATGCCTTCCAGCCAAAAGTGGAATGCCTCGACTCCAGAACTGATGGGAGGATTCCCAGCCGCAGCCTTCCTTTTTCGGAAGGGGCTTTTAAAGCAGGCCGAACCAGTTATTGTAGAGGCGAAATCTGATAGAGACTTGTGGGATCGTCGAACCGCCATGATTGCGGAAGAAGCCAGTTTTGACCCCAATCGAGACACGGGCGACCTGGCTCCCCGGCTGAGCATCAAGACCAAGGCTTCGGCTTACTCCTGGCTTGCTGGACCTGTCCACCTGAGGTTTGGCAGCGATGCGGCTGAATCGAAAATGGCTGACCTCTCTAAGCTTATCGACGAGAAGGCGGGAGTTTATCGATCAGCCACTGGACAGGTGGGAATGAACACCACCGATCAGTATTGTGTTGTCGATTCGCCTATGGCTCAAGGGGTCACGGCTTTTTTCGGACGCCGGTCTCACTTTCCTCTGACTGACATTACATTTTTATCGAAGAACGAATATGGCGCAGCTCTCGCCGTCAGCTTGGATGGTCAGCCAATAAAAACTTCGAAAAAAATTCTCGTGCAGTACACGACTCGCTCGCGCCCGACAGGCTGGAAGGAGAAGCCTGTTTTGATTAAGTCAGAGTCTGGCGGCGATGTGGCTGGATTCGAGATTTCTGACTTCGGACGGGCTCCTTGGCGAGTGCAGGAAGCAGACATGGTTGTGGCGGTAAGAAACTCGGGTTTGAAGAAGGCGACCGAGCTTGACCCCTCCTTGATGCCCAAGAGCGGGGTTACCCTTCGAACAAATGCGGCAGGGGAGAAGACTTTCGAGTTTCCGAAACAGGCGCTCTACGTGGTTTTGGAGGGGTAATCTGGCCCTGCATGGGCCAGATCATAGGGAGCTTGTTTCCAGGCTAGACCACTTTTACTGAGGGGTCAATTTGGGCTGAGTAAGCCATTGTGCCGCCTGTTAGGTTTCTTGCCTTGGTGCACCCAGAGCTCAAAAGAAACTCAGTGACTTGTGCGCTGCGTCCACCGGATCGACAGATAACCACCACGTCCTTGTCCTGAGGGATTTCAGCCAGACGGCCAGGAATCTCGCCTTTTGGAATCGGCACGACTCCGGGAATGTGGCCCAAAGAGACTTCATCTGGTTCTCGGACATCGAGCAGAAAAAGCTGGGCGCCGGAATCAAGTTCGGCCTTGAGCTCAGCGACAGTCAGGCTGGGGAGCTGCATTGGTAAACGCTACCAGAAAACCCAGCTACGAAATACTGACCATGGCCTCATGGCTTCTTGCTGCCTGAAGGCGCTTAAGCAGAAGCTGGTGCTGCGGCTGAGAAAGGTCAGGATCGTGGGCAATAATCTCTCCCGCCACATCTCTTGCCTTCTGCAGAAGGTCCATGTCTTTAATCAGATCTGCCAGTTTAAAGGTCAGCTGACCACTCTGCTTGGTGCCCGTCAGTTCGCCCGGCCCTCTCAGCTTCAGGTCTTCTTCGGCAATCTTAAAGCCGTCTGTGGTCTCGACCATGACTCTCAGCCTCTGCTCGGCATCATCAGTTTTTGCTTCGCTGATGAGGAGGCAGTAGCTTTGCCCTCCTCCTCTGCCAACACGGCCGCGAAGCTGGTGCAGCTGGGCAAGACCGAATCGGAAGGCGTCTTCGATCACCATTATTGTGGCGTTGGGAACATCGACTCCTACTTCGATGACTACGGTGGAAACAAGAATGTCGAGTTCCTTATTTCGGAATTTCTGCATGATCTCCTCTTTTTCCACTCCTTTCATCTGACCATGAAGGAGCCCCACCTTTTGGTCGGAAAACTCGTTTTGACTCAGTCGGTAGTAAAGGTCTTCTGCAGCTTGGGTCTGCATCTTTTCACTTTCAGAAATCATGGGGCAGACAAAGTAGGCTTGAGCGCCTTTTTTAACCTGCTCCGCAACAGTTTGATACACGCTGGGCCTCTGCTGAGGCTGCTTCCAATAGGTGCGAATTGGCTTTCTGCCCGGAGGAAGCTCGTCAATAATGCTCACGTCCAAGTCTCCGTAGACAGCCATGGTTAGGGTCCGGGGAATAGGGGTGGCTGTCATGACCAACACATCTGGGTGACCGTAGCCTTTGGCTCTCAGCGCCGCCCTCTGCATGACTCCAAATCGGTGCTGTTCATCGATCACAGCGAGCCCAAGCTTGGCAAACTTGACTCCATCTTGAACAAGTGCGTGAGTGCCGACACAGATTCTGGCTTCACCAGATTCTGCCTGCTGCAGAGCTTTTCTCTTGGCTGCTGCGGTCAGTTTGCCCGCCACAAGCACAACTGGAATCCCCAGGGGTTCGAACAGTTTTTTGAGATTGAGTGAATGCTGTTCTGCCAGGATTTCTGTTGGAGCCATTAGTGCTGCTTGATAGCCGCACCTTACGGCTGCCAGCATGGCGCAGGCTGCCACGGCGGTCTTTCCCGATCCGACATCACCCTGAACCAAGCGGTTCATAGGGATAGGCTTTTCCATGTCCTTCCAGATTTCGCCGATAACTCTTTTCTGCGCTCCGGTTAGGGCAAAGGGGAGCAGGTCGTGGACTTCTTCCCATATTCCTTCGCTTTTAGCTTCAGAAGCCTCGGAGAAAAGGCTGACGGGAGCGTGATCGATGCTTGAAATTCTGCTGATGGGAAAGGAGATGCCTACTTCCTGCTGAACTCCATTTCTTCTCATTTGAAGTTCAAGCTGAAGAACCAAGAACTCGTCGAAGACCAGCCTGGTTCTGGCACGATGCTGCTCTTCCTCATTGTCTGGCAGGTGCATCCCTTTTAGGGCCTGGCTTAACCCGACAAACCTAAGCCGTTTTTTAAGGGCATCGGGCAGGGGGTCTTCGACCATTGGGGAAAAGTAGGTGATGGCTGAATGAGCGGCTTTTCTCATCAGCTTTTGTGGGACCCCTTCTTTTAGTGGATAAACGGGATGGAGCCGAGTAAAGCCTTCTGCATCTTCGTCATCTTCGATCATTTCCCATTCGGGAGAGGCCATTTCCAAACGGTTCCGGCCTTCTTTAACTGTGCCAAAAACGACGATCTCCCCTTGGATTTTTGCCAGATCGCGCCCCACCCAAGGCTGGTTGAACCATATCAGGTCCAGCTCGCCCGATTCATCTTCCAGCACTGCCTTAAGCAGAACTTTGCCTCCCCTCATAGTTTGAGTGGAAACATGTCCCAGGTGTCCTCGTGCGCTTGATTGAAAACCAGGCCGAAGCATGGCAATGGGGGGAAGATGCCTTCTATCTTCCAGTCTGCGAGGGAAGTATTCAAGAACGTCGCCGACTGTCGCCAAACCCAGTTTCTGGAGAGTCATAGCTCCGCGTGGCCCAACCCCTTTCAAAAATTGGATCTCTGTTTCAAGTGCTTTTCCAACGGATGGACTCGGCTGATCGTCTGGCGTGTGCTTCAATGTTCTAATGGACGGTCAAGGCAGGCCCGATGTGCCGGAAGAGGAGTCAGGCAAGGGAAGAGAGGAGCCAGAAGCCCTCTCGGAAGATGCCTTAGTCGCCAAAACGTCGGCTGCTGTTAGACGGGCAGAAGAGGAAGCAGATGACCTGCACAACCACATGGAAGATCGGCTTGCTGCTATTGAGAAGCGGGCAAAATCTGCCAAGGAGAGCTTCGTCAAGTCTGGCGTCAAGGCCGAGCATCGGGTTGGTTCGATGGGTGCTGAGCCAGGTGGACAGAGAGGCTTGGGGATTGGGATGGCTGTGGCCATGTCTATTCTTGGCCTGCCGGTAGCAGGTTTCTTTATCGGGCTGATGATAGAAATGAATGGAGGCAGTGATCAGTTTAAGGTTTGGTTTGGCCTGGGTGGAGCCGTGATTGGAATGGCGCATGGCGCCTGGCTTGCTCAAAAAATGAACAAATGATCCGGCGTCTCTTTCTAGATTGGCGCTTTTACCTAGGCATGGTCATCCTGGCCTGCGTTATTTCGTCCTTTTGGGGAGTGAATGCGGCTGCAGGGATGATGCTTGGTCTTCTTGGGACCTTTGCAAGCATCTTTGGCACTTGGGCGGCTGTCCAGCTTTTGTCAGATCAGCATAAGGAAAACCTTGTGATGAGCCCTAGAAAACTGATTCTTGGGTTCATTCTGCTTTCCAAACTGCCTGTTTTCTTTGCCTGCGTTGTGGCAGCGTCACGTCTGCCAGACCCAGGTCTAGCTGCCTTTGGGGTTGGGCTGCTGTTGGTATACTCCGCTCTCGTGGGTTGGGCTCAGGCACAGGCTTGAGCCCAACCTTTTGGACGGGGATGGAAGCAAGCCTTTTCGCGGGATACAGACTCCTGGCCGCTGGTGCAGACCACGGCGAGGCCTCGGCACACCACGGGCCGAGCTTCTGGGGCGTTGCTGTCTACTTTGGAATTACGATTGCCATCATCTTTGCGTTGCTTAGTGTGGCCAAAGGCGGATTCAATAATCGTGTCTTTACCAACCCTCTTGCTAGGATCGTAGAGCAGCTTTACTTTTTCATCGAAAACCTTGCTGTGGGAATTATCGGCAGTCATGGCCGAAAATACATCCCTATGGTGATGGTTTTTTGGATGGTGATTTTTGTAGGCAACGTCATCGCCCTTTTTGCTCCTACCTCCATCACCGCTGATCTCAGTTTTAACCTTGGCTTGGCGCTGATTGCTATGGGTTATGTTCAGTGGGAAGGCATAAAGGCTAACGGAATCGGCGGCCACTTTTCTCACTTTGCTGGCCCGAAAATGGGCCTTGCCCTTATTCCAATCAATCTGATGCTCTTTGTCATAGAACTTATTTCTGAGACGATGAAGAATGTCAGCTTAAGTCTTCGGCTTTACGGAAATATTGATGGTGGACACAGAGCTTCTGATGCTATGAATGCTTTGGGCTACAACATTATTAAGATTTCGGATCAGCTGGCCCTCAGTGTTCCGTTTGGCGCGTTTTTAATGCCAATCAAGCTTTTGACCTGCGTGGTTCAAGCTTTGATCTTCAGTCTTCTCTTCTGTGTCTACCTTTCACTGGTCACTCATGCTGACCATGGTGATGATCATCACGAAGAGCACGGTGAGGGTGTGCCAGCCCCAGCCCACTAGATTTAAATCTGTCTCTCAAATAAACTAAGGAAAAAACTATGAGCCTTCTCCCTCTCGCACTCGGACTCGCAGCTCTCGGTGTTGCCATCGGCCTTGGCATGATCGGCACCGCCGCCATGAACGGAATGGCCCGACAGCCAGAAGCTATCGGCAGAATGCAGACCGCCATGCTGATCGCTCTCGCGTTCGTTGAACTTGTCTTCCTGCTGACGGTCTTCGTTGGCGCCGGCGCCTTCAAGGGCTAATCTAGTCAACCTCATGCAGTCAGACCTGAGTTTTCTTAGGTCTGACTGCCAAGACCACCCAAAGTTTTCATCACATGGCTGAGCAGAAAAAAGGCGGACTCTCCCCAATAGCCGGAATCGTCGTCGGATTGATTCTGATGTTTGCGGGAATGTGGGTCTCAAAGAACTGGCATCCCGAATTTCTCAAACAGCTTGAGGAAGGCGGAATTCCCCTTGATCCGGGCAAGACTGTCGCTGTTATCGGCGTCATGCTTATTCTCTTCCCGGTCATTCGAATGTTCTTCATTGATCCTTTGATGGAGGCTGTCAATGGCCGAAACAGTGAACTCGAAAAGACTTTTACCGAAGTTGAAACTCTGAGAGCAGAAATGACTCAGATGAAGGGCGACTACGAAAAGCGTCTTGTCGAGACTGAAGCTTCTGCCCGTGAGCAGATTCAAAGCCAGATTCGCGAAGCTCAGGAACTGAGAAAGACTCTGATGGCCGAGGCAAGCGCCAAAGCTGATGAGCTTTTGAGAAAGGCACAGGAAGACATCCAGGCAGAAAAGGCCAGGGCTCTGACTGAGATTCGAGTTCATGTGGCGACCCTTAGCCTCGGCGCTGCCGAAAAGCTTTTGGGTGAGAACATGGACAGTGATAAGAATCGCCGCCTCATCGACGACTTTTTGGCCACCACTGAGGCCCAAAATTAATGACTGACCACCGCGCCGCAAAGCGATACGCCAAGGCCCTTTTCCAGGCATCCCTCAGCGAGGGTGTCGTGGCTGCGGTGGACGATGACCTGAAAGCATTGGCCGAAACCTTGAAAGGGAGCGACTCTCTGAGGCGCTTCATCTTCAGCCCCGTCACCGGCGAGGCCGATAAGACTGCCCTGTGGGAGAAAACCCTTACAGGCAAGGTCAACCCTCTTACTCTCGGCCTGCTTAAACTGGCTACGGCTAAAGGCAGAGACGTAGAGCTTTTTGCCATCCAGCTTGAGTTTAGCGAACTCAGAAGACAGCACGATCAGGTCGTTAAAGCTGTCTTCGAATCTGCTGTAGAATTGGATTCTAGAACCCAGGGTTCTCTTGTGACGAAAGTTGAACAGCTTTCTGGGCACAAGGTTGAAGCCGAGTTTAAAATTGATCCGTCGCTTATTGGTGGCGTAAAAGTCACCTATGACAACATGGTCCTTGATGGCACTGCCCGAGGACACCTGAACCGCCTGAAGGAAACCTTTCTTCGGGATGCTCTCAAACAGTCTTAACCACTCCTCCTTGAATTACCATGGCCATTCGTCCTGAAGAAATCACCTCGATCCTGGAGCAAGAGCTCCGGTCGTTTGACCGCAAAGTCACCGAGGAGCACGTCGGCACTGTCATCCAGGTGGGTGACGGCATCGCACGAGTCTACGGTCTTCCTGACTGCCAAGTCGGTGAAATGCTTGAGTTCCCCGGCGGAGTCATTGGCTTGGCTCTGAACCTTGAAGAAGACTCAATCGGCGCCGTTCTTATTGGTGAGTCCGGCGATATTAAGGAAGGAGACCCTGTTAAGGAAACCGGCAGGATTATTGAAGTTCCCGTCGGCAAGGCTCTGCTTGGCCGCGTTGTCAACGCTCTTGGCCAGCCGGTTGACGGCCAGGGAATCATCAATGCCGAAGCCTTTCAGCTCATTGAAACCAACGCTCCTGGTGTTGTCGATCGACAGCCAGTTGTCGAGCCGCTTCAGACAGGAATCAAGGCCGTCGACGCGATGATTCCGATTGGTCGAGGTCAGCGAGAACTTATCATCGGCGACCGACAGACCGGAAAGACTTCCATCTGCATCGACACCATTCTCAACCAGAAGTACACCCATCAGCCAGGCGAAAATCCTGTCTACTGCATCTATGTTGCCATCGGTCAAAAGATGGCCAACGTGGCCCGCGTTGTTGAAACCCTGCGAGAGCACGGCGCTTTGGAGTACACCATCGTCGTTGTTGCCAGCGCCAGCGACTCCAACGCTATGCAGTATCTGGCTCCCTTTGCTGGAGCCTCTATGGGTGAGTGGTTCCGAGACAACGGCCAGCACGCCCTGGTCATCTACGATGACCTTAGCAAGCACGCCGTCGCTTACAGAGCTCTTTCGCTGCTTCTGAGAAGACCTCCAGGACGAGAAGCCTATCCTGGCGACGTTTTCTACCTTCACTCCCGCCTTTTGGAAAGAGCTGCCAAGCTGAACAACGAGCGTGGCGCTGGGTCACTAACCGCCCTGCCTGTTATTGAAACTCAGTCTGGAGACGTTTCGGCCTACATTCCGACCAACGTCATCTCAATTACAGACGGTCAGATCTATCTTGAGCCAGACCTCTTCTTTGCTGGCGTCCGCCCTGCTATCAACGTGGGCATCTCGGTCAGCCGAGTCGGAGGAAACGCTCAGATTAAGGCGATGAAACAGGTTGCCGGCAAGATCAAGCTTGAAATGGCCCAGTACCGAGAGGTCCAGGCCTTCGCTCAGTTCGCCAGTGACTTGGATCGCGCTACTCAGCTTCAGCTTCTGCGAGGTCAGAGATTGACCGAGCTGCTCAAGCAGGATCTGGCCACTCCAATGTCGGTTGTAGATCAGATCATCGGAATCTTTGCTGGCACCAGCGGCGTTCTGGACAAGGTTGACAATGACAAGGTCTTGGCCTTTGAAAAGGGACTGCTCACCTACGTTCACGAAAAGTATCCTGACATTGTCGAAAAGCTCCGCACTGAAAAGGCGATGAGCAAGGATATTGAAGCCAGCCTTTCTAAGGCTTACGACGAGTACCTGAACCTCTTCCTGAAGTAATCGAATGGCGACACTGAAGCAGATCCGTCAGCGAATCCGGACGTCTAAAAACATCCGGCAGATCACCCGCGCCATGAAGCTCGTGGCAGCGGCGAGGCTGACTCGCGCCAAAAACAAGGTCGAGGAAGCTCGACCCTACAGCGCGAAGATGCGTGAGTTCATGACCAGCGTCAGCGCTGGCGGTTCTCTGCCCAGTCATCCCCTTCTGGAAAAGAGGGAAGTCAAAAATGCCTGCCTCGTGCTTATCACGGCCGAACGCGGACTTGCTGGCTCCTACAATACAAACCTTATCAAGAAGGCAGAAGAGTTTCTTAAGAACCAAACCGTCCCCACATTTTTGGTGACAGTTGGTAAAAAAGGAACGCTTTACTTTGGCAAGCGTGGCTACAAATCAGTGCATCAGATTACGGTTCCTACCGCTGGCGCAAGACTTGAAGATGCGGTTGAACTGACAAAGGTTGTTACAGAGCTTTTCACCAAGGGCGAGGCAGATGCGATCTACCTCTGCTTCAGCCGATTCTTTAGCCCCATTCGACAGGAGCCGCAGATTACACAGCTTCTCCCCATCGAGCCTCCAAAGGTTGAAGAAGGAGCCAGTGCAGGCGCAGACAAGGATTACCAGTTTGAACCTGCTCCTAAAGAACTGCTTGGACTGCTTCTGCCCAAATATGTCCTTACTGTTGTGCTTCAGGCAATGCTTGAATGTTCGGCCAGTGAGCATGGCGCTCGAATGACTGCCATGAGCAACGCTACAGACAACGCCGGAAAGATGATCAACGATTTGACTCTTCAGGCGAACCGAAGCCGCCAGGCTGGCATCACCAAGGAAATCTTGGAAATCGTCGGCGGCGCTGAAGCGCTTAAGAGCTGATATCTGGTTCTACAATCAATAAGCCGCCTGGTTTTGCCAGGCGGCTTATTTGTTTGGAATAGACCATTTTGGCAAGTCTAGATATGATCGCCGCCAATAAGAGGCTGTGCCGCATTCGTTATGATAGACTGAGTTGTGGCTCCAGATGAAGCTCTAGAAAAGGTCCGTTCTGTTTCGCTCGCACTTCCGGCAGCCTATGAGAAGCTCAGCCACGGAACTCCCTGCTTTTTTATTGAAAAGAAAGGGCAGTTCGCCTTTTTCGTAAACAGCCACCATGATGATGGCCGTCTTGCCTTGTGGCTGGCAGCTCCTGCTGGTCTGCAGGAAAGCCTGATGGCAGAAGACTCTGAATCATATTTCCGACCGCCCTACGTGGGTGTCAGAGGGTGGATTGGGGTGTGCCTTGATAGATCACTTGAATGGTCAGATATCAAGGATCTTATTGAGCTTGCCCATCAGACAATTTCGTCAAAGAAGCGTTAGCTTATTGGCTGGACATCAGGCTTAAAAGGATTTGAGCGAGGATGATTTTGCTGATTGAAGCGATAGGGAAGGCTGTGGCATAGCCCAGATTTGCCTGGTCGTTTTTTGTATGGTCCAGGGCAAAGGTTAGGGCGGCTGGCTGTGTGTGTATGCCCGCTGTCATGCCGAGTATTGCAGCCTTGCTGACAGGGAAGATCCATCGAGCCGCCAAGAGAAAGCTAAGTGAGGTCCCTAAGGTAACCAAGGCAAAAAGGACAAACATTTCTGCGCCAGCCGGAGTCTGCAGGGTCTGCCAGAAATCATAACCTGCCCTTGTTCCGACCGAAGCGAAGAATAAAATCAGCCCCAGCTGCCTAAGGGTGAGGTTTGCCGAGTAAGGCAGTTCCCACAGAATTGGGCCTGTGCGATGCAGGCTGCCCAGAATCAGGCTGACAACCAAAGGACCGCCCGCAAGACCCAAACTTACAGTCAAGCCACCAGGCAGAGGAATGGGAATCAAGCCTACCAATGTTCCGGCAGCTATGCCCAGCGAAAAGGACATGACATCAATCTCGCTTAGCCGCGAGTAGGAATCTCCAAAAAATTTAGTAAGGTCGGGGAGTCTGGATGCGTCGGCTACCACTCTTACTCTGTCGCCAGGCTGAAGAATAGTAGAGGCTTCTGGAATGAAATCCATGTCTCCGCGCCTCACTCTTGTGATGATCGCGCCGTGATCTTGTGGAAGCCTTAAATCACTGAGGGTTCGTCCCAGCACTGCGGGGTTTGATACAAAAATTCTGCGATAATCATAAACGCTACGGTCAAGTGTGAGGTCCTCGTCACCCAGCTCCCCAAGGTGTCCAACAGCCCTTAAAACTTCCTCTTCGGCACCAACAACATTAACCTCATCTCCAATCCGCAGGTGGGTTGTGGCATCGCTTAAAGCGATTTTCCCATCTCGTCTGTAGCGGCCCAAAAGAACCTTAACATTAAACTTAGTTCGAATCTCTAGAATTGATAGGCCGTCGACTTCAGGGTTTGTCACCAGAACGGTCTGGCTTTTTAAGGGGCGGCGCAGCTCTTTGACTTCATGGTCAGACTGTCTATCTGGCGCCCACTTCCAAAAAGCAATCTGGGCAAGAATTACACCAAGCACTCCCATTGGGTAGGCGATTGAATAGCCGACGACAGGCATCCCTTTTTGTGTTTCGGTCAGAGCCTGCACCACTCCTGCCAATGCGGGGGTATTGGTTAAGGCTCCAGTAAAACCTCCTGCAGCAGTCGGGGCGCTAAGGCCAAGAAAATGCGCGCCAGCTATGGTGATGAGGGCTGCGGCTGCCAAACCAAACCACACAAGCAGGACCGTCTTGATCCCATCCTTGCGAAAAGCAGAGAAGAAGCTTGATCCGCTGGCAAGCCCTATGTTGTAGACAAACAAAACCAGGCCAATTTGGCCAAAGACTTCTGGCAGCCTTAATCTCTGGTCAACCGCTCCTATCGCCAAAGCGGCAAAAAGCACCATGGCCACTCCAAAACTGACTCCCATCACTTTGACTCGGCCCAAGGGGTAGCCGAGAGCTGCAACCACAAAAAGCAGAAGTATGGGATGAGCCGCTAAAAGGTCTGTAATTGGCGAAAGCACGGGTCCTTTAGTCATTATGCTGGGCGGAAAAGGTGTTTCGACTGTATGCTCTAGGCTCGTTCGGAGCTCATATGAGCACTTTGAGCAATTTGACTATCGCCCAAGCGGCGACCTTAACAGAAATCTCGTCCATCGCCAAAAGTTCTGGTCTATCAGAAGAGGAGTTTGAGCCTCTAGGCAGAACAAAGGGCAAACTCACCTGGCAGGGAATCAAAAGACTCCAAACCGGGCGCCGTGGCAGGCTGATACTTGTTACAGCCATCACACCTACCCCTCACGGCGAGGGGAAGACAACCATCACGGTCGGGCTAAGCCAAGGTCTCAGAAAAATTGGCCGGAGCAGTATTCCGGCGACACGCGAACCGGCTCTCGGTCCGATTTTCGGCACAAAAGGGGGAGCTTGTGGCGGCGGCTATAGCCAGGTTCTGCCGATGGAAGAGATCAATCTCTTCTTCAACGGAGATTTCCCAGCTATCACTGCAGCCCACAATCTTCTCAGCGCGATGCTTGATGCTCATCTGCAGCACGGCAACGCCCTTGGCTTCGATATCCGCCGCCCTATGTGGCCCCGCACCCTAGACGTGAATGACAGGGCTTTGAGGCAGATTTTGGTCGGCATTGGAGGAACTGCAAATGGAGTTCCACGAGAAGACGGATTTGTCATTACTCCTGCCAGTGAAGTGATGGCTGTTCTCTGTCTTTCCGAATCTCTTGCGGACTTGAAAAAGAGGCTCGGTCGAATTATTGTCGGGATGAAGCGTGATCAGACTCCATTGACGGCTGATGATTTGGGGGCAACCGGTGCTATGACAGTCCTGCTGAAAGATGCGCTCAGGCCCAACTTGGTTCAAACCATCGAGGGCGGTCCGGCTCTTATTCATGGGGGCCCGTTTGGCAACATCGCCCATGGGTGCTCCTCAATACTGGGAACAAGATGCGCGTTAGGCATGGCAGATTTCTGCGTGACAGAAGCCGGTTTTGCCAGCGACCTGGGAGCCGAAAAGTTTATGCACATTGCTGCTCCTGTCATTGGTCAGCATCCTGACTGCATAGTTTTAGTTGCCACAGTGCGGGCGCTTAAACACCAGGGAGATGGAGATTTGGTGACAGGAATGGAGAATCTTAGGCGGCATATTCTCCACCTTAAAAACTATGGTCCTCCGGTTGTGGTGGCCATAAATCTCTTTGCTTCTGATCTGCCTGAAGAAGTTGATTTGGTTAAGCAGGAAGCTCTGCGGGCCGGTGCTGATGCCTGCGAAGTCGCTGATGCCTGGATGTCTGGTGGAACTGGCTGCATCGACCTTGCTCGGGCGGTTGACGAACATTCTGGCAGGGCCAGCAGCTTCTGTCCTCTCTATGAACCCGAAGACACACTGGAGGAAAAGCTTGCTTATGTGGTTAAAAATGCCCACGGCGGCAGGAGTGTGGTTTTTTCAGAAGAGGCTAAGAAGAAAATTCTCTGGCTTGAAAAGCAGGGAATGGTTCATCTGCCTGTCTGTGTTGCCAAAACCCAAAACAGCCTCAGCGATAATCCACAGCTTCGCAATGCTCCGGTGGATTTTGATCTGCATGTCAGAGAGATTAGGGTTTCGGCTGGGGCAGGATTCATTGTCTGTCTCTGCGGCGAAATGATGCTTATGCCGGGGCTCTCTAAAAAGCCGGCTGCTCTGCAGATCGATCTTGATGATGAAGGGAGAATTACCGGGCTGTTTTAACGCACTCAGCGGCCCCTACAGTGTTATTGTAGGGGCCTTAAAGAGACTTAACAATCGAAGATCATGGGGCTGACTGGCGATTGAAACATTCGTTTTGATCTGCCGCTATAGTGGATCGCATGGATTCACTTGACAAGTTATAACACCCGCTGGGTACGTTCATCGCTTCTGCAACGAAGCCGTTGCAATGCACCCTCAACGCTGATGGGCTCGGTTGAGGTTGCTTAATGCTTGTCAAACGTCTTGCCGCGGTTTTTCCCGCACTACTCGCAGTCACCACGGCTTTTGCCCAGGATGCTGCCGCTCCCGCCGTCGACAAAGGTGACACCACCTGGCTTATCGTCGCTTCTGCTCTTGTCATGCTGATGACGCCAGCTCTTGCCTTGTTCTATGGCGGATTGGTTCACAAGAAGAACGTTCTCAACACGATGCTTCTTAGCTTTGTCATGATGGGCGTCGTCAGCATCACTTGGGTGCTGATTGGCTTTTCATTGGCCTTTGGCAAATCTAATGGCTTTATCGGCAGCCTTGAATACCTTTGGGGGGCAAACATTTCTCTCACCACCCCCTACGGCACTCAGACTATTCCTGCTGCTCTCTTCATGCTTTTCCAAATGAAGTTTGCGATCATCACTCCTGCTCTGATCTCTGGAGCTATAGCGGAGAGAGTGAAGTTTGGCGGCTATCTGGTCTTTATGATTCTGTGGTCCCTGCTCATTTACTCACCTCTAGCCTGCATGGTATGGAACGGCGACGGATTTCTGCTTAAGTTGGGCGCGCTTGATTTTGCCGGTGGAACAGTTGTCCATATGGCATCTGGTGTTTCGGCTCTTGCCCTATGTTTCGTGCTTGGACCCAGAAAAGAAAAGGGTCTGCCTCCCAACAACATCACTCTGACTCTGCTAGGTGCCGGACTGCTCTGGTTTGGCTGGTTTGGATTCAATGCGGGCTCGGCGCTTGTCGTCAACGATATTGCTGTCAATGCCTTTTTGACTACCCACCTCGCCGCTGCTGCTGGCCTTTGTTCGTGGATGATTGTTGAAAGAATTCGCACAGGCAAGAGCACTGCCATCGGGGCTGCCTCTGGTCTCGTTGCTGGTCTTGTTGGCATCACCCCTGCTGCTGGGTTTGTCGGCACTGGGGCAGGCATCGCTATTGGCCTCGCAGCAGGCGCGGTCTGCGCATTGGCTATCGAACTAAAGCATAAGCTCGGCTACGATGATGCTCTAGATGTTGTAGGAATCCATGGAGTTGGCGGCCTGGTTGGTTCAATTCTCACTGGAGTTTTTGCCAGTGCGGCCATTAACCCTGGCATAGAAGAGGTGCTTTCAAAGGGTCAGGGAACCTTGATCATGAATCAGATCATTGCTGTTGGAATCACCACTGTCATCGCCTTTGGCGGATCTTACGTTCTGGGCGTGATTATCGACAAAACGATCGGTTTGAGATCTAAGGAAGACTGTGAACTGGCTGGCCTCGATGAAGCCTATCATGGAGAATCTGCCTACGATGTTCACACCTCAGTTGAATCAAGAGACTTGGCTGGCTCTAGTTCAGCCTAGTACTGAACTTTTTTTGACTGCTTTCCGTCTATGAATATTCAGGCGGAAAGCAGACAACTCAGTCCCTCTGTCGATCTTTCCTGCGCCTGTATTGCTCCAATCCCCAGCCATTCCAGCGTGGATGGCTGGTTTTTTTATTGCAGTAAGTGCTTATTTATTGTTCAGTGAATGTTCAGGATAACTCATCCTATTCTGGATTATTCTTTTATGAATTATTCGCGGCATCGAGCATCCACTTTTTCTGGCGTCATTTACTAATACTGGATGGCAGCTTTGTTTATAGTGGAGAAATGTGGGCCAGCAGCTGGCCTTCGCTGACCTGATCGCCAACTTTAACTTCAAGCCGGTCAAGTGTTCCATCAAAGGGGGCAGAAAGAGTCTGCTGCATCTTCATGGCTTCCAGGACAAGAATCCTTTGACCTTTAGCCGCTTTTTGACCAGGGAGAGCAGCAACTTCTACAACTTGACCAGGCAGGGGGGCCCTCAGCTCGCCAGAATCGCCTTCTGCTTCTCCTGTGCCGCCATGAACAACTGGCTTGACAGAATAGCTTCGGCCACGGTAGGAGACAAGAATCTCATCGCCACGTCTGACTGTCAGAGCAGAACTTACGCCATCTTTGCTCTGCACCCAAAGCCTGTCTTGTCCTTCTCGAATGAAAACATCGGAGGCTTTTTCCAGTTCGACCGGCCTGCCATTGACAACTCGTTTCATTACTTTTTCTCAGACTTGTAACGTTGTGCCTGCTCGATAAAAGCGGCGAAAAGCTTGGGCGTTGCTTCGTGGTCACTGCGTTCTGGGTGCCACTGAACTCCTACCAGCCAGGGGCGGTCTGTTCCTTCAATAGCCTCAATGGTTCCATCTTCGTGGTGGGCCGTCACCTTAAGATCCCTGCCCACCTTGTTTATGGCTTGATGATGGTAAGACTTGCCCTCGGCATGAGCTGCCTGAATGGCCTCGGAGAGGAGAGTTCCTGACTCGATCTTGTATTTCTGCCAAGAGTCGCCTCGGTGGTAATCGCCTTCAAGCAGGTCGGGAAGATGCTGGTGAAGGCTTCCGCCTTGAAGCACATTTATAAGCTGGCAGCCATAACAGATTCCGAGAACTGGCATGGAAGGAGAAACCGCTTTATAGAGGCGAATCTCCATGTCAGTTCGATTTTTATCTTCCAGGCTTGCTTGGGGATGAAGTTCTTCGCCCCACAGGCTGGGGTCAATATCGTCTCCACCAGGTATGACCCAGCCATCAAGAAGCTGAGACATGGTTTCAACATCAGCCTCAGAAGGCAGGATGACAGGGCATCCTCCTGCATCGGCAACTCGCTGAACATACTCGGACCGGGCAGCGTAGCGAACCATGCGGCCAGTTTCTCGATCCTGTACAACAGGGACTGCAGATATACCAATGAGTGGCTTCATTTATTCACCAAGGAGCGAATTCCTTCAACGTTTGCCCTAATGGCGTTCAGGAACTCTGCCCCTCCGACACCGTTGATCAGCCTGTGATCTATAGTGATGCCGACATTCGCACACCTCATGAATCCGGGAACTTTCGGGTCTTTGTTTGAGATGCCCCAATAGGCTTCACCAAGAAAGATGGTGGCAGCGCCGGGCGGAACGACAACGGCCATGGCTTCTCTTATTCCGTGGCCAGCCATGTTCGTAATGCTGAGTGTGACCCTTTCGTTGGCTTGATCTTTTCCGCTTCTCGCCAGATTGATGGCAGTTCTGGCATCGCCGGCGAAGGTCTTCCAGTCAAGAGAATCCGAGTCCTTGATGACGGCGACAACCAGCTCATCTCCGGGCAGAGAAACAGCGATTCCCAGCTGCAGATGTTCGTAGGTGCGGATGGTGGAATCTCCGACCATGGATGACCGCACGATGGGATGACCGGCAGCTGCCTTGGCTGCAGCATAGGCAAAGTAAGTGAAGGCTGATGGCTGAAATTCACCGCCTGCCGCTTTTTGTTCCTCTCTAAGGGCTTCAATTTCGGACCAATCGACGACAATGCTCATCATGCCTGGCACAACAAGCTGACTGCCCCGTACCAGGCGCGAGGCAAGAATTTTCTGCTTGTTCGGCATGGCAGAATCGGTAAAGCCAGCGCCGGTTTGGGGGGCAGCCGATGTGGCTGATCCCGCAAGAAAATCATCAACGTCCTTCTCAACAAGGTTTCTCCCCGTCACAGGCAGGTGGGCAAGATCAGAATCGCTGAGACCCTTTTCTTTGGCATAGGCTCGTGTTCGCGGAGGCAGATCCTGTCGCCTTGTTCCGGAACCGGGCAGGGAAGCGGCTGGACTTGGGGCTGGGGCAGCTGGCTGCACTGCTGCGGGAGGTGCCGAGCCTTCGCGGGGAGCAGCTGATCCAGAAACGATTCCGACCTCACCCCCAATAGCAACAACATCATCAACCGAGACGGTCCACGTCAGCAGAGTCCCTTCCAGGGGCGACTCGATATCCATCACCGCCTTGTCAGTTTCGATCTGATAGATGATTTCGTCTTTTTTGACCACTTCGCCTGGCTGCTTAAGCAGAGCGACAATTCTAGCTTCCTGAAGCCCCTCGCCTATATGAGGGATTTTAAGGCTCTGTCCTTCCTCGGTTGGCGCTTGAGCTGGCGTTTCGACTGGCTCTGGCGCATTAACCTGCTCTGTTGATGCCTCTGCGTTGGTTTCGAGGACAAGCACGTCTGCACCTATGGCTAAAAGGTCGTCAGCTTCAGCCAGCCACTTAACAACTCTGCCCTCGTAGGGTGATTCGACATCCATTACGGCCTTGTCGGTTTCCATTTGATAGATGGGTTCATCACGGTTGACCCATTCACCTGGCTGTTTAAGCAGGGCGACTACCCGGGCTTCTTGAAGGCCTTCACCGATTTGTGGAATTTTAAGGACAAGTTCGGACATCGATGTCACCGGCTCGATTTATGAGCAGTGGTCAAGTTTGACACATGGGGGGGCCTGCTAGGCCACAGAGGGACTGAGTCCCCCAGACTGAGTGGCGTCTAAAGTAAAATACTTAGCTGACCCCTGGGTGATGCTTCCCAATCCCTTCGGTGGTTAACACCCCCAAAGTTTTTAGGTGACGTCATGGCAAAGAAAATCACTCACAACATCAAGTTGAACATTCCTGCTGGGAAGGGCAACCCGGCTCCTCCCGTTGGCCCGGCTCTTGGTCAGGCTGGCATCAACATGATGGAGTTCTTGAAGAAGTTCAATGAGCAGACTGCTCCCCAGATGGGATTCATTCTGCCCGTTAAGATCACAGTCTTCGAAGATCGATCCTACACTTTTGTTGTCAATCAGCCACTTACCAGCGAGCTGATTAAGAAGGAACTTGGAATCACAACCGCTTCTCAGACTCCTGGCAAGACAATTGTTGCCAAGCTGACTAAGGAGCAGGTTCGAAAGATTGCTCAGGCCAAGATGGCTGACCTTAACACCAAGGATGAAGCCATGGCCATGAGGATCGTGGCTGGCACCGCTCGATCCATGGGCATTGATTCAGTTCTGTAATAGATTTCTAACAAAGAAGATTCTCTATAGAAAATCGGCCTCCCACTCTTATTGAATGGGAGGCCGATTTTGCGTTTGGCAGAGAGTCAATTAATCCATTTTATGCAGGATGGAGCATTTTTTATCTCGTCTTCTGGGAAGAGCAGCAATGCGACCTGATGTTCATATAGCTTAATCATTCTGCGATCTTTTGGCTTGTGCAGCAGGGGGAGTCCATCTTTTAGTGCATAGCCGCTCGCTCGCCAGTCATCAATAAAGAGTTCGATTATGAACTCATCGTTGTCGCAGGCAAGGTCACCTTCAAAATCTACGATAATCCTCGTGTCTGCATTCATCACATCAAGCTGCAACAGCTCAAAGTAGCCGCTTGAAGATTCATTTTCTGGCCAGTTGAACTTGATCTGTTGAATGACAGAAGAGCCGAAAGGCTGTTCGACATGGCTTCTTAAGTGAGACAGCGAACCATAAGTAAAATCGGTGTTATCAAGCCTGCTGTAGAGACTGCCTAGAATTTTTTTGAAGATAGCTTCTTCGCTTTCGCCCGAGTGAGAGAAAGGAGTGTAAAAAGGCACATTCTGTAGGTGGATGAGCGCCCTAAGAAACCGACTGGCGGCATCAAGCTGACTGATATCCTTGACCCACCCTAGAATTCCATCACCCTCCAATGGAAGAGGAGGATTGACTGAGTAGGCATAGACGGCCCAGAACTCGACGGGCAGAAAAATGTGGAAGCCGAACTTGTATTCACCCCGCTCAGCATTCTCTTTGTTTTGTTCTACAAATCGAGAACACCATTCGCCGGCCATGACGATGATTGATTTGTATTCTGTAAACATGACGACAATAGCGTTCGTGTGCCCCAAACTTCGGAGCTGTTTCGAAAGCTGTCCGGCAGTTTCTTCTGTGTTAGGCAGCTTCCCATCGCGCATGAGCCGGTTAGTTTCGCTGCCGCTGTGTCCAAAGAGAATATCGTATCCCCGGTCAGGATAATAGCCAGTCATTGTGCGGCAGGAAGAATCAGCGATGTGTTCAAAAAGGCTGCGGCAGCCTCTTGGCAGGGTACGGCAGATGTTTTGGATTATTTCTACTGTGTGGACAGCCAAACCTCGTCTGGACCAGGCTTCAACGAGAGCGGGGAAGGCTAAGGGGTCGGCTGCTATAAAAGGATTGGACTTGCCAGTCTGCCAAAAATTTAGGAAAGACAAGGCTGACTGTACTGCAGCCGGATCATCGCATGTGCCTGATATGAGATAGGCTTGAAGGTCGGTAAGGCCGCAAAGCAGCTGTTGGACCATCTTTAATTGAGCAGATTCGCTGCTGTCATCTGATGACAGGAAGGAATCGGGAACAAGCAGATTAAGCACCTCCTGCAGGTCTTCTGTATCTGTAGGCGTGGAACCGAACCTGATTAGGATATGTGCCAGAAGCACACGGTACTGCTCGGTCAGCTGAAGCAGCAGGCCAATGGTTGTGGATTGACCCCTATAAATGTGATCGTGTTCGTGATAGTAAACGCCAATCGCCTCGGCAGCTTTCAGGTCTGCCATGTGGATGGTTTGGGCGGCAGCTTCTATGTCAAGGCTCTGAAATGCCTTCATCAGATAGTTGGGGTCGGCCTTCCATAGAATGAGGCCAGTTTTCAGATGAGCTGCAGCTTCAGTAGGCATGAACGGGATAATACAGCAGGCTGCTGAAGAATTCGTTAGTTGAGGTTAGGTTTTACATGCCTAAGAGCCATTGATGAACAGTCATTACAGGCGGCCGGCGAGGGACGAAATACCTGATTAAGAGGCATCTGCCCCCACTTTGTCTTAAAGTGAAGGCAGCGCAAACGTAGTTTGTTCGTCAAACTCTACGAGGATTCAAAAGAAACCCGAAAATGAAAGTCCGCGTCGCCCTCTTGACCACTGCTTTGCTGCTTATGGCAGCTGGCATTGCTGTGGCTCAAAATAATCAGCCGAAGGAAATCCAAGAGGATGCCGTTCGTGCGGGGCAGTCTATTGCTGATGCGATGAAATCTGCTTCTGGCGCCGACCTTGCTTTTCTGCCCTCTGGCGTTTTGAAATCAGCCTTAGCCGGCAGAACACTAGAACAGTCACTAGAGTTTCCGACAGAAGAACTGGTTGTGGTGAAGCTGACAGGGCAGCAGGTTAAGAATGCTCTTGAAAAGAGTCTATCTCTCTACCCAACCTCAAACCCTGCCTACCTTTACGTTTCGGGTCTCGAAGCATCATTTAAGCTGGGTGGACAGCCCGAAGCCAAGGTGACTTCTATTACGATCAATGGGGCTGCTTTAAACCCAACGGCCACCTATCGCACAGCCATGCCGGCCAGCCTTGGACGCGGAGGTTTAGGCTACTTTACTGTCTGGCAAAGAAGTGCGATTGAGCAGGAAGCTGCGCCGAAAACACTGGAATCAATTCTGTCTGGCAGGCAGGCTTCATCTGGGAGTCTTAGGGTCAAGGCTGCAGGAGCCTAATCAGGTTCGTAGTCAATAAGGCATGAGCCCATACGACTGGCAGGAATCAATCAGCCAAAGAGCGCAGTACGTTGAATCGCGTCTCAAGGCAGGTCAGCCCGGGATCGCCCTTGCCAGAGAAGAGGGTGTTTTGCTGGCTTCGCTTCGCCGTCAGACTCCCAAGCTTTTTGAAATCTACGATACGATTGGGATGACTGCCCTTGGTCTTCAGTCAGATATTGAGGCTTTAAGGGTGGGCTCAATTGAGTTCTGTCACAAGGAGGGCTATCAGAAATCTGCCGAAGATGTCACCCTATCGCGGCTGGCGGCTGGTTTGAGTTCTTCAATCAAGCAGACCTTCAGCGATCTGCGCCGACCTCCGCTTGTGGCTCAGGCGCTTTTTGCCGAACTGGGCGCCGATTCGCATCACGACCGATTTACCCTGCTTGACTTTGATGGCGACTATCGCGAACAGAGGGAAGGATGCTGGCTGACTGGTTCTGAGGAAGTAAAAAACAGGCTGGCAGAAACCTCTTTTGCCGACCTGGCCGCCTTAAGCCAAGCGGAATGTCTGGCCAGGCTGGAGGCAATGCTGCGTGAGCAGACCAAAACCGAAGGGCTTGTTTTTGAAGCGGCTTTGATTGATCGCAAGATTAGGGGGGAGCGGAAGTTCGTTAGACTTGCTGGTCATGAAGACGGACTTCCGCAGCAGCTGGGGTGAGCATCCCCCGCTTTATTAGTTCACTGGGATCAGTCGGATTGATCTGAGGTTCATGACCGCCCCGGCAGGCATCTTAAGCGCTTTTGCCTTGAGCGATGAGAGGCCCTGAACCATTTCTATCTCGCCAGCCGACTCTGTTCGAAAGGCAGACCACCCTCCTGTGCCAGCCACCTTGAGGTTCACCCGCCCGAAGGCACCAGAGATTTCAACCACGCTGCCAGCGGAAGCATTTTCGCAGGAGTAGGTGACTTCTACCCTGTAGCGTTTATTGCTCGTGACATTGATTGGCCAGAAAACCTCTGAGTGTTGATTGGTCCAGAAGCCGATGCAGTTTTTGGCTTCTTCAAATCTGGCTCCTCCCTTTGTTTCTGCAGTTTTAGCTGCAAACTCCCATGTATGGGCAGGCTGCCTAAAGGTAAATGGCTCAGCTGAAAGGGGGCTCTTAATGTCGCAGACATAGACTCGCGGCAGAGAGTCAGAACTCCTGCCAACCTCAAGAGTCAGCTCGTTTTCTGTCATGTGCGCTGGAATAGCTTTTCCTCCGGCCAGGGGTCGAATCGGTCCCAAACTGCCCTTCAGGCCAGTTAAAGTCACCTCTGAATCATTGCCAGCAAAGACATGAATGTAGAGTCTGCCTTCCTTTTGAGTCAGACGCCCCCAGGAAAGTGGCTTCTTCAGTGGTCCAGGCTGAGCGGCATAAATGGCCTGACCGTTCACTTTTAGCCAAGCCCCTACTTGGTCCAATCTTTCCACGCAGGCTTCAGGAATCAATCCTTTGGCGTCTGGTCCAACATTCAAAAGATAGCAGCCGCCTTTGCTGACGACATCAACAAGGTTTTCGACAACCACCTGAGTTGACTTCCAGTTTTTATCGCTTTCATAAAATCCCCACGACCCGTTAAAGGTCATGCAGGATTCCCAATCGACACCCGGCAGACCCGAAGGTGGAATCTCCTGTTCTGGAGTGCCAAAGTCGCCAGCATGGTTTCCTTCCGTCATCCCCTGCATGCCTTGGCGTCCTTTGCTGACCCTGTTGCTGACAAGAATATTGGGCTGCAGGGAACGGACGTAGGTGTAGAGGTCTTCACCCATTTCTGAGGTCCAAGTGCTTTCCCATTCACCATCAAACCACAAGACGCCAATATCGCCGTAATTGGTTAAAAGCTCTTTCAGCTGAGCTTTCATATAGGCGACGTAGCGCTCAAACTGTGGAGTCCACTCTGGGCGGGGGTCCCACGATCGACGAGGCAGGTAGTCGGGGTGGTGCCAATCCATAATTGAATGGTAAAAGCAGAGCTTGATCCCCCCTTTTTTACATGCGGCTGCCAGCTGGGCAAGAATATCTTTGCCGTAAGGGGTGGACATGATGTCCCATTCTGTGTGGGCAGAATCGAACAGACCAAAGCCGTCATGATGCTTGCTGGTGATGACGATGTACTTCATACCTGCACGCTTAGCTGTGGCCACCCATTCGTCAGCGTTGAATAGCACAGGGTTGAACTGCTTGATCAAAGGTTCGTAATCATTGACCTTGATCTTGGCTGAATTCATAATCCATTCTCCTGCTGTGCCAACATCTCGGCCGTTCCATTTTCCGGCAGGAAGAGCGTAGAGGCCCCAATGAATGAACATTCCAAACTTGGCGTCCTTCCACCACTTCATTCGTTTTTCTTTTTGGGCCTGGGTTTCCGGCTTCATTGCTTTTGCGTCTGAACTGGCGGTGAAGGAACCTGCCCAAGCAGATGTGCTGGCGAGTGCTGCCAGACAGGCGAAAGCGCAGATCAAAGACCTCATGCCGCCATTCTAGCTGAGTTCTGCGTGAAGAAAACTAGACAGAAGGTTAATATTTCCTCTAGGGTTCGTGCCAGGTTGAACCAACAAAGCCTGCTGCTCCATTTTGGAGAGCAGCAGGCTTTACAGGCTCGCAGTATTTGTGAGTTAGGGAGCTTTTTGGTAGCCCAGCACTTCCATTAGTTTGGTGTGTACTGGATCAACCCCTTCAACGACAGGTCCTGAAACCTCGTGGTCTGGCTTAACGGGGTTGCCCTCAAGCCTGGTTCCACCAATCGTTACATAGTCGCTGACTGGATATTGAAGGCTGAAGCCTTCTGGAAGGGTTCTGAAAACAGAAGCCAAAACTGCACCAGCCGTCGGAGCCCCAAAGATGACAGCCTGTCTTTTTTCCCTAAGGGCGGCGGCAGTGATCTCACTAGCTGAAGCTGATCCTCGGTTGATGAGGACGGCAATTTTGCCTGTAAAGGGCGGGGTGGACTGCCTAATGCGCGTCTTGGTTTTATTGGGAACCCAGGCGGCAACATTGCTCAGACTTGGATCTTTATCGGGGTTGGCTGCCTTAAAGTTTTCAAATACAGGCTTGGAGATAAAGACGCCGTAATCGGTCTGATCTGGCATCAGAAGGCTGAGCAGGTGATTGAGGTTGTTAACTGCTCCTCCGCCGTTGCTTCTAAGGTCTAGAACCAGGGTTTCTGCATTTTTGGCGGCAGCTTCCTGCATCAGCTTTTCAATGTTTTCCCGGCCATAACCAGCTGAAAAGGTGTAGACACGAAGGACAGCTACTTTGTCGTTCAGCCAAGTCAAAGTCTCTGAGCGGACCGTTGAGATTCTCTTGAGCTCGACATCTACTTCCTTGGTGGTGCCTTCTGAAGTCTTAATCTCAAGCTTCAGCTTCTTTCCTTCGTCTCCTTCAAGCTGAGTGGGATCTTTAGCCGGAGAGCCATCGACTTTAAGAATGACCTCTCCCTGCTTAATGCCTGCGGCGGCAGCGGGGCTGCCCTCGCGGACCATTCTCACAGTCAAACCTTCTTCAACCGGGCCGACAGCGGCTCCGCTTGTCACGACTGAAGTTCGGTTGCGGGTGGCGGCTGCTCTAGGAGAGAGAAGGCGAATATGGCTGAATCCAAAATCTCTGAGTGCTGTATTGACCACCTGCCCAAAAGCGGCAACTGTGACTGCCTTGTCCAGGTTTTCCTGCCTTTTGGCAATGAACTCAGACCACTTTGAGAAGTCGACACCAGGAACAAAAGCTCGATTCTCGACGACATCCTTTATCCCTTCGAGGACTGATGTCTTTTGTTCTGCCGAGAGATCTTGAGCCCATGCTCCGACTGCTGCAAAAAGAAGGCAGACTGCTGCCCCAGCTCGTCGAAGAAGAACCATGACATAACATACTGCAAATGGCGGCCATTGTTCACCAAATCTTGTTAATTGATGAACGAAAACTTTCTTTTGTCGAGGACTCGCTGATAGAGACAGAGCCAGGAATTAGACATGTCAGTCGATAAGGCCGCCGCCTTCGGCGCTGACCTCCTTTTGAATGACAGCCAGCACTACGCCTCCTTCTTCAAACAAGGTGCAGGGTTTTGAATCGGCTATCGTGAAGCCCAGCTTCTGGTAGACCTTTACCGGCCTTCGGCCTCCTCCGGCAAAAATCACCGCGTGCCAGTGTTTTTTGTCTCTGATGCGGGCTTCATCTAGAAAGGCGCGTCCCAGCATGAAGCCGGCCATGGAGTTTTTTCCTTCTTCCTTGTCGATATTGAAATGGAAGCTGCAGGAGTCTGCAGGAATCTTGGGATGTTCTCGCCATGATCTGAAAAACAGCCACTTCAGAAAACGTCCGGTTGGGGGGTGATGGCGGTACTGGCCAGAAAGCCACTTGAATGCCATTCCTGCTAGGGCTGGCAGAAGGTGGAGCGCGGCCCGTTTATTGAAGTGGCCGTCAAAGGTGCCTACCAGGTAGCCGACCATTTTCCCTTCTCGCACAGCTGCCCAGCAGCAGTCTGGATTCAAATGCAGATAGGGGCCGAGCCAGATTTTCACAAAAGCTTCGCGGTCGCAGAAATGCTTGTCAAGCTGACCGTTCAGGCCTGTGCTGAGGCAGATCCGTTCAAAATCTGGCCGATCCGAAGGCTGATAAAGCCGGATTGTAGTTTCCGGCTCAGGTTCTATCATGCCTTTTGTTTTGCCACCCGGCCATAAACATCCCAAAGACTGTCAAAAACTCTCTCCCAGCTTCTTTCTTTGGCAGCTGCCCTTGCTGCCTGACTCATAGCTGTGCGTCTCTGGGGAACATCGATCAAGCTGATGATGCCTTCGGCAAAGGCTTCTTCAGATTGAGCGAGGAGGCCGGTTTTTTCGTGGGAGATGATTTCGCCCGGCCCGTTGGGGTCCATAACCAGGCAGGGGATACCGCTGGCCTGGGCTTCGTTCACCACATTGCCAAAAGTATCGGTCAGACTGGGGAAGACAAAAACATCGCCATTGGCATAGGCTTCGCTTAACGCTTCGCCTTTTTTTCTGCCCTCAAACTTCGCCCAGGGGAGGTCTTTTTCCAGCTGTTTTTTAAGAGGGCCGTCTCCGACAAAGACCATTTCACAGTCTCTTTTTGCCTTGACTTGGTTGAGAATTCTGGTCAGAGATTCCAGGTTTTTCTCTACCGCCAGGCGCCCCACATACAGCAGGCGAACAGGGCCGCTGTGAGGACGGGATCGGTGCTCTGGCGAAAATCGATTGGTATCAACCCCACGGCTGAATACATCGCTTTGGCTTGATATCCCGACACGGCGGACAAATTCTGCCACCTTTGGGGTTGGAGCAAGCACTGTGCTGCAGGGGCGATAGAAGCGGCGAAGAACCTCCAATGATCCCGTTCTCACCAATCCAGAGAGGAAGCGGGGCACCCTCATGGCTGCGTAATCCTGCAGCATGGTGTGGTGAACGCCGATTAAGGGCAGTCTTCCTTTACGAGCAAGCCGCCTGCCCCAGCCGCCAAGATTGCCGGGAGCTGCCACCTGCACTAGATCGTAAGGGCCATGTTCTTCAAATACCTGCTGAACACGCCAGTTTGGCAGGAGGCTAAAGTGAAGGCCATCGTAGTATTCCAAGCCTATTCCACGGCTGAATCGATGGATTCTTAGTGAGCCATCTGTTTCATCGCTGTCAGAAGAGCCAGGCGCGAAGACATCAAGCTGACGCCCCCTGGACCGGCAGAATTCTGCAAGAGTCCGGTAGGTGTGAGCCACACCATTTGTCTCATCGAAGGTATCGGTGAAGAGTGCGAGCCGAAGACGTTCCATAAGGTTCGTTCTCTATAATCTTTGTCTTAGCTTCAATGCAGGGCTCGGCTCTGAACCTGCGTGAATCCTTATATATTTGTTACACCAAAAATGTTAAGAAGGTGCAGCTAAATTTAAGCTTTCTGCTGTCGGCTGACAACCACAAAGCGGTTGTTCATAGATGCGCTCTGGCGAATAAAGTAGGCGCCATCAGGGTTGTTGATGCCGTAATTCACATCGGCTTCATCAATTACCAGCCAGCCTAGGCCAGGAATCTCAATATCCTGTCTCTGCATGGGGCGGCCAAGCTCTTCGTAGGTCACCAGATATTTATCTCCCACGATGGGGGCCTTAGGCATGGCAATAGTATATCAGATGGCCTGCTTTACACAGCAGGAGCTTTTCTTGTTCCTGGCTTAGTAATGGGCAGAGCGGCCAGCCAGTCTGGCACTTGGTCTGGCGCATAGGATTCTGCTTCAACTTTATATGCTGAGTGAAACTCGGCGCCAAAGTCTGGTTCTGCTGGGCTTCTGTCAATCAGCACCCCCACTCCTGCCACCTTTCCACCCCGAGATTCGAGGGCGGCAATAGTTTCCTTAACGCTGAGTCCTGTTGTCAGCACATCATCAACGACAAGGATTTTTGCTCCTTCGGGGACCTCGGCTCCTCTTCTCAGGGTTTTGACCCCATCAACAGTCTCAATGTAAAGAGACTTCAATCCCATTTGGCGGGCCACTTCGAAGGCGATGATGATGCCCCCAGTCGTCGGTCCGGCAACGATGTCAATTTCCTTGTCCTTAAAGGCTTCGGCAATTTCGGTGCAGAGGGCCGTCAGCACATGTGGCTGTTCGAGAACACGAAATTTTTCGAAGTAGGTGTCTGAATGACGGCCTGAGGTGAGGAGAAAATGTCCTTTTAGGATCGCTCCCGATTCTTCCAGCACTCCGCTTAAGTCAGCCATGAATGGTAAAGGGAGTCATGTCCCGGACAATCTCGTTCTCTTCGTTCACCAAAATCATTTTGGGAAGAATTTTTTCGTCGGTCAAGGCAAAGGCCGCAATAATCACTCGGTCACCCGCCTTAAAAAAGTGAGCCGCGCCTCCGTTGAGTCCGATGACTCCTTTGGGACCGGCAAAAGCATAAGTTTCAAGGCGTGAGGTGTGGTCTACCCCCCAGACATGAACAAGTTCGCCATCCATCAGGCCGACCGCCTCCATGAGGTCACGATCAATTTCGATGCTGCCGACATAGTCGGGGTTGGCATAGGTAACCCTGCCGTGATGAATTTTAGACTTTAGAAGCTGGGAGAGCTGCATCCCTTTCCTCAGACGGCGAATCTGTTTTCGACCCTTCGTTCTGATCATCACCCGATAACTCAGAGCTGACGGGGGATGAGGAGGAAGAACCTGGACCTGCCGTCCCGCGCTTTATTCTTCGACCTTGAGCCGACGAAAGCGCGCCGATGGTCATGATACCGACCCCAAACCAAACAAGCCAGGTAAGGGGCTTATAAAAGACCTCAAGAGGGTAGGCCGGTCGGTTCCAGTCGAACCTAAAAAAGGCCGCCTTGGTTCCCGCATCAATTCTTTCAAGGGCCAATGAGTAGTCGTCGCTGATCCTCACCTTTTCCTCTCCTGAAAGGCCCATCCAAGGAGAGGCTTTCATTACTTTTTCGATTGGTTCGGCAGTGAAGTCTGCGACAAGGCGGGCCTGGTCTGGCGCATCGCCCATTTCTGTGCGGAGCTGCAGAAGGGTCAGGCGTACATTGTCTCGGGTCAGGCTTGCTCCTTGGGTCAATGTCAGAGGCATATCGGGGCTGCTGGAAAGCACAATGACAACAGAATTTCTTTCGATATCAGCTTTCACTAAAGAGATAGATCTCTCATTGTCAATGGGGGCCGGCTTGCCTTGGCTGTTTGTTCCCAGCAGAAGAGTTGGTGAAGCCTCAACCTTTTCACCGAGCACCTGCACATCGGCGTGGGCAAAGAACTGGGCTGAATCTGTCCCCGGGGTTCCTTTTGTTTCCATGCCTCGATAAGTGATGATTACGTTTTCGTAGCGGGCGTCTTGTCCGATTTCTAGGCCCTGCGCTTCGCTGGCTTCGTAGACCATGGGGTAAAGGGTGAAGTAGATGTCGTAGAGAGGACGACGTTCTATGTGTGGCCAGATCGTTTCCTGGGGACCATCGGCGCTGGGTCTGAAATAGAGGCCAGGGGTGGCCATGAAGGACCCTCTTTCGCCTTTTACATCCAACGCCACCTCGTTGTTCCGGTCCTCAAAGCCAATCGTTGGACCTTTATAGGTGATGTTGTAGCCAAAGGCTTCTGATTTTCGGCTTGGGTGAATGGTGAGCAGCTGTTTCTGCTCCAACCCTCGCGAAACAATGAGCCCGAGAACTGTCAGGACCACGCCCATGTGGGTAAGGACACCACCAAGGGTCCAGCGCGATTTGGGCATCATTTCGACCAGTCTCCATCCGTTGGTGAATACGGCAAAAAAGCAGAGGCAGGCAAGGAAGGACACCCATCCCATTCTCGAAAAATTGATGAGGGTGGTGTTGAAGATAGTGATGGATGTTGTCTGGGTGGGATCTGCCGAAATCCCATTCCAGCCTGTCTTAAACCAGAGCAACAGAAACCCAGTGAACATGACCGCCAGGGCAAGAGGATTGATGATTCTTGCCATGAGCTGCTTGAAGGGAAGACCGCGCCACGTTAAAAATGGTCCCAAGCCGATGGCGATAGTGGTCGGAATAAAGAACCAGCCCAGCACCTGGTTGTAGGTGGATTCTTCGACTACCTTTGGCGCCTGGTTTGCAAGAGACATGACCAAAGGCACGCTCATGCCGATGGCGGTAACCAGGCCAAAGGCAAACAGCATCCACATGGCAATGCCATAAAAAGCTGTGAGGTTGAAGGGAGTTTTTTCAAACGCCACCTTCTCCTTCTCAGCATTTTTGGCCTTGATATCTTTTACAAGGGCAGGAATGAAGAGCAGCAGGAACCCGCCGATTGTCAAGCCCAGCAGGCCGATAAGAATCATTAGGGCCTGGGGGTGCATTTTTGCAAAGGAGTGGACCGAGGTCCCCCCCAGCAGTCCGGAACGAGTAAGAAATGTTCCGTAACAGAAGAGCATGAAGGGGGCGGCTCCTAATGCGATGTTGGTGAACTGGCCCTTGCTGCGAGACTGCTGGACAAAAATGCCGTGAGTAAAGGCGGCCATGGCGCACCAAGGCACAAAGGATGTGTTTTCAACCGGGTCCCACATCCAAAATCCACCCCATCCCAGTGTTTCGTAAGCCCAAAAGCCTCCCATGCAGAGGCCAAGGCCCAGAAATCCTAAGCAGGTTAATGCCCAAGGCCGGGCTTTAACGACCCAATCCTTGTGGTTTCTGCTGATCAAAGCAGACATGGCCAAGGAGTAGGTCACAGCGGTAAGGGCGAACCCGACAAAGATGGTGGGTGGATGAATAACCATCCAGTAGTTGAGGAGGGCAGGCGACATGCCTGTGCCATCGCTGGGGGTAATAACATGCCCGGCTGCATCTCGAATCAGGGCGAATGGAGATTCAAAGGCGCTGATCCCCACCATGATGGCGAGAATGCCAGCATAGACGGCGCTGTACCAGCGCTCAGAATCTCCGAATCTTTTAAGAGTCCAGAGTCCGAAGGCTGCTGTGAGGCACGACCAAAGAAGAATTGATCCTTCCTGTCCCGCCCAAACACCCGAAATCTTGTACTGCAGTTCGTAATCCAGCTTGCTGTGGCTGTAGACGTATTTGAACTGATACTGATGGGTGAGAAAAAGAGCCAGAAGCACCGCAAAAACGGCAAAGAGACTGACCGCAGCGGCCGTAAATGAGATTCGCGCCCACTTTTTATGGTTCGCATCATCTCCGATCAGTCTTGAAGCGATGGAGACAATAAAAAGTATAAGAGAGAGGAATACGATGCCAGAGCCAATCTGCCCCAGCATCATTCCTAAGCCCGGGGCAGCAGATGCAGCTTGCATTTATGTTTAGGCCTTGGCAGAAGCCGGCTTGCCCTCGTATTCGCTTTCATACTTGCTGGGACACTTGAGGATGATTTTTTCTGCCTCAAAAACTCCATTTTTTACTGCTCCAACCGCGACCACCTGTGTTGCTGTGCCCATGTTGGCAGGGGGAGCTCCGCGGTAGATAATAGGAATGGTGTCTTTGTTCTGGTCCTGCACCACAAACCGGACGAGTCCCTGGCTTGGCAGGAAGTCCATAGTTTCTTTTCGGATGTCACCGGCGAGGTGCACGCTGGACCTCGTTGTCACCTTTGCTTCAGAAATTGAAACATAAGGGCTGGCATTGATCAAAAAGGCCGACATGACTCCGACCAGACCAAGCACAGAAAGGATCGCCAAAGCGATCTGAACCGGCTTCATATCTCTATAATGCGTCAAGCGAGTCTAAAAGATTCGCTCCGGTCCTAACGAATTGGGCCAGTTTTGCCTAGCCAGGGAGCAGCACCTGTACATTTGAGGCGGCGGCTAGTCTGTGACTCGCGAGGCCGCCGCCTCATTGCCGTTCTACTCCAGATCGAACCAGGTGTCTTCGGTCAGGCTGCCGTTGGGAGAAAGATCCCCGAGGAACTTGGCCTTGAACTCGTCCGCATTGTAGCCTGCCCACCCAAAGGTGCCGGTTCGGTAGGTTGGCTTGTGAGCTTTTACATGGCCATCAGCCCAGCTGACAACTCCGACGCCATTGTTCCGGGCATGGAAGGTGGGGTAGCTGCTGCTCGGCGGCTCCAGGTAGGTGTTGCCTTCAAAAACAAAGGGAGGAGCAAATCCGCCGAATCTTGCTGATGAAGCGAAAACAATAGTTTCGGAAGGTGATCCGATTTGGCTTTCGTTGACAGGCACAGCATTTTCTGCCCATGTAGGGGGGGAGTAAACGCTGGGCGAAAGGTAGGCATAGTTGTAGGCATAGCCTGTCATTCCCATTTGTGCCTGCAGCCTGCTGGGGAAGGATGGATCGGACTGAATTCCCTTGCTCTTTGTGTAAGGGTAGAGAAGACCGCCTTCTTCTCTAAGAACGAGAGTTGTTGGATTCCAGGCGCCCCACCAATAGATTGTCAGGCCAGTGCCAAGGTCGCCGTCAGTGCGGACTCTCATGAGAGTCCCATCATTGTCCGTGGCATAAAGCTGCCAGGCAAGGTTGATCTGTTTGAGATTGCTGACGGAAGCCGTCTTTTTGGCGGCATTTTTTGCCTGGGCAAAAACGGGGAAAAGGATGGCTGCCAGAATGGCGATGATGGCGATAACCACCAAGAGCTCGATAAGCGTAAATGCTTTGATGTTCTTCATAGTTGCGGCGAACTCCATATAGGAATTGCCACGAGTAGGGGATGCGTGGCGCAGCTCTGCGCCTGGTCGCCCGATGCTCGCGGTCGACTCACCCTGTTCGCATCAAGGCGGGCATTCGGACTATTACCGCTGCGGCTCAGCGCCGGAATTTCACCGGCTTCCCCCATATAAATCTTGGCCACGACAGCCAAGACCTTGATGCCTTTGCAGAATGGGCTTCTCTATCATGTGATAGATCAGTGATGAAGCGCTAGGGCGGGGGCCTATTGATTGTGGAGTTTTTGGTACAAAACGAACGCCGTCCTTTGAGGAGATCGAATCGTGTGCAGAGACAGGAATAGAAGCAGGGGCAAAATGTTTAGGTCGCCCTGAAGTGATGGCCGCCTAGGGAACAGCTCCCCAGGCGGCCATCACTTCAGGCCAAGCCAGCGAAGACAGCCGATTCCCAAGCCCTTGTAGAGTCTTGAGGAGCGGCAGCTAAAACGGCCTTTCTCAGCATCAATCCTGCTTCAGTCAAGGCTGGCAGACCTCGTTTGGCCCCCACCCAGTTGAGCAGCATGGCAGCGCTGAGGCAGGCAGCCGAGGGGTTGGCTGTTCCTCTGCCGTAAATGTCTGGGGCTGAGCCGTGAACAGGCTCGAAAAGAGCGTAATCTGTTCCCACATTTGCGCTTGAGGCAAGGCCAAGTCCTCCTCCATGAATCGCTGCCACATCGCTGAGAATATCGCCGAAGAGGTTGGTGGTGACAATCACCTCAAACTTTTCTGGATTGGCGGCAAGGTGCATGGCGGCGGTATCCACCAGCATCTCATCCATTGTGATGTCTGAGTTTTCGGCAGCAGCAGCCAGAGCAGTCTCTCTAAAAAGGCCGTCAGTGACCCTAAGAACATTCGCCTTGTGAACCAGAGTCACGCGGCTATACCCGCCAGCTCTGGCTTCATCAAATGCCTTTTGAACGATTCTTCTGGTCGCCTTGACAGTCACAACCCTTTCTGCTATGGCGGTGTCTCCTTCTCTCCTCTCACGTCCGGCGTAGAGGCCTTCGGTGTTTTCCCTCACAACCAGCAGGCTGGCTTTCGGGCCTTGAGTGGGACGCAGATTGGCATAGAGGTCCAGTTCTCGGCGAAGCTGAACAATGGGACTGCGATAGCCTTCTACAGGGTAGCTGGGGCTGCCCACAGCCCCGAAGAGAACAGCGTCGCAGCTTTTGGCTAGATCGATCGTTTCAGGTGGAAGAGCTGCCCCACGAGACTGAAAGGTATCGAACCCTGCCTCACCCCTCAGAAACTTAATTCCTGGGACAAGGTGGGCCAGCACACGTTCAGCGACAGGGATGACTTCTTGACCGATGCCATCCCCAGGAATGCTGCAGACCCGAATCATGCTCCGGGGAACCTGCCGTGCTGCTGGTAGTACGCCACCATGCCGCCTGCTGCCCACACATCCCTCATAAACTGAGGAGGCTCTGGCAGCTGAATTCTCACTCCATTCGCCTTTACGATCAGTCCGAGGGCTGGATTAAAATCCACTTCTTCTCCGTCGCTTAGCTGGTCAACCAAATCGGCGGTAAAGCAGGGGATTCCCAGGTTTACAGCGTTTCGCATGAAGATTCGTGCGAAGAGAGGCGAAATGATCGCGCCGATCCCCACCATTTTCAGAGCTTGGGGGGCGTATTCTCGGCTGCTTCCGCATCCAAAGTTCTGTTCGGCAACAATAAGGTCACCTGGCTGAACATTGGGGGCAAAATCGGGGCGGGCCTCAACAAAGGGGTACTTCTTAAGGTCGGCTTCGTTGGGCAGCATGTAGGGGGCGTATCTGCCGGGGACAATCTGGTCAGTGTTGACGCTGGGGCCAAAAATCCAGACTCTTGCCATTAGGCCATCACCTCAGACTGCATCAGTTCGCGGGGGTGAGTGATGCGGCCAGTAAGGGCTGTTGCCGCTGCAACTTCGGGGGAACCGAGATAGATGTTTGCTTTGGGGCTTCCCATGCGTCCTTTAAAGTTTCTGTTGCCTGTGAAAAGGCAGGTTTCGCCTCCAGCGAGAACTCCCATGTGGCGGCCAATGCAGGCCCCACAGCCAGGAGTGCCGATTGTCGCACCTGCGGCGATAAGAGTTTCAAGGTATCCCTCGCGCATCGCCTGCCTTAGTGCTTCGCTGCTTGCCGGGACGACGATCATTCTCATGCCGGGGGCGAGCTTGCGGTCGCCAATAATCTCTGCCGCCGCCCTCATATCTTCATAGCGGCCATTGGTGCAGGTTCCAAGATAGACTACATCAACAGGAACATCGCCAACATCGCTTATATCAGCCACGTTGTCGACAAAGCTGGGCATGGAGATCTGCGGTTCCAGAGTGTCCAGGTCTATTTCGATAGTTCGGCAGTAGACAGCGTCTTCCCGCACTCTCAGCCAGTCAGGAACGTTCAATCCTGAGGCTGCTTCTCCTGTGGGGGGAATGATTCCGGCCTTGGCGCCAATTTCAATAGAGAGGGTTGCCAGAGCCATGCGGTCTCCTATCGACATAAAGTCGACTCCATGCCACTCTACAGCCGCGTAGGTCGCGCCTTCTGCTCTTAGTTCTCGGCAGGCTTTAAGGCCAAGATCCTTCGCGCTGACTCCTGGCTGAAACCGGCCTCTGGCCAAGACTCGGACAGTTTCTGGCACAAGAAACCAAGTCTGACCTGTCGCTGCTGCCAGGGCGATATCGGTGGTGCCCATCCCCGAGCCAAAGGCTCCGACACAGCCATAGGCAGTGCTGTGGCTGTCCGAACCGACGATGACCATGCCTGGCTGAGCCAAGCCTTCTTCGACCAGCACTTGATGGCTGATTCCACGTCCTGAGTCGAAAAAGTGAGTAATTTCCTGTTCCTTCACCCACTTTCTCAAACCAGCCTGGTGTTCGGCTGTCTGAATCGTGGCAGCGGGGGCGACGTGGTCAACCACGACAGTGACCTTGTCCTTATCCCAGACTCCAGATGCCCCCAGTTCGCCGTGAAGCACCTTGATGATGCTGGGAGAGAGGCTGTCGTGCATCATGACCAAGTCCACTCGGACTGTGGCGAAATCTCCGGCTCTTACTTCGCGGCCGGCGGCGTTGCTTAAAATCTGTTCACTGAGCGTCATAGCAGGCTCCTCCACTGAAGGGCTGGGTTGGCAGTACCGAAAGAGATTGGAGCATTCTGTCAATCTCATCCATGTTCATGGCCCGCTCGTCTGCTCTTGCCTTAAGGCTTTGAGTTGCGGCCTTTAGAGTGGCGTCAGAAAGGCTGAGTCCAAGTTCACGGGATCTCTCGGCGATGGCGTTCCATCCGGTAAGCCTATGTCCCATGCTGATGGTGCGGTTAAGCCCAAAGGTGGCAGGATTCATGATCTCATAGCTGTTTGGATCTTGAATGACTGCCTTGGTGTGAAGCCCTGCCTTGTGGGTGAAGGCGGTGGGGCTGGTGATGCTTGCGTTGAAGGGAATATCCATTCCGATCATTCGGGCGACTGCTGAATCAATCTCCGGCAGCATATCCAGCCTATAGCGGGCAACCAGTGCAGGATCGATGCTGAGCATGCGTGCCATAAGGCCGGAAAGGGAAGTGATTCCATTTCTTTCCCCTATCCCGAGGACAGTGACATCAAGGTGAGTGGCTCCACCTTCGAAGGCAGAGTAGCTGTTGGCTACAGCACAGCCGCAATCATTGTGGCCGTGGAACTCAATTCCGCAGCTGACTGCCTGGCGAAGAGTTTTGACTACATCGTGAACTTGGTTGGGAGTGGCAATTCCTACAGTGTCGGCGACTCCGATTCTATCCACGCCTAGTTCATCAACCGCCGAGTAAATGCGGATGAGATCTCTCATAGGGGTGCGGAATGAATCCTCGCATGAAAATCTGACTTCGACTCCCTGGCTTTGCACCCAGCCAATAACCTCTCTTGCTTCCGCAATAATCTGGTCAATGGATCGGCCATGGCTTGTGCGTCTCAGGATTTCTGAGGTTGCGAAAAGCATGTTGACGCCTTGTGCTCCACATTCGACTGCCAGGCGGACATCGCTCATGTGGCAGCGTGTGTGGGTGAGGACCTTGGCTCTTAAGCCGAGTGAAGCAATGACTTCAAGGTCTCGGGCGCTTTGAGGAGAAGCGGCGGGAGAAGTGAGCTCTAGGTACTCGACTCCGAATTCATCGAGCATGTGAGCGAGCTGAACTCGCTGGGCTGAGCTGAAGTGTGCGTTGGCAAACTGTTCGCCTTCGCGGAGGGTGGTTTCGACAATGTGGAAAGGGGGGCGGTTCATGGTTGTTCGCAGTAGCCGGTGTGTTGAGAGAGGGCCGTGTAGGCAGAGAGCACAGGGATGTGTTTGCGCTTGAGGACCGGCTTTGGTTTCAGCGTTTGTTGTGTGGGCTTCATGATCTTTGTTTGTGATGGTCGTTATGTTTGATTTGTGGCAAAAAAAATCGCTCCAGACATTTGTCTGGAGCGGCGCTTTGTTGTTCAGTTCACACAGCGAAGGCTATCCAGACCAGAGGTCGGGTTTTTTAACCTGTTTGCTGAGTTTAACGAACTGAACCATTTCGTTGTTTCTGAACTATACCAGAAGCTATCGGGGTCCCGGGCCTCGATATTTAGCTTCTCATTGCTTTTCTGCGTCTGGCTGTAATCAGGCTCCCAGCACCTGCACCCAAAAGCAGCATGGAAGCTGGTTCGGGCACGGGGGCGGTCATGGTAAAGCCTGTTGCGGCAGTGCTGAAGGAGTTGGGATCGTATGGGCCGTTAAACGTGCCGTAGATCATGCCATTGTTTGTGATATTGATCGTGGTTAGATAATCAAAAGCATCGGCTGAGTATAAGTCAGTCAGGTTGGACCAGCCAGTTTTGCTGCTGTAATGCCAGATCACCGAGGAATCCACATTGTTGGCATCTCTTGACCTTATAGCAGCCGCCACATCACCGGCATCGTTGATCGAAGCCAGCACTGATTTGTTCATGCCGCCCTCCTCAAGACTTTCTGCAAAGGCATAGGGCAAAGCTGGCAGAGTGAAAAGATCGCCTGTCGCCGCATCGTAGGTTTGAAAGCTGAAGCTGAGGTTCTCTGCATTAAGGCAGCCAGAATCTCCTGGAATTCGGTTGGTGCTGGTCAGCAGCACTTGTCCCAGGCTGTTTAGGTTTTGGGCCCTCCCGCCAAGGCTGTCAGGCGAACTTGGGATTGTCAGGTCGCGGAGGGAGCCATCACTCATGCGCAGCATGTTGCCGTAAAGAAGCTGGCCTTGAGCGTTTAGCCCTCTGATGCTGCTGAACGAACCGATTTCGGTTGTTCCTTGGTAGAGGGTTCCAGAGCTGCCAACTGATCCGAAGAGGCTGTACTCGCCTTCTTGTGCCTTTAAGGCGACGCCTTCGGGCCCGAAGATAATAGGGGTCATTGTTCCGACGGCATCTAGAAAGCCAGCCTTGTAAGTGCCATTGCCGTCTTGATACCCGCCGAGAAGTGAGCCATTGGCCGACAAGCCAAAAACGCCAAAAGCCAGCTGGCTTGTGCCATTTTCTGTGTAAATCGTGGTTTGGTTATGATCGCCAAAGAAAACTGTTCCATGTTGGGACACGTTGAAGCTTGTGCTGTAAGGTGCCGAAGGGTTGTTTTGGTACAGAGTCACCTGGGCCGAAGCTGAAGCGGCAGCTCCTACGGCGCATAGGCTTGCCAAGATAAACTTAAGTGAAGTTTTTGGGGTCCAGGTAAGAGGTTTCATAGCCTGGCGGCTATTCCATCTATTTTCGAACCACTTTGTAGTTCGGCCAATCTTTAGGTAATTGTAGTTGAGGCTTTACTAGGTCCATTCTTTGCCGCCTGAGGCCGCAGGAAAGAAGGGATGTGGGTCTGATCTGCTCAATCAGCTCCTTGTGTTTAAGGCAGCAGCTGCAATGCTGACTTAGCTAGTTGTGAGTCTAGGCACGGCCTAATAAGAATATGCAGTTCATCCAAAACTAAAGGCTGAGTATTCTGTGTTTGCTGTCAAGGTTGAGCCATCCAAACAAGGAAGCACAGGAATCCCGGCTTTGGTCTGCATGCTTGAAGGCGCATTAAAGTGGTGCCATAACCATTTAGAAATGAAGATGCTGGTATTTTCGCCAGCAGCCCTTTGTGGGTTTTATGACGAGACCAATGTTTATTGTCTCATAGTGAGGCTTCTTGGAGAAAAGCCACCAGCGTCCGATGGAGATACATGCCCTTAGTCTGCAGTCTCGTACTTTTATCAGCGCAGCTCTCTGCTGCATCCGAATCGGGTGATGAGTCAGCCCTCCTTAAAGTCCAGTCGGTTGCTTCAAAGCCTCTGCCGGCGAGGCCAGAAGAGATGGCCAGGCTCTTGACTTCTGGTCTGGAGAAGGATGAAGACAAGCTGGCTGTCATTCAGTGTTGGGTGGTGGAAGTGCTGGCCTACGACTATGAGGGTCTTAGCCGGGGCCAGGCGATATATGACCCCATCACATGCTACAAAAATGGCAGGGGAGTGTGCCAGGCCATCGCTGGGCTTTACATTCTTATGGCTCAATCTGTCGGAGTATCGGTAGAAGAGGTAACAGGAACCGCACGGGATTTAAGCGTCACCGCGAAGGGGCCAAAATCGACATGGGAGGCTCATGCCTGGGTTCAGTACCGAGGAAAAGATGGAGTGAAGTGGATTGACCCTACTTTCTCGCTTCCTGGGTCAATTAAGGGAAAAGTGAAGCCAGGGTTGGGCTGGTTTTTACTGAACCCAAACTTGATGGCGTTGAGCCATCGAACCGGCGCTGAGAGATCTGGAGGACGAAGTTTAGCTTCATCTAAAGATATCGACCTACTCCCCAGATTTGACTTGGGCGCGTTAAGGCAGCATCAGCTTGCTCTACCTGTTCTTACAGGTGATCTGCAGCTGGATGGCAGGATTGGTTTCAACTGGTCAAATACTGGCAAGGCTGAATTTATAGCAAGGATTAGGAAAGCGGAAACTTCTGAACCAAGCGGGCAGGGCGGAACGACGGTTCTGCATCATTCACAAGGTGCGAGGTTTTACTTCACACCTAAAGGTTTAGGCTGGCATGAGATAACTGTTTTCGTTAGAAAAAAGTCTAGCCGAGAACCCTTTCGAAGTCTCTGCACTATTCCTTTTAATACTGAGTCAGCACCTCAACCTAACTCAGAGCCAGTCCCCATGCCTCTTCTCTACAGTGACTTTAAGGCAATGGGAGTAGAGATAGTTTCTGGTGGAGAGGTCGGTCAGTTCTCACCAGACGATGACCTTGTGCTGCAGTACCGTATGAAAGCTGAAGGGACTTTGGTTTTGTTTCCTAGGAAAGCTGGCTCCGTGTTGATTTCAGAACTTAAGAGCCTCTCCAAAAATAGTATAGGCGTTTGGGAGTTTGTGGGCAGGCTTTCTGAGGGAGAGTGGATTCTTGGGGCAAGAGCTAAGGGCTCAAGCACAATTAAGTTCCTCGCCTCGTATCGTTCAACAAAAAGATAATATTATCTGGAATTTAAGGTGATATTTTCTTAACAGTTGTGTGGATAACTGCATTGAACAGCAGTATGAAAAAGTGAAATCGGTGGTATTATCGCGCAATGCTCGCCGCCTCTCTTATCACGGCTGGCAGCCTGCTTGCTCCTGCAAATCCAGTGCTGCTATATGTCAGGCTAAATGATCCAAGAACAGGCAGTGAGCTCTCCACACACAGCAGCGCGGGGCGTCACACTCTTAATATCAACCAGCCAAGCACGGCAGGTGCTTTGTCTGGAGCAGTCAGGCCTGATGGTGGACTCATTGCTTTTATTAGCGGAACGACTCTATGGACCGCCCCGCTGGAAAAGCGCGTTGTAGGAACCGCATTTCGTCGCACAGGAAAGGTTCTTCGCGCTGAAGTCGAGAGGCAGCGGGATGGAACCTGGACGGGGGCGGTAAGAGTGGCTGAAAATGTTTCTTCACCTTTAAGCTGGAGTGCGGATGGCAGATCGATTCTCTTTAATAGGCCATCACGATCCACCAGCGGTTTTGGCACTATTTACAGGGTTTCTGTCAGCCCGACTGGTGCAGGCACGGCGGAACAGAGAGTTTTGGTTGGCGATGGGACGGATAGGGATTTTTGGGCTAAGTATTCGCCAAATGGGTCTCAAATACTCTTTACACGATATGTAAGTTCAAGAGGAGATCGGCTGATTAAGATGAATGCAAATGGCACTTCACAAACCGAACTCCCTGCCGATAATGGCATTTGGAACTATGGCGCTTGGTCATCGGATGGAAGCATGATTGCGGCTGTTAGAACCATAACTGCAATCACCCCTGGCACACCCGGCATTTACACAATGGATTCAGCAGGAGAGGGAGTTAGACTGATAAGTGGAACTGATAGCAGCGATAGTTTTCCAATGTTTTCACCCGATCGCAAGGAAGTTTTTTTTGCCCGACAGCTCAACAGAGGACCTGCAGAGCACAGGGACATATATCGAGCCGCGCTTGATGGAAGGACGGCGCCTCGGCCGCTGTTCACCACTCCAGGAATTTCAGAGATTCCATTGCAGTACATCAATATAAGGATGTAGCCGCTTTTGTTTGTTTAATCTGGTCAAGCAGTCTGCGGCTTTCTGCTATCTTTCCTTTAAGAAAAAGGCTGGAAGCCTTGTTTAGCATCATCGCATCTATTCCAGCTTTTCTTGCTTTGAAAATCTGTAGAGGGATATCGAAATCTGATGGCTTGAACTGAAAGGAAGGGTCAAGTGATCTTCTTGTTCTCTGAATTTCAGCTAAGTCCCTGTATCCGACTTCGTGCGAAGGTTCAACCTGGGTTCCTTCCTGCCAGTCATTCCAGGTTGCTATCTGCACTGCGTTTGGCTTTTGCGCCAGGGCGGTTTGTAGGGTGCTTTTCAAAGTTGCGCCATCGGCATCTTTAAGCAGGGGATAGCTCTTTTCTCCCCCTTCATTGTAGTAATCATGAAACCGGGGAAATGCGACAGAAACCGTGAATTCACTGCCTCTGCTGCGGTCTAGAAAGCCGCTTTGGAACTCGATGCCTTGTGATGGCACGGGCCAATCGAAAACACCCTGACCATAGGGCTGGGGGTGGTGAAGTGTCAAAAGGTCAACTTTGCCAGAAGCCTGGCGGAACTGCGACCAGTCTGACTCACTAAAATGCTGAGGGCCAAAAACGAGAAGAAGGGGGCTGTTTTTGAACTTTAGCCAGGATTCCTTTTTAAACCAGTTATCTTTCAGCCAGCGGCCTGTTTCTTCAGCAATTTTTTTAGAATCCTGCTGTTTTATTAGACTGGCAGCGAGAGCATTTTTAACAGTCTGATCTTCATAGACGACACCGATCTTAAAACCGAATTTTTCGGCTTTATCAAAAAGAGACTTTGTTCTCTCATGAATCATTGGGTAATCAAAATGATTCTGGGTTCCATACCAGTCGGCAAGAATTCCATCAAAGCCAGCCGCTTTCATCCAAAGCAGATGACATTCAATAACATCCTGGTCATTTGAGTCATAGAGGCCAAGCAGGGGCTGGTAGTGCGAAGCCGCCTTGCCAGTGAGTCGAGTCTCCTCCTGGCTCCTGTTCATTGTCCAGTGCCAGCCGTACTCACTAGAGGTGGGTGGCGCAGAAAACCACGGCATTACGTGAATCAGCAGCAAAGGACGATCCTTTGGACTTTCCCCCACAATAGCGCTGGCAAGACAGAGGCTTAAAAACACTGAACCTTTAGTATGTAAGAATCACGAACTTAGCCGCTTTTCTAACAGAATTAACTGTGTGAAAAGTGATTTTTCTGTTTAGCTTTTAGCCTTCCATGCTGATTCATGGTATTCGCAGTTAACTGTGCCATCAGCATAAAGGTCCAGTATTCCGTAGCCGGGGCTGCATTCTTGGTACTTGCCGCCCCACCATCCGCCGCTGACAGCGCCATTGCAGTAATAGCTGACACCGTTATAATTCACTCGGTCGACGAGGTGGATGTGCCCGCTCACGGCTGCCTTTACATTGGGGTAAAGGCCAAACAAATCCTTGATTTTTCTGGCATCAATGTGCATCCAGGCTCCTGGGACCTGCCAGTTGCCAGATTTTTCGTTGTCACCATCAAAAAAGGCACAGAAACAGATAATAGGAATGTGTGAAATGACAAGAATCGGCGTTTTACTGGGTGTCTTTTCGAGGTCATTTTTCAGCCATTCAAACTGTTCATCATCCAGCTTTGCCACGTAGCCAGAATCCCGTGGAAATGTGGAATCTAAAACTATAAAATGCCAGCCATTTTTGTCAAAGCTGCGGTAAGGCTTGGCCATGCCCAGCTCATCCATGGCCCACTTTTTGCCTTCTTTGGCAGATTCTGCGCCTTCTCTTTTCTTAAAGCTCCAAACATCATGGTTGCCAATGCAGTGTTCAATAGGAAGGTCGTTTTCGTTGGCGAGCGCCTTTTGATATAGCTCCCATTGAGCTTTGGTACGGTCAGCCCCAGCTCCAAAAGCGTCCATGATTTGGTCGCCACCAGTAATGATCATGTTTGGCTTATCTTTAAGGCTGTTGACCTGGTGCAGGGTATGAGCCATTCCTTCTGCGGCGCTGCGTTCTGGCTGAACATGAATATCTGTCAAATGGGCAATCCTAATAGACCGCTTGGCATTTGTTGGCTTAATCTTTCCCGATTGAGTCATGACAGCCGAGGCGGCTTCTCTGCCGCCAAAGGTTTCAGCAAGTCCGAGGCCAGCAGCTGCCGCGCTGCCAACCAGGATTTCGCGGCGAGAAGGGTGTGCCATACAGCCATGCTACCGGACAGAAGCAGGCGGATTGTTAGGAGGGCACAGGGTTTTTTGCCTCTTGTAATTGAACGAAAAATGAGCCTGAACCGCCCATGGTTGAGGCGGAGAAAGCTGGAGAAAAAGAGTGTGATGCCGATTTGACAGAACTGGATAGGTTTTTTGAGTCAAAACCATTGATTCAATTCGAAAAGGTTTGAGGAAGAGACCTTCTGAACCTTCGTGAATGTGAAAGCCGCTTGGGACTCTGGAAAAAGGCTCGGCCGGAGGAGGATGGTGGGCCTAACTGGATTCGAACCAGTGACCTCACCCTTATCAGGGGTGCGCTCTAACCAACTGAGCTATAAGCCCGACCGAAATTGAATCCTACCTTAGGGTGTGGTGGCAAGGCAAGGAACAGGTCCCACAGGCTCAGGTCTTTCTGATAAGCTGGTAGAGCTTCGGCTTCACCCACAGCTTGTAGGCTAGGCTCGAAGGAGAGTCGGAATAGGCGACAACTACCCTAGGCAGCAGTCTTAGGTCATCGCGCTGCTGTGCTGTTTTCTTGCCGAGTGCGAGGCCAACCGAGTAGCCACATTCTTCTATTGCCTTTGCTGTGTCGCTATTGTGGCTGCCGTAGGGAAGGCAGAAGCTCCGTGGGTTTAATCCTTCCTGCCTCATGTGCTCTGTGCAGGCGCTGATTTCTGCGATCTGCTCGCTGTAGGAAAGAGTGCCTAGCCTTGCGTGGGTGGCCGTGTGGCAGCCAATCTCAAAGCCCTCTTCTTCAGTCTGCCGCAAAAGGTCCCAATCTGCCAGGGGACGGGCCAGGCTGCCATCCCATTCAGATGCTTTCCCGGTTAAACCTGATACGGCGTAAAAACTTGCGGACACTGCTTCACTTCTTAAAACCTCGGTTCCGTAAGTTAATGCCGATGTGTAGCAGTCGTCAAAGGTCAGGCAGGCTGCCTTTGCGGGCCAAGGCTCCTGCAGCTTCCACGCCGGAATAAAAGGACCGTTGTTTTTTTTCAGCCACCTAATAAGCCGCCGTAGGTTTTCTGGCTCAATATTTAGGCTTCTACCTTCTTCTTTTATAGGCCCAACTTTGTGAAAGCAGAGGGTAATCACAGGGTATCAGATGATTGTAGCGGAGAAGCGTGACCCTAGGCGTACTTCAAACGTCTCAGGTATCAGACTTTCCGATCTTTTGACAGGGAGGCCTCCTGCCCGGTAGACTCCTTTATTGAGTCTGCCTGACAAGGACTTCGGGAGCATGATGCCGATTTCGTACCGTTTAATTCTAGCTGCTGGCGCCGTGGCGGCCGCATCTGTTGGCCTGGCCCAATTTGACGGCCCAGCCCCTCTCGCCTGGAGATGGTCGGAATCAACTTCCGCCAGCCCATCTGGCCAGCCTGCCATTGATGGCGAAAAGGTGATTGTGGGCGTTGGGGGCAGAATTTACTGCCTTGACCGCGACACGGGCAACCTTGTTTGGCGCTATCCCGCTGGCGAACCGCTTAGCGGAAATTTCCGCACAGGCGTTGTCCTTGCCGGACGAACCATTGTTGCTGCCTCTGACCAGCGAGTTGTCTATGCCGTCAATGCAGATAATGGTCAAATTCTGTGGCAGTACACCAGTTCAGAACCCCTCATTGGCTCACCCGCAGCTTCCGGCTCTGCCGTGGCTCTGCCAACGGCAAACGGACAGATTGTTGGATTGGGCCTTAGCGATGGCCAGCCTCTTTGGGGTGGCCCTGTAAAACTGAACGACAGGGTTCTGCCTAACCTGGCTGGAACGACGACAGGAATTGTGGCAATGACCTCTCGGTCAATGGTCACGCTTGATTCGAATACAGGCAGGCCGCGCTGGACTCAGGCATTTGGCACAATTTCTTCTTTGACCAAGCCGACTGTCTACGGTGATACGATTTACCTGACATCAGGAACATTTGTCATTGGCCTTCGAGCCGCAACTGGTTCGGTTCGATGGCAGCAGAACACGCTGGAGCCTCTTGTTCCTGGTGTTGCCGCTGGTCCAGATGGCGTTATTGCTGTCGCCCAGGCTCAAAAGATCTTTACTTTTGATATTGCGGGCAGGCCAACTTCCCGCCGTGGCTTTCCCATCAGCATCAAGCCGGGCGGCGTTCCTTCCTGGGCTGGCAAGTTTGCTCTTGTGCCTTCAGCTGGCGGAACTCTCCTGATGGTTGATCCCAAGTCAGGTGAACCGGTTTGGAGCTACACCATTCCTTCTATTGCAAGGGCATCTTCTAGTGCTGCAGGCGCAGGTGGTGGTCGTGGTCCTGGAGGACCAGGCGGGCCTGGAGTTCCTGGCGGCATTGCTGGCGGCGGCGGAGCTGCTGGACAGCAGCCAGATGGACCAAGCACGGTCGCGGCTGCCGGGCCAGCCATTGTTACTGGCACCAGCCTTATGATTTTGGCTCAGGATGGCAGCCTGCTTTCCTTCGACAAGGTTTTTGGCATCGATCTTACGCCTCCTACCGTGAAAATGCTTTGGCCCACAGCCGGAGACCAGGTTTCACCTAATCCTCCTGCTGAGCTTGTTTTCAAAGTAGAAGATTTCACTTCGGGCATCAATCCAGAGAGCGTTAAAGTCACCCTTAATGGTCAAGAGGCTTTCTTTACACCAGACAAGGATGGAATCTATCGACTCCTGGTTGTCGCAGGTTCACGCAACAGATCACTGCCTATCGGAAGGCTGACTATCAAGGTCACTGCTGCTGATTGGCTGGGCAATGTTTCAGAAACAAACTTTGTCCTCCTGGTGGATCCAGCCATTGATCGACCTCTGGGCGGACCCAGGCCTCCCGCCAATAACACTGGCACCGGCGCTGGTGGCGGCGGTCTTCGCGGAGACAACTAATCAATCTCAGGTGGTCGGCCCTCTTTTTTGGCAGCTAGCCCTCAGGGTCGACCCCTACGGAAAGCGGCTTCCAGAGCTTTATCTAGCTTTGGAGGCCGCTGAGCTTTTTGACCCCCTTGGAGCTCTTCGCACCCATCCAAAGCTGACTGAAAGAGACAGGTCTCTGCTTGCCAAAACTGATTCGCGCCGACTGGAACAGGTGCTGCATCAAGGAGCCTGGTGCCGGTCCTGTTTCGATCTTAACCTCCCTTGGCGTGAATGGGGGATTCCACCTGCATTTTTTGGCAGGGGGGTGATTCCGCAGGCAGATCAGCCCCGAGTTTCGATTGTGGGAACTCGAACCGCCAGCACATACGGAAAAGCGGCTGCACTTAAGTTCGGGCAGCATTTAGCTCTGGCCGGAGTTCAAGTCGTCAGCGGAGGCGCCTTTGGCATTGATGCCAATGCCCATAAAGGAGCGCTGGATGCCGGGGGATCAACTATGGCGATTTTGGGCACGGGTATAGAAAACCTTCAGCCTGCAGCCAACTCCAGTCTTTTTCAAGAGATTGTTAAAAAGGGCACTATTCTTAGTCAGTATGCGGTGGGCTCGCCGGGCAAAGGAGATGCTTTTATTGCCAGAAACCATACGATTGCGGCTATGAGCCATGCTGTGGTCGTGATTGAAGCCCCGGAAAAGTCGGGGGCTCTGCACACAGCCAGGGCTGCCGCCGAACTCGGCAGGGAAGTATTTGTGGTTCCTGGCCCCATAACGCTGGAGAACTTTAAGGGGAGCCACGCGCTGATTAGAGATGGGGCGACTTTGGTTGATCATCCGAATCAGATACTTGAACAGCTTGGAATCCAGGAGATAGGCAGTGGCTTTATCGCGGCCGATGAAGTCAGCGAAATAGGGACGCAGATTGCCGAAGCTTTGAAAGATGGTCCCCTACAGGTTGAGGCCTTGGCTGACACTCTTGGGCTTGACCCTGGCGACCTTATGGCCGAACTGACAATGCTCGAGGTCGAAGGCCTGGTAGGGCGTGTTCCGGAAGGGTATGCCTTGCAGACATGAGCAAAAAGCTTCTCACCCTGCTTCCCAATGGCCGCGCGGGTCTTGCTCATGTTGAATGGTCCGAGGGAGGGCCGCTTATTACGCCCTTGGGCGAGGATCAGGGTGGAGAGCCCGATGGAATTCTGACCCCCGGCTTTGTTGATATTCACTGTCATGGCGGCTTTGGCATCGACTTTATGTCTGCGTCTTCAGCAGAGATTTGTGAATGGGCCGATAAGCTGAGCGGCGAAGGCTATGAATTCTTCCTTCCCACCACGGTGACCTGTTCGGCTGAAGCAGCTAAGGCGGCCTTGTCCCGCCTGCCAGATCATCCTTTGGCAGCAGGGGTCCATCTGGAAGGACCTTTTATTTCTCCCGAATACCCTGGCGCTCAGCCCCCCAGTTTTATCAAAGATCCTGCTAATAGAGATGAAGCGTGGAGTCAGGTTTTAGGTGATCCTCGGGTGAAAGTGGTGACCCTTGCACCAGAAAGGCCAGGGGCCTTAGAACTGATAGGTGAACTGAACGCGAGGGGGATCGCCGCCTCGATGGGGCACACGGCTGCTTCATGGGAGGAAGCTAAAAGGGGCTTTGATGCAGGAATCAAACATTCCACCCATACTTACAATGCCATGAAAGGGCTGCATCACAGAGAGCCCGGCGCCCTTGGCTTCATCCTCTCGGAGCCTGGCATCATGGCAGAGCTTATCTACGACCGTGTTCACGTCAGTCCTGGTGCTGCCCGGGTTCTTTATCAGGCAAAGGGCTGGGGAGGCGTTATTGCTGTCAGCGATGCCACCCAGGCAGCAGGAATGCCGAGCGGGGCAGAGTTTGAAATGTGGGACTTAAGGGTCTACACCTTGAACAGAGAAGTGAGGCTGAAATCAAACGGAGCCTTGGCAGGCAGCGCCATTACTTTGAAGGATGCCTTCATCAATATCTGCCAGGATTTTGGGCTGGAAGCGGCCGTAAGGTCCTGCAGTCTTAACCCGCGTAGATCCCTGAAAATGACTGTTCGGCCTAGGGTTTGGGTGCAGTTCAGCCCCGATTTTTCAGAACACACTGTGATTCAGTGCTAATATTGGCTTTGCTGGCTTCAATAGGAGCCTAGCTCCCATGTCTCGCTGGCAAGTCTTTAAACAGGCACTCTTTGGCAAACCTATTGCCACCAAACACGCTCATTCAGAGCGGCTTCCAAAAAGGTATGGACTGCCCGTCATGGCGTCTGACGCCCTCTCCTCTGTTGCCTATGCGACCGAGGAAGTGATGCTGATTCTGGTTTTAGCCGGGACAGTCCCCTTGATGTTTGGCGCAAATCCAGCCTATTACTGGCTTCTGGGCATCTGTATGGCCCTGGTTGTCCTTATGGGCATCGTAGTTTTTAGCTACTACCAGACTATTCATGCCTATCCTGAAGGAGGGGGCAGCTATTCGGTCAGCCGGAGCAACCTTGGCCCTCTGGCAGGAAAAGTTGCAGGGGCAGCGCTGCTGATAGATTACGTACTGACAGTTGCGGTATCGGTATCTGCCGGCACAGCCGCCTTGGTTTCTGCCTTCTCTGTTCTGCAGCCCTACATGGTTCCCATCGCGATAATGGCGGTGCTGGTGCTTATGTACGCCAATCTGCGTGGAGCGCGCGAGAGCGGCATCGTCTTTGCTATTCCCACCTACACATTTATCCTTAGCCTCGCTGTGATGATTCTGTGGGGGGTTGGCAGAGAAATGCTGGGGATGCACGAGTACAAGCTGATTACAGAACTGCCTGAAAAGCTAGCCATCCTTAACGAGTTTCACGAAAAAGCTCCTTCGTGGATCAATGCTCTGCCATTCCTGTTTCTTCTCAAGGCTTTTGCCGCATCATGTGCTGCCTTGACTGGCGTCGAAGCTATTTCAAACGGCGTGCAGGCCTTTCAAAAGCCAGAAGCTAAAAACGCTTCCATGACTCTGGTCATCATGGCGGGTCTGCTGGCGTTTCTGTTCACGGGTGTTTCGTGGTGTGCTCAGCACTATGCTGTCATGCCAATGGAATCCAGTCAGCCTGGATACCAGACGGTTTTGGCCCAGCTGGCAGGGGAGATATTTGGACAGGGCAGCTTCGGCTTTTATCTTGTACAGTTTGCGACTGTTGCCGTTTTGTTCCTGGCTGCCAACACCGCCTATGTTGGCTTTCCAAGACTCTGCTCTCTTATTGCCGAGGACAGTCTGCTCCCGCGTTTTCTGATGGGGCTGGGCGACAGGCTGGTTTACAACAACGGAATTCTGCTGCTTTCTGGCGTAGCCATGGTGCTTATCGTTGCATTTAAAGCCGATACCCACGGTCTTGTCCCTCTCTACGCGGTAGGCGTTTTCACTGCCTTTACCATGAGTCAAGCCGGAATGCTGCGCTACTGGCTAAAGCGTGGCAAGCCAGACTGGCGCTTTGCTCTTAACTTTGTGGGAATGACTATGACAGGAATTGTTACGATCATTCTTTCCATCACCAAGTTTCAAGATGGCGCCTGGGTGACTGTTTTTGCCGTTGGCGGAATCATGGCAGTCTTCTGGGGCATCCAGCGTCACTACGAAAGGGTGAGAAAGGATCTGGCAATTATTGGCGATCAGACAGTTCCTGTTCGCAAGACTGTTGCCCTGCTTCTGGTCCCGCGAGTTCACCGAGGCATTTTAGAATCAATTGGCTACGCCAAATCTTTGACAAAAGATGTCAGAGCCCTTCATGTAACCATCGATCCTAAATCAGTTCCTGCATTCAAGGAAGACTGGAACAAGTTTGGCTCAGATCTCCCTATGGTCGTGTTGGAATCTCCTTATAGATCGCTGATTGAGCCGATTCTTGATTACATTGATGCAACCCTGGAATCTGACCCTGACTTGATGGTGACAGTCATTGTTCCTCAGGGTGTGGCGCCGCGCTGGTGGCACACACTGCTTCACAACAACGCGGCCTTGTGGCTGAAGCGTGCTCTAGGCACCCGCGAAAGAGTGGTGGTCACCAACGTCCGATATTTTGTGAAGTGAAAAGCAGATGATTGTTGAATCTTATGAAGACGTCATCGTCCTTTCGGGCGCATTAAAATCGAACAATTGGGATACGATTCAGACTGCCATCGGCCTAACGCTAAGGCGGCACCCCTCAGGTGTGATCATTGACTGCAGCGGTCTGACAGAAATGAACGACCAGGGTGTTTTGACTTTTACCGACGCCATGGAATATGTGCGGCGGCATAAAGATGCCCGTATTGTTCTGGCTGCAGTCCCAGCCGCAATCATGGAGATCCTCAGGGAAACTCCCGAGGTCAGATCACAGCTCCCCATTGTTCAGACGGTGGATGATGCGAGGAGATCTCTTGATGTGCTGGATGCTGTTTCTGGCAGCGGCGGCAAAAAAGCTAAAGTCCATAAGGAAGTTCAGGTTCGAGTTTTGTGTGTGCTCCAGGGAAATGATCACGATATGGATGTGCTTGTGATCACGCGGGAACTCATCAACAACATTCAGGCAAAGGTTCAGATTCTTCTGCCGATTGTTGTGCCGCGCGACCTTCCTCTCACCGCCCCCATGGTTGAAGTTGAAGAAAGGGCGGTTAAATCGGCGAGCAGGGCAAAGGAGATTTTTTACGAGTGTCGGACTCCTCATGAAGTAAGGCTTGAAAGAACTCGCGATCTTCCCGGACTTCTGCATGAGTTCAGCGAGGAGCTGAAAGCCTCCTATACTGTTTTGGCTGTTCCTAATGAGAACTTGGGCGAGGAAAAGTGCATGAAGATTATGCGGGGGGTTCTTGCCCAAGTTTCTCGTCCGGTTCTTTTCGTGCGTGGCCACGACGAAAAACTGCAGTAAGCCGACGGAGCTTATGACGTGAGTCGTGGCCTGTCTCTAGTTTTTTGTGAAACAGACCCTGGAGAAATTGCTTGGGGCTTCCGAAGATTCTCCTATGAGGATCAATGGGCCATCGCCTTACGTGACGCAGCTGCAGGGAGCTCAGACAGAGGGCTTAAAACAGCAGCATCAGGTGCGAGTTCTGAAAAAGGCGCTTGAATCTCAGCAGACTGCAGCCGACAAGCTGCTGAAGATGCTTGAACCCAAGGGCAAGAACCTAGATATCAGGGCGTGACCTTTATCGGGTGACATTCGGCTAGATCATGTTCATGATCACTCTGAGTTCATCTGAATCGCACGGTTTTATACGCTGGCTGGGTTAAAAAAAAGATAGTTCTGCAGGGCTCTCTTTATGAAAGAGTGTTGAGGCGGTTTGATGGCAGCCTAAGGCTTGTTTAGTGTTCTATAGGATCTCATCAACAGAATTGTTAATTCTATATGGAACTAGCATTATAGGCAGGGGCACGCGGATAGGATGAGCCGCAATTAGAGGTTTTGATGCGAACTTCTGCTGCAGCCTGTGTGGGTTCTGCCTTTGCTCAGGTCAATGTGGCAGCTTCTGCAAATGGTGGAACGGACACCCAAAGTTCCTTGTGGACTGCTGCAGCGACGGCCGATAAAGCCATTGATGGAAACAACAATGGAATCTGGGGAGCTAACGGCGTCTTAACGCTTAGCCACACGAATGCAGAAAAGGGTGCGTGGCTGAGGATTTTGTTTGATGACACCTACAGCATTGATATTCTTAACAGTTAGAACCGTGTTGAGCTGTCAGAGAGACTGAATCCTTCTTCTGTACGGCTTTACGATGGCGCGAACCTAGCTTGGGAATCGATCAGCCTTGTTCTTGCTGACAATGTTAATGACAGACTTGACTACACCAAAGGGATGCTTCTGACTCCGGGCCGCATTTTGGCCAAGATGGCTGAAATCAAGCACTTCTTAGCCCCTAAACGCCTTCTCCGTCGATCCTCAAACGATTGCCGTCCCTAACTACTAGAGCAGCCGGGCAGGCAAATCAGCTAGACGCTCTATTTTCGGCTTTAAGCCTTAAAGCCAGGAATATCATAAGCCGATAAGGTGGGTGGTACTGCCCATGGCCTCTTGCAGATGCTTAGAGATCTATCCTCCTGCTCTTTATCTCTGTGGCTGGTCGCTTTTTTTGTAGTTTGAGGTCCAGCTTGTCCGGTGTGGCCAGGGCGACCCAGGCGGCCAAGCCTGCCACGACCAGCCACTGCATCACAGGGATTGAGTAATCCCAAGGGGTCAGTTGGGCCGCGACTTTCGGGAACTTGACCTGTGTTTCCACCGCGATCGAGATAATTGCGCTTGTGGTCGTCACCAGAGCTGCAACCGCACCCCACACAAGCGACCTTTTTGAAAAGGGAAGGGCAGTAATCGCTCCCACCACAAGCACGATCAAGGTAAAGACAGCCAATGAAACGTCCGGAGCCAGATTGCTTGACCCTACTGCCAAACCATAGAAGAGCTTCATCAACATTCGGGCGATCAGGCCGCAAATGATGAACTTGAGCGTCAAAGCCCCTTTTCGTTGACCCACTTTGCACCCTCGTCAATAAACATCAAGACGGGGTGAATGCCAAGCACTTCGCTGCCTTGGTCGCTAAAGTTGAATTTTGCCTGTATGCGATTTTGTACTGACCCGTCTAGTAAAAGCCGCTGATAAGGGCCGAGTGCCGTAGTGATGTCATCGTCCCCGCTGGCGACTTTGGTATCCACTATGTTCACCAGCCAACCGGGGTTTTTGGCGGGAAGGATGTTCTTTTGGAAATAGTCGTACGGCCAGCCGTAGTCCATCACCCCGATGTAACTATTCTTGTAATCCGTTTGCCTGCCCAAATAACCGAACCCCTCGGCTTGCAGCTGGGCGGCCAACACGTTTGCAAGTCCCTGTTCCGACATGTCTCGGGGACTTGCGGCCAGCTCTTTTGGAACAAGGCCGTCAGCCACTAGTGGCGCGGTGTTTAAAGCGTAGCGGCTGTCGTAGCTGCTGTGGTAGATGGCCTGAGCCGCCCCCCAGCTGGCGGAGGCGGCTGATGTCGTCGGTCTTCTTTGCCTCTTCCTTGCTTCGGGCCAAGACGGGCAGAAGGATTGCGGCCACCACCGCAATGATAGCGACTACAGCCAGCACTTCGATCAAGGTGAAGCCTTTTCTCATAGTTTAATTTGTATGTGGTTACGGTCCTGGAGGTGCCGGGGTCGGATTGCAGCTGTTGTTCGGGCAGACCCCGATCAGCTCGCTGTCTATATACTCGTTTTCAGAATAAGCTGTCTGAATATAGTAAAACTTGCCGTCATTATAGTTGAAGCGTCTGCAAAACCACGTGTAGCTCTGATAAGGCTCGTCGCGGTTTTGTAGCCAGCAGCCATTCGTAATGATCCTGTCTTCTTTTTCGATTTGGAGACCACTGACACACTCGACACAGGCCGGCAGTGGCGTGGGCGGATTATGGGCCACACCTTTGAATGCTGACCCAAGACGGCTGCCTCCCTGAGTTCTTGTCAAGTCGGCACTGTCACCTAAATCGCTGAAAGCCAACAGGAAAATTCCTCAATGGCAATAGTCATTGTTGCTAAGCTGTTAATCATCGTAATTACTATCATACAGGAAATATAATCTGAATGAGGACAAAAAATAGTAAATTGCTGTAAAAGCAGCAATATTTCATCTGATCGAGCGTTTTTTATCCAGAAAGCTTTAGCTGCTTTTTCCCCCTTTTTATTGGGGAAAAGTGCATGGAGGACACAAAGGGAAGGGAATTAGAGACAGCCAGCCGGACGTAATCAGTAAGAAACCGCCGATCCCTGGTGACATCCTCTCTTTGAAGGTGATGAAGGGGGAATATCACCTCACCGCCAAGGCCATCGAAACCAAGAGTTTTCGCGCTCCGATGCTTCCCGATGAAAACACCCACAGGATGAGGGCCGGAAGTTTCGTCCTCTACTTTGAAACCGAAGACCAGGCTAAGCGGGTCTGCATCGCCGCAGGGCTCGACTGCTGCGGCGTGCTTGAAGAGTGGAAGGCCAGCACGCTTAAGAACCGGATGAATCTGGACAACCCCAATAAAGCCTTTCTCGGCTGCGTGAAAAATACACGGAACGCCAGCAGGTGACTGGAACCCACGTATATTTGAGAACCCACACCCTCAAACTCCTGGCTCAAATAAAGCTGGATGGCAGCAGCTATCAGCATTTGGCTGAAGTCGAAGCTTTTGCCCCCGTGCCAGAACCAGCCACGATGATTGGTTTGGCGGCAGGCGCATTGATGCTTGTTAAGCGAAGAAAGCGAGAGTCCCCTGCTGACATCTAGTTTTGGCCCCCAGGCAGACAGAGCCTGCCTGGTATCTTGCTATTATCTTGAGCCGCAAGCCCAAACCCCCCGCCCTCTGGAGGAACTCGTTCTTCTGGTTTGCCGCGATACTTCTGTGTCTCGGTGTTTGGGGATTGATTGCGGGAGATAAAGTGATTCAGGATCCTGGCCAAACGCAGGAGGCCAATCTCGCGATTCTTTATCTTGTAGGAGCAATTGTCATGGCCCTTAATGGCTGGATGACTCATACTCAGTCGGTAAAGGCATATCAAGACGAAACCGACGGCGAGTAGGCTTTTCTCTGGTATCGTGCTGCTATGTTTAAGGATGCGGCATATTTTTGCCGTCAACTGGCAGTCAGCTTGGCAGCCGCTGTACTTTGTGCTGCTGCACATGCTCAGAACTCTTTAATCCAGCCCCCAAAAAGCGTCAAAATCCTGCCCGTTTTTTTGGTTCCTCTTGGTCAGTCTGGGCCAACCGAGCTGCAGAAGACCAAGCTGATGGACCATTTGATTTGGTCTCAAAGCTACTACCGAAGCCAGCTTGGTCAAGATGTGACTTTCGAACTGGCTCAAAGCGAGCCTGTCGTTTTGATGGGTTCGGGCGATCTCAGCTACTATCAGTCGCAGCCTGAAGGTGGTGCCCCAACCTACCTGGCCGAGCTGCTGAATGCTCAAGGTTTTACTCGGTTAAACTGCCCCTACATCTACTTTGTTGTTTTGGCCAACCCCCACACTGATTTTCCTGTGGGTGGCGGCAGGCCGATAAATGGCGGCTATAACACCGGTGGTGGAATTGTGATGATGTCTTTGTGGGCTTTGAACAATGCCCCCAATTTTCAATCAACCATGCGCCACGAGCTTGGACATTCGTTTGGACTTCCTCATGTTGATGTCTACGGTTTCGACATGTCCAGCAGCGCATCGGTTATGTCCTACAACCCAGGCCACCATACCAACGGATTTAACGAAGCTGCATTGATCCCCAGGCTTGTTCCTGAAGATCGACGCGGACTCGGCATGAACAGCCGTGCCTTAGGAGGCTTTTATTTTCGTCCCCGAGAGGATCTCCCCCAGAACTACAGCTTAGCGCCTCGTCCTATTCCTCTTGGGCCAATGATGATTCCTGGCCACCCTTACAAGGCGGCAGCTGTGACCAGCTCTGGAGAGGCAATTGGATCTTCTGCTTCAAACATCACACAGAACTTTATTCTGCCCAGCATCGCCGATGGCAGAATTCTTTTTGACCCTGGGCAGATGTGGCACCCTGATGTCCCCCCGAGCGAATGGGTGTCTGTTGACTTAACCTTCCCTTACGTTTCGACCTTCGATCAGATAAGTGTCTACACTCAGCACAGCGGTCTCTACCATAAGTCAGAGGAAGTCAAGGTTTTTTACAAGAATTCTTCTGGTGATTGGGTTCAAATTGCTCAGCACCCTACGCCTGAGAATAGTCTCTCATTTATGTTTCCAGCCACCACATCTAGCGAGTGGCGGCTGGAGTTTAGAGCTAAGGCAGAGCCAGAAACAACTGTAGTTGTTAGGGGTGTGAGGTTTTATTACCAAGGCATTGAGCGCTATCCAACCCTCGTGCCAGAAATCCCGACTGAGGATGACCATAGGCATGGACCAAAAGCAAATGGCCGCCAGTCTTTAAAGCCGGGAAAGCTGCGGCCCTTTGTTGCCCCTGCCTACCCCTGTGCCTGTTACACTCCGGCTGCAGATGCCAGGAGCCGGCCCTAGATCAAGGCTCAGGACCAAGCAGGGCAGTCCTGACAGAAGCCTATGGGTTAAGGTACATTTTATTTCTTCCGGTCGGTTAGCTCAGCGGTAGAGCACTACAATGACACTGTAGGGGTCGTAGGTTCAAATCCTATACCGACCACCATCCCTTAACCTAAAATCGTTCAGGGGGTGACACTAGGTAGAAGCCAGTTCCCATGGCTCCCGCTCTTAATTCTGTCTCTTGATCTGATTTGATCAGTACTGGGTCGGCCGAAGTATGCCCTATCGCATTTGGAGTTGAACCGTCTGCGAGCGATATCTTGGACAGAATCAACTTAACTGCCTGCCGCGTTCGGGTATGAATCGAATGCCCACAGTTTTCGGAAACTGAAGTCCAATCTTAGTTGTGAATCCCCATCGAGGCGAGTCCTTATTGACTTTATGAAAAAGCAGCAGGAGATGTCGAAAGAAAGACGCGGGTTTGAAGATCCTGGTGTACAGGGCATGAAAGACAGCGAGTACGCCCTTAGCGCTGCCGAACACGCAGAGACGGTAAAGGGTTGGCTCAGGAAAAACGATTCAGAGAAGTTCAAGAGGCTCTTTCCAAAGGGCTAGCCCGACCTGATTCGCTTGTGGTGCGGCTATCCGCCTCTGTATAGATCGCCCCGAATTTTGCCGCTCATAAGCTTTTCGTGAGTTTGCTGAGGAAAGCATTGCCATTCATCTGCGATGACTATCTAATCTCTTTTGTCCCTCTCCCCTGATCCGTCAGGGGAGAGGGCTAAACCATCCTCAACAGGGGGCTTGTGGGACCAGCTTTTGGCGGAGATTTCGCTTCTCTGCCATAACTAGTGAATGGCATCAAGCTTTCTTAACTACGATCCTGGCTTGTGCCATGTGGTAGAAGAGTTTTCTGCCGACTGGTCTGCTCTTTACCGCAGGTGGAAGCTGGTTTATTCTCCTGCCCATGCAGATAGAAAGGAGCAGCTGATTGGCAATTGGCAGAGCAGGCTTGCTTTAGCCCCTTTTGATGACCTCAGTCATCCGGCAAAGATCGATTACTCCCTTTTAAGAAACCATCTTGAACGACTGGCTTCAGAACTGATACGGGAGAAAAGCGAAGCCCAGCGGCTGGAACCGCAGTTTCCTTTTGCTGCTTTGATCTGCGAACTCGACCGAAGCAGGATGAATCTGGAGGCTTTGGATGCCAAGACTGCCTCTAAACAGCTTGATGCGATAGCAGCTTTAATCGATCAGACTCCTGACCCTAACGAAGATGCCGTAGCTCTGCAGTGGGCGCAGCAGCTGCAGCAGGCAATGAAGGAATGGGAAGCATTTTATCTTGGCTACGATCCTGAGATTGACTGGTGGGTAAGGCAGCCTCTGGCGCGAGTCCAATCTGGTCTTGCAGAGTTCTGCGCCAAGCTGCAGGAAGCTGAAAAGCTGAGCGGAAGCATCCCCAGCCGGCCAATAGGCAGAGAAGGGCTTATAGAAGATTTGAAGTTTGACATGGTGCCCTACACGCCAGAAGAGCTGATAGAAATAGGCGAAAGGGAGTACCAGTGGTGCATGGACGAAATGCTGAAAGCATCTGCCGAACTAGGATTTGGTGATGACTGGAAGGCAGCCCAGGAGCATGTAAAGCAGACCTGCCTTCCCCCGGGCCAGCAGCCACAAATGGTTCTTGGTTTGGCCCGCGAAGCTGAAGAGTATGTAAAGGACCTTGTTACAGTGCCAGATTACGCCAGGGAAGTATGGCGAATGGAAATGATGGCGGCAGAGAGGCAGAAAGTCAGCCCATTCTTTCTAGGCGGCGAAGCCATCATCGTCAGCTATCCCACCGATGCCATGACCTACGAAGAAAAGGCCATGAGCATGAGGGGCAACAATCCAAATTTTTCACGCGCCACAGTCCAGCACGAACTCATTCCAGGCCACCACCTTCAGTTTTACATGCTGCAGAGGCACAGGTCTTACCGAGAAGTTTTTTCAACCCCCTTCTGGATTGAGGGCTGGACAATCTACTGGGAGTTTCTTTTGTGGCAGCTTGGTTTTCCTCGCACGCCAGAAGAAAGAATCGGGATGCTTTTTTGGCGCATGCATCGGTGTGTGCGTGTTGTCTTTTCGCTAAAGTGTCACATGGGGCTTATGACAACACAGGAATGTGTTGACATGCTGGTGGACCGAGTTGGCCACGAGAGGCTGAACGCAGAAGGTGAAGTACGCCGTTCATTTAATGGCACCTATCCACCTTTGTATCAGGCGGCCTATCTGCTTGGTGGAATACAGTTTAGAGCGGTCTCGCAGGAGCTTTTGGACGAAGGCTGGAGCTTAAAGGACATTCATGATTCAATGCTGCAGCAGAACCAAATGCCCCCTGCCATGATGCGGCTGGCTTTGAATGGCCAGGACCCGGATAAGGACGAAAACCCACGGTTTCTTTTTAACGCCTAGGCTTAGCAGACGGCGATATCTAGGCCCGAAAGGACTCTGCCAGCTATTAAGGAACCAGGCAGAGTTCTTTGATGGTAGTGAGTAAACCATGTCACGATCATCAGTCGTCGCCCTGCTCTGCGCTTTGGCCGTCTGCGGCGGGGCATTTGTCAATCCGGTTAAAATCGCTCAAGGGACCCTGGCGGTTGTCAATAAGGCAGAAAACACCCTTTCCCTTATCGACCTTGTCTCCGGCGAAACTCATGTAAAGCTGCCCACTGGTCCTCATCCTCAAGAAGTGGTCTTTTCACCAAATGGTCAGCTTGGTGTTGTTTCAAACATGGGGAGAGGCGGGGCGCAGATGGGACGCACTCTAACCTTGATAGACCTGGCTAATAAAAAGGTAAAGGGGGAAATTGATCTTGGCGCCCACGGCGCCCCTCATGGCGTTGTTTTTCAAGACGAAAACACCCTTCTCTATACTTCACATCAATCCGATTCTTTAGTCAGTGTCAACCTTAAGGTTAATAAAATTGACAAAGTGATTTCGTCAGAAGGCAAGGGAACTCATCTAGCTGTTCTTTCGCCAGATAAAAAGACCGCATATACAGTCAATGCCGCCAGTCACGATGTGAGCGTTATTGACCTTGCTGAAGGGAAGGTGAAAGCAAAAATAGCCTGCGGACTACGGGCAGAAGGCCTTTCCATTTCACCAGATGGCAGACAGGCCGCTGTCGGCAACGTGGGGGCGAACACGGTTTCGATCATCGACACAGCACGAAACCAAGTTGTTAAAACTATCGAAGGGACCCTCGTTCCGATCCGCACATTTTATACATCGGATAGTTCGAAGCTTTTGGTTTCTTGTGCGGGGTCAGGGGACCTTGCCGTTTTTGATGCCAAGACATACAAAGAGATCCAAAGGATCTCTCTCCAAGATGTCGTTGGTCTTAAAATCGAGCCGGGGCAGAAGCCAGTTCCTATGAATTTCGAGCGGCATCCAGCGGGAAGCCACCTTTTTGTCGCCATCATCAATGCCGATGCAGTGGTGATGCTGAACGAGGCCAACCTAAAGGTGGAAAAAGTTTACACTGCAGGTTCTCTGCCAGACGGCATAGCAGTTACGGCTGCCACGCCACAGATTGGAGCCTAACCCATTTTCAGGATTTCGTGAATTGGATTGTCGTCAAAGTCGAGACAGGGTATCTCCAGTCTTTCTCTTCGGCGAATAGATTCGTAACCAGTGAAGATGATCTCGGCGGCTCTCATTGCCTTCTGCAATGAGACTTCTGATTCAATGCCAGATTCATAGCAGTCTACAACATGAGACATCATGGCTCTCATCTGCAGTTCACCATTTGGTTGAATATCCGGAGCTGTAAAGCTGGGGTCATCGTAAATCCTGACGTTTCTAAACTCGCCATCCCAAAAAATTTCCAAAAAGCCATTTTCGCCTGTCAGGCGCAGGCCGCCCCAAATCTCCATGTCTGGGCCGCCACATTGAATTGTTCCGCGCACGCCATTGGCAAAAACAAGGTTCGCTGTACAGATTCCCTCAGCTGGAACATCAAAGTAGTCCACACGCGTGCTGGTGTCGGCCGCAGCCATAATCCATCGACCCGGAGTCTCTTCCATCAAGGACATGGCCTGGTCCAGAGTGTGGGTTCCGCAGTCCAAAAAGTGAGGTGGCGAAAACATTTCAAGCCTTAAAGGAGCGCCAAAAAGCCTGGCCCTCATCCATTGTCTTGCCAGGAGGGTGCCTTCAGCAAAGCGTCTTTGGTGGCTGAATGTAAGCGCCACATTATGTTCTTTAGCCAGGGCTGCCATTTCGCGGCATTCGCCCCATGTTGGGGCTATGGGTTTTTCGCTGTGAACCGCTTTTACACCGGCACGAATACAGTCTTTAAAGATGGGAAGATGCAGCGCCGTCCATAGGCTGGTGATCACCATTTCAGGCTTTACTTCTTCGAGCATGGCGTTGTGGTCTGTGTAGATGCCAGCATCCTCAAAGCCGAAATCATCCTTTGCGTTCTGTGCCGAGGTCAGGTTGACATCACATATCCCAACGACTTCGAATCGTGAATCGTGGGGGAGGGCGGTCATGTGGGCTCTGCCACGGCCGCCGCAGCCAATGACCGCAGTTCTCATGCTTCAACTTTATCTGAAGCAGAGCGGAGATAGCAGGTGTATTCCTGAATTATCTGCGGTTTTGAACTGCCTGGGCCAAAGCATTCAGCAGGGGCACAGTGTCATCAAAGCTCAAGCAGGGATCAGTAATGCTTCTGCCAAAATCAAGAGTCCCGCAGTCTGGCCAGTTTTGTCTGCCGCCAAGCAGAAAGCTTTCCATCATGACTCCAGAAATTGATTCGGAACCCTCAGCAATCTGATTGGCTAAATCTAGGACGACTGCCTTCTGTTTCTCAAGATCCTTGCCGCTGTTGTCGTGGCTGGCATCTACCATCACACGGGGAGTCAGTTCTTCGGCTGACAGTTGGGCACACGCATTGGCAATCGAATCTTTATCGTAGTTGGGGCCAGTATCCTTGCCGCCTCGTAGAACAACGTGGCAGCTGGGGTTCCCGCGTGACCTAAAGTGGGCGGCCACTCCATCTTTGGTGTTGCTGGCAAACCAATGAGGCTCTCTTGCCGCGATTACGGCTTCAACTGCCGTGGAAACTCTGCCGTCTGTAGGATTCTTAAAACCGACTGGCATCGATAGCCCGCTGGCCAGCTCTCTGTGCGGCTGGCTGGCACTGGTTCTTGCGCCAACACAACCCCAGCAGATAAAGTCGCTGATGTACTGAGGGACTGTCATATCCAAGTACTCTGTTGCTAAGGGCAGCCCCAGCGTAGTCAGGTCGCTAAGCAGAGTGCGGGCGTCGCGCAGTCCTCGGTTGATTTTGTGGCTTCCGCTTAGTTCAGGGTCGTAGATAAAACCCTTCCATCCCACTGTGGTTCTGGGCTTTTCAAAATAGGCCCTCATCACAATCAGCAGGTTATCAGAAAGGCGCTCAGCTTCGATTCTCAGCTTTTTCCCGTATTCAAGGGCTGCTTCAGGATCATGAATGCTGCAGGGGCCTACCACAACTAAAAGCCGCTTGTCCTGGCCAGAAAGCACTGCTTCAACATCTCTTCTGGCTTGAGAAACTTCCTCTGCCGCTTGGGCGACTAGAGGTATTTCTTCAATGAGGATCGCCGGGGAGACCAAGGGGCGAGTCTGTTCAATCCTTAGGTCATCAATTCGGGGATCCATTAGCCCTTTACGGTACCGGGCTGGCTGTAGTCCACTTCGGTCCGACTGGGCCACAGTGTCTATAAAAGCAGGGAGACAGCCCTGGCTGCGGCTGATCGGCAAGAACATTTGGCAGATAAACCCATAAAGGAGACTTTCAAACATGTTCATGGACCGACCAGCCCCCAAAGCAGGCCTTCACAGGGATACAATCACAACAATGGCTGTACTCGGAGTCACAGAGATCCAAAAAATCCTGCCCCACAGGTTTCCCATGCTTCTGGTGGATAGGGTTTTAAGCTGCGAGCCAGGCAAATCTGCCGTGACCCTAAAAAACGTCACGGTCAACGAAGCCTTTTTTGAGGGTCACTACCCAGGCATGCCCCTTATGCCAGGCGTCTTAATTGTAGAGGCGATGGCTCAGTCTGGGGCGGTTATGCTCATGGCAGATAAACCGGACGGCGATATGGTTCCAGTCATCGGAGCTATCGATAACGTCAGGTTCCGCCGAATGGTTGTTCCCGGCGATCAGATTATCATGAGTCTTGAGCTGATTTGGTTTAAGTCAGGAGCAGGAAAGATTAAGGGCAAGGCCGAAGTGGAAGGGCAGCTTGCCGCAGAAATGGAACTGGTTTTCAAGCTGGTGCCTAGAGGCTAAACTTGGCAGACGTTCACCCCCTGGCATGGGTTGACCCAACCGCAGAACTCGGTGCTGATGTTAAAATCGGCCCTTTTTGCAGTGTTGGCGCAGGAGTTCAACTCGGAAGTGGCTGCATTTTAGAAAGCCACGTAACAATCATTTCTGGCACAACAGCCGGAGAAGGTAACAAGTTTCACCAGGGAGCCATTATTGGAGGAGACCCTCAGGATACTAAGTATCATGGCGAGCCGACATTTTTGAAGATCGGCGACCGCAATACATTCCGGGAGTATGTGACCGTTCACAGAGCAACTGGAGAGGGGCTTTACACCACTGTGGGCAGCGATAATTACCTCATGGCATTTGTCCATTTGGGACACAACGTTACTCTGCAGGATAAGATCACGATTGCAAACGGAGTCGGAGTCTCCGGCCATGTTCTTATCGAAGACATGGTGACCATCGGCGGCATGACTGGCGTTCACCAGTTTGTAAGAGTGGGACGCATGGCCATGCTGGCGGGCATGAGCCGAATCAACCGCGATGCCCCCCCCTTTATGATTACGGGAGGCATGGATCAGGAGGTCTTTGATATCAATGCCGTGGGCCTTCGACGATCTGGAATCACTCAGTCGGGCAGAACAGCGCTGCACAAAGCCTGCAAGCTTCTGTTCAAATCTCAGCTTGGCACTCAGTCTGCCATGGAGATCGTAGCGAGAGAGGTGGAGCACACTTCGGAAGTTCTGGAACTCATCGCCTTTGTTGAGCACACGAGGCTTGGCAAAAACGGACGCGGCAACCAGAGATGAAGGTTTTTTTCTCGGCGGGAGAAGCGTCGGGAGACACTTACGCCAGCCTTATAGCTCAAGAGCTTGCCCGCTGGGTCCCAGTTTCTGAAATGGCCGGAATCGGCGGTCGACGCATGGAAGAGGCAGGAATAAGGATTCTGTCCTCCAGCCGAACATGGGGGGCCATAGGCATTTGGCAGAGCCTAAAAGTGGCGCCTAGAATTGCCTTGGGTTACGCTAGGGTTGCCTCTCAGCTTGCCAAGGAAAAGCCGGGCCTCCTTATTGCTATCGACTTCGGATTCCTTAATATTCGTTTGGCGAAGTGGGCAAAAAAAAGAGGGTGGAAGGTGCTCTACTTTGTTCCACCAGGCAGCTGGCGGCGTGATAGACAGGGCAGGGATTTGGCTTCTGTCACAGATTTTATCGTCACTCCCTTTCCTTGGTCCGCAGATCTGCTGAAAGAAAAAGGGGCTCAGGCAGCATTTTGGGGACATCCCCTGGCAGAAATGGTGGCAAAAACTCCTGATAGGGAAGTGAAAGAGGGGATCGCGCTGCTGCCTGGCAGCCGAATGCACGAGGTTCAGTGCAACCTTCCGGCGATGGCAGAAGCAGCCAAGCTGCTGCCCGGTCCTTTCCGCTTTGGCGTTGCTCAGACACTTGACGCCAAGGAATTGGAGGCGGCCTGGACTGCATTAGGCGGCCCCCCTGCGACTTACACAGGAAGCCTCCACGAGGTGTTGAAATCAAGCAGGGCAGCCATTGTCTGCAGTGGAACAGCGACCCTGGAATCGGCTTTATGTCTCTGCCCCTGCTGCGTCATATACCGGGGCTCGGCAATGATGAAGGTGGAGTATAAAATTGTCAGTCCTAAGTTTGACTTTTTTTCCCTGCCTAACATCCTTGCCGGCAGAAAGATAGTCGAAGAACTCCTGGGGGATGAGGCATCACCGCAAAACATTGCTTCCGCCGTTAAGCATGTTCTTTCTGGTCCGGGCAGAGACGCTCAGCTCGCAGAGTTTGAGAAAATAAAGGCTGAACTTTCCGGGAGTCAAGTTCTGGCAAAAACAGCGGCCAAGGCAGCAGACCTTTTGGGCTTGTCTTAAGTCGATGATGGGTTTTTCTTAACAAAATTTTGCGAGATGTGGCGAGTGGCACATGGCTTGCCTTTATGTGGTCTGACATCCATAGAGTGAGGTGGTTCTGTCAGCTCCGAAAAGGGGCGGCGTTAAGGAGTCATCCACATCAGCTAACTTGGCCAGGGGGGAGGAGAGACCCCTCTGGTCATTCTTTTTTACCGGGCATACTTACTGAATATGGCAATAGGTTTGGTGGGCAAAAGAGTTCGCCTGGTTCCGGTTGATCTAGATAAGCATCTTGATACTTGTTTTGAATGGGTGAACGATGCTGAGATAACTCGGACTCTTTCATTCGGAGCCTTTCCGATTTCGCGCCTGATGGAAAGAGAAGTGTTGGAAAGGCTTGCCAAGGGTTCGACAACCGATGTTGTCTGGGCGATAGAGCTGATAGAAACCGGTGAACACATTGGAATGTCGGGAATCCACAACATTTCTATGGTCAACCGCTCAGCCGTTACTGGCACTATCATTGGCAGAAAGGATCTGTACGGACAAGGGCTGGCGACGGAAGCCATAGAACTGAGGAGCCGATACTGTTTTCATACATTGAATCTTCGCGTGCTTTACTCTGAGTATCACGAGACCAATGTGGGTTCGGCAAAGATGCAGGAAAAAGCAGGCTACAAAATCTGGGGGGTTAAACCCAAAGCAGATTTCATAGAGGGCAGGCATCACGACCTTGTCCAGACCGTCCTCTTCAGAGAAGATTGGGAGAGACTAAACGGCTGGGGTTAATTGAGGCTGGCACGAGAACCTGCGGGCAGCCGCTTGACGGCCAATCATGCGTCTTTCAAGCCTTGAGTGTTTCTTTTCAGAGTGTCTTTCTCCCACCAAGACTGAGGCATAAAGGTCAATAGCCACCTTGCATAACTCTGGATTCGTTTGGGCTGCAGGGCTATGCTTTGGCCGCAGAAGGAACGCGCTTCTTTGGGTTTCCCCGTAAGGCAGGCCACTGTCCCCAGGCAGGCTAAGTTATGAGCTTCTGCAGCCCGGAGGCTGGCTTGGTCGAATCGGCCTGCAGATGATCTTAGTCCTTTTAATGTCTGCGCCAGCTTGGATCGGAGAAGATAGTCATCTTCCCAAATGCGTTTCAGCTTGTGGCTGGCGTTGCCTCCATGGACTCTATAAAAGGTTTGAGGCTTATCTACAAAGCCGATTTTCCAGTTTTGGGAAATCCTAAGCCACATATCCCAGTCGCCAGAACCAAAGAAGGAGGTGTCGAAACCGCCATTGGCAAAGCAGTCTCGCCTGGCCAAAACAGCGCTGGCGATGATTTTGTTGGCATAAGCGAGATCAAGAAGAATATCTCCCGTTTCGGTGCGGGGAAACTTAAAGCCAAGGGGCTCTCCTTCAATCTTCTCTCCTTTGCCGTCAATAAAGTGACCGTTTGTGTGGACCAAGCCCACATCTGGCCTGCTATTTAGAAGATCAATCTGACTCGTCAGCTTGTCGGCAGCCCAAAGATCGTCGTCGTTGAAGACAGCAATAAACTCCCCTTTCGCTTCCTGCAGCCCACGGTTTAAGGTGCCGTAGGTTCCTAGGTTTTTTTCATTGAAGACCGTCTTCAGCTGAGGGTGTTTAAGCGAAGCCAGCCACTCGCGGGTGCCATCTGTGCTGCCGTCATCCAATGCGATGACTTCCCAGTGAGGGTAGGTTTGGCTGAGAATGCTCTCCCAAGCCTCCTGGATAAAATCTAGATGGTTGTAGCAGGTGAAGAGAATAGAGATAAGCCCAGGAGTGCCTGGGCCATCAAGCCCTTTGCCTGGCTGTTTTGTCTCTTTAACTGGCTGGTTGTCCATAGGCTCGATTAAAGTCCTTCCAGTACTTGCTCGGCATCGATTCCAGCAGATTCACAGTAACGGCGGAAAAGGTTGTGAGCCGAAGGATAACAGGAGAAAGGAGAGACAAAATGAGGGAACTCAAAGGTGATGAGTTTTTCTGCCCTTTCACTGGCCATTTCCATTTTCAGCCTGAGGTAGCGCCAATCTGCTGGGGGGAACTTGATGGGCATATCACGATCGAAGCTTTCAACATTCGACCAGATTTTGATTTTGTGCTTTGCCCCAAGAGCATGGATTCCGGCGTGGAAGTCTGGAAGCTCTGAGTACTGAATTTGGCCATCTTGAAAGGCGCAGATATCGAAGGCCCCAGAAGTTTCGGCAAAAATTCTGTCCCAGTGGTCAAGCGATTCATCCAAGCTGAAGCTGTCTCCTGCTGAGAACTGCTTGGACCCCTGAGGGAAGGGGGAGATAAGCACAGGCAGGTTTTTTACTGATTTGCAGTGCCTGCCTATTGCATTAAAAAGCTCTATGATGTGGCTGTCGTTTCGGCTGGTTTCGTGGCACAGGTACCAGCCGGCAAATGATTTTTTGTGGCCGTATCTTTCGACAGTCTCATCGATAAATGCTTTGTTCAGGTCTGCTTCTTTCCACCAGCTTTGCCTCATCCAGTGACGTCCGCTGTCATAGGTGCCAAACCATAATCCAATGCCTGCTTCTTCGGCAAGATCGAAAAACATTTCGGCTAAGTCTTCGCGCACTGGCAGAAGATTAGGAATAGACCGAGCTGGAAAAATGCACTTGTTCTGATAGCCGGCTCGAATAATAATGGCCGTATCAATGCCAATTCTTGAGTAAAGCTGAAACTCTCTTCGCCACTCTTTAACACCCCAGTTCTGACTGGGGATATCGTGAGTGATCTCATCAAGAAAAGTCCCTGTCAACCGAAGCACAAAGCTACTTTACCAAGTCGGATCGCAGTTCTGAAAGCCGTGTCCTAGCCTGCAGGGAAGCCAGAAATGTGCGGACTCTGGGTGGAGATCAAGCGTCACAGAAGGACTGCTGCTGTCAATCAGTTTTTCATCTTTGTCGGGAACGTGTCAGATTGCTAAGGGTTATGGGAGCCTGTGTATGATGACGAAAACTGAAAAAACCTGGAAATGATTGAAAAATTGGGAACTTATTTGTGAGAGTCATGTTAACTTCTTGGTTTGAGCTTGACTTTCTGGGGACAAAGTGGCAGAATGTTGAAGATTGTGCTCCAGTTTTGCAGCGCAATAGCCAAGGGGTATTCAGGATGATGACGAAGCTTTGGACGAGGATGAGCCTCATTGCCGGTCTGTCGGTGATGTCGGTTATCGCCCAGGCCAGCCTCGCCGACGCCACCGTTCTGGTGGAAAGGGCAGCCAATAATCGAACTCTGACGGTCCGCTATAGCGGCGCCGCTGCCGCTCTTGCTGAGCTGAAGATCAACGGTCAGTCCGTTGCCACCCGCAGCCTCAACGAGAAGACGATGACTGGCGAAGCCAGCTTTGCCATCGAAACTGCTGAGCTTGCTGATGGCGAGAACACCATTGAGATCAAGCTGTATGACCTTGATGGCAAGGTCGTTGGCACCCAGGTCAGCAAGGTTAACATTGACCGACGAGGCACTGGTCCAATTTTCCTCGATAAGCCTCGAGCTGGGTCTACCATTTCTGGTCCTGTGGAAATCAAGTTAGGTTTTCGCCAGGATATGAGGAATGTCTATGTCAGCTTTTTCATCAACGATCAGCTTCGTATGCTGAGACAGGTTCCTCCTTTTGCCTATCTCTGGGATACCGAGCGTGAGCGCAATGGCTGGCATGAGGTGCAGGCGTGGGTGGTTGATGAACACAACAACACCTTCCGCACCGAGAAGATGAGGCTTTTTATCAACAACTCTCAGGGACGAACTGATCGAGAAGGTGGAAACACCGGCACAGTCAGTTTGAACTCTGCTTCCGGAGCAGCCCCCTCTGGCATCAGAATTTCTCAGTCTGGCAGCGGCACAGCCGGTGGAGCCATGACATCTGCTCCTACAGCGCCGTCAGCAAAGGTTCCTGCCATTAAGGCGCCAACTAAAGGAACTGCCGGTCCAAAGGTGACTCCGAACACGGTGCGATCCCCCAAAGTTGCTCCTGCCGGAACCAAGGGAGCAGCCACAGATTCGGGCAGCGCTCTTGGAGCAAGAAATGTGAATCCTGGCCAGCAGAGCAGCGAGTCTTTGGCTGTTTACGGTCCAAGATGGACTGTAGCTTCGTCCAGCAGCGTGGGAGGTTCTGTCAGCCTCTCCACAGCAGCCGCTGGGACCACAACGCTGGCTCCGATCGCCATCAGCTATGGCACCAGACTTCCGAAAGATGGAGAGTTCCAGATTATGCTGAACAACTCCTACGTTGACTTTGATGTTGCTCCTCGAATTGCCGAGGGCGTGCCTCTCACTCCCTTCCGCCACCTCTTCCAGGAAGCTGGTGGAGTGGTGATGTGGCAGCATGAGTTGAAGGAAGTCTCCGCTCAGGGCATGGGCAGGACAGTGTGGTTCAAGATCGGAAGAGATTTGGCTGACGTTAATGGTCAGCAGTATAGGTTTGAAACCACTCCTTTCCTTGATTCTGGACGAGTCATCGTTCCTTTGAGCTTTATGGTTGATGCTCTGAATGTCAAGGTTCAGTTCGATCCCAACACTGGCCATGTTTTGGTCAGCACTGTTGAAGGCAAAGGCAAGTAGTCCCAGTTTTTAACAGCCAGAACACTGCATAGATTCCCTTAGGGAACTATGCAGTGTTTTTTTACTTAAAGCTCACGTTGAGCCTTAAGTTCAGACTCAAAAAAGCCGAATAACGACCTGGGTGACACGCTTGCCAGCTGTTTCGGTCGTACAGCGCTATTCGTCTCTCAAAGCAGCTCTGCTTCCTGCCCTTCTCTGCCTCGCGGCAGCGTGGGTCGGCGGAGTCGTAATGCAGGGGCAGGCTTCCACCCAGTTAAAGCTTCAAGTCGTTGAGCAGCTGAGAACCACTGCATCACTTACTGCAAGGCAGGTCGCTTACGAACTAGACCACAACAAGCCTCATGTAAACATCAAAGCAGACTTGATCAAAGCCCTGGAAGCCTCAGAGACCACAAAAAGGCTATATCTGTTGTCGGGGAAAGATTCAAACAGCCTGACTGCTTTAGTAGATACTCATAGTGAAACAGGCAGCCCTATCCTGCCTTCTGAACGGGCCTGGCTGGAGGTTTCAAAGGGGCTTATTTCGCTCCCGACTCAAGAAGAGATCACAGAAAACTCAAGGATCTTTGTTGTTTACGCCCCTCTTATCAGCAGCAGTGGCGACAGTTTAGGAGTGCTGGGCATTGTCTATGACAGCAGCTCGTTTGTCTCCAGACTGGGTGGGCTCAACAAGGTTTTTCGCTTTATTCTTGCCGCGGCATTGGCATTGTTTGTTGCTGGATTTCTGGCCATCATATGGCATAGAAGAGAATCGGCCCGGCTAAAGCAGCCCATCAATTCCAAGCTTCTTAAAGGAGCTGAGGGGGCCCTGATTCTGGTTCTATGCTGGTCGACATTCCATGCCGTTCAGGGTCAGGCAAGGTTTCACTTTCTTTCTCAAGCTCAGTCTGGACAGGTCCGGCTGTTGGAAGCCCTGAGTCAGGCTGTTGCAGCAATAGAACTCCCTAACTCATCGCCCCCGGTAATGGAAGCTGCCCTTCGGCTGTCTGAATCCAATCGCCCTTGGCTGGCATCTTCTTTTCTTCAGGCTAAAAGAGAGGGCAATATGTCAGGGCTGCTCAGCCTTCTGGCTCATCAGTCGTTGGTGGCAGCCTCGCAGACTGAAACGGTAAGGGTGGGGATGGAAGCGTCATCCACCTCGATCAGGGAAAACCTTGTCATCTTGGCGGGTGCCAGCTTGGGTCTCTCCCTGCTTATTCGATCTCGCCGCCGCCGCGAAAGATATCTCGAAACCAAAGCGGTGGAAGAGGAAGAGAACACAAACAGGCTTGTGACAGCCATGCCGATTGGTCTTGGCACCTTTACCAGAACAAATCTCGATTTCTGCAATCCTGCTTGGAGATATCTTTTAAGCACGGACACAGACAACGAGGAATCAGCTTGGAGCGAGTTCATCCATCGCTCTGATCTGTCTCGGGTTCTTACTGCGCTTTCTGATCCTATAGGCAATGATGGTGCTCCGGTTTTCTGCCGCCTTGCTCTGCCAGATGGCAGAACTCGTCATTTGGCGCTAAGGTTTTCGCCTTTGGATAATGACAGTGAAGAGGCTCAAAGATGCTTGGTTTTCGCCTTGGATGTCACTGAAGAACAGAAGGCACGCGAGGAGCTGGAAGTTCAGATTAAGCTGGTGGATGAAAAGAGCACTCTGCTGGCCCTGGCGCTTGATGACCTGGAAGAAAACCTAGAATCTGTTGTCTATTGTCTGGTAAGAGCTGTAGAAGCCAAGGATCCTTACACCGCTGGCCATTCAGAACGTGTAGCCGAGTACTCTGTTCGAATTGGCAAGTATCTTGGGCTGGGCACTTTCGAACTGAGAATTCTAGAGTTAGGCGCCTTGGTTCACGATGTCGGCAAAATTGGAATTCCAGATGATGTGCTGGGCAAGCCCGACCGTCTGACCCAGGAGGAATTTGAGATCATCAAAACTCACCCAGCAGTAGGCGAGGACATCCTAAAGCATTTCCGGCTCTTTAAAGATTGTCTTCCCATTGTCAGGTGGCATCATGAAAGGCTTAACGGGACGGGCTACCCCGATGCGCTGAAGAATGATGAGATTCCCTTCTTGGTAAGGATTTCTGCTGTAGCAGATGCCTTTGATGCCATGACATCGAACCGAGCCTATCGCGCTGGTATGCCAGCTGACAAGGCAGTGAGCATCCTGATAGAAGAGGCTGAAACAGGAAAACTAGACTCGATTGTTGTCGAAGCCCTTAAAAGGTCCCTGGAAGAAAAGGGTGTGATTCCTCAAGTTGAGCCCAACAGTGTCGGCAGAAGGGCAGCTTAGCCCTCTAGTTAATGCGCCAACGCTCCGATTATTTTCATGGCACTGGATAACTGCACAGCCATGAATACTCATCAGTCAATCCTTGATAGAAGAAGCGGCACTCGTTTTGAACTGCTGGAATATGCTCTTATCTCTGGTGAAGCAGTTCCTCAAGCGCGCTCTGTTGTGGTGGATGTCAGCTTGGGCGGCCTGCAGGTAAGAAGCCGACAGAGATTTGAAAAGGGGGCAAGGCTGACTCTGCATATTGGTCAGCTAAACTCGACACCCCTTGAAGTTTTGGCCGAGGTTCGGTATTCAGAGCCAATCCCTGATACTGATCTGCATTCGACTGGTTTTAGGATTCTAATGCCAGAAGCATCGGCTCGCATCAGATGGGGCGATTATGTGCATCGTGTCTTTCAAGAGCATAGGGAAGAGCTGACTTAAGTTTTAGCACTGCCAAAGCAGTATTCAAAAGATAGACCGTGGCTCCTAATCAGGAGCCACGGTCTATCTGCTTATAAGTTCAATATCCTGCTTATCGTGCGCAGCCGCATCCACCGCCGCATCCGCCGCCGCCAGCTTCACTGCCTTCTGTCTTAAAGCTGCTTCCACAGCCGCAGGATGAAACAGCGTTTGGATTTTCGATCTTAAATCCGCCCCCCATCACATCGTCTACATAATCTACGATGGCGCCGTTCATGTATTCCAAGCTCAGGCCATCTACATAGACTTTAATTCCTTCCTGCGAAAAAACCTGGTCGTCCGTTTCGGGTTCGCCGTCATCCAAGGCCATGCCGTAGCTGAGGCCAGAACAGCCGCCTCCGGCGACCCAGACTCGAAGGGCAGCTTGAGCCTTTTCCTGGCTTACCATCAAGTCCTTCAGTTCGCACGCTGCGCGTTCGGTGAGTGTGATTGACATTTGCCTACTTTGCCTCTGACAGAATCAGTGACTGCATTGTGTGCTGCCACATATTGCTCAGACGGGCCATGGACCCTAGAACACCTTTATCCTACGTCACTTGGCCCATGTCACCAGGACCAAATCTGCACTTTTTTGGCACTATTCAGCGTAAGAAGACGTTGTAACGAGTGTGAGCATTGTTCAGGAAGCTGTGACGAAAAGATTAGATGGAAGGCAGAGGCTGATGGAAGCCGCCTCTCAGCTTTTCTGCCACGGAGGCTATGAAGAGGTGAGTGTTGCTCAGCTGCTGGAGCACAGTTCGCTTAAGGCCCCTTCGCTGTACCATCACTACCAAGATAAAGAGGGCCTCTATGTTTCTTGGGCAACGTGTGCGCTGGATCGAATTGCAGAAAAATTGAGGAGGGCGCTTGAGGATTCGCCGAAGGAACTTGAGAAAATTGTCGAGGCATTGATTGATGGCCCGGAAATGGATATTCTCCAGATGGCTCGGGATCTGAGGGCTCTGAAGAAGCCTGATTCTCGTGAGACGCTTAAGCAGCATCTAGAGTATTCGGTTTATCTGCCCCTTGAAAAGCACCTTATGGCTGTGTATGGGCTGGATACAGACCATGCCAGGGCTCAGGCAAGCCTCATTGTTCACGGGGCAATGTCGCTGCACCCAGCATACGAAGATGCGAGCCGTGGCGTTTCTGCCGGATTTTTGACCCAAGTTCTTGGCCCCGGGCCTGGCACCGATCAGCCTTAGCCTGCAGCGTGTCACAATAAAGTTCCCGGTCTAGCGGCCGGGATAACCCTCTAAAACCATGCCTTACGTTGTTACGGAACCCTGCATCGGTGTCAAGGATAAGTCCTGCATGAAGGTTTGTCCTGTGGACTGCATCTACGAAGGTGATGACATGGTCTACATTCATCCCGATGAGTGCATCGACTGTGGTCTTTGTGAAGCAGAGTGCCCCGTCACTGCCATTTTTGTCGATACGGATGTTCCGGCCAACTATAAGAGTTGGATCGCTGAAAATCTGGCAAAGGCAGACGAGCTAAGGGGCTGATTGGTGTTTTGAGTCATGGGAGAAATCTCTCCCGAACTAAAGTCGGTTGAAGATCAGTTTATTCTTGCTTGGGGCCGCATGTCGGCAGCTTGGGGAATCAACCGAACCATGGCTCAAATCCATGCACTGCTGCTTATTTCGGGCCGCCCCTATAGCATGGATGAAATCATTGACCGCCTTCATATCAGCCGCGGCAATGCTTCGATGAATCTCCGTGATCTCTGCGATTGGGGATTGATTAATCGCTATCGAAACTCAGGCGATAGAAAAGACATCTATCAGTGTCAGGGCGACATTCTAGAAATGATTGTCCGGGTGATTCGCGAACGCAAGCGGCGGGAAATCGACCCCACCTATGGAGTTATTAGGGACTGCCTGGCGATGCTGCCCGAAAAAGAAAACCTGACTCCAGAAGGTGAAGAGATCGCCGTGAGATTGGAAGGGCTTTTAGAAGTCTTTGGCCTGGCAGATAGGATCTACAGCCAAATGTTTGAATCTGATCGCAGCAATCGTGATGTATTGGCTGAACTACAGACTGCTCCTTTTCGGCCTAATCCAGAAGCTGAAGCTGAGTGAACCTTTCCGCCAATCTGCTAAATACTTAGGTCCACTGCTGTCATTTAAAGCGCAGGCTGCGCTACAATTTTGTTATTCCGCAAGGAGGATTTTTTGATGTCAGCTTCTGCTCTTCAGTCAGCCACTCCCTCCTTCTGCCGCGTCAAATAGGCGTTAGCGCAGGAGGCTGGCTTCATCGCAGCCCACGCGCCCTTCATGTATCGCTTTATTCGTTCAAGGCGTTAGTGTGCTGCCAGGACATCGCCGTTACGACGGCTAAATTCCATTGAAACGCAGAAACAAGTTAACAGCTGAAGAGCAGAATTCTCTTAATCGTCGAGCTGAAAAAGCTCACAGACAGTCAGGTTCAAGCCACTCCACACCCGCTTTATGGGCTCAGAGACTTTCCGACCCAGGGGCGGGAAGGGATGGTTTTACCTGCCGAAACTGCGGTGCGTTTGCTGCCTGGGATGGCGGCGGCACTCTGCAGCGCAATCATTGTCCTTGGTGCCTTTACAGCCTTCACCTCGACTATGAGCCAGGCGATAGGGCAGCCGACTGTGGCGCTCTTATGGAGCCCATAGCCGTGTGGGTGAGAAAAAAGGATGAGTGGTGTCTGATTCACCGCTGTCTGGCCTGCGGGGCGCTGAGCAGCAACCGCGTGGCCGCCGATGACCAAGAACTGGCCCTGCTGGCTATTGCCGCTCGGCCCTTGGGAAGGCCGCCTTTTCCGGTAATGATTAAGCCGCCTGACGAAGTTCCGCCATAAACAAACGGCCAGATCAGTCAAGCCCCGCCTTTCGTAAACTGAAGGGCGGGGTGCAGGCAGTCAGACAGGCCCCATAAACCTCCTTCTTGGCTTAAAGCAGGGTTGCGGGATCGACATCGATCACCAGTTTTGCGCCCGGATCGTGCAGGTCTTCGAGGGCTTTTTGAATGGGTTTTACATTGGCCCCTGGCTGCAGCTTCAGCACCAAGTGCCGACGCCACTGCCCTTGAATTTTTTCGATCACGCAGTCAACTGGGCCAAGAATATTGGCTTCTGGAAGCGCCTTGGCTAATCTGGATTTCGCTAAAGCTCCCATTCCCTTGACCGCTTCTAGGCTGGGACCTGTGATAAGAATGTTCACGAGCCGTCGAAAAGGGGGGTAGCCAACTTCTTCTCTCTCGGCAATGATCTCTTCATACATCGCTTCATAGTCGTGATTTTGTGCGGCCAGCAGCGAAGGGTGGTCTGCCTTAAAGGTTTGAATATAAGTGACTCCAGCGTGCTGGCCCCTGCCCGCTCGACCTGCCACCTGGCTGAGCAGCTGAAAGGTTCTTTCACTGGCCCTAAAATCAGGGACGTTGAGGCTGATGTCTGCGGCAATAACCCCGACAAGGGTGACGTTGGGGAAATCCAGTCCCTTCGCGACCATCTGGGTTCCTACCAAAACGTTGAGTTCACCCGCTCTAAACTTGGTCAGAACTTCTTCTAGGGCTCCTTTGCGGCGGACCACATCTCGGTCAAGGCGACCGACCCTGGCGAGAGGAAACTGCTTTTTGACCTCTTCCTCCACTTTTTCAGACCCGACCCCAAGGGGGCGAATCTTCATGCCACCGCATTGGGGGCAGCTTGTGGGGTGGAACTCGGTGTGATCGCACTGGTGGCACTTAAGCCTGTTTTCTTTCTGGTGGTAAGCCAGGGTGACAGCGCAGTGAGGGCAGCCCCACTTGTGCCCACACTGCCTGCACACCAAAAACTTGGCGTAAGCTCTGCGGTTGAGAAACAAAATAATCTGGCGGCCTTCTTTTAGGGTCATTTCAATAGATGCCGCCAAGGGGGGAGCAAAGGCAGATGGCCTGCCAGTTTTGTAGCCCTCGGTGAGGTCTAAAATCTTGACCTCGGGCAGCACTGCCTGGGCGGCTCTGTTCGGCAGCCGAAGCAGCTGCAGCCTGCCGGCCAGGGCATCGTGATAGGTTTCTATGCTGGGTGTTGCAGAGCCCAAAACGTAGGGGCACTGATGCAGATCGGCCAGCATCTCAACAACCTTTCTTCCCTGATAGCGGGGGGAATTCTCTTGTTTGTAGCTGCCTTCGTGCTCTTCATCCATGACAATGAGCCCAAGACGGGAAAGAGGGGCGAAGAGGGCTGAACGTGCTCCTAGAATCAAAGGAGCCATGCCGGTTTGAATCCTCATCCAGTTTTCCAGTCTTTCTCGGGGGCTGAGCGAGGAATGAAGAATCGCCACACTGCGGCCAAACCTTTCCCGCAGCTGGGCAATGACCTGGGCGGTCAGGGCGATTTCTGGCACCAGGTACAGAACCTGACGTCCCATCTTTAAGACCTCAGCGGCTGTTCTTAGGTAGACCTCCGTTTTGCCGCTGCCCGTCACACCGTAGAGCAGAAAACCCTTGGCAGTCCGTTTGGTGACGGCTTGGGTCAAGGCTGAAACTGCTTCCTGCTGGTGCTGGTTTAGTTCCGGCGGTTTTCTGGCGGGAGAAAGCCCTTCTTCAACTTCCTCCAGTAGGCCAGCCTTGATCAGAGCCTTGATGGTTTGGTCTGTGCAGCCGGCCAGAGCCTTTATTTCGTCGGCAGGAAAGCTGGCAGTCTGGGTCCCCTGCAGCTGAAGGAGGGTCATAGCTTGGGCTGGCTTTCTTCTTCCTTCTTTCTCCAGAAATGTTTCTATCTTCTGCTCGTCAGCGGTGAGCCTCATCACCGCTCCAAGCCGAGAGCGGGTAGAAGAAGGAGCGAGGCTGAGGGTCTCGTCGGCGAGTCCTTTTGTGGTCAAGGCTCTTAGTGCGCTTTTGAATCCTTTGGCAATCTGCTTGGTCTTGGTTTCTGTAACAGGACCTTCTTTCATTACCTTCAAGGCTTCTTCTTGGGCAGCGGAAAGAGGGAGTAATGAAGCAGTCTCTGGCGTTGGAGTCCAAGTGCGGACGAGTCTGTCTTGAATTCCTGGAGGAGTGGCAGGGGTTAAGGTCTCGCTGATAGATGCCAGGAATTCGTCGGAAACCAAACTAATAAGGCTCAGGAGTTCGGTGGGCAGATCCAGTCCCTGAACTCTTTTATCCAAAGGCTTTAATCTGCTTGGGGCAAATCCCAGCTCTTCTTCTGAAATCTGCTTTATGTTGATGATCCACCCCAGCATTCGCCGAGGTCCAAGGGGGGCCAGCCATGCCTGACCTGGCGCAGCATCATCTGCAGCTCGGTAGGTGTAAAGTGCGTCTGCCCCGGCGGTCCTTGCATCAAAGGCCACTTCAGCGACACGAAAGGTTTGAGAGGAGTTGGACAGAAGAATTAGTCTACAGCATCCCCAAGACCTCAACCAATAGCAGACCTCCGCCCGCCATAATCCTAATATGAGCGGACTCCTTCTCGATGCCGAGGGCATGAAGCGGACACTCGGACGCATGGCTCACGAGATAGTGGAATCCAACCAAGGCGCAGAGGACCTTGTCTGCGTAGGAATTCTGCGGCGAGGCTGGCCATTAGCCAAGAGGCTGGCTTTTGCCATCACTCAGATTGAAGGGGTAACTTTGCCCTGCGGAAAGCTGGATGCCACCGCCAGCCGTGATGACCAAAAAGAATCACAAGGCTCCCTGACCGAGATTCCTTTTGCCATTGAAGGCAAGAATGTGATTTTGGTTGACGAAGTGATGTTTACAGGCCGCACGATTCGGGCCGCACTTAATGAGCTTCTTAAACACGGAAGGCCTGCGAGAGTTCAGCTTGCCGTTTTGGTTGACCGCGGTCACAGAGAGCTGCCGATTCAGCCGGATTTTGTGGGTAAAGCAGTTTCCACCCAAAGGTCGGATTTTATAGAAGTAAAGTTTATTGAGCTTGATGGTGAGGATGCCGTTATCCTTCAAGAAAAGGAAAATCAACTGTGAAGCGCTGCCTGCACGCCATAAGGCTTCTTGATGAAGCTCAGATCAAGGGACTTCTTGATCTCACCCTTTCAATAAAGGAGAATCATTTGGCGGGCAGGCCGGTTGTGCCTCCATCGCCTCGGCAGACAGTTGGGCTTTTGTTTTTTGAAAACTCGACGAGAACACGAGTAGCTTTTAGTCAGGCGGCAAGTCTGCTTGGCCACAGCACTGTCCAGTTCGGTTCATCCGGCAGCTCAATTAGCAAGGGCGAGACTCTTAAGGACACTTTGTTAACCCTAGGCTTTGCCCAGCTGGATGCCATGGTCATTCGCCACTCTGCCAGCGGCGCAGCTCAAATGGCTTCCAAGCATTTCAGCGGACCGATCGTCAACGCAGGCGATGGTCAGCACGAGCACCCGACCCAGGCAATGGGCGATGCGGCAACGATTCTGCAGCATAAAGGAAAGCTGGAAGGTTTGAAGGTTGCCATTGTCGGGGACGTCCTTCATAGCCGAGTGGCTCGAAGCAATGCATGGTTTCTAAACCGCATGGGGGCCGAAGTAAGGTTTGTCGGGCCAAGAACACTCATCCCCAGCGCGTCAGGGTCTCTGCCAGTGCAGGTTTATTACGATCTTAGAACAGGAATATCTGACTGCGATGTTGTCATGACGCTTCGTCTGCAAAGAGAAAGAATGCAGGATGGCCTTCTGCCAAGCGGAGGGGATTTTGCCAGGCAGTACCAAATCAACCGCCAGACAATCAGGTCAGCAGCTTCGGATGCCATCATCATGCACCCTGGCCCCCTTAACCGAGGAATGGAAATTGATGACTGGGCGGCAGATGGTCCCCAGAGTGTGATTCTCGACCAGGTGGGGAACGGCATCTATGCAAAAACGGCTGCCTTGGCTTGGGCTCTGGGGGCAGATGCTCCTAAGGCTGGAGGTTTGGCGTGAAAATTCTGTTAAAGAACGGTCGGCTTTTGGACCCCAGTGCGGAACTGGATGTTGTGGGCAGCCTGGTCATTGAAAATGGTCAGATAACCGAGGTCGGCCCCGATGTGGATGAACTGGGAACCGATAAAACCTATGACTGCCGCGGCCTTTGGATTGCGCCAGGCTTGGTTGATCTCGACTGCCGCTTAAGAGAGCCAGGGCAGGACCACAGAGAGACGATTCGCACAGGAACAATGGCGGCGGCAGCAGGAGGCTTTACCTCTATCTGCACCATGCCAGATACAACCCCCGCGATAGATTCGGCCCCGATCGTTGACCACATTATCGACAAGGCCGCCAGCGCCGAAGCAGGTGGAGTATTTGTTTCTCCTTTAGGCGCATTAACCAAAGGGCAGCTCGGCGAAGGTTTGGCATCATATTCAAGCCTCAAAAGAGCGGGTGTCTTGGCAGTCACTGATGAGGGGCGTCCAACGCAGGATTCTTCCTTGATGCAGAGGGCGATGGCTCACTGCCTTCAGCTTGATCTTGGGCTCTTTGCTCATTGTGAGGATATGTCGCTCAGCCGCGACGGGGCAATGAACGAAGGCGCGATAAGCGCGATGCTGGGTGTGAAGGGGATTCCTCGCGCTGCCGAAGACGTGATGGTCATGAGGAACTGCGCTTTGGCTCTCAACTCTGGCTGCCGCCTTCATATCATGAGGGTCAGCACATGGGGCGCGGTGGAAACGGTTAGGCAGTTTAAGTTTTTGGGCGCACCCATCACCTGCGGCGTGCTGCCTCATCACTTCTGTTTGTCAGAAGAATCGGTGGGAGAATTTGATGTCAGGTTCAAGGCAACTCCCCCCCTGCGGACAGAGGCTGACCTTCATGTGATTCAAGAAGCCCTGCACGATGGAACTATCGACTGCATTTCATCGGGGCACATGCCCTACGCAGGCTACGAGGTGGACGTGCCTTTTTCCGAAGCTCCTTTTGGGTTCCCAGGACTTGAGACAGCCTTGGCTGTGACCTTGACCTGCCTTACACAGAAGGGAGTTCTGAGCCCGCTTGAAACAATTCGCCGGCTTTCGACTGGGCCAGCTGAAATCTTGAGGCTGGAAGCGGGCAGCTTAAAGCCAGGTGGAAGCCCTCTCGCCCAGGTGACTGTCATTGACCCTAATGCTGAGTGGACTTTTGATTCTGCCCGCACCTTTAGCAGAGGCAAAAACTCTCCATTCCAGGGAACCGCGCTGCAGGGTAAAGCTGTTTTAACTTTTGTTGGAACGGAGATCTACTGCGATCCCCTTTTTGATTCCAATCGTCACTCGGCCTAGGCGGAGCAGAAGCAAACTTATGCAGTTTCGACCTCTTTACTTTTTGTTTGTCGCTATGGCTGCCTTGGTGCTCGGAAGCGGCTGTCAGTCTGGCAAGCTGCCAGACCCCAACAGCGATGATGAGATAGCCAGCTATCCAGAGATCATGATGAGAAATCTGGTGAATTGGCGCACAAGCCTTGATAGAAAAGTTGCTAAAAGAGAGATAACCCCCGCACAGAGAGACAGGGTAATGGCAGAGAAGACCAATGAGTATCTGCAGCTCATTACTCCCGAGATGGCAACGGAAGAAAATGCATGGATTTACGGTGATCTGTTTAGAGATGGCGGCAGGTGGGAAGATGCCTACAAACTCTACGATGCGGCAAGAAAGCTGGCGAAAACCGAAGACCGGCGGGTGAACGATAATCTTAGATTTGCCAGAGCAGCTGCGAAGCTGAAGAAGCACGATGAAGCCTTGGCCGCCATCAAATCTACTTTTGATGCTCCTTCTGAGGAAAAAGCACCCATTCTTCCTGCCGTTTTGTATGAGGCTGTCCCGGCAGCAGAAGAGGACAGCAAAGCTCCTTTTAAAGAGTACGCTGAAGTGCTGGAAGAAGCCATTAAGCAGCATTTGGAAACCCAGGTGGATGCAGAATCAGACCCTGGAAAAGCCTTTTTAGCGGCGAAAGCGACTCACCTTTCCCGAGCCTGGTCAAAGGTCGTCAGCCTTTATCAAGCCGGAGGTGACTTGGCTGGCGCAAGGGAAGCCATCAAGCGGGCAGATTCGGTAATGCGTCAGTCCGCAGTCCTGTAAAGTCCATCTGACCTGGGACTCCAAGGCATGACTTGTCATGCTTAGGTCTGTGCCAGGCATTCGACTGATCGCTCTTGACCTCGACGGAACCCTGCTCAACTCTTCACGAGTTCTTTCTCAAGCCAATATTGAGGCCCTGCAGGCTGCTCAGGCAATGGGATTTATCATGTGCCTGGCAAGCGGCAGAGCCATCAGCACAGTCGTCCCCTTTGCAGAAGCAGCTGACATCACAGGCCCAATGGTCACAGCCAACGGAGCTTATGTTATTGACGAAAAGGGGGGAGAAATTCTTCATAAAGGGCTGGAATCCAAGGCCGTCAAATGGCTTTTAGATTTTGCCGATCATCGAAACCTGCACGTTAACCACTACTATAAAGGGACAATAACCATGAATAAGGGCGGTGAATGGGCCGAGCTTTATCGTGAAAGAGTCGCCTCGGACAAGGTGGAAGTTTTGATAGGCGGCTTTAATGAAAACGAAGCCACAAAGCTGCTTTTTGTCGGACATAAATCAGACATGGATTTGATGGAAGATGAAGTCAGAAAGTCACTTCCGGCAGGATGGGCAGAAATTGTTAGGAGTGAAGCCGAGTATTTGGAGTTTCTGCCTTGTGGCATCAGCAAAGGCTGGGGACTATCGCAGCTGGCCGCTTATTTGGGAGTTAAGCAGGAAGAGACAGCGGCCCTTGGCGATTACAGCAATGACAAGGAGATGCTTGAATGGGCCGGGTTCCCAGGTGCAATGGGCAACGCTCTTCCTGAGATTAAGTCTTTGGCAAAGGTTGTCGTTGGCAGAAATGATGAAAATGGTGCAGCCCAGTTTCTTAATCTGCTAATGGACCAGGCACGAAACGATTAGCAGGCTCAATTCGTCCTGACTAAAGATGCTGTAAACATGCAGCTTCTATGGTTTCACGGTACAATCATGGTGCCTTTCCACGGAAGGACCTGGCATGGATGCAGGCATGACCTGAAAAGGTCAACTAAAGGACAGCAGGGAAGATGAAGACAAGACACGCACGGATGCGGGGAGCCTTGGCTATGGCCGCAGTCTGTGGGCCTTTAACAGCTTTTGCTCAGGCTCCAGAAATACTCAGCGCATTGGATGCTGGCAGCCGCGCCTTGGGCATGGGGGGTTCCACCTCTGCCACAGACATCACGCCGCACGCTGGTTTGAGCAATCCTGCTGGCTTGGGATACATTACCAGTCCGATAATCTCCGCATCGGTTCGCAGTCTTCCTTCTTCTCAAAGCCGATTATCCGGCAGCCTTGCAGATCCATCCTACAGCACAGAAAGACGCTATGGCCGGGTGGCTGTCAGCCATCTTGGCTACGCCGCGCCGGTAGGCAAAGGAACTTTCGGGCTCAGCTATTCAATAGGCGGCTATCAGCTGGAAGAATCTGCTGCGGGAGTTTTGAATCTTCCCAACGGACAAAGGGCAGGGAACTACCAGGGGTTTATTAAAGCTCAGACCGATCTTTTTACTCTGGCTTACGGCCAGGCTGGCGAGCAAAGCTCATTTGGCTTCGGCATTGTCATTGCCAACCAGCATCTTAACAGCAGAGAAGATTACGGAGTCTTCACCGGAAACAGCCAGACTGGGGCTGTGAGCCGTCAGGCGCTTGGCACAGCTCAAGGGGTGGGAATCATCGCTGGCTGGCAGGCTGCTGTCGGTGAAAATGGAATGATTGGAGCTTCTGTACGCACGCCAATCAGCCTCAAAGGCGATGATGAAGTCACTGATCTTTACGGCAGAATTCCAGGCAAAGCGAGCTTAGGCTATGCTGGCAAAAGGCTGGTTAGAGCAGAAGATTATCTCACTTATGGGCTGCAGCTTGACTATCATTTTGGCGGGGAGAAAAGCGGCAGGTTTGCCCGCGAAGACAAGCTCGGTCTAGGCATGGGGCTTGAGTACAGCTTTATAACCGGTGGCTCCCGATTTCCAATCCGTTTGGGCTGGCAGAGGCTGGAAGCACTGGGCATGGGCTTTGCGAACAGAGAGGGCTTTAGCTATGGTTTAGGCTGGAGGCCAGAAAATGGCAGGTTTGGCCTAGATCTAAACTTTTTTAAGGATAATGCAGGAGGACCCGCAGATGCGGCATTGGGCATCACCTATCGGATTTCAAACTAAACTGACCGCTAGAATTGCCACAGTGGCTCTTTTGGCTGTTGGCTGTGCTGCGGCTCACGCCCAGGCATGGGTGGATAACTACGCCCAGGGTTTAAAGCTGGCGAAATCAAGCGATTGGCCTATGGCTCGCCAGGCTTTTTTGAACGCCAATCGGTCTCGCGGCGGTGATGCTTCTGAGGCAACCAGGCTCCCTGGCCCTATAACAGAGCCAAGAGTTTGGCGGGGTGGAGCACCCTATTCTCCCAAGTTTGCCGCTGCCTACTGTGCCTGGAGATGGGCCTTGGAAACCAGCGATTCTGAGGATAGAAGGCGGCTTTTAACCACAACTTTAGAGGAATCTTCTGCTCTGCTCAAGTCTGGACAAAGATCATCAGAAGCCTACGCCTTGGTGATGCAGTCCGGCGCGCTGCTTCGCGATGAAGCTTCTGAAGCTTTTGTAAGGGAGACGTGGATCAAGAATCCTACTTTCAACTGGAAAGTTGATACAGAGGTTGTCACCCCAGAAGATAAACTTTTGACAGATAATGTCCGCGCACAGCTGCAGGTGCTTGTTCCTGCGGCAAATCAAACTGATTCAACCAGTGATGGGGGATCGACGGGCACACAGGCTCAGCCTCCAAAAACCGAAATCAAGCCTGATCCCAAGGTTGAGACTAAGCCGGAAACCAAGCCAGAGGTTAAGCCGCCGGCTGGCCAGGGAACCAGACCCCCAAGAGCTAACCCACCTGGAGCAGCCGACACAGGCACAGGGCAGCGGCGTGACCCTGTTACAAACCCTCCAGTCGCCAATGCTGGTGCGCCTGGGACGATTACAGCAATTAAAGCTTCAGACCTGAATCAGCAGGGCGCGCCAACTGGGGAGATTGCTCCCCTTGAAACAAAGTTTGCCCTCATTTTAGGGACTTCACAATCTCGTCTGGCTGAAACACGTCAGCCGTTTGGTGCAGGTGATGCCGCCTTAATGAGACAGTCTTTGATTGAGCATGCTGGGTACCCAGAAGCCAATATCGAGACGCTGACCGACCCAACAGCGGAGCAGATTAAGATCGCAGCGGAAAGCCTGGCTGAAAGAATGCCAAGCGGCGCAACTCTTTTTTTGTTCTATAGCGGCGGGGCCATCAATCTCGGCGGTGTTGATTATCTGGCCGGATCAGACACTGCCAGCCTTTATGAAACAGGCAGCATGGTGAGAAAAGATGCTCTGCTGAGCGTTTTTACTCGCAAAGGGGCAAAGATTTTCTCCTTCTATCAGGTGGCAAGACCAACGCTGGAAGGCCGTGTTTTTGGCAGTCAGGTTCCTACTGGCGGTTCGATCAGTCAGATGCTTGGCACGCTGGAAGGCGAGGCAGCCAACTCTGTTTTTGTTGATGGTCACGAAGTCGGAATCTTTGCCCTTGGCATTACAAAGGTGCTGGAGCAGCTAAGATCGAATTCGATTCCGATTACAGAGTTTGCCTGGCAGGTTTTTTACTCAATGCGTGGCGGTAAAGCGGGCCTGGGGGCCATTCAGACACCAACTCTTCCTGTGCTGATACTGCTGGAGTCTGATTCGCGATTCTGAAACAGCCTCAGTTAACGAGCGCCGAAAACAAGGCTTCTGAAAAGCATTACAGTCCAGCTGACTCAATCAGCTGGACTGTAATGCTTTTCGCTTGAAGAACACTAAGCCTGTCGGACAATTTCGGTAAAGTCATCAGCTTTCAGGCTTGCTCCACCTACTAATCCGCCATCAATGCTGGGCTGTGAAAAAAGCTCAGCTGCATTTTTGGCGTTGACACTGCCTCCATAGAGAACACGTATATTCTCTGCCGCTTCCGGGTCTTTGTTTTCTGATACCCAGTCACGAATCATCTGGCAGATGCGGGCTGCTTCTGGTGTATCGCAGACCTTGCCAGTTCCGATAGCCCAAACAGGCTCGTAGGCAATGACAAACTGGTACATCTCAGCTGGGTCCAAGCCTTCAAGGCCGCCAGCCAGCTGGCCTTGAATGATAGAATCCGTCAGTCCAGCTTCGCGCTCGGCAAGAGTTTCGCCCACACAAAAAATCGGAGTAATGCCGTAATAAAGAAGAGACTTGATCTTAAGATTGATCGTTTCATCTGTCTCGGCGAAGAGTCCAACTGTGCTTTCAGGAATGTCAAGCTTGCCAAACTTGCCTCTGGTTTCAGAATGGCCTACGATGCAGTAGTCAACGCAGAACTCGCTCAGCATTTTTGCGCTGATCTGACCGGTAAAGGCGCCCGAATCCACCCAGAAACAGTTCTGAGCTCCCAAGTGAATGCTGCTCATCTTGGTGTGCTCTCTTATTCGTGGGATCGAAAGAAAGGGAGGGCAGACCACAACGTCTACATCAGGGTTTGATTCGGCGTGAAGAGTGATGGCTTCAACGAGCGCGCCTCCTTCGGTGGAGGTCAAATTCATCTTCCAGTTGCCTGCTATCAGCTTGGTGCGAGCCATTCTGCTTAGGCCTTCTCCACCTTGATGTCAAGCACAATTTCAACCTTGCCGCGAAGAGAGTTGGTGATGATGCAGTATCCATCTGCCTTGTGGGCAAAGTCTTCTGCTGCCTTCATTTGGGCCTCATCCGCTTCTTGTTCTAAAAGAATAGTGGGCTTGATCGTTACCTTTTTGTAAGTGAAGCTGGCTCCCTGTTCTTCCACCTCTCCAATCGCCGAAACGCTGAAGTGCTTGATGGGCAGCTTTCTGTTTTGGCTGATAATCCCGTAAGTGATGGAGTAGCAGGAAGCGATGGCCATTGCTAAAAGCTCTTCAGGATTAGTTCCAGACTGGTTGTTGCCCCCGAATTCAGGTGGGACAGCCAGAAGGCTTCCGACGCCAGACCTTTCGGCAGTGACATGACCGCTGCCCGTTCTTCCACCATCCCAAGTCACTGTGACGGGATACTCGTGGAGCTTTGCCATTTTTTAAGGGTACTCAACTTGGAGGCTGGGTATCACATTGAAGGGGCCTTTACAGGTCCTCATGCCCCTCCGGCCCCTCTTCGCCTGCAAGTTGGAGTATCCTTTCTTCTCTCGGCGCCATGCCCAAGTGGTTAAGGGGACGGTCTGCAAAACCGTTATTCAGCGGTTCGAATCCGCTTGGCGCCTCCACTTTTTTCTATGACCTGCCCATTGGCAGATAAATGCCGCCAGGTCACTGCGGGATGAAAGGGGACATGTCCAGCCAGAACGACCTCGCCCGCCAATCTCATGAGGAAGAAGGACAGGCTGCTTCTGATTTCCTTATTGAGCTGCCTACTTTTTCGGGATCATTGGGAGCGCTGTTTCTCTGCGTAAAGGAAAAGAAGATTGACCTAATGGGGATTCCGCTTGCCCCCATATGCGAAGCCTATTTTCGCCATCTTATAGAGCTGGCGGGCGGGGCTAAGGGCGGGCCAGATATTGAGGGAATGGCTGGCGGCATGGCGGCTTTGGCCTACATGCTTGAAAAGAAAGCCTGGGGTCTTCTGCCAAGGGCAGAGCCAGAACCAGAAGCCCCTGATGAATCGGTTGAACGAGGGGAAGCGTGGGTTCACGAGTTCCGGCCTGCGATTGAGGCTCTGAACATTCTTCATGAAGATCGAAGCCAGCTGTTTTTTAGGAGTCCCGAAGGCCATCGGCCATACGAACTGCCTTTTGAACTGGGTGATGTGACGGTCAACGACCTGGCTGCTGCCTTTGAAAAACTCATGGCGAGGGCTGTTCCGGCCAAGCCAGAAAGACTCGATGCGCCAAGAAGGTCTATCAGCGATCAGATGGTTGTTGTCATGCGGGCTTTGACGCCGGAGTTTAAGAATCTTGAGGAGCTGATTGTGGGTGAATTTACACGATCAGAAGCGGTGTGGTGGTTTCTTGCGCTGCTTGAACTTATCAGGCTGGGGCAGGCCAAGCTGAAACTGTCTGAAGGGGGTGATGTTGTGTTCGGTAAAGGTGATGCAAGATGAGGCTGACTGATTCTGTGTTTGCCCTGCTTTTCGCCAGCGAAACTCCTGTCTCAACAGAAACCTTGTCAAACGCTTTGGAAGCTCCTCTCTATGAAGTTGAAGAAGCATTGGAATCTTTGGGGAGAAGGTTCTCAGAATCTGGCCCCCTTCAGCTTGTAAGAATTGCGGGCGGCTATCAGCTGGCGACCAAAGCTGAGTTTGCTGGTTATGTGGCGCGGCTTCTGGAGCCGCAGCCAGCCAGGCTCAGCCGCTCTGTAATGGAAACCTTGGCCATAGTCGCCTATCAGCAGCCCATCACCTCTTCTGAGATCGATTCTGTCCGTGGAGTTCAAAGCGACTACAGCCTTAAGCAGCTTGTCGAAAAGAAGCTTGTGCAGGAGGTGGGGCGAAAACAGGCCCCTGGACGTCCTATGTTGTACGCTACAACGGCACAATTTTTACACATGTTTAATCTGAACTCTCTTTCGGATCTGCCCCATTTATCGACGATAGAAGGAGATATTTTGAGCATTCAATCCAATGAAGATCCCAGCCAGCCAGCTCTTGACTTTTCAGGAGACGAGAGTTGAAGGCTAGGCTTCTATTGAGCTTTTTGTTCCTCGCTGTGCTGGCGATGGTGCAGGGGCAGAACCTAGGGAAATTCTCTGATCGTGAAGGACCTGAACTTACGGCGCTTTCTGTCGTTGTTGTGAACCCGGCAACTGGCGAGGTCTTGTGGGATAGGGGGGGAAGCGACATTCGGCCGCCTGCATCAACCACCAAAATGATGACGGCCATGCTCTTCATTCAAAAGGTTCCTTTGGATGAGATGATTACAGTTGGCCCGGAAGTCAACAAAGCTCAAGGTTCAAAGATTGGACTTCGATCAGGCGACAAGATATCGGCTGAACACCTATTGGAAGGAATCATGGTTCGCAGCGGCAATGATGCCTGCCTGGCTGCTGCCGTGAGGGTATCGGGATCGGTGGAGGCCTTTGTCGCAGAAATGAACGCCAAGGCCGCAGAGATAGGAGCTGTTGACACCACCTTTAAAAATCCACACGGCTACCATGAAGAAGGCCACCTAACGACCGCAGCTGACCTTGCGAAAATTGCCTTGGAAGCTATTAAGCTTCCTGATTTTAGGAGGGTGATTGTCATGCCGGAGATCGCTTTGGTCTTTAATGGCGGCGCACCCAGAAAGTTTACAAACCGCAGTGAACTGGCGGGCAAAGACCCCACAAATCTAGGGATCAAAACTGGCTGGACAGACCAGGCAGGAAGGTGCTTTGTAGGATGGCACAAGATTGATGACGTTGAGTTTGTCAGCGTTATTTTGGGCTCTCCGCGAAGCTGGGTGGCTGATCAGGAGAAGCTGCGAGACTGGGTTTTTAACACCTTTGAGAACAAGACTCTTGTCAAAAAAGGGGCTGTGATGGGGAAGCTGAATGTCTCTGGCGCTTTGGGTGGTCCAGTCAGCCTCACTGCAGCTAAGGATCTCGCCGCTATGGTTCCCAAGAATCTTGCCGCTCCGAAACTTACCGGCCAGCCCAAGCTGAAGGCTCCTTTGAAAAAGGGAGCCAATGGGGGCAAGGTTGTCTGGGAGGGAGGCTACGAGATGCCTTTGGTAATCAGCGAAGGCCGCATGGCATGGTGGCAGCCACTCTTATCCGTGGTCCTGCTGCTTTCGACTGGGGTCTTTTTTGTTTGGCGGAGAAACAACGTCATTCGTGCCAGGATGAGAGCCTTGAGGCAGAGAGAGTTGGACGACATTAGGAGAGGTGCTAGGGGAGAATGAGACTTCATCGCTTTATTGCTCAATCGGGCATTACATCAAGGCGCAAAGCCGAGGAGCTGATTGCTCAAGGAAGGGTGATGGTCAACGGCCAGACCGTAACGACAATGGGCATCCAAGTTGAGGAAGGCGACGAGGTAAGGGTGGATGGCGAGGCCATAGCGATTCAGGAAAGCTCCACCTTGATAATGAACAAGCCGAAGGGGCTTTTGACAACACTTAACGATCCTCAAGGACGCCCAACTGTAATGCGTCTTATCCCCCGAGAGTATCAGTCAGTTAAACCGGTAGGAAGGCTTGATAAGGATACTGAAGGGCTTTTGCTGCTGACGACCGATGGCGAACTTGCCATGCGCTTAACCCATGCTAAATACGGCATTGAAAAGGAATACCTTGCTGTAGTTTTGGGATTTCCTACTTCATCAGCGATTGATAAGTTAAGGAAGGGTGTGTTTGTTGAAGGCCGTCGCACTAGCCCAGCTCAGGTTGAGGTTATTCCCGGGGACGAAACTAAAGGAACCACTCGGCTAAAGATCATTATTCATGAGGGCCGAAAGCGTCAGGTTAGAGAGATGTGCCGCATGGTTGGTCATGAAGTAATAAGTTTGAGAAGGGTGAGAATTGGCCATTTAATTCTTAAAGGAATGGCCCCAGGAGAGGTGCGTCGTCTTCCCAAAGTTGACATTGAAAAGTTGAAGACAGCTGTTGGCCTTTAGTTCGTTCAGCCCATTCAGGTTAAATTCAGGTTGAAGCGGTCCTAATTGGCAAAATTCGTTGAATTGAACCTTACATGACATGGTACCGTATTAGTAGGTAAGGTTGCGTTAGCTATCTTGCCCGAGGGTGTGCAAGCCTGCATTTTTACTTGTTAGGGTTTCGCTTAGGTAACTGAGGAAAGGCTGAGCGAGAAACAGTAAGGAGAATTGCTAAGTCTGCTGCCCTCATTACTCGAGGCACTATGCAGAAAATGCTTAAACTTGCCCTGGGTGCCGTGCTTGCCATCGGAATGGTGGCTCCAGCAATGGCCCAGGAAAATTTCCCGGATGTTCCAGACAATCATTGGGCTTATGAGGCCCTGAAGAATCTGAAGGACAAGGTCCTTTTCGGATATCCCGATGGCCTTTATCGAGGCAATCGACCCATGTCCCGCTACGAGTTTGCGGTCGCCGTTAATCAGCTTCATCAGCTGCTTTCTGGCCGCGTCTCTGGCCTTGAAGATCAGATCAAGTCTCTTGAAGGAATGATCAAGGGACAGGACAACTCTGGCCTTGGGTCACTTCGCGATCAGCTGGGCGGCCTCACCAAGAGAGTTGAAACTCTTGGCAATGGCCAGGCCGAGCTCAAGAAGCTCGTTGGTGAGTTTGAAAAGGAACTCGCTTCACTCGGTGTTGATGTCGACGCTCTTAAAAAGGACGTTGCCGATCTTGACGCACGACTGAAGAAGCTTGAGTCTGCCAAGCCTGCCGTTCTTATCAGCGGCGACGTCAACCTTCTCATGCTTGCTGGCCATTCCAGCAGCGGCCGAGTTGGCATTACCCAGACCGGCATTCCCGTCGGGATTGGTGATCCAGGCACAGCCTATGCAGGCCAGGCCGTTGGCATTACCCGAGACCTGAGCGTTCTTCATGAAGCTGGTTTGACTCTTAGAGGCACCAACGAAGAAGGTCCAAAGTGGCACGCCACGTTCGTTGTGGGCAACCTGATGAATTCATTGGGCGGCCTTCGTGGACGATCTTCTGAAACTGGCGCTCCAATTCAGCCAGGCTTCACCGACAACGGCGGCGACGACATTTTTGTCAACGAGCTTGTTGTCGCTTTCGATTCCGCACTCTTTGGCAGAGGCTTCTCTGCTCAGCTCGGTCGAGTTGGCCACAAGGCTCCAATTTCGAACGTGTTCCAAAGAGCCGATCGAACTCCTTACTACTCTGCTGATCGCTATGACAATGGCAAGTACTACTTTGATGGAGGAATCCTTTCCTTCAACTTTGCAGGCAGCTCATTTAATGTTTACGGCGGCAAGCCAACTCCCACTTCAATCAACGGCAACCAGCTCAATGGCTACAACGTTCAGCTTGGCAAGCCCGGTCCGGCTGTTCCCGCCAATGTGATCCTGGGTGCTGACACCACAGTTAAGCTTGGTCCTGCCGACCTGGTTTTGGCTTACGTTGTCGGCGACAGCTACAACACCATCGGAGCTCCACCCAAGCAGGCCAACCAGCTGGAAGCTTACGGCGCCGAGGTTAAGTTTGATTACAGCGGACTGAAGTTCAACGCCGGTGTTTCTCGCACCGATGTGAACTACAACCAGCACAGCATCAAGACCAAGGATGTCAACTTCTACCGCGCAGGCGTTGGCTACAAGGCCGACCAGTGGGGAATCAGCGCTGAGTACCGAAACGTCGAAGCCTATTACTCCGCTCCTGGCGCATGGGGCCGACTTGGCACCGTGTGGAGCCCAACTGGAATCAGCGGCTTTACTGGTTCAGCCTGGTTCAAGCCAAGCGACAACCTGAAGATCTACGCCACCGGCCAGTTCTACGAAGGCGACCCCGCCTCTGATGGAAAGGTTGGCAGCTCTCTTCTGACCAAGAACGATGACATTCAGTCATTGGTTTTTGGTGCTGACCTTAAGATCAATGATTCCTTTGGAGTCTTTGCAACCTATGAGGATGTTGTTTGGAAGCTTAATGCTGGTCCAGATCCTTATCAGCGCTGGTACACCATCGGCACTGATTGGACTATGAGCAGCAACGCCAACCTCAAGTTCTTCTATCAGTACAGCGATGCCGATGCAAAGGGCACCGGAGCATTCTTTGCTCTTGGTCTCGGCACCAACCGCATCTCTGGTGGTCTGATCGGAACTCAGTTCAGCCTCAAGTTCTAGTCTCAGAACCTTGATAATAAAAACCCTCAGGACATGGTCCTGAGGGTTTTTATTATGGCGAGCCTGCATGATGCCACTACGTAGCTGTATATAATGAATCTGCTAGGATAAACCTTGAGTTAAAGATCGAATAGGGTTTGAATCAAGGGGTGCTATGAAGCCAGAAGATCAGGACCTGAATAAAAGGGTGGCAAGGCTTGAAAAGGAGCTTGCTGAAATAAAGCTCCTTTTAGGTGAGGCTGACAAAGAAAGGCAGGCCACTGAAAAACAGCCTTCGAAAATCATTTTAACTCCTCCGCCCATTCGCACTGCCGAGCGGGTCCATAGGCAAAGCGTTTCTGCTTCTGGAGCTAACCCGCAAGGTTCTGAACCAGATAAAGTCAGAATTTTCAGCCCGAAAACAGAGTCGGTGGCAGAGATAGCCTCTGCTCAGCCCGAAGCTGATAAGCCACTGATAAAATCAGATTCATTTGAGTTTAGAGTAGGCGGCCTTTACCTGGCCTACGCTGGCGGGCTTGTTGTTCTGCTAGGGATGCTTTACCTGGTCACCTTGATGATCAGCAATCGCTGGATTACCCTGGAGATGCAGTGGGGCGGTGAGCTTGTTTTCTGTTCGATTCTTGCCGGTCTTGGTCTATGGAAGCTGAACAGCAAAGAGGCAGTGGGCCAGGTGCTTGTAGGAACAGGTTCGTGCGGAGCCTTTTTAAGCTTTGCGGGCGCCCATGTTTACAAAGATATCTTGAGCCTTGATGGCTTGATAGCAGCCTGCCTTTTGCTAAGCTTTGCTAACTTTGCCTTTAGCGAATGGCGAAGGTCTCAAGCTTTTTATGTCTTCGGAATTCTAGGAGGGTTTGCAGGAGCTTTCTTGGCCCTGCCCGATCGTGTGGGCTTAAGTCAGCTTCTCTGCGCTTTTGTTCTCCTTCCTGCAGTCGTTGTTGTTGTTCGCAGGCAGTGGCAGGAGCTTGCTGTTGCCCTATGGCTGAGCGCATTGGGTCTTGGCGTGGCTGGACTCGCCTGCTTGTCTGACTCTAACATTTCCCTGGCTGAACTGTTCTATCGTTTCTCTGACAAGGCAGTGCCAGCGGCTCTTTCGTCCTTTACATGGGTCAACTGGTTTGCTTATTCACTGTTTAGCCTGGCCGCATCGGCTGCCTGCCTGTTGGTCAGCAAAGATGAAAAGACAGATAGAACGACGAAGCTTTTATGGGTAGGGCCGACATTTGCGGCCTTGGTGCCTTACACTTTTCTGCCTAACTTAGCCAGCAGCATCGGATTTTTTGCTGTCTTGGGGTTTGGTCTTGTTCAGTACGCATTGGCTGGATTATCTTCATCTGCGCCTGTGCGTGAAGGTCAGAAAATCGGTGCTCTGCTCTGTATTCTGTTTGTTCCTGCTTTTTCCCTATCCAGCACTCAGGCAGGCGCTCTTTATGCTCTTGAGGCCTTGGGGCTGGCTGTTTGGTGGCTGCGCAGCAGGTCGGATTTGGTTTTTTACCTATCTACTGCCACAGGAATTCTTGGCTGGCTGGCTTCATTTATCATTCTGTTTGAGAGGAGCAGCCCTGAGCTTGTTTTGCTCACCGAGAAGGTGCTTTCTACCGGATCAGGTCTGGTGATTGCAGCTGCAGCGGTCCTTGCTTCATGGCCGACTGACGAAGGACGGCCTTTAGGACGGAGGGCATTTACAATTTTTGCCGCGGGAGCCGCAGGTGTGCGCGGACTGGCCGAGCTCTACTATTGGCTGGAAATGCCGTATAACGCAGTTATTGCCTGGGCTGCTCTGACAGTGGTCGCTCTGCTGTCCTTGGGTATATCGTTTGGCAGAGCTAAAGAAGCCAGTGCATCCTTCTTCTTTTTTGTGCCCTTAGCTTATGTCGGTTTAGCAGCTGCAGGAGCCACTGGTCAGTCTGTACCCGCTATAGAGGTTCTATTTCATTCAATTCTCATAGTCTCTATGGTTCTGGCGACAGAAGGCTATGCTCGGCTGGCAGAAAAAATGGCAGGTCAGGCTGCCATGCTTGCCAGTTTGGCTGCCATCTATCCCTTTGCAAGACTGGCTTATCTGGCATGCACCACAATGGGGGCCGATTCAAGTTCTGCCACTGCAATCGGAGCTGCACTCTACACTTTGCTGTGCTCAGCCATCGCTGGTTGGAGAAAGTGGCCAGAACTTAACTGGTCTGGCGTTCTTTATGCGCTTTGTATAGCAATGCCTTTGGCTTTGGGTTGGGGAGGAGAGATCGTCATGCGGCCAGCGGCAATGGCTTCCAGCTTTGTCACTACCCTGGCCTTGGCTTTGACAGCTATAACGGCTGCAAACTTGGTGCCGAAGCAAAAGGACAAATACTATGTTTTGGGTCTGCTGGCTGGCAGTGTTTCTTTGGGGCGATTCAGCTGGTTAGTTATGACCGGACCCGGGTTTGAGATGCAGTCATTTCAGGCTCTGCTTGTCTATTTTGCCATTGCGGCTGGCGGACTGGCCGTTTTTTCCATCAACCGAAATTGGAAGCCTGGAGCATGGCTGAGCACCTTTTACATGGGTTTAGCATTAGCGGCATATCCATTTATGAAGCTGCCTAATGCGCTGTTGGGTATGGATCTGCCCCCAATGAGAGGAGGGGTAATGGCCGATGCGGCAGCTTTGGCTATGCTTCTTGTCTCCTCTCTGCTTGTGGCTCGAGCTCTGCTGCCCTTTGTCAACGATAAACGAATGGTTCAGGTGCCCTTTATTGGCCTTGAGTGGACAATCTTCTCTGGCCTCATAATGATTCTGGCTCAGCAGCCACCTTTGGGAATTAAGTTTGACTTTTCAATGAGCGCCGCTTGGGTTATCTACGGAGTCATTCTGCTTGTGATTGGTTTTGTTAAAGACAGCGCGATCTACCGCATTTCGGGTTTGGTCGTTTTTTTTGCGACGCTCTGCAAAGTCTTTCTTTACGACCTTTCTTATCTCGAAACAGTCATCAAGATTATCCTGCTCATCAGCTTTGGCTTGGTGATGCTTGCTATCAGCTTCGCCTACACGCAGTTTATAAGGATTCGGCAGAAGTCCGAACCTTCTAGCTAGCTATCTTTTAGACTTAACCGTAATGAAAACTAATGCTGATCTGTTGAGGGGCAGAATAATTAAATGAGATGACCCGCGAGGCTATGGATTTATAGAACCTTATGAGGGCGGTCCAGACATATTTTTTCACATCAAGCAATGGGATTCCGCTGGCGAAAGACCAAATCTGGGGCGGGAAGTTTTTTGTTGTGTTGGAGAAGAAATGGATGGGAAGATTAGTTCATCATTAATTTATCCACTGAGCGGAAAGATACATTTGAAGAAGCAGGATGTAAATTTTAAGGCTATATTGTTCGGGACTGTGATAACGGCTGCCGCATTTTATCTTGGGTTTACAAACTCTTTGATGGAAATACCGGCTGCCTATGCTCTAAGCAGCTTAATTGCCTTTAGACTTTACAGGTCAGATAAATTATCGGCAAAAGATGGTTCGAATAGAGTGCCTGAAAAAGTGCTGCACATTTTTGGTTTTCTTTGTGGATGGCCTGGCGGCTTAATAGCACAGCAGATTTTTAGGCACAAAACAGTCAAAAAGTCATTCAGGATTATGTTTTGGATAACTGTCATCCTGAATATTATTGCGGTGGCTTTATATTGTGCCTACAAGCTGAATCCCGTGGTTTTCATCAGCTAGGCTGCCTGGCGCATTTTGGGAGGGAGATGTTTTGGAAGCAGTTCAATCTCTCCTTCTGAAGAAAGCACAACTGCTCTTTCCATTGTATTTTCCAGCTCCCTAATGTTTCCAGGCCAAGCGTAATTCTGCAGCATGGCTAGGGCATCTTTTCCTACAGTGACAAGCGATCTGTTATTTTCACTGGAAGATCGAATCAGAAACAGCTCGCAGAGCGGTTCAATGTCTTCCAGCCTGTCTCTTAAAGGTGGAAGCTGAATTTCGACTACCTGCAGCCTGTACAAAAGGTCGAGCCTGAAAACTCCTTCATTGACAGCTTCGTGAAGATCGCGGTTTGTTGCTGTTATTAAGCGGACATCAACGCGGGTTGGCTTGGTTGCTCCAAGCCGTTCAAACTCCCTTTCCTGCAGAACTCTCAGCAGCTTAACCTGAATAGGCAGGGGGATTTCTCCGATTTCATCCAGGAAGAGTGTGCCGGAATCTGCCAGCTCAAAACGTCCAGGCTTGGAGCTGTCTGCACCAGTAAAAGCTCCTTTTTCATGCCCAAAGAGTTCGCTTTCCAATAGAGTTTCGGGCAGGGCAGCGCAGGATACTGCGACAAAAGATGATTCGGCCCTTGGCGATCTTTGGTGAATTAGCTTAGCCACGACTTCTTTGCCTGTGCCGCTTTCACCAGTTATCAATACAGTGGCCCTGGAATCTGCCACCTGACTGATTGTTTCGTCAATCTCCTGCATTATTGACGAGTTGGCAATAAAAGAAACATCGCCGTTGGAAAAGGCTGTCTTTCTCGTTTTTGTCTCTTTCTTCTTCTCACCCGCCAAGGCACTCGCTATTAGCTTTTTAAGAGCTTCTAAATCAAAAGGTTTTGTAATATAGTCAAATGCGCCATCCTTAACAGCCTGCACCGCTTGAGGAATAGTGCCGAAAGCCGTCATGATGATTACAGGAACGTGTGGCTGACGAGAAGTGATCTCCTTCTGCAGCTGATATCCACTGACTCCAGGCATGGTGACGTCGGTGAGGACACAGTCAATCTCTTCGCTTGATACTACATTGAGTGCTTCGTGGGCATCTTCTGCTGTGACAGCAATCCAGCCAGCCTTGTCAAAAGCAGCCTGTAGAATTCGGCGGATGTTCAGTTCATCATCAACAATCAATACGCGTTTTTTTGCCATGCCTTTCCTTTATCTTAAAGAAACTCTAAAAATAGTTCCGACTTCAGGGCTCGATTCGGCCATGATAGTTCCGCCGTGAGCTTCGATAATTTTTCTCACGGTTGAAAGTCCAAGGCCAGTGCCCTGGGGTTTGGTTGTAAAAAAGGGAGAGAAGAGCTTGTCTTTAGCATCTTCAGAGAGTCCAATTCCGTTGTCTATTATTTCGAAGCCTTTTCTTTCCACTTTTACGGTTACCATCCCGCCTGGTGGTGTGGCTTCCAGGGCATTTCTTAGCAGATTATGAAAAACCTGCTCCAGCTTTCTTAAATCCCCATATACGTAAGCTTCTATGGGTTCGACATTAAGCTCTAGATCAACTCCATTTTTGCTGAAAACTACTGATAGAAGATCAATAACTCTTTTGGCGGCTTCGCTTAGCTTCATCTCATCTCGGTCCAAAGACATGGGGCGAGCGAACTCTAGAAACTCCGTGCAGAGAGTGTTGAGCTTGATAACTTCATCTTCAATAATTTGTCCGAAATCTTTTGAGAATTCTGGACTGGATTGAATCATCTGAGCTGCGCTTCTTATGCCGGTTAAGGGGTTGCGGAACTCGTGAGCAATTGCGGCAGTCATGCGTCCGATCTCCGCCAGTCGGCTGAGACGATGAACCTCTCTTTGACTGCGTTCATGCTCGGTAATTTCTTGAACGCTCACAACAGTTCCCCCGTGGCTCATGGGCTGGCTCTGCAGAATCCATGTTCTATCCACAGTATCGTTGACTACGGTTACGCTTTTCGGAGCCCGCTCGGTCAATGTCTCCATGGCAAGCTGGTGAATCTGCTTCTCCAGGGGGCTGGGTTCGCCTCTGCCAGCTGCGCCAAAAAGGCCTTCAGAAAGCGCCCACGGGCTGGCGCTGACTACGGCGCCAGAACTGTCCATAACAATCACGCCTCCAGGCACAGAATCAAGAACCGCCGATAGCCTTTCGCGGCTCTCACGGCTGAGGGTTACCGCATCATTAAGGCGTTCTACCAGCCTGGCGTTAAGAATCGCCAGAGTGACCTGTACAGCCATTGCCCGGGCACGTTCAAGATCAGACTGCTCGTAGGGAGGTTCTGCACTTGTTCGGCTCAAGTTCAGCACCCCAATAACTCCCTGCCTTGGCTCCAGCAGGGGGACAATCATTGAACTGGCAATATCGTGGCTGCCCGTGCCTTCATGAAGTCTTAGTGTGCGATGGTCATCATTGAGGACTTGAGCTTCACCAAGCAGAATAACCTGTCCAGCCAAGCCTTCCCCTGGATGGATGACAGCATCAGCAGGAACTCTGGTCTGCCTGCCGGATCTTGCTTTAAGCAGATACTGGCCGGTTGATTCATCCAGCAGAAAAATTGAAGCACCAGAGGCGCGGAAGTAGCGGGTGCAGCGGTCTAGCGAGGCCTGAAGATATCTTTCAAGCCCACCCTGAACCATAGGATTCAGGTCAAACAGGCTCCAAAAACCTTCCTCTTTAAGGTGGGGCGCCGCGCTCATTGCCTCTCTTGGAATGATCGGCAGATTGGTCGGCTAAACCTATGGTCTCATCAAGTTTGGTGTGAACTTAGGACTTGGGTCGTGCGAAAGGGCTGTAATCTGGCGGACAAGCATGGCCAAGGCATCACCAAACTCTCGTGGAGAGAGGGTGTCCTTGGGGCCCCAGGCCAGGGGGCCAACAGGTGCAGCCGCTCCCCGCTTGATCAGATAAGTGAGGTCAGCAATAGTCTGTCCTTTGTTGTGCTGCGACAAAACCTCTGGGTAGACCTCGTAAGGGCGGGGGGTGAAACGGAACACTTTTTCCGAAGTCTTCCACAGCCTCATAAACTCAGCAAGAATCTCTTTGCGCGATGCTGCCTGGCCGCCTGGGGTGAGAGCCGCTTTGGGAAACTGCACCTTGAGTCTGCGCTGCAGTGGGCCTTCGATTTTAGTTAGAGCGGCCCGGACTTCATCCTTTGTCACAGGGGCAGAGGCGCTTTGAGCCTGGGCTCCGGCCACTCCGAGGGCGAGGACAAAAAGGATAAGCGTTGGCTTCATGGAATTCTGCTCACTGCACCGCTGGCGGTAAGTGAGCTTAACTCATCCAGGGCGTAACCTGTTCCCATTGCAACCGCAGTTTCTGCATTTTCTGCCACGCGGGTTGGAATATTTGTGAGGGCATTGATTAAAAGGTCAAGGCCCCGCAGCATGGCGGTGCCGCCGGTAAGCGTCATGCCTCGCTCGATAATGTCTCCAGAAAGCTCCGGAGGCGTATCTTCCAAAACATCGCAGATCCTGTCTGTTATCAGGCGGATAGGCTCTTCCGTCGCGTTTCTTACATCCATGCTTGTGATGGTGACGGTTCTTGGAAGCCCGCCTTCGGCATCACGTCCTCGGACATCCATAGAAAGCTCCTGTTCCAGGGGATAAGCGGAGCCGATTGTCAGTTTTATCTCCTCGGCAGTCTGATCGCCAATCAGCAGGTTGTACTCCTGCCGCACAAATTTGGTAATCGCGTCATCAAGCTTTTGACCTCCGACTCGCACAGACTGTGCTAATACGGGTCCTCCAAGGCTGATGACGGCAATATCGGTTGTGCCTCCGCCTAGGTTGACAACCATGTGCCCAACAGCTTCTGAGATGGGCAGGCCACAGCCGATCGCGGCGGCCATAGGCTCATCAATGGTGGTCACTTTGCCAAATCCGGCTGAGAGGGCAGCTTTAATGACGGCTCTGCGCTCTACATTTGTCAGCCCAGAAGGAACTGAAATCAGAGCGGTTGGCTTCAGCCACAACTGGTGGGCAGGCAGCACCAGCCTCTTGATGCTCTCAAGCATCTTGTAGGTGACCGTGTAATCGGCAATAACGCCTTCTCTCAAGGGCCTAACCGCCTGGATGTTGCCAGGGGTTCTGCCAAGCATTTCACGCGCTGCTGTGCCGACACCCATCACCTTTTTGGTGTGAGTGTTCATGGCCACCACTGTCGGTTCATGAAAGACTATCCCCTTGCCCCGGCGGTATACGCGGATGCTGGAGGTACCTAAGTCAATGCCGAGTTCTGCAACGAGCTTCAAGAGATTAACAGGATACTGCCCTAGAGTGCAGAGGAGGGGAGGCTGGCCCTTTCCACATGGGCATCTAGAGCCGTTAGGCGCTCAATAAGTCCCTCGTAGCCACGATCTACAAAATGAACGTTTTCGACGATCGTCTCGCCTTCGGCCGCCAAGCCAGCTAAGACCAGGGCTGCGCCAGCGCGAAGATCGGTTGCCTTGACAGCGGCACCCCTAAGACTGTGAACGCCTTCGATTAAAGTCAGGCGATTGTTCGTCCTCATTTGGGCGCCCATGCGGCCAAGCTCAGGCACATGACCTGTTCTGTTTTCGTAAATAGTTTCTTCAATGACGCTGTTGCCACGAGCCAGTGCCAAAAAGGCAGAAAACGGCTGCTGCACATCGGTAGGGAAGCCAGGGTAAGGCATAGTTTTGACCTTGACGGCCTTGGCTCTGCCTTCTGATTTAACCCTTACCCAATCGTTGCCTTCTTCTACCAGCACTTCAGCTTCACGCAGCTTCTGCACCAAGGCAATCTGGTGTTCAGGAAGAATTCCACGAACCGTTACGTCGCCTCGTGTAATGGCACCGGCTAGAAGGTAGGTGGCGGCCTGAATTCTATCGCTTGGCACCTTGGCCCAGCCCCCTTCAAGTGGTCCATCGCCGTGAATAGAAATGGTGCCTGTGCCAGCTCCTTCAATCCTGGCTCCCATGGCCGTCAAAAAGTCTGCAAGCTGGGTGACCTCTGGCTCGATGGCAGCGTTTTGGATTGTTGTGATTCCTTCGGCTAGGCAGGCGGTTGCCATGAGATGCTGGGTTGCTCCAGCAGAAGGGAAATCAAGGTAGATCTCAGCGCCTTTTAAGCGATCGCAGGTGCCAACATAGCGGCCCTTTTCGATCCTGACATCGGCTCCCATGGCCTTGAGGCCCTTGAGGTGAAAATCAACTGGTCTATCGCCAATGGGGCAGCCTCCTGGCATAGGAAGGGTGGCGTGGCCATAACGGGCAAGCAGGGGGCCAAAAAGATAAAAACCTGTGCGGATCTTCCGCATGATCTCTTCGCTGGGCTCTTTTGGCTGGGCCTCAGAGGTATCGAAGTGAGTTTCTCCGTCAACCTGTTCCACCTTGACACCCATGGTTTCAAGGAGCTGGATTTTATAACGGACGTCGGTGATATTCGGCAGGCCGGCAAGAACAATTTTGCCCTTTACCAGCGGCACGGCAGAGAGAAGGGCGAGCGCCGCGTTTTTGCTGCCCGGGATTTCAACCTCCCCCTCTAGGCGGCGGCCACCGTTAATTCGAATCACGTCCATGTATTTTACCTTCCTGCCTCTAGCCCTTCCATGCAGCTTCCGTGCCTTCTGGTCCGGCCTTCGCGAAAATGTACCCAAAATCTAAAGCACTTTGCTGCTCTCTTTTGATCCGTGAGTGATCTGTGGTGGTTTTGGGGCGAAATATTCATCATGTGAATCTTTTTCGATTCGTTGTTCGTTCAGAATTGATAGAGACGAAATGAAAGGGCGAGACTTTCTCATACGTTTCCGTCAATGCGGTGTGCTGAATCGTTTGATACACACCTGCGCTAGTCGTCTGTCAGAGGTTCGCGGAGCACTCTCCGCGGACCTCTTTTTGTTTCATGCCCGTCTGTAGCAGGCTGGCCACGACCATTGCGGAACGCCGCAAGTTCAAACCATGAAAGCTGTTGATGTCCTGCTTTTGAATGCGAACTACGAGCCGCTGAATGTGTGCGATGTGCGACGCGCCTTTTCCTTGGTGCTTATGGGAAAAGCGGATGTCCTTCATGACTCGGAAGGTCATGTTGTGACAAGTGAAGGGAGCCTCTCTGCCCCTTCTGTAGTTCGAATGAAGTACTTGGTGCGAAGGCCTCTGCCGGCCCTTCGCCTTTCACGCCATTCGATTTTGGCCAGGGATGGCTATACCTGTCAGTACTGCGGTTCAACCCGAGACCTGACCATCGATCATGTTGTGCCTCGGTGGATGGGCGGCCCTCATACCTGGGAAAACTTGATTACCTGCTGCCGCAAGTGCAATCTTAAAAAGGCAGATAAAACCCCGAAGCAGGCGAACATGAAAATGAAAACTCAGCCTCGCCGGCCCAAGTTCATCCCTTATATTTCTTTGACTCAGTACCTCCGTGCCGTAAGAAGGGAAGACTGGTGCCCATATCTTCCGCAGTTTGATGACTTTATGGAGACTTGGGCAGAAGCTCGAGATTAAGCAGACAACGCATAGTGGCCTACGGTCTAGCTGTGAGGCGGTTCCTAGAATTGCGGTCTTGTCGCAATGATCTTCTTGATTTGGTAATTTTTTTGGCTTTATGCTGTATGTAAAATTTTGATGTAGGCGCTTAATCATTCACGGCGCATCGCTTTGGCAGTCAGGTAGGAAAAGCAGCAGTGCCTGGCAAAGACCTGAGGCAATTCTGTAACCTTGTCATCCAAGCCATGCCTCAGTTCCTAGCACATTGGAAGTTCCTTCGCCAAGACATTGCAGGGGCGCAGGCGCCTGGGTTTTCAGATTCAGCTTGGCGTCAGGTCTCGGTGCCTCACGATTGGTCAATTGAGGATGTTCCGGGCACCAGTTCGCCTTTTTCTGCGACTCTCAGCAGTTTTAAAGGCGACGGTGGCCATGCGGTTGGAGGCACTGCCTGGTACCGAAACACTCTGACCCTCGATCCGAACTTCAGGCATAGAATCACCTTTCAGGGAGTCTTTGGCGAAACGGAGGTGTGGGTAGATGGTCAGCCAGCGGCTGAGAATTTTTACGGCTACACCCCTTTTTCTATTGTTCTGCCGGCTGGGCGAGAATCTGCCGTGATTGCCATAAGGGTTGTTAATCAAGGAGAAGTGGGCCGCTGGTACACAGGGTCTGGTCTTTACCGGCCTGTCGAGATTGAAGCTCTAGGCAGAACCGCGGTGCTGCGCGATGGTCTGACGGCCCGGGTGGGCTCTGTCTCGCCTGGTATTGCCCTGATGGAAGCCTTTGCTGAAACAGAAGCGGCATGTCGTGTTGAGTTTCGTGTAATCGATCCAGAAGGCAGAGAAATCGCAAGGAGCGAGGCGGATGCAGGCACTGAAGACTTGGCGGCAGCCGAGTTCACTCTCCCTAATCCTCACCTGTGGAACCCCTGGGATTCCTCCCTAAGTGTTTCTGGCTGCCAGCCGCTCTACCTGCTTGAGGCGCGAGTCATCGGAGACGAATCCCAGGCAGTCGCTCAGACAGTTTTTGGCATAAGGAAGATCAGGTTCAATGCCCTTGATGGCCTGACTGTAAATGGACAAAAGGTGCTGCTAAAGGGGGGCTGCATCCACCACGATAACGGAATTTTGGGCGCCTGCGCCTACTCTTCGGCAGAGCTGAGAAAGATTCTGCTTCTTAAGGAGGCTGGCTACAATGCCATTCGGACTTCGCATAACCCGCCAAGCCTGGCTCTGCTCGATGCCTGTGACCAGCAGGGAATGTTGGTTATCGACGAAGTGCATGATGAGTGGGAAAGGCCAAAAAGGGCTGACAGCTACCACAGGCATTTCAACCGACTTGGTGAGGCAGACGCTCAAACCATGGTGCGAAGAGATCGCTCAAGAGCTTCGGTATGGTGCTGGTCTATAGGGAACGAGATTCCGGGTTCTTTTGAAACGCCAGAGATTGCTCTCAGACTGCGCAAAGCGGTTTTGGCCTGCGACCCAACACGACCCATCTCGGCAGGGCTTTGTCCTCCGTGGTGGCAGTCAGAAACTTGGGTTGATTGGGAGGCATCCAGTGATCCTGCCTTTGAGCACCTTGATATTGGGGGCATGAACTATCTTTGGCAGAAGGTAAGGTCCGACCACGAAAGGCATCCTGACCGACTGATGATGCAGACGGAAACCTATGCGCTTGAAGCATGGGATTCGTGGAAATCTGTTGAAGGGTGTCCTTGGAATTTCGGTGATTTCGTATGGACCGCCCAAGACTACATTGGCGAATCAGGCATTGGGCAGTCTGCAGCTGGCCCCGACGAGCCGAGGAACGGCGCTTTTCCTTTTCATTTGGCTGTATGTGGCGACCTTGACCTTATTGGTGACCGCAAGCCGCAGTCACACCATCGCGAAAGCTTGTGGCGTGAAGGTGTTTTAAACATCTGTGTTCATGTGCCTGAGTCTGCTGCGAAGCAGAGGATTACAGAAGGCTGGATGCACAAGTGGGGCTGGGACGAGGTTGAGGAACACTGGAACTGGCCGGACTTTGCTGGACAGCCGATGAAGGTGGAGATCAATTCTTCCTGCTCACGCATTGAAGTCAGCCTAAACGGCAGGGTTATTGTCGAAAAACCCACTTCTCCTGAGGATAAGGGAAGGATGCTGGTGGAGGTGCCTTATGAGCCGGGAACTTTGGTTGTCAAGGGTTGGGATTCCCATGAAAGAATCATTGTCAAAAGCCTGAGAACCTCTGGCGCCGCAGATGCTGTTGCCGCCGAAACGGAATCTACCGGGGTCATGGACCCTGAAGGTCTGATCTGGCTGAAGCTTTCTTTAATAGATGCTCGTGGACGCTTGGTCCGCACTGATGACAGGGAAGTGAGCATTGCCATAGAAGGGGCAGGCGAGCTGATAGGGTTTGGAAATGCCAGCCCAATCGACGTTGATTCACTTCAAGATTCCCGCCACAAAGTCTACAAGGGAAGAGCCTTGGCTGTGATAAGGAGAACCGGCGATGAGCCGATTACTGTTCTTCTAGTAAGCGAAGGGCTGACGCCCAACCGATTCACTTTGGATGGAGGCCAGCCATCTAGCCAAGATGACCAGGAAGCCATGTCTTAGCTGCGGATCGCCCACTAGACCCAGTGTGGAACTGCCTGGCCCCAAAAAGTGATGAATAAGATAGTTGCATATGCAACTAATTTTTTGAAGCAGTTCGTACACAAGAGAATAGAGGATTATGAAAAGCTCCCTTCCAGGCATCCACCACGTTACAGCCTTTGCCGGCAGCGCCCAGCAGCATGTTGATTTTTACGCGGACCTGCTGGGGCTGAGACTGGTTAAGGTGACGGTCAATTTCGATGACCCATCGGTCTACCACACCTACTTTGGCGACTATGTCGGAACACCCGGCACGCTGCTGACTTTCTTTCCTATCATTGGAGCCTTGCCCGGAAAGCGGGGGGGCGGAGAAACGCAGGTCACCCAGTTTGCGACAGGCAGGGGCACTATCGGCCAATGGCAGGATAGGCTGCTCTATGCGGGAGTGAATGTTCAGGACCCAGTAGAGAGGTTTGGTGATTTGGTTCTGCCCTTCAGCGATGGAGATGGCATGAGCTTGGAAATCGTCGAACCCGGCAACTCGGACTCAAGAGGGGCTTGGACAGGAGGACCCCTTTCTTCAGAGATGACTCTGAGAGGATTCCACGCTGTCACCCTATCCAGCCTCAATACAGAAAAGACATTGAAGCTGCTGACAGAAGGCATGGGCTTTACCGAGCTGGTTAGAAATGATGAGAGAGTGAGGCTGAAAGCTGCGGGAGAAAGTGAGGCATCTTTAGTGGATCTTCTGTTGGAACAGCAGCCTTTGCGAAGACAGAGTGCAGGTTCTGTGCACCACGTAGCTTGGCGAACACCAAATGATGAAGAGCAGCTTTTGTGGCGCGAAAAACTGGCAGCCCGAGGGGTAGAGGCCACAACGGTGCAGGAGCGCAGCTACTTTAGGTCAATCTATTTCCGTGAGCCGGGGGGAATTCTGTTCGAGATCGCAACAGATGCACCTGGGTTCACGATCGACGAACCACTTGAAACCCTGGGAGAAGATCTGAAGCTGCCCACTTGGCTGGAATCACGCCGAACAGCAGTAAGAGCCAAGCTTCCCAGCTTTACAACAGCCGCCGGAGTTCAGTTTCCATGAGTACTAAACAGGATTTCATCCATCGAATCGAGCCCAGCCAGAGCCGCCAGGAGCTGCTAGTTCTTCTGCACGGCACTGGGGCAGATGAGCATGATCTGATCGATCTTGGTCATGCCCTTGTGCCAGGAGCAGCGCTTTTATCGCCAAGAGGCAGAAGCAGAGATGAAGGTGTCAACCGGTGGTTTCGCCGCTTCGCCGAGGGGCAATTTGATCTGGAAGACCTTCACGCCAAAACCGCTGAGCTGGCCGCCTTTCTGGACAAGGCTGTGGTCGATAACAGCTGGCAGGGCTGGCCTGTGACTCTAGTCGGCTACAGCAACGGGGCCAACATGGCCGCCTCGCTTCTGCTCTCGGGCCTCTCGGGAGCGAGCAGGGCAGTCCTTCTGCGCCCCATGCTGCCCTTTGAGCCAGAGATTCTGCCGAATCTCTCGGGTCGCAAGGTCTTAATCGCTTCAGGCGAACGAGACCCCATCTGCCTGCCCAGCCAAGGCTTAGCGCTCGAAAACCTGCTGGTTCGGGCCGGGGCTGCCGTTGAAGTCTACTGGGCTCCGACCGGCCACGGGCTTACCGAGGGGGATTTTCAGGCAGCGAGGGAATTTCTTTCGGCTTAGGCATCTTAACACAACAGTTGGCTTTTGGAAGACCCGCTTCTTCCAAGAGCCAACTAACAAACTGCCCCTTTTGGCAGCCAGGGTTTTTCTCAGAATTCCTAGAAACCAAAACTGTGTACGACTTCGAGTTAAAAGTCACAAGATAGACACAATTTTTAGTTTCATCTACAGGCTTTAACTCAATCTGATTCTCTGCGTTCGCAGCTTCGTAAAGGTTTAGATCAGTCTTAAAAGCTATCCAGGCCCCTGCAGCCAAAAAACACAGCAGGCTGCTTTCCCCCAAGACTGGCAAGTGGAAGAAGCTTAGGAAGGCAATGAGCAAGCCCTTCTAAAGTTGGTGGAAAAGAGGGGGACAACCCCTCCACCACGTCTCAAAATCTGCCCGTCGAAGAGTCGGAATCACTCCGGCTCTTCGCTTCTTACCGCACTCGGTCGAGCCCGCATGGTTGCCCATTCTCGCAGCTCATCGATGCCTTCCTTCATCATCACACTCAGCGGAACCTGGCTCTCTGCCTCTTCCATAAGGTCCTTAAACGCCAGCTCGCGCCCATCAAAAAACGCGTGGTTAAGGGCAGAAATCACAACCTGCTCAATTTCAGCGCCACTGAACCCCTTGGTTGCCTGAGCAAGCTGTTTGACCTTAAACTTTTTAGGGTCTCGTTTGCGCTTGCTAAGGTGGATGTTAAAAATTTCTTCCCGCTCTTTCAGGTCAGGAAGATCGATGAAGAAGATTTCGTCAAATCGGCCTTTACGCAGCAGTTCAGGCGGGAGGGCAGAAACATCGTTGGCAGTAGCGATGAGAAAAACGGGCTTCGTTTTTTCCTGCATCCAGGTGAGGAATGTAGAGAAGACTCGGGCGGTGGTGCCAGAATCGCTGACCCCGCCGCCGCCCATGCCGGCGAACCCCTTTTCAAGCTCATCTATCCAAAGACAGCAGGGGGCCAAAGATTCAGCAATGCGGATGGCTTTCCGCATGTTTTCCTCACTCTGTCCCACAAGGCTTCCAAAAATTCGCCCTACGTCCATTTTCAGCATGGGCAGGCTCCAGCTTGCGGCAATTGCTTTGGCGACCAAAGATTTTCCGCAGCCCTGAACGCCGATCATTAAAACACCTTTGGGGGCGGGTATTCCAAACTCGCGGGCGGCGTCGGTAAAGCTGCGGCTGCGTTTGGCCAGCCATTCTTTCATCAGCTCATGACCTCCGACATCCTTCATGTTTGACTCAGCCGGATAGAACTGCAGGGTCCCTGTTTTGCGGACGATCTGTTTTTTCTCTTCAATAATCTGGTCTACGGTCAGCTTTTTGGCTTCAACCAAGCTGCGAGCCAAAGCTGATTCGATTTCGTCAGTTGTCAAACCTTGGGCCGATTTAACGATCAGCTCTCTGTCTTCGGGTGCCAACTCCACAGAAACCAAGGGGCTGTCCTTCATCGAGTTGATAACAACATCGAGCTGTTTCTCAATGTCTTCAACTTCTGGCATGGGGAATTCCATGACAGAAATGTCTTTTTCAAGCTCAATTGGCAGGGTGAGAGTAGGACTGAGGAGGATGAGAGTCTGGCTTCGTAGCCTCAGCCGCGTGGCTAGATCGCGCAGAAGACGCACGACTCGTGAATCTCTCATATAAGGGTGAAAATCCTTCACAAGAAAGAGTGCGAATTCGGGTGCTTCATGAACCTGAGCAAGAGCTTCAAGCTCCGCAGGCAGCTGAGTTTTGGGCGCCATCGAAGGAGGACGGGGGATTTCTGGCTTCATCCCTTGAGTCACGCTCCACACATGCAGCCTTCGGTTCAGCTTGTCTGCAACACTCTTTACCGCTTCTTCAACACGTCTTTCTTCCCAGCTCGTTATCCAGATGATTGGATAACGAGCTCGGATAAGGACTTCAATCTCCCTTTGGGGCTGCATGTTTCAAACTTACCCTGCACCGGCCGGCTGGGCTGCAGGGCCCCCCACGTTTCCGGGGGTTTTGGTGGGGGTTTCCAGTTCTAGAATCTTGGCCTCTACTGCCTGACGAAGCTTTTGTGCTAGAGCTGCAAGATTGGTTTTCGTCCCTTCGATTTCAACAGTATCCAGGGTTTTCCTGTTCATTTCTGCGTCAAACCTTTGAACAACAACTCTCACTTTAACCACTTCTCCGCTGACCGTGTAGCTTCCGGCAATGCGGTAGACCAAGGGGTGCTTGGCAATATCAAACCATGCCTTGACTCCATCGGCTTGGCGCATTTCAACTGAGATCACCTTTTCCAGTCCAAGGGGGTCTTCCTGGTCAAGATCAAAGGTGCCGACTATGACAACCGGCTTGGGAGGCTTGAGGCCAAGCTGTCCGCGGAACTCTGGTTTTGTCAGACCAATATCAAAGCTGGAGGCAGAAGACCGCCGGAACTCTGGCCTCTGGACTCCCTTGATGCCAACCTCGTTCTTCAGCGATTCAACTCTGTCGGCAGCGTAGGTCAGCCACCTTTCGACATCCAAAAACAGCTCACTGCCATTGCCTGGCCTCAGCCCTGCCGGGGAGGCTTGGTCGATGGCTTCGAGCAGGGAATAGGTGAGCATTCCGTGATCGACCTGAACCGATTCGTAGCTTAGCTGGTCGGCTGCGCTGCCAGCCAAAAGCCAGACTCCTGCTGCATCTCTCAGTGATTCATAGGCCCGGCGATAATCTCCACTTACGCTTCGGTCTGCCACCAAATCTTTGGCGGCTGCTCCGCTGTGGCAGGTGTCTAGTATCACCACTTGTTTTTGGGCAGGGATGGCGGCTAAGGCTGTCTGAAGATCCTCACCTGAGATAAGGGTTGAGCCAATCGCAGAGGGAGTCAGATTGGCGGGGTCGGCATCGGCTGCTAAAAAGAAGTAGCCTGATTTGTCCCCCACCTTGCTGGTTCCGTGGCCGCTTAAGTAGACCAAAACAATATCAGATGAAGTCGCCTTGGTCGATATATCTTTCAGCCAAGCAAGGATAGCTTCTCGCGTCGGTTTTTTGGCCGTGTTTAGGGTGGTAAGCACATCAATGTTCACTCTTCCTGGCAGCAGCCGCTGGGCAGTTACTTCTAAGGATTTCGCTAGTTCCTGGGCATCATTTGGTGGAGCCTGCAGGTCGCCGTCGGTTCCAATGTAGTCTCCTACCCCTGTAAAAAGGGCATAGAGCTTTACGTCCGGGGCCCTTAAATCGGCAGGAACTCCCAGGTCGAGACGCGTTGGAGGTGAGGTGAGATCGCCGTCTTTATTGGTGGCAGTTACTTCCAGCCAGTTGCTTGAGCCAGGGGGCAGTGCCGCTTCTGGAAGCATGAGGCTGCTGAAGTTGGCTTTATCTATGGAGTAATAGCCTTTGCCTTCGCGTGTGTCTACAATCTTTCCGTTGACTTTAACTACTACCCTGCCAATCCCTCCATCATCACGAGACTTGAGCTCTATGTCGATCAAGTTGGTTTTGCGGCTGTTGGTGCTGACCTTAATCTCAGGAAAGAGCCTAAGGTTAGAGAGAGGGGGAACAGTACGGCGGGGATCGTTGTCGAGCCCTAGAATTTTGGCAAGTAGGTTAGGGTCGTAATAGCGGCCCTTCATCTGCTCAACTTCAATGGCCTCAATGCCGCCAGGCCAAGAAATGACATAGCTGGCTCCTGGCACCCGGCCCGGATCGGTGGCATCGTAGCGTCCTTCATCATCAAGAGCCAGCCAGCTGCCATCTCTCATCGCTGCAAAGGTTCCTTCGCGCTTTAAGGTTTTAGTGGAAATGTCAAGCGACAAAATATCAAGGTCGCTAAAGTGTTCCAGCCAAATTCGATTAGTGCCATGGATGAACCCACATCCTGTGATTCCTGAATCGTAGCGGACGGCGATTTCTTTACCCGAGATAAGTTCTTCAACCCTTAAAGAACTTTCTTCCGGAGGCTCCATATTGTTTCCGGCTCTTCCATAGACGATATAGCGTTTGTCTGCGCTGATCGCCGCCCCGGTTGAAGGGGCATTCATAATCGGTCCTAAGTCACGAACAATCTTTCCTTCTTCGATATCCAGCACCAGCCCGACCATGCCGGTAAGGACGGCAATTTTATTGTCGACAACTGTAATCTCATGTCGGATAGGGCGATAAGCTGCGTGATCAATTGTCTTAGTCAGTTTGAAATCTTCTGCGGAGTAGATGTCTGTTTTTTCGTGAGAAGAGACAATTATCTTACTGCTGTCCGGTGTCCAGGCTGGCACAGTATAGCCAGCCCTAAAAGTTGCAAACCTCGTGAAAACATCCTTCACAAGGTCTAGAACAATAACCTGAGGCTGGCCCCCTGGGGGAATGTAGTTGGTGAGGAGAATCTTGGTGCCATCTGGTGAATGAATAGCGTTCCTCCATACCTGAGCAGTTTCAAACCCCCATGAATCCTCAATTTCCATTGAGCTGGTATTGATTTGAAAAACGCCTTTTGACTGAACAATAAAGAGTTTTGTATTATCTTTTGAAAAGAAAGCTTGTCGGTAGCTCCAGGTGCGCTCCGGCTTGGCTAAGCTTGGCCGATCAAGATCATGGACCCTTAAAGTGTTAGTGGCTGAATCCTGCAGAACAAGGTAACGGCCATCGGGTGATGAAACCTGCCCAAAGGTTGACGCAGGAGGAGTAAATGCAGGAGCAGACTGCTCCATGCTGGCGAAGATGGGATGATAGGAAGATGACTGCTTGTTGGGCGACGCTGTTAGTCTGAACCTGCGGGATTCTGGGTAAAAAACGGCATCGTAAATGACGACAGCGGCTCCGGCCTGAATCTGCTGTGCCGCCCCAGCGGCCAAATCGTGCCTGCGAATGGTGCCGCTTTCGTAGCCAACCCAAAAAGATCTGCTGTCAAAGCTGAACTCGCCTGCCATGGGGCTGTCATCTTCTGGCATCGCGAAAGGCAGCTCTTTGCCAGTTGAAACATCCCAAAGCTTAAGCTGACTATCATCGCCATAGGTGCCGGCCTTTAAGCCATCCTGGCTGATTCTCAGCTCACGAAGAGCTTTGGTGTGGCCGGTCAACTGGCGGACAAGCTGAAGCGTCTTTCGATCGATGACATCCATCGTGCCGTTCGAGTCGGCAAAAATCATCCACTCGCCCTTGGGGCCAGCAAACCTAGCTCCTATCTGCGGATTGCCAAGAATGTTGCGGAATCCGGCCACATGTTTTCTTTCTAGAAGCAGGGTGCCAGTTTTTGTACTGAACAGTCTTGCCTTATCATCGCTGACGCTGACTAAAACCTGGCTGTCATCTGCTGAAAAGTAGATGCTTTTGGCATCGACCTTGTCAAGCCCACCGAGGTCGCTCTGCGGACCCTGCCACGAACCCAGCACCCTTTCAAGCTTCCCAGATGTGTTCCACAGACTTGCCGAACCATCGCCTGAAGCCATGGCCACCAAGGTTCCATCCATTGAGATATCAGCCTGACGAATTAGCATGGTGTGGCTGCCGAGCCACTTGGTCTTTGCTGGATCTTTGGGGTCAACAACTCCGACTTGACCTTCGCGAGTACAGGCTAAAAGCTGCTGAGAGTTTCTGGACCAGACAAGAGAAGTGACATGCTTTTTCTCCTCTATGGCGATCCCAGAGATACGAGCAGAAGCTGCATCCCAGATGACTATTCGACCGGGCGAAGCAGTCGCAATCAGCTTTCCATCTGGAGACATTTGGGCGGAACTCACAGAGTCACCCTCCTGTCCTCTTGGCGGCCTCAGTTCAGCCAAGAGCAGCATTCGGTCGGCATCCCATAGCTTAGGGGCGCTGACTCTGTCGTGCGCCAGGAGCCTACGGCCATCTGGAGACTGCTGCAGATCAAGCAGGTTGACAGTGGTTTGGATAGGCAGCAGGCGCATCTGCCTGCCTTGTTCTGCCTGAGTCGGTGAAGCAGAGCTGCTTCGGCCTGCTTGGCCAATGGCGAGGGCAGAAAGCACGCCGGCTCCTAGCATGAGGGCTAGGAGCCGGTTTCCTGCCCCCGCCCGAAAGTTAATCGGGCTGGGCATGTTGTTGATCCTTAGCTTTTAAGCCAAATGGGCTTCTCAGAACGATCCTTAGAACTGAATTCAGCCTTAGGTCTCTGCTTTACATTCTCTACGTCTTTAAACGTATCTTCGAACATCATCTCCAAAGCTTCCATCAGGGGGCCAATAGGCAGAGAATCATCTTTCTGAAGGATATCCAAAAGAATGAAAGTGAAGAGCCCGTGGGGAGCAATGTTCTTTTCCGGGTTGCCAGGAAAGTCGATTGAAGGCACATCTTCTTGACTTGCAAAAATGAAGGCAAACTCTCCATTAGTTGGAGTCATTGCCTTGGCTGTAACAGGCACTGATCTCATAAGTTCTGCCAGTTTTGGCATTGACTTAATTGATTTGGGGCTGAGGTTTCCGACAGTTCTGTACTTAACCTTTCCCTGCATGGGAGGGCGGGACATGCCGCCGGAGAAACAGGAGTCAAACATATAGGTGGCATTGACTCCGTTGGCAGCCAAAACTTTGGACATTTCGGCGAAGAACTTATCTACAACCAGGGTGTCATCACCAAGCACAATGGCCTGATCCATCTTGCCAGGGGTGTCTGTAGGAATCTCGGCTCCATGGCCAGAAAACATAAAGATCACTTGGTCGCCTGGTTTGGCAGATTTGGCAAGCCATTGAATGTCGGCCTTAAAGTTAGTGACATTGGCATCTTTGTCTGTTCTAGTTTTAACATTGCCAGCTTTCACTACTTTTTTGCTGATCAGCAGCTGGCCCATTTCGGTGACATCGTTAACACAGCCTTTGAGGTCAGGATCAACAACATTGCCATTGGCATCTTTCATGGGGTTGCCTTGGCCATCAACCGGGGTTGGGTAATCGTTGATGCCGATAAAAAGCGCATAAGTTTCTGCATTTGCTGCAGCAAAGCCCATAAGAACCAAGGCTCCGATGCCCAATCGAGTGAAGAATTTGTTCATGGAATTTTTTTGCCCTCTTTAGCGAAAAGACCGTGGCTGTCCGCCAAGATTTGTGTGTCGCAGGTCGGACGGCTTGACCGGAAAGTGGTTTCACGGTACCCGATTGAAGACCTGGGACCAAAGCGGATACGAATATTTTGATATCTTTTCTTTGAACTAGGGAATAGTTTGTTGATTGCGGGAAATGAGCAGCTTATGAAAGTGAAACTGCCTTCTGTAAATAGTTCCGTAGTTTGCGGTTCAAGAGATTCCCCTTTCAAAGGCGCTCCACATTTCATCAGAGAGTCCACCAAATAGTGAAACTCCCGATGCTCCCCTGTAAAGAGCCGTTTTGATCCCTTTTTCAAAATCCTTTGGATTGTCGAAACCAGGCAGGTAGAGCCCGGCATAAACAGGAAAGCTGACTGCCTGGATACCCTCTCTGACTGCATCGCCAATCCATTCGACGGGCCTTTCGTAAAAGCTGTGGTAGATCATGGGGGCCACTAAATCAAGAGGCCACTTGTCCCAGTCCTGGCGGCAGATGGTGCGGGCCATGGCAGGAGTGGGGAAGACCGCCGCGCTCAGCTCTTTGCCTTCTGCCTTGACTGCTGATGAAACTTCAGTCACCAGGTTCGTGACCAGGTTCTGCCGAAAATGAATCCAGTCTGTATCAGCCCATGGACGCTCCATTTTCCTAGGGTCGCGGCCATGTTTTGCGGCAAACGCTTTACAAGCAGCTTCTGAGTAGCAGAAGTCGTAGTCTGGCAGCTCTTCGGTTTGGTCCAAATCGTATGTTTTCCAAAGCGCTTTGGGCAGAATAACGTCAGGGTACCGAACGTAGTCGAGGTGGACTCCCTGAACCCAAGGTTTGGCCGCAATTTCCACAGCTTTGTCTGTTATGTAGGCTCGGACTTCGGGGATTGCAGGGTTGATCCAGCGGTAATAGTCAACATAGGGAGGCTGATCGCAGCAGGATTTTCCAGAACGACTGACTTGGTACCACTCAGGGTGCCTTTCTCGAATCCAGGCATCTCCCCGATTTGTGGTCCACATCCATACATGCAGGTCCAGCCCGCATTCTCGCACAAGTTCGTAAACCCGATCTTCAGTTTGATGAAGAAAGACTCCAGAGATTCCCCTTTGTTTGAGTGAGCTGAATTTTTCTTTCAGCGCCTGCGAAGCTGAGCGTGCATCCCCATCGCTCCATACCCAGTGTTTTGTCATTCAATTCCGAGCAAGGGCAGCCCTCGTGATAGATAGGTTCTGGCTTTTTCCTGTCAAAGTCACATTAACAAAACGAACTTTTGCCAGTTTCCTGCCTGCTGTGCCAGTAATCCCTTTTAGTGTGGAGCTTGTCAACCTGCTGCTTCATTTCATGCCAGATGAGATTGGGGCACAGCCGCGAGAAGAACTGACTGATATGAGGCGCTTCAGCCAGAGATCTGGCAATCTAGTATCCTTAGCCTGTGGGGACCCCCTAATTTGAAGCCGGATGTTCTTGTGATTGGCGGGGGAGCCGCAGGGATTTTTGCCGCTTGGAACGCGGCTAGACAGGGAGCCAAGGTGCTGCTGGTTGAAAAAACGGACCGCCTGGGCACCAAGATTCTTATCAGCGGAGGCGGCAAATGCAACGTCGCCCACGATGGCACGATGGAAAGCGTCCTTAAGGCGTTTCGTCCAAACGAGGCAAGGTTTATTCGCCCTGCCTGCCATCTTCTGCCGAATAGGTCGATCATAGGTTTTTTTACTGAAAGGGGGCTTGAGGTTTACACCCGGCCAGATGGCAGGGTTTTTCCTGTATGGCAGTCGGCAAAAGATGTGGTGGCCATCCTCGAATCTGCCTTAAGCGAGGCCAAGGTGCGGGTTTTATATGACAGTCCAGTCTCTCGGATCATTTCGGAAGATGGGGCGGTTAGGGGCATTGAAACCAAGGATGGCAGGGTTGAATGTCATCATATTGTGTTAAGTGTCGGGGGATCCAGCTACCCAAAAACCGGTTCGACCGGAGATGGCTGGCCTTGGGCTAAGGAACTGGGGCATAGCATTGTCAAAGTAAGAGCGGCCCTGGCCCCCATGTATCTTGATCTAGACGGCGCAGAACTGAAGGCCGGAATCTCTCTGCGGCATGTTCTGCTCAAGGCTCGCTTGTCAGGCAGAGAAATTGCCCGCTGGCAGGCTGATCTTTTGTTTACGCACAAAGGGGTCAGTGGTCCAAGCGTTCTCGGGATCAGCCGCATTGTCGCAGAAAGGTTCGGCGAGGGAGAGATAACTTTAGAGATTGATCTCCTGGCGGATGAGACCTTTGAATCTCTTTCGGCAGGCTTGAAAAGGTGGGCAGCTGCAAATCCGAAAAAAGGCATTGCTGCTTGCCTGGATTCCATTGTTCCGTCTCGTCTGGAGCCAGATGTTCTGTCGGCGGCAGGCTTGGAAAATATTCCTGCTCAAATGGTTGGCAAGAAGGGAGTTAACCGTTTGGTTGAAGTCTTAAAAGGCTGGAAGATTGGCGTAGTTCGTTCTGTGCCGCTAGAAAAGGGCGAGGTTGTTGCAGGAGGAATTTCATTGGACGAAGTTGATTCCAAAACCATGAGGAGCCAAAAATGTCAGGGACTCTATCTTTGTGGGGAGATTCTTGATGTGGCGGGGCCGGTCGGGGGCTACAACCTTCAGGCTGCTTTTGCCACTGGTTTTCTGGCAGGACAGACAGCAGCTGCCGATGCTTCTTCAAACCCGATTCAATAGGCAGGGTTTAGACTTAATTAAGTTGACAGCCTAATTAGACCCAGGGACTTCTATGGAATCATGCTTACACTGATATGTGAAATCCCCCTTTCGTTCTGTTTGTGAAGTCCTGTCACAAAGGGGGATTCTGTGAGAACTGCCCCGGGTTTCAGCAAAGTAGATGTTCGCCCCAAGCTGCTTTCTGCCGTAAAAGGCTATACCTGGCACAAGCTTTTTAAAGATCTGGTCGCTGGGCTTACTGTTGGCTTGGTTGCTTTGCCTTTGGCTATGGCGTTTGCTATTTCCAGCGGGGTTGCGCCCCAGTCCGGGATCTACTGCGCCATCTTCGCGGGCTTTATTATTTCGGCTCTCGGAGGCTCTGTCGCTCAGATTGGTGGTCCGACCGGCGCTTTTGTGGTGGTTGTTTCTGGCATTGTGCAGAAGTACGGCCTGGACGGCCTTTTTATGTGCACCCTTCTAGCCGGGGTGATGCTGATTCTTCTTGGTCTGACTGGCTTGGGGACGGCTGTGAAATATATCCCCCGGCCAGTTGTTATTGGGTTCACCAACGGCATCGCGGTTTTGATCGCTTCGACTCAAATTAAAGACTTTTTTGGCTTGACTTTAGAAAAGGTGCCGGGTGAGTTTCTTCATAGAATGGAGGCTCTGGCTCAGTCTGCACCAACTTGGGCGCCATTGGCCTGCTTGTTTTCACTTGCTTCGTTGGCTCTCATCCTTTTGGTTAATAAGTTTTTACCCAAGGTGCCAGGAGCGGTTGTGGCTCTATTTGTGGGGACAGGGATAGCATGGGGATTTAACCTCCCCTTGGAGACGATAGATTCTCGCTTTGGGGGAATCCCGGCGGGATTGCCGGCTTTTCACATGCCAGCTTTTCGTCCAGATCTGATTCTTCCCCTGCTGGCGGCAGCCTTGACTGTCACCATGCTTGGGGCGATTGAGTCTCTTCTTTCCGCTGTCGTTGCCGACCGAATGACAGGGGATGAACACAACCCCAATGCGGAGCTGTTTGCCCAGGGAGTCGCAAATGTTGTTTCTCCTCTTTTCGGAGGACTGCCCGCAACTGGCGCTATCGCAAGGACAGCCACAAACATTAGGAGCGGGGCACAGACTCCTGTTGCGGGAATGATCCATGCCCTGACTCTGCTGTTTGTGTTATTGGCAGCTGCGCCTTTGGCAAAACATATACCCCTCACAGTTCTGGCCGCTATACTTATGGTCGTCGCTTACAAAATGGGTGAGTGGAAAGAGATCCCTTCGATTCTTAAGATGGGCAAGGCCGATATCGCCGTTTGGATCATCACCTTTGTCCTAACGGTTGTTGCTGACCTTACTGTGGCGGTGCAGGCAGGCATGATTTTGGCTGCCCTGCTCTATATCCAAAAAGTCACCAGCACAACAACAGTGACCGAAGTGACTGAGGAAGATAGGGATGAGGGGGCAGTTCACAGCTTGACGGGAATTGAGCTGCCCGATGAAGTCAGCCTCTTTCGTATTCACGGACCCTTTCTTTTCGGCTCAACCGACAAGCTGAAAAAGGTGACAGAGCACCCTGAAGATCTGGGGAGAGTTGTTGCCCTGCGGCTGCGAAACATGAACGCCATTGACGCCACGGGAATTCATGCGCTTGAGGATTTAGCCAAGAAGCTGCAGAAAGAAGGGAAGTTCCTGATTCTCTGTGGAGCAAGAGCTCAGCCAGCCAGATTGATCGGGCAGTCGAATCTTGCCAAATTGATCGGAAGGGAGAACATAGTTCCTCATGTTCAGGCGGCAGTCACCCGGGCCAAAGAGATCCTAGATGACCAGCCGGAGTAAGGACCCAAGACGAATGGGCTGGCTTTCCTGGGCCATCAGGGGCTGTTTTCCGTCATAATGTCCCTTCTGGGAGGATCAATGTGGATCAACTCGACAATCTAGACTTTCTGCGCGTCACCGAAGCCGCCGCACTCGCCTCTGCCCGTTGGGTGGGCAAGGGCCAGCACGATTCCGCCGACCAATCTGCCTGCGAAGCCATGCGCGGGGAGCTGAGCCAAATGGAGATGACGGCCACTATCGTCATCGGAGAAGGTGAAAGGGATGAGGCGCCCATGCTCTATATCGGAGAAGTTTTGGGCCTTGGGGGCGACCCCAAAATACAGATCGCTGTGGACCCCCTGGAAGGCACCAATCTCTGCGCCAATGGCACACCCAACGCCATAGCGGTGCTGGCTGCCGCTCAGGAAGGCCACGGCTTTTTAATGCATGCGCCGGACTGCTACATGGAAAAGCTGGTCGTTGGACGCGACTGCGCCGGCATTGTAGATATCACTCTGCCGCCTCGGGTGAATGTCCGCCTTATGGCTAAGGCAATGGGCAAGGATGTGGATGAGATGATTATCGGAATCCTAGATCGTCCGCGTCATGAAGCTTTGATTCGTGAACTGAGGGAGACAGGATGCCGAGTTCATCTGGTGCCGGATGGAGACCTTTCTGTCGCTATCGCCGCGCTTGATCCTGATTCTGGAGTTGATGGCCTGATGGGTATTGGCGGTGCTCCCGAAGGGGTCATCACTGCCGCAGCTGTCCTCTGCACAGGAGGAGAAATGCAGGCTAGATTGGTTTTCTCTACAGATGAACAAAGGTCACGTGCTGATCAGATGGTGCCTGGCGCGGTGGATAGAGTTTTAATGACAGAGGACCTTGCCAGTGGAAACGTTGTTTTCGCCGCAACAGGAATCACATCAGGAGATCTGCTTAAAGGAGTTCGTTACACAAGAGACTTTGCTCGAACGGAATCGATTGTCATGTCCTCAAAGACAGGCATCATCCGTCGAATAGAAACCCGGCACACATCAAATTCGCCGGGCCGCTGATCGAAAGAATTATGTTTCTGCTTGAAGGCTGTGCCTAAAAAAGCCCCCTGGACTTTGGTCCAGGGGGCTTTTTGGCTTGTACTCTGCCAGTTAAGGGGCAAGAGTAATGTCTGCGTTAGTTGGCACTGGCGCGCCCATTAGGTGCTGCACAAAGTACTCGTACATGCGCTGAGTGAAGTAAGGAGTCATGTCGCCAAAGCCATGAGCCTGGCCGGGAAGCATGAGCATATCGAACCTTTTGTTCGCTTTGATCAGGGCTTGAGTCAGTCGGATGGTTCCGGCATGGTGAACGTTGTTATCCATATCGCCATGAACCAAAAAGAGATGTCCTTTTAGATTGGCAGCGAGTTCGGCGTTGGTCGGAACTTTGATGTCAAACCTTGTGCCGGTGGATGTGGTTTGTGCTGACCCTTGAGCGCCAGTGACAAACTGAGGATCATCACCCAGATAGAAGAAGTCATCTTCTGGTCCCCCACCGCCACCGCCTCTTCTGCCGCCGCCAGCTGCTGCGCCGCCTGTCGCTGGGGGAGGAGTGTTTGGCACTTCTTTCAGACCATGGTGCTGTTCGCTCCAGTTCTGATTGTAGATGTTGTTGTCGTGGTTGCCTGCGCTGGATACCCCGACCTTGAAGAAGTCATTGAAAGGAGGCAGAAGCAGAGCGGCCGCCGTCATAAAACCGCCGCCAGAGTGGCCAAAAATCCCGACTCTGTCAATATCGACAAAGCTGTGCTGAGCCGCCAGCTGTTCGATGCCTGCCTTTTTATCGGCCAAGCCGTAATCTCTTAGGTTGTAGTAGCCGTAGCTATGGTAGGCGTTTGATCGAGCTGGGTGGCCGCCTCGGTTGCCGATTTGAATGACGACAAAACCAAGCTGGGCCAGTCTCTGAAGGCCGCTTAGAGCAGAGAATGTGGTGCTCACGCTTTCGGTTTGCGGACCAGGATAGACGTTGGCAATAACGGGGTACTTCTTCTTCGGGTCGAAATCGAAGGGAAGCCACATGTTGCCGTAAATATCTGTCACTCCGTCGGCAGCCTTGACCTTGAAGGTGCTGGGCATCTTCCAGCCAGTTTGGGCAAGCCTGGAAAGATCGGTTTTCTCCAGATCCAGAATCACCTTGCCTGTATTGTCACGGAGGACGGCGACAGGGGCCATATCGGTGCGGGACTGGATATCAACAAGAAACTCACGGCTTGGTGAGAGTTCTGATGAGTGATCCGCATCACCGGGATCAAGGAGGGTCAAATCCTTTCCATCAAGTCCAACTCGGTAAAGATGGCGATAGTAAGGGTTTTCGTTGTCCTCTCTGCCATGGCTGTTGAACCAAAGCCTGTTTTTCTCAGGGTCGACCGCAGCTAGATTATTGGCCCGGTAGCTGCCTGAAGTGATGGCGTTTTTAAGTCTGCCGTTGTTTGCATAAAGGTAGTAGTGCCCCCAGCCGGTTCGCTCTGACCACCAGATAAAGTCTCCGCCAGGTTTGAGGTAGCGGATTGACTGCATTTCAAGATAGGCGTTTTCGACTGATTCGGTAAGAAGAACGCTGGTTCTTAGCTCCTTAAGGTCCATGTCACAGACTTCCAGATTCCTCTGCAGCCTGTCGCGTCGAACAAACCGCAGGACATCTGATGAAGCATCCTGGAAGTGAACGTCAAAAAGCCTTTGATCTTTCCATTTATCAACAGGGAGTTTGAGCAGCTCCTTCTTTTCTGGGTTAAAGGCAAAAAGCTCCTGCTGAGTCACATCTGGGTCGCCAGGCATGGCGTACTTGTAGGTAAGCAGAGTGGGCCTTGGCGTGGAAACATTGTTGACCAGGAAGAGATCTTTAACCTTTCTGGAATCGAAACGACTGATGAAGAACCTTTTGGAATCTTTGGACCAGGTGCCGCTTGCACGAACCCTTCTTTCGCGTGCCTGGGCCTGCTGGTTCTGCTGCATCTGCCGAATCTGTTCTTCAGACACTTCCGCTCTTGCCCCAAAAGAGTAATCCTTTTCGCCGTCTTTGGTCAGCTGAACAGGATCTTGATCTTTGCCTTCGACAACCGCAACATAAAAAAGGTTGTGATCTTGGGCATAAATGTAAGCTTTGCGATCAGGTGAGTAGTTTCGGAAGTTAGCCTGCCCGCCGCCAGGGCCGCCCTGGCCTCCACCAAAACCGCCAAATCCTCCGCCAGTTCTGCCGATAAAGGCAGGATTTTCTTGAGGAGTAGCCGGCGGTCCAGAAGGAGCAGGCGGCTTGCCAAGGTTCTTAAACTCTTTTTTATCAGTTTCGTAGCTGAATTGAATTCCATCAACCACAAATTTGATGAGGCGGGAGTTCTTTTCATCAAAAGTGATGGTTGTAATGGGCAGGTTTGTAACGTCGTAGGGCTTCTTAAGCGATTCGCTCAAAAGCGAAGCCATTTGGGCAGAGTCAAAAAGAAGCTCCTTCTTTTTGGCCTTAGGGTCTACCCGCTGAAACTTAACCCCGCTGCTGTCGCGCCACGAGTACCAAAACTCATCGGTCTTGTTGATAAAACTAGGGTTGATGCCAGTGCTGTAAATGTACTGACGAAGATAGCCTGTGCTGAACTGGTTTGCCAGCTTCCAGTTGGCCTGCGGAGTCTCCTGGGCGGTCCCCATTGCCGCCAGTGCTGCCGCCAGAACAAGGCCAGCTCCCAGCCTTTTCTGCCATGCCTGCTTTTGCATGGTTAATATTCTAGATCAAGGCGGCTATATTTAGCTTCAAAATCATCCTAGTTATCTAGCGACGTTTCATAACTTTTTGCATCAATTTCAGGTCGGCAAAAATCAGCCCTGCTTAAGCCGCCCCAAAAAGCATCTAGACGCCATGAGATTTTTTTCCAAATCTTGTAAATATAGCTAGGGTTGTAGAAGGAAAGTCTTATCTATAACCGAATCCAGGGGCAGGACAAGGGGCGAGGTCAAGAGCATCTGCCAAAACGCAGTCGTCCGCTGAGGCGGGCAGCTGTAGAGCGGCCCCGTAAGCAAGTTGAGAATCCCATAATTCAGCCAGGAAATGAGCCGAAACGGCTTCTGTAAATAGATGGCGCTTTCCTGTCTGGCCTGTTTCGCGGGGTGAAAGAGTAAGTAGCTGTCAGATCAAGCGGTCACCTTTTGGTTCAACTAAGACTCGCATAAACTTTGTTAGGAGGAAGGGGATTTCAACCACAAATTTTTGGGTGAGCGATTCCTTGCCAGCTAAGGCTGCTTCTATAAACATTGTTGCTGCTGCAAAGTCTATATAAGGCATGGCGAAGCCTCTGCTTCTTCCACCTGACCCCACTGCCCCATGAGTATTGATTCACTTTGGCGCGGGTTTTTGTTTAGAAAAATCCCCCGCCTCGTTATATAGAAGCGGGGGAGCGGGAGTGGTGTGCGAACTTGATTTAGTCAAGCAGCAGAGCCAGGTCGATAAACTGGCCGCCAGTATCTTGGTGAACATGCACAGCGATAGTGTTTGAACCTTTTTTCAAGGCCTTCTTTAGTGCTGCGGTGATGTTCATGGCATCGTAGCCATAGTTCCAGGTGCCGGGTTCGGCTGCCCAAACCAAGGAGCCATTGACATAAACCTTGGCTTGGTTGTCGAAATAGATGGCAAGCAGAGCCTTCTTAAAGTCGGCCCCATCGTAGTTAAAGTTCTGACGAATCCAGATGTCCTTTGTCTTCCAGACGGTCTTGACGTTTTTATAGTCAGCGGAACCGAATCCACCGATGCTTGACTTCCAGCCTTCACCAGTTCTGGTCTGCCAGCCTTCGCCTGGCTGATCAAAGGTGTACTCCCAAGGCTGAGGCGTATCTTTGACTGAGTGGACAAGAACCTTATAGACCGGGTCTTTGCCAGCCTGGACGGGGCCCTTCTGTTCATAGGCGCTGGGAAGAGTGAAGATGGCTTTGAACTTGGCGGGGTCGAACTTTGCCTGTCGGTCGTAGTTGTAAAGCCCGTTGTGCTCCTGTTCAACATCTGTTAGCTGGGTGTAGCAGAAGCCAAAGAGATTCGGGTTATCCAGCAGGGCGACAACAGAGCCTTTTAGGCGTGTGAAGAACTCGGCCTCAGATTTTGGCGTGCTGCCGTAACCCCAGCCTCCCTTGACGTTGTAGCCTATGCCGCCGAATTCACTGATGAAGAAAGGAATCTCCGATGCTGATTCGGATCGATAGCGGGATGGGAGTTCGGACTGCATCGCGCCAAGGGCCATCATCCATCTCTGGTGAAGCCTTGCGGGCTGATCGTCATAATCATGGGCATCAGAAAGCCTTGCTTCTGGCAGGCCATGAACCCAGCCGCTGGTGTCAATCGTGGGTCTGGTTCTATCCAAAGCCCAGGTCATTCTTGTCACCATGTTCTGCATGGGTACAGCATCATCAGCTGTTTCATTGAAGGGGCACCAGCCAATGATCGAAGGGTGGTTTCGATCTCTTTCTACAAGGTTGGCCCATTCTTCTGCGACAGGACGGTTCACTCTGGGGTCGCCGTAATCCATTCCGTAGCTTGGGTATTCGCCCCAAACCATGTAGCCCAGTTTGTCTGCCCAGTACAGAAATCTTGGTTCGAAAACCTTTTGGTGAAGCCTGGCTCCGTTGAAACCTGCTGCCATGCTGAGTTCAATATCCTTCTTTAGCGCCTCATCGCTGGGGGCGGTCCAAATGCCATCTGGGTAGAAGCCCTGGTCCAGAATCAGCCTTTGAAAGACCCTTTTGCCGTTGATTAGGATAGATCGTCCGTCTGTCTCGACGCTTCTCAATCCGGCCTGGCTTTCAACCTTGTCTATCACCTTTCGGCCTTCCTTGACTTCGTAGGTCAAGTCGTAAAGAAAGGGTTTGCCTGGCTCCCAAAGTTTTACAGTCTTGGGTTTAAGTATAAGGCGGGTGGGGGCTCCTCCAGCAGGAGCTTCTGCGGTGGCGACAACCTGCCCATCTGCCTTGAGAGTGGCCTTGACTGTTCTTCCTGCTGCCGGCCCTTCAGTTTCTACAGCAACGAGAAAGCGTTTTCCGGGCAGATCTGGCTCGACGGCGGTCTGGCGGACGTAGGTGGCGCCTACCGCTTCCAGCCAAACCGACTGCCAGATGCCTGTTGTTCTTGTGTAAAAAATGCCTTCGCTTTTTTCGATTCGCGACTGCTTGCCCAGCGGCTGAAGTCCGCCAGCAGAATCGTCAAAAGCATGGATGAGAAGGGTGTTTGCCCCTGCCTTCAGCACCTGGGTGACTTCTGCCGTAATCTGTGAGGAGCCTCCGATGTGCTCTCTTACCTGCGAGCCATTGACCCAAATGGTGGTGCGCCAGTCGCTTGCCCCAATGTGAAGCCGAATTCTTTTGCCCGCCATGTCCTTGGGGACTGTAAAGGTGCGGCGGTACCAAACATTTTTGATAAAACCGGTTCGTCCTAAGCCGCTTAACTTTGATTCACGGGCAAAAGGAACGATTATCTTGTCGGGAAAGCTGACGGGCTGAGAGGGGTCGTTGGATTCTGCAAACTCCCACTCTCCATTGAGTGATGTCCAGGCCGGACGAAACATATCCGGGCGTGGATGCTCTGGGCGTGGGGTTGTGATTCCCATAGCGATTGCGGCAGCGATGCTGGTCATCCTAACTGCTAGTTTAGCCCTGCATTTACATAGATGCAGCAGGGAGAGAATAACATTTTAGCTATCAGGGAATTTCGGCTCAGACAAGTTCAAAAAGGATGCCTGAGGGTGAATGATTAGGCCGTCCTAAGGCCCAAGAACATTGCAGAAACAGCATGCTTTTTTTGAGAGTGGCCTGTTTGTGGCTAAAACCCAGGCACCATAATTATCAAATGGCACAGCGCGATTCGGATGCTCTTCGTTATCATGAAATGGGTAGGCCCGGCAAGCTGGAAGTCATTCCGACCAAGCCCTGTGTCACAGCTCGCGACCTTTCCTTGGCCTACTCTCCCGGAGTTGCTGAGCCTTGTCTGGCTATTGCTGAAGACCCAGACCTCGCCTACCGCTATACGAACAAAGGAAATTTGGTGGCGGTGCTTTCTAACGGCAGCGCTGTTTTAGGGTTAGGTTCCATCGGGGCCCTTGCGGGCAAGCCAGTGATGGAAGGCAAGGGCGTTTTGTTCAAAAGGTTTGCCCATGTCGATGTTTTTGATATTGAGCTCGACACAAACGATGTGCAGGAGATTATCCGAACCTGTCAGCTGCTTGAGCCGACCTTCGGCGGGATCAATCTCGAAGACATTAAGGCTCCTGAGTGTTTTGAGATTGAGGAAACCCTCAAGGCCACAATGTCGATTCCTGTGTTTCATGATGACCAGCATGGGACGGCGATTATTTCTGGCGCTGCCCTCATTAATGCTCTTCGGTTGAATGGCAAGAAGATCGAGGAAGTCAAGGTCGTTGTCAGCGGGGCAGGAGCTTCTGCTGTGGCCTGTGCCCGGTTTTATGAATCGCTTGGCGTCCTTACCGAGCACATCATGATGGTCGATTCCAAGGGGGTTATTTACAAGGGCCGAACCGAAGGAATGAACAAGTTTAAGGACCACTACGCACTTGAGACTTCCGCGAGAACACTTGCAGAAGCTTTGGCCGGTGCCGATGTTTTTCTTGGCTGTTCGGCAAAAGGGCTTGTCACGGGAGAGATGCTTAAGGGGATGGCGCCAGACCCGGTGGTTTTTGCTTTAGCCAACCCCGATCCAGAGATCACTTATGAAGAAGCCAAAGAAGCCAGGCCAGATGCTCTTGTGGCGACCGGACGCAGCGATTATCCCAACCAGGTGAACAACGTTTTGGGCTTCCCCTACATCTTTCGAGGAGCCTTGGATGTTAGGGCAAAAGGAATCGATGAATCGATGAAAGTTGCGGCTGCCCATGCTCTGGCCGAACTCGCTCGACAGCCAGTGCCTCAGGAGGTCAGTCTGGCTTACGGAGGACAGAGTTTTGAGTTTGGCCCTGACTATATTATCCCCAAGCCTTTTGATCCCCGTTTGATGACAGTGGTTTCTACTGCTGTTGCCAAGGCGGCCTGCGAAGCGGGCTTGGCCAGAGAGCCTATTGCCGACTGGGATGCCTATGCCGCAAAACTGACCGGCATGACAAACAGCGGTGAAATGGTAATGCGGCGAATCCGTACCATCGCCCGCGCCAATCCCAAAAGAATTGTCTTTTCAGATGGTGAAAGCCGCAGGGTTCTAGAAGCCTGCCGTATCGTATGCCAGGAAGAAACTGGCCGTCCTATCCTTCTTGGGCGGCGTGAAGTTATTGCCGAAAGGGCTGAGGCACTTCAGCTTGATCTGAATGAATGCGATGTGATAGACCCCTCGCAGTCCGCTGATCAGGATGTCTTTGCTGAAGAACTCTACAGGCTTGGAATCCGGGATGGGGTTACCCCGCTTAAGGCCAGCCATCAGGTTCAGGAACCCATTCGCTATGGAGCTCTTATGGTTCGTCTTGGCCGAGCCGATGCGATGGTCGCGGGGGCAAATGATGCTTATTCAGATACGATTCGCACTCTTCTGCCGCTTTTGAGCATGCAGAAAGGAGTGGAAAAAGCAGCCGGATTCAACCTGATTATTGTAGAAGGGCGAATCATCCTTTTTGGAGATACGACCTTGCAGCTCAACCCTAGTTCAAAGATGCTGGCTAGAATCGCTTCGATGGGGGCAGACTTGGCGGCTGAAATTGGCCTTAAGCCAAAGGTGGCTCTGCTCTCTTTTTCAAATTTTGGTGAATCTCGCCAGCCTGAGGCAAGAAGAGTAAAAGACGCAGTGAACCTGATTAAAGCAGAAAGGCCAGAACTGATTGTGGATGGCGAAATGCATGGAGATGTGGCGGTGCTGCCCGCAGCCGCCGAACGCAACTTTCCACACAGTCTGATTCAAGGCGATGCGAATGTTCTTATCTTCCCGAATCTAGATGCAGCCAACATCGCTTTAAAGCTGACGACTTATTTGGGGCAGGGAAGAGAATCGATCGGGCCGATTTTGGTGGGGATGACTCATTCGGTAAACGTCGCTTCGTTCAACTCGACCCCGAGAGAGATTGCTAACCTTGCGGCTATCAGCTGCTTTAGAGCTGCGACAAATCGCTGATTACCCGAGTCAAAAATATCCGTGGCACAAAATCTTTTGTGCCACGGATAAAACTGTTTTAGCGGGTTTCGGCTTTACCGCTGGCGCGGCCTGCCTCAGCTGCCTGTTCCATGCCTGCAGCCATGCCAGCAGGGGGTTCTTTAGAAGGGTTGCGGAAAGATTCTTCCTGAGCTTTTGTGGCGGTTGTATCGCCGCCAGTGCATCCGCCGATTACGGAAAAGCATCCGATCAAGGCCAGGATGACAAGGAGAGTATTTTTCATAGGCATTTCCTTAGTGTGCGATTTTCGCATATTTTTACAGGTCCGGCTTCGGCGTACTAAAGCGCAGCACTTTACAAAAGGGGCAGCCGATCTCAGCTTCACGAGTCCAGGAAGAGTATGCCTTGTTGGCCGCAGCCTTGGTTCGATATTGGTTCACAATGAAAGTTCATGTCTCCTCGCCTTGCCTTTGCCTTGGATGCTGCTTTTAAGGCTGCCCAGAGCACGCTTGCCTACTACGGGACTGGCACTCAGGTTGACCTTAAGGCAGATAAGAGCCCCCTGACTCAGGCAGACAAAGGCGCAGAACGAATCCTGCGAGATCTGATTGCTTCGGCTTACCCTGGCGAGACCGTGTTAGGTGAAGAAGAAGGGCTGACGGGAGAAAGCTCCAGCCGTTGGATTATTGACCCTATTGATGGCACCAAAAGCTTTATCTCAGGAGTGCCCCTCTATTCCACCTTGCTGGGATGGGAAGTAGATGGCGAGCCTGTTATGGGAATTGCGATTTTCCCTGCGTTGGGGGAGGCCTATTATGCCGAAAAGGGCGGGGGAGCCTACTTAAATGGCCGTCCGATTAGCGTGAGCCAGGAATCGGCAAAAGAGAGAATGATTCTTTGTCACGGCGGATTAAAGAACATTGATCAGACGGGAATGCTGCCAGGGCTGGTTAGGACAGCTGGCCAGGTAATGGCGACTCGTACCTGGTGCGATGCGTATGGACATGCGATGGTGGCAAGTGGTCGGGCTCATGCCATGATCGACCCTGTGGTCAGTCACTGGGATGTTTCGCCAGTTATAACCATTCTTCAAGAGGCTGGCGCAGTCTGCCAAAACAGGCATGGCGGCAGTCCCTTGGAACCTATTCATCCTGGCGGTGAGTGCCAAATCATTTCAGCTGCGCCATCCTGCGCCGAGTGGCTGATTGACGAGCTCAATTCTTAAGGCGAAGAGATGAGAATTCTTGCAGTTGATTTTGGCGGCACTCGCATTGGCTTGGCGGTAGGCGACCATCCAGGAGGATTTCCTCGTGCCCTCCCGGCTCTAAAGGCCACGGGAACTTTGGCAAAAGATGCTGCTGCCATAAAGGCGGCAGCAGTAAAAGAACAGGCGGTTCAGATTGTTGTCGGGCTGCCTCTTGATGAGAATGGTGAGACCAAAATGAGCCGGGTCTGTCGGATGCTTGCGGGGAAGATCGAAGAACTTGGTCTTGCCGTTGCGACAGTCGACGAAGCCATGACCAGTTTTGAAAGCGAGGAAGTGATGAAGGATGCCGGCCTGAAATCCAGTCAGATGAGAAAGAAGGTCGATGGGGAAGCGGCTGTGAGAATTTTAGAAAGGTGGAGAAGCAGCCTGTGAGCAGCCGAAAAAAAGGCCGTGGCTGTGCTGCCCTTGCTGGTGTTTTAGTTTTGATGGGGGCTGGCGCCGGTTTTCTATTAAATCAGCAGATTCAGCCCATGCCTTCTGGCGATCCTTTCTATATTCGCCTGCAGCCAGGGGCTGATTTCAGCAGAGTTTTTTATGACATGCAGGAACGGAAGGTGGTGCGGGACCCCTCTGCTGCCAAGATCTATTTGAGCCTAAAACGGGTTCCTCTTAGAGTGCGATCGGGCACTTTTAGGGTTAAGCCGGGCATGACTCTAGATGAGCTGATGGGTGTTCTACAGAAGCCAATTCAGCAGATGGTGCGAATGCCCGAAGGCTGGTGGATCAAAAGAGCTGGCGCCGTATTGGAGCGTAAAGAGGTCTGTACCGCAGAGGAATACATGGCCATGGCATCGGAGGGGGCAAGATTCCAAAGCGAGTTCAATTTCCCCCTGCCAACTGGGTCACTGGAAGGCTATCTCTTTCCCGACACTTACGATCTGCCTCCTCTGCTTGGCGCAGAGGAAGTAGTGAGAAGACAGCTGAAAGCCTTTGAACAAAAAGTGCTTCCTCTGCTGAAAGATTTGAGTGAGGATGAAGTGAAAAGAGTTCTGACCGTTGCTTCGATGGTAGAACTCGAAGCAGGGGTAGACAAGGAGCGGCCAACCATTGCCGGAGTGATAGAAAACCGAATTAAAAAGGGACAGAGGCTTGAGATTGATGCAACCGTTCTCTATGCCCTTCAAGAATGGAAAAATTTAGGTCCAGGAGTGGTGCGAACAGTCAAATCTCCTTACAACACTTATCTTAATGATGGCCTGCCCCCTGGTCCAATTGGTTCACCAGGATTGATGAGTATTAAGGGCGCATTGAATCCAGAAACGCACCGCTACTATTTTTATATGGCTCGTCCCAATCGAACCCATTTTTTTGCGACAGAATATCAAGATCATCTGAAAAATATACGCCGTGGCAGAGCAGAGTTTAAAGCTGCTAAAGAAGCTAAAGAAGCTAAAGAAAAAGAAGAGGCCGCAGCAAAATGAGGCACCCTGGTCAAGGCAGTTACGAAAAAACTTCGGTTCCTAAGCCCTTAAGAAAATTCTGCCCCACTGAAGCCTTGGGAGCGATTACAGAAATTGATTTGGACCAGCTTTCTGCCGAAGGTAGAAAGCTGGTTATCATCGATGTTGACAACACTCTAATGGAGTGGAAGTCGGAAGAAGTGCCGGAAGAGAACCGAGCCTGGATTAAGAAGGGCAAAGAGCTTGGTCTCAGCTTCTGCATTCTAAGCAACACCAGACGACACGATAGGCTTGATCGAATCGCTAAATCTTTGGAGATTGAGTGGATGAAGGGCAAGTTTAAGCCTAATCCAGAGGCGTACTTAGCTGCTCTAGATAAATTTAAAGTGTCTCCAGAAGAAGCCATCATGGTTGGAGATCAGCTGCTGACAGATATCTTTGGAGCCAGCCGTGCAGGGATCGACTCAATCTGGGTTCAGAAAATCAGCAGCACCGAGTTTCTGGGCACACGCATAGTATCAAGAAACATTGAGCACTTTTTAGGCTTGTTCCTGCGGCGATGGTTTCAAAGTTCATCTGATTCGGCCCGTTCTGGCTTTTTTCAAAGAGACGTGGTACGTCAGCTCTTGAAGTTTGGTGTTGTTGGAGGCACCGCCACAGTTGTTGACTTAGGAATCCATTGGTGGCTGATGTATCGCGCTGTCCTTAATGGTCAGCTTGTTAAAGATCAGGTGGGCACATGGATTATCCAATCACTTAATCTATCTTGGCCTTTAGATGCCGATCATCTTGATGATGCTGCCTTTGCTCCTCTAAAAATTGGACCAGTTTTAATCGCGATTTTCGTGAGCTACATTCTTAATTGGAGCTGGACTTTTAGAACGCCAGATTCGAAAATGTCTGTCAACCAAGCAGGAAGGTTTTATGCTGTTGCCTTGATAGGAATGGTTATATCTGTCACTGCCAGCTCAATGGCAAAACTTGCTCTTCCTCAAAACAAAATGGCTTGGGCCTTGGCTAGTCTGGCGGGAATCGCGGCTGGCTTCGCCTGGAACTTTAACGCGCAGAGACGCTGGACCTTTAAGAAGTGAAGGCGTGGACTGAATGGCAGGATGCCCCCTTCTGCGATTACGCGGTTGTAGGGGACCCCATTCATCATTCGCGCTCGCCAGTCATGCACCAGGCGGCTTATAGGGCTCTGGGTCTTGATCTCGATTATCGGGCAGTAAGGGTTCCGCTCAAAGAGTTCGACGAGGCTTTGGATCACTTGACGCAGCTGGGGATCAAGGGCCTTAACTGCACCCTTCCGCTGAAAGGGGCAGCCCGATCATGGGCAGAAGCTCGAGGAGGCCTGGGGGGGAACGAGATGGGCTGTCTTCCCGGACCCAGCTCTGTCAACACACTGAACCTTGTTGACCAGACGGGCATCTCCACTGATGAAGCTGGCTTTCTGGCTCTTCTCAACTCTGCAGCGCCAGGGCAGAAATCTCCACTCCTGATTCTTGGGGCAGGGGGCACGGGGCAGGCGGTGGCTGCAAGGCTGACTAAAGAAGAATGGCCGCTCTATCTCTGGAACAGGACTCCCGGGCGGTGGCAGGAGATTGTGGATTCTCAATCCTGGCCGGCAGCTGTTTTGCCCCACATCAATCTAGATGGCATAGGGGTTCTAGTCAATGCAACGTCCGCTGGCCTTGGCGGAGGGAGTCTAGAGATTGACTGGTCTAGGGCTTCTTCTGACCTTGTCGTCATAGACCTTCTCTACGGTAAAGAGACAGATTTTTTGCGCGAAGCCAAAGAGGCAGGGCTGCGAACTCATGATGGCTTGATGATGCTGGTGGAGCAGGGGGCCCTCGCTTTTGAATGGTGGCTTAATCAGCCAGCGCCAAGGTCGGCTATGCTTCAGGCAGTTCATGGTCATTCTTAAGCCGACAAACGAGGCTCTAGAAAATGCCGCCCGGGTTCTGCAGCAGGGCGGAGTGGTGGTTATGCCGACCGAAACGGTTTACGGCTTGGCGTGCAATGCCCTTGACCCTAGGGCTGTCCGCAGGGTGTATGAAATCAAAGGACGCCCCAGCACCAGCCCCCTTATTGTTCACCTTCATTCTTTCGATCAGGTGAGTTCTGTGGCTGCCTCCTGGCCAAAAGAAGCAGAACTCCTAGCAGAACGTTTTTGGCCCGGTCCGCTCACCTTGGTTCTTCCTAAAAAAGACAGGCTCCCGGATGAAACTACAGGAGGGCTGGATACTGTGGCGGTTCGTGTGCCTAGCCACCCTGTTGCTTTGGAGTTGATTCGGAGGTCTGGCCTGCCCTTAGCCGCCCCGAGCGCAAACATTTTTATGGGCCTCTCGCCTACTTCGGCAGAGGCAGTTGATGAAGCGGTTTTAGTCGATGTCAGCTTGGTGCTGGATGGAGGGCCATGCACTGTTGGGCTGGAAAGCACCGTCCTTGATTTGAGTGAAGATCACCCCAGAATTCTAAGGCCAGGCGGAGTTTCGCGGGCTGATATTCAAGCCGCTTTGGGGCGTCAGCTGGGAGAAGCGCCTCCTCTTCATCTCTTAAAATCTCCTGGCACTCACCCTCGTCATTACGCCCCAAAGGCCAAAGTGCTGTTGGTCGAAAAAGTTGCAGACCAGGCGGCGGGTTTGACATTTGTGACGCCATCCAGCCAGCTGCAGATACGCATGCCGCTTGATGCTCGTGCCTATGGCAAGGCCCTCTACGCTGGTCTTCGTCGGCTGGATGTCTTGGGTGCCGTTGAAATTCAAGTACAAAGACCGCCAGAATCCCCTGAATGGGAAGCCGTCTGGGATCGGCTTAACCGCGCTTCTCACCCTGAAGGCTGAAAGGCAGCAGAGAACTTATTTGTCTGAAGACGGGGAGGTTTTGGGCTCTGTCTCTTTGGCATCGGCAGCTGGTGCATCGGGAGCAAACCTGATGTCTGGCTCGCCTTTGGCATCAAGCACCATAAATGAAGCCATCTGCCAGCCGCCCGCTTTTGCTCTTTCAATAAGCTGAATCCGAACTGTGGCGGAGCTTTTCTCAAAAACTGCTCGGTTTTCGTATACCGCGCCAAGGGCATCCTCTCCTCCCAAATCCTTCACTGCCTGAAGCCCCCCCGCAATAGTGCTTTGGCCCGATTTAAAAGATCCAAGGGATTCTTTCATTTTCTTCAGCCAGCGGGTTCGATCATCTTCTTCTGTGCTGACCAAAAAGTCTGCGCTGGCAAAGTAAAGCAGATCCTCTTCTGACCAGCTTTTTCCCAATCTTTCAAGAATGTAGTCTCCTTCGATGAGGGCATTTTCTGTGTAGCCAATAATGCTTTTTTGAAAGCTGCTGACAAACAGCCAGGACCCGCCGCCGCAGAAGACGACGGTCAAGCCGATGAGGATGAGAATAACCTTGGTCCTGGCCTTCACAACTTTGATTCTACACGGCCCTGACTATGACCCTCGGGGTGCCACAATGACCCCTATGGCTCACGCGGTAGTGCCCGAGGCAGAAGCGCTTCTGGATCAAGAGATTCCTGTCTTGGACAAGGGATTTGTTCGCTTGGTGGACTACATGGGTGGTGACCAGCGAATTGTGCAGTCAGCAAGAGTCAGCTACGGTTCTGGCACTAAGAGCTTTAGACAGGATAGGGCCCTGATTCACTATCTGCTGAGAAACGAGCACACGAGTCCTTTTGAGCAGGTTGTTTTAACTTTTCACTGCAAAATGCCGATCTTTGTCGCACGGCAGTGGGTTAGGCACCGCACCGCCAGACTCAATGAAATCTCGGGCCGCTATTCTGTGATGAAAGACGAGTTCTATGTGCCAGAACTCTCACAAATGAAGGCTCAGAGCACTGACAACAAACAGGCTCGAAGTGAAGAAGCCATACCTGAAGCTCAGCAGATCATTACAGAACTGCAGGAAGATCAGGCTCATCTTTACAAAAACTATCTTGGGATGATCGATAAGGGCTTGGCTAGAGAGGTCGCCAGAACCAACCTTCCTTTATCACTCTATACCGAATGGTATTGGCAGATTGATCTGCATAACCTCTTCCATTTCATTCGTCTACGGCTGGACCCTCATGCTCAGTATGAAATCAGGGTTTATGCAGAAGCTCTGGCTCAATGTGCCAAGGCAGTAGCGCCACTTGCTTTTGAGGCCTTTGAAGAGCATATTCAGGGCTCGGTGAGGTTCAGCAAGGTAGAACTTGCTGGTCTTGCCAAAATGCTTGAAGGCAAAGATCATGGAATTGAAGGCAGATCGCTTCAGCTTTTTGAATCAAAGCTTGCCAAACTGAAATCTGCTGTTCCTGTCGAAGAAACTGAGGAGCTGGCTCCCCCGACTGCCTAAATTTATACCATCATGCCATTCAGTTTCAGCTTCAGAACTCTTCGCCTTTCAAAGCTTTACCCCCTCACGATTAGTCGGGGAACAAGCGCTGGCAGCCTAAACCTCTATGTCACCCTCAGCGATGGTGAGCACGAGGGAGTGGGCGAAGCTGCCCCTGGCACATCAGATATCGAAACTCTCGCAGCAGACGCGGAACCCACTCTCCGGGCCCTTATCGCCACTGGCTGTCTGGAGCTTGGACCAAGCTTTACTTATGCCAAGGGCCGAGCTATGGGAGTTCACCCTGCTGCGCTCGCAGCCTTAGATATTGCCCAATGGGATCTGTTGGGCAGGCAGGCGGGCCTGCCTCTGCATAGAATGCTCGGATTGACCAAGCCTGTGACTCCTACCTCTGTCACGATTGGGATCAATCCACCAGAGAGGATTTTAGAGCTGGTTCCAGAGATGCTGACCAAGTGGAAGGCTCGCCGCCTGAAAATCAAGCTGGGGAGTCCCGAAGGACTGGACCACGACAAGGCCAGCTATGAAGCTGCCAGGGAGGCTGCCGCGCCTTATAAAGTTGGTCTTAGGGTTGATGCAAATGGCGGCTGGACTCCGGAAGGAGCCATTGAGATGGGGAACTGGCTGGCAGAGAGAGACTGCGATTATATTGAACAGCCCCTGGCAAAAGGGATGGAGTCAGAACTTCCCCCCGTGTTTGCTGCCCGTAGACTGCCGCTGTTTCTTGATGAATCTGTTCACTTCGCTTCAGATCTGCCTGGGGTCGCCGACCGATGCGATGGGGTGAACCTAAAGCTGATGAAGACTGGCGGCATTACCGAGGCTCTGCGCCTTGTGGCGGCAGCGCGGGCCCACAGCCTGCAGACAATGATTGGCTGCATGAGCGATTCATCTATTGCCATCGCCGCCGGAGCTTCCATCGGGATTCTTTTTGACCATATTGACTTGGATTCGCATTTGAACCTAAACCCCGATCCAGCAGAAGGTTTGAAGATGGTGGCAGGGGTTGTTCTGCCTTCTGACTTGCCGGGTCATGGGGCCAGTCTGGTTGAGTAGAGGCAGTGCTTAGCGAGGTTTTTATTGGGACCCTATCCCCTGTGACTGCCTAGCTGGACTCCTTTGCTGTATCCTTCATGCGGCCCCAAGAAGGGGCAAAGGCATAGAGAATGAGACAGATTGGAGTCGCGGTTGCAGGTGCCGGTTTTATCGGACCAGTCCATGTTGAGGCCCTTCGCCGAGCCGGGGTAAAGGTCGTCGGCATTCTCGGTGTTGATCTGGCTGAATCAAGGTCAGCGGCAGACAAGCTGGGGATCGAGAAGGCTTATGCTAGTTTTGAGGAGCTTTTGGCCGATCCGGAAGTTGAATCGGTTCATATAGCCACGCCAAACAAGCTGCACTTTCCCATGGCTATGCAGGCCATTAAGGCTGGAAAACATGTGCTCTGCGAAAAGCCTCTTTCAATGACCAGTGAAGAATCGGCTCAGCTGGTAGAAGCGGCGGCTCAGACTGGCCAGGCCGCTGCGGTCAACTACAACATTCGCTATTATCCCATTGCCCTTGAGGCCAGGCAGAGAGTCAAGACAGGGGTGCTTGGCGATGTTTTCTCGGTTCATGGCAGCTATGTTCAGGACTGGCTGCTTTACAACACAGACTACAACTGGCGAGTTTTGGCTGAAGAAGGCGGCGATTTAAGGGCTGTCAGCGATATCGGCACCCATTGGCTCGATTTGGTTCTATCCATCACCGGTCTCAAGCCTGTAGAAGTTTTCGCTGACCTCAGGACAGTTCATGAGACGCGCTATCGCCCCTTGGGAGAAGTCCAGACCTTTACGGACAAAGAGAATGTCAAGGTTGACCGCGCTCCCGTTGAAATCTCCACCGACGACATGGGCATGATTCTTATCAACTGTGAAGGAGGGGCAAGACTTTATCTGCATGTCAGCCAGGTGACGGCTGGCCGCAAGAACTGTCTGAGATTTGAACTTGCTGGCAGTGAAGGATCGTTAAGCTGGAACAGCGAGAGGCCGAACGAGATTTGGATGGGACATAGAAGTCAGCCGAACCAGGAGCTGCTTCGCGATCCATCGCTGCTTTCTGCCGAAGCACGAGCCTTTGCTCATTATCCAGGAGGCCATAACGAAGGCTTCCCAGACACCTTTAAGCAGCTTTACAGAGATTTTTACGGCTACATTGCCGCAGGCGATATGAAAGCCCCCCGGACTTTTCCCACCTTTGCCGATGGTCATAAGGAAATCATTCTCTGCGAGAGAATTCTTGAAAGCCATCGAAGCCGAAGCTGGGTTAAGGTGTGAGCTAGGCAGATCGAAGACGCATAAGGATAAGAGCCTCAATGGAAGTCACCTATTCAGACATCTCGAAGATGATCGATCATTCTGTTCTCAGCCCGACTCTCACTAGGAGCGAGCTGGAGAAGGGAATTCATCTTGCTCTCGATTACGACTGCGCTAGTGTCTGCATCATGCCCTATGCGCTTAAGCTCTGTGCGGCAATGCTGCAGGGCAGCACAGTTAAGGCAAGCACTGTCATTGGTTTTCCACACGGGGGCCACACGACAGAAATCAAGGTCGCTGAGGCTAAAAGGGCTTTGGCTGATGGAGGCCAAGAGCTGGATGTCGTCTGCTGCATCAGTGCCGTTCTTAGCGGAGACTGGAGTTATGTGACGGCAGAACTGAAGCAGCTTGTGGAAGTGACACACGATGCCGGTCAGAAAATTAAGGTGATTTTTGAAAACGCTTATCTGGCTGACATGCACAAAATCGCGCTCTGTGAGATCTGCGGTGAGCTGAATGTTGACTGGGTCAAGACTTCGACTGGCTACGCTCCCAGCGGAGCCACACTAGAAGACCTGAGCCTGATGCGGAAGCATTCTCCGGCTCATGTGCAGGTGAAGGCGGCAGGTGGTGTGCGTGACCTTGATACTTTGATGAAGGCAAGAAAAATTGGTGTGACCCGGGTTGGGCTCAGCCGATCGGCAGATATTCTAGATGAGCTTAAGAGGCGTCTGGCGGGGGAAGCACCTTCTCAATCTGCCATCTCTGACGACACAGCCTACTAGTGGGGGGGCTGATCAACAAAAAGCCTCTAGGTGCAAGTCACCTAGAGGCTTTTTGTTGATGCCTTGGTTTGGCTTATGCAGCTGTGTCAGCCGAGTCGTGCGTTGACTGCATTCCAGTCAATCACTTCAGCATAGGCCTGGATGTACTTCATCCTGGCTGCCTGGAAATCAAGGAAGTAGGCGTGTTCGTAGACATCCATGGCGAGAAGCAGTTTGTGGTTCCAGGCCGGATAGGTATCCTGGCTGTCGCCGGCATAGATGCCAACTCGCTCTTCGGCAAGGTCATAGCCAAGGTAGACCCAGCCACGGCTGCCCATTCCGGTAGCTGCCCATTCGGCAGAAAACTTCTCGAAAGACCCAAAGGCTTCGTTGATCAGGCTCCCAACCGCTCCTGTGGCTGGTCCGCCTTCGCCCCCAATAGTATCAAAGTAAACAGTGTGGTTGATGAAGCCGCCATAGGCAAAGGCATAGTTGACTTTAAGGGCGCGAATCTGGCTGTAGATCTGGTTTGCCGCAGCGGGATCAATTTCCATTTCCGCCAGAGCCTTGCGGATTTCGTTAGTTTTGTTCGCGTAGCCCTTGAACAGAGTCAGGTGAGCGTCGTGGGTGGCGCGGCTGATGCCCGCCCTCTCTGTTGTGTAAACCTTCTCAGGCAGCGCTTCGGGCACGGTAACAAGCTTTACAGACATGGTCTTCTTCTGGCTCCTTTGGTCGGAGAAGATTTTCTCCTTCTTCAAAGATTACTACGCCGTGCAGATTCGTGGCTCGCCCTGCTTGGGTCCCATGTTTTGTCCCATAGAGTCTGCTGGGTTTTCCACTATTTGGCAATCTCGACAAAAAGTGTCTCTTTTGCCCTGGGCAGAAAACCGAAATTAAGAGTAGGATAAAACCAATGAGAGGAGAAATCCTGACAGCCTTAAGCGCGACGCCGCGCTTGATGGAGCGCATGGTCCGAGTCTTTCCGGCAGACCGTCTTGACGACAGGCCCAGCCACGCTGATCTCAGTCCGAGAATGGCAATCGCCAGCCTTGCTGACAACGAAACTCTGATTCTGGAAAGAATTAGAACAGCGAATCTGAAGCCTGGCACTGCCTTCGAGTCAATCAATACCCTGGAGAGGGCAAAGGAATTTCATTACGACGAAAAAGACGTTTTTCACGAAGCTGAAGTCTATGAATCTCGACGCATGACAACGATTGATTATCTGCGTGATCTGCATGATACAGACTGGAGCAAGACTCTTGTTCTTGGCGGCATTTCTGTGACAATCGCAGATTATGTCGGCATCGTTCTGGCCAATGATATTGTCCATCTCGATCAGATCAGCCGTCATTTGGCTACCGAAGTCGCCACACTTTCTTAGTTAAGTTTGACTTTTCTAAGTGGAACAAGGCCCTTCTTCAAAAGAAGAAGGGCCTTGTTGGCTGCTCCTCTTTTCTTGATGGTGCAGCTAAGTTTAAAGTCTGCCCTTAAAAACCAACATGCAGAGCCTGAAACTAGACCTGCGCGACTACTGGAATTTCAGTGATCCAGCAGCTTCACGTCTGAGATTTGAGGAGCTTCTTGGTCAGGGACATGACAAGGATTTGACCGATGAAATTCTTTGTCAGATAGCCAGAACCTGGGGGCTGGAAGGGAAATATGAACAGGCACACAGTCTGCTTGAGTCAGTTTCGGCGCCTGACGATGCTTCATTAAGAAGCTGGGCCTGCTGGCAGCTAGAGAGAGGTCGAGTTTTGAACTCAAGCGGCAGAAAACTAGAGGCGCGACCCCTTTTTGAAGGTGCCTGCCAGTCTCAATGGCCAGACCTTAGGATTGATGCCCTGCACATGCTGGCAATAGTCAGCAGTGGAAATGAAGCACTTGAGCTGAACAGAAAGGCGCTGCAGGAAGCTGAGTCGGCAGTTATGCCTCAAGCTCAGCGGTGGGTCGGGAGCTTAGGCAATAACCTGGGGTGGAATCTTTTGGACTTGGGACAGCTTGATGAAGCTCTTGCCGCTTTTAAGAAAACTGAAGTCTTTTTTGCCGTTAGTGGAGGAAGGCAGCATCACATCGCTAAGTGGGCCATCGCCCGATGCCTAAGGTCCATGGGGCGTCACAGAGAAGCTATAGAGATTCTTCTTGAACTGAAAGACGAGTCAGATGGCTATGTTCCCGAGGAGTTAGGCGAGAATTATCTCGCACTTGGTCAGAACCTAGAAGCAGGAGAAGCTTTTAGGCTTGCCTTTGCTCAGCTCAGTCGGGATCCGTGGGTAGTGGAGAATGAAGCAGAGAAACTTTGCAGGCTGAAGAATTTGGCTGAGCAGCAGCCTCCAGCATAGTTAGTCAAGCCGCTCTTTCTTTTGCACTTTCTTCTGCGCAAGAAGGGCAGGTAATAAAAATCAGAAGCCCCCGCCTATAGGCGGGGGCTTCTGATTTGCCAGAACCAGCTGGACTTAATTGGTCATTTCGGCTCGAAGAACGAGGCGGTTGATCATGAGATCAAATGGCTGTGCCATGCCTGTGTTTCTCCTGTCTGCAGAATAAGCTCTGACGAGCATTCTGACCTGACCTGAACCATTAACGTATTTGGTTAGTGATGCTCCGGTAAGTCCACGGACTAGTTCATCTTCACCAAGTGCCTTAAGGGCAGATTCAGCGATGAGGTCGTACTTGCTTGTCTGCCAGTTCCAGAGGAAGATGGTGTTTGAAACGGGGTACTGGATTCGGCTGCTTGTTGAGGCAGCCATCAGATCCAACTGTGCAACCTTGGCGGGGCTTGGCACGGTGAAAGTGGCAATGGCGCCAGCTGACTGACCAGAGACGACTCTCGACGAACGAGCCTTGTAAACCAGCTTGTCAATGTTGTTGATGTCTGCCAGTCCGCCGGAGACATGGCTGCCATCCTGCTGAGCAATTGATGTCGCAGGAATAAGCTGGCTGACGGTCAGGGTAGACCTGACTCGCAGCATGGCTTTCTCCATGTTGATCAATCCGTGTCCGTATTTGGTGGGGTCCCCGATGCTGGTGGCAGTCTGGCAGAGAATATCTTCAACCTGCTGGGCAGTCAATCGAGGATTGTAGGAGAAGATCTGAGCCAAGGCGCCAGCGACGATTGGGGCAGCCATTGAGGTGCCTGTTGCGGGGCCGTAGCCGCCGCCCATCGTGGTGCTCTGGATGTCTTCACCAGGAGCCATCAGGTCAATGCCAATTCCGTAGGCGGGCCATCCAGCGTACTGGTCGGCTCGGTTGGTGGCGCTGACAATAATAACGTCCTTATGGTCGGTGGTGATGTTCTCTTGGCTGTTGCCGCCAGCAAAAACCAGAAGAGCGCCTCTCTGCTTCATGATCTCGCCAGTGGTCTGCACTGAAGGAGATTCAACGCCGCCAAAACTAACGTTGGAAACCTTTGCGCCGTTGTTGGTGGCCCACATGGCGCCATCAAGCATGTCGGAAACAAAAGCTCCGCCATTTGCTCCTTCAACAATCTTGATAGGCATGATCCTAAAGTTCCAGCCCATTCCAGCCACACCGCGGGCATTGTTGCCAATGGCGGCTGCGTCACCAGCAACGTGGGTTCCATGACCCTGAAGGTCCATGACGTCTCCACCCGCTGCCTGAGTCATTCTTTGGGGAGCGTTGTAGCCAGGGACAAGATTAGGGGCCAGGTCCGTGTGGGTCAGGTCAACGCCCGTATCGCAGATGGCGACGGTCACACGGTTGGAGCCGGTGTGAAGATCCCACCCTTTTTCAGACTTGACATTAACGTGATGCCACTGATTTGAGTAAAAAGTGTCGTTGGGGCGAGCCAGGGGATAAACCTTCCAGTCTGGAACAATGTACTGGTAGAGGCCAGTAGCATTGAGAGATTTATACAGTGTGTTTTCGGTTTGACCTACCGGCACGCGGATAATAATCTCGCCTGTTTCGGTGACACGTCGAATGACGTTAGTGGCGCGAGTAATGGCCTGTCGAACCTTGGCTTGGGCCTGCACTAAGGAAAGGCCTTTGGCCTGCCAATCAGCTTCGGACCATGGCCGAACAGTCATTCGACCGGAGAGCTCCTGCACCTTTGGCCGAGAGACAAAATGCGTCTGAGCGAAGGACGCAAAGGCCAGCGCCATAACGGAACTGACTGCCAGAGCTCTGAACGTGTACCTCATTGGAAAAACGCGAGTGATTCGCTTGCGGTGATTCTAGCAGAAAAAACCACTAGACTTCACGAATCTCACGTTACTTATGAATAGAAACTAGTTTTGTTTGGTTCGGAGTTTTGTGAAAACAATTGAATCAGGTCCAAAAGCCGTCATTTTTGGTTAGAAAATGGCGGCTTTATGAACTTTTACTCTCCGCAGTTATTCAACGGCAAGTGTCGTCAAACGATCTAAAATTCTATAGTAAATTCTAGACATTTTATAAAGATGTTCAATCTTCATTCTCTCGTCTGTTTCATGCGCTGGACCATCGCCCAGCCAGCCTGTGCCGATAGCGACTGAGTTGGGCACCGCTCGGGCATAGGTGCCGCCGCCCATGACTCCTGGCTTTTTCTCTTCACCTGTTTCTTCCTTGTAGCTGTCAACTATGGCTCCGACTAATGGGTGATCGAGGGGGAAGTAAAGTGGTTTTGAATCGCTGAAATCGGCAAGCTGCCAGTTCAGCTTTAGCCCGGCAAGATGCGCTTCACATTTGGCCTTAAGGTCATCTCCCAACCAGGTGACGGGGTAGCGGACGTTGACCGTCATACGCGCTTTTCCATCGAGGGTGGAAATGATTCCCAGATTGGCAGAAAGGGCCCCGCTGGGCTCGTCGCTGCCTGCAATGCCCAAACCAAGGCCAGCAATGTGAGTTCTTTCAAACAGTTCTTCAAAGGCTTCCTGAGAGCTAAGGGGAGCAATTTCTGCAAGCAGTCTTAGAACCCTAATTGCGGCATTGTCTCCGCCAAAGGGCCAAGATCCGTGGGCCGCCTTGCCGGTGGCATGAACGTTTAGCAGGTCGCCATCCCACGTCCAAGAAGCATTTTTGTCCCAAGCTTGAGCCAGCTTCTCTTCAACGTGAGCCCGTGCTGTCGCCGAGACTTTAACAACCGCATCACAGGAATCTATAACAATGTTCGGTCTTTGGCCGCCGACTATTGAAATCAGTTCAAGGTCGCCGGTAGGAAGGGGAGCTTCCAAAACAAAGTCTGCGATGCCCTTTTCTGCATGGATCAAGGGCCAGCCTCCATCGGGGGCGACTCCAAATGTAGGTGGTTCTTCGGTCTCCATGTACCTGTGTATGCATCCGAATCCGCTTTCTTCGTTGCATCCAAAAACCAGCCTGACTCGGCAGGCAAGTTCGGGTTTTGTGGCTTTTAGGGCAAGAGCAGCATAGAAGGCGGCAATGGTTGGGCCCTTGTCATCCGATGCTCCACGAGCGTAGATGAAGCCATCTTCAATCTCTGCGCCAAAAGGCTCGTGCTTCCAGCCAGGTCCAACGGGAACGACATCGAGGTGCCCCAAAACCATGACCATTTTGTCGCCCGAGCCAAACTCGCCCCATCCACAATAGCCTTCTAGGTCGTAGGTGCTTAACCCATGAGAGGCTGATTTGCTGAGCATAAGGTCGAGGGCCTTTTTGTTTTCAGTTCCAAAGGGGGCGCCGGGGGCCGCTTCATCCTCCAGGCTTGGAATCTGCAGAAGTTCTCTCAAGTCCGCGACAAGTTCATTTTCGTGGTTCTTAAGCCATGCGTGACCTGCCGCAACGGTATCCGACATGACGACCAGATTACCAGCAGAGGGATAATCTGTCCTCAATTCGGAAATTCGTCTATGAACTTAGCCAAAATGAGGGGTCATGGGACTTAAACTGCTGTCAGCAGAGCGAGATCCCTTTATGGCAGGCAGATTGTGAAGCACTTTTTTCCCTTGACCCTATTGGCTGGCCTTCTTGTTTTGGGGGCCTGCACCAGCCCCAGTGATTCGGCTTCTGGTTCAGGCGAAAAGCCTGCCGCCGAGGGGGCAGCTTTCAAAGTCGCCCTCTTGACCCCTGGCCCCATCAGCGATGCTGGTTGGAACGCTATGGCCTACGAAGGGCTTCAGGCGATCAAGTCAGAGCTAGGTGCAGAGGTTTCAACTCAGGAGGCGCTTGACGCCAAGATTCCTGACGCCATGACAACTTATGGCCAGGAAAAATACAATCTGGTTATCGGGCATGGCTTTGAGTACAACGAGCCTGGCACCGAGATTGCGCCCAAGTTTAAGGACACTGTTTTTGTCAGTTCATCTGGTGCAAAGTCCACCGAAAACAGTGGAGCGATTCGGTTTTACCTAGAGCAGAGCTTTTATCTTGCCGGAGCGGCCTCTGCCTTAACCAGCAGGACGGGCAGCATCGCTATGATTGGAGGGCCGGATGTTCCATCAATCAGATCGACATTCAAGGCATTTAAGGCTGGCGCAGAAGCGGCAAAGCCTGGCATCAAGGTTCAGGAGATTTTTACCGGTGATGGGCAGGATGTGGCAAAAGCCAAACAGGCTGCCCTGACTGCAATCGGAGCGGGAGCAGATGTGCTGATTCATCAGGCTAATGCAGCCGCTCAGGGGGTTTTTGATGCCGCCAAGGAAAAGAATGTGCTTGCAGTAGGCACTAACCTTGACCAGAACAGCAATGAGAGCGGTGTTGTTTTCTGCTCAGCCATTATCAAAGCTCAACCCGCATTTATGGCTCTTGCTAAAGAGGTTAAGGAAGGCACCTATAAAGGGACTGTGAGCCTTTTTGGCATGAAGGAAGGGGCTATTGAGTTTGTGTGGAACGATGCGCTTAAGGCCAGGGTTCCTGAGTCTGCGGTTAAGGCCGTTGATGACCTTAAGGTCAAGATTCTTGATGGGTCGCTTGTAGTCCCTAAGGACGAGTTTTAAGCAGGATTCCTAAATATGACTCCCCACCTTTCCGCTCGGGGGCTCAGTCGAGCCTACGGGAGGGTCAAGGCTCTTGATGGTGTCTCTTTTGAGGCTGCGTCTGGCGAGATCCACGCGGTTTTAGGGGCCAACGGGGCGGGGAAGTCAACGCTGATGGCTGTTCTGGCGGGTCATGTTGTTCCCGATTCAGGAAGTGTTGCTTTGGCGGGCGAGCCTTTGCCCCTGGGCTCGCCCCGAGCAGTGAGAGAAAGGGGCCTTGCCATTGTTCACCAGCACTTTATGCTGGTGCCCCAGTTTTCTGTACGAGATAATTTTCTGCTGGATCAGATGGGGGCTTTGGGCGGTCTGACAGCCCCAGAGCTGGTCGAGGCAAAAGCGAGAGAAGCGGCAGAGTCGGTTGGCTGGCAGATAGATTTTAATGCTCGAACCGGCAGCCTGCCAGTAGGAGTTCAGCAGAGGGTCGAGATTATCAAGGCTTTGGCGCTCGACCCTAAGATCATTATCCTGGATGAACCGACCGCTGTCTTGACACCTGATGAGGTTGTGGATTTGATTCGTGTGCTTAAGCAGCTTAAGGATCAAGGCAAAACGGTAATTCTTATTGCCCACAAGCTTAGTGAGGTTTACGCTGCAGCCCAGAGGGTGACTGTACTGCGGCATGGCAGAACGGCGGGTGAGGGGCTGCTTAAGGATCTGCACCCTGAAGTTTTAGCTTCTTGGATGGTTGGTGATGTGCCCTCGCCACTTTCCTTGAACGAAACAGAGTCAGGAGAGGTTTTGTTAACCCTAGACTCGGTGCGGGTTAAAGGCAGCCGAGGAGAGGAGGCAGTAAAAGGGGCTTCTATTAAGCTTCATGCCGGAGAAATACTTGGGATTGGCGGAGTTGATGGAAACGGGCAGGTGGAACTGGCAGAGGCTGCGGCAGGAGTCCGTCTGCTTTCTTCCGGGACTTTGACTGCGGCCGAAACTCCTGCTTACATTCCTCAAGATCGTCAGGCCGATGGACTTGCTTTAGATATGTCTATTTTTGAAAACATGCTTATTTCTGGCATTTTTTCACCCGAGTTAATGAGGTCTGGCTGGCTGAAACTGAAGGAGTCCCGTGAGTGGGCAGGCAGGTTGGCCCGTGATTACCAGATAAAGACTCCGAACCTTTATGTCAAGGCGAGAAGTCTGAGTGGAGGAAACCAGCAGAAGATTGTTGTCAGTCGCGTTTTAAGCCGAAATCCTAAGATCATCGTGGCTGTTAACCCTACACGGGGATTGGATATAGCATCGACACGTTTTGTCCATGAGAATTTAGTTAAAGCTGCCGCAAATGGTGCAGGGCTGCTTTTGATTTCGACTGATAGTGATGAGCTTGCCGCGCTCTCAACCAGGCTCCTTGTCATGTCTCGGGGAGAGCTGACTCCTCTGGATCGGTTTGACCTCAAAACAGATGTGCTTGCAGGAGTTGTGACGTGATTAGCCGTGATTTGTTTAGATCTGTAGCTGCAGGTCTTATTCTTATCGCGTCAGTTTTCACCGTCTTGGTTGTTATTCTTTGGCTGGCAAAGCTGGATGTTGGCTCTTCCTTAAATGCCATTGTCAGGAATGCATTTGGCAGCCCATTTGCCGTCTCAAGGAGCCTGGTGAGGGCCACGCCTCTCATTTTCTGTGGCGTCGGTCTTTGTCTGGCTTGGAAGGCAGGGATGTTTAATATTGGGGCAGAAGGACAGTATGTGGCTGGCGGCCTTTTTGCCGCATCTGTATATAAGTTTATTCCTTCGGCACCTGTCTTTATATTTGCGGCACTAGTTTGTCTTGCCGGAGCAGCAGGTGGAGCCGCTGTTGCTGGTCTTGCTGCCTGGCTGCAGATAAAAAGAGGAGTTCAGGTGGTGATTTCCACTATTCTTCTCAACTTTATCATGCTGGGACTGCTCGGCTGGGCGGTCAACGGCCCGCTTAAAGAGGCTTCCCGCCAAAGGCCGATGACAGATCGGATTCCAGAGTCTCTGCTGCTCTGGCGCCCTTTCGATGGTCTTGAAGTCAACATTGGCTTGGCACTCGCCTTGGGTTTGGGCGCCGCTTCGTGGGTTTATCTAACGCGAACAAAGGGAGGGTTTCATCTGCGTCTGGTGGGAGAAAACCAGAAGGCAGCTCGCGCCAGCCTCGTTTCTGTTGAGATGGTTCAGTTCAAGGCAATGGCCGCTTCAGGAGCTTTATCTGGGCTTGCTGGAGCCGTTACCTACATTGGCATCAGCCGCCAGGTAGGAGAAGGCTTCGCGGAAGGCTTTGGCTTCCTGGCTATTCCTGTCGCTCTGCTCGGTGGCCTGCATCCTTTGGGTGCTGCCTCTGTTGGTCTAGGTTTTGGCGCCCTTATGGCAGGGGGCGAGGGTTTGGCCCGCACCTCTCCCATAGGTTCCAGTCTGGTTACTCTTATTCAATCAGCTGGTGTTCTTGGCTACTTAGGCTATCTGGCTTGGAAGGCAGCAAGGCCAGAATCAGTTCTGCCAGACGAAGCTTCAGCGGAGGCACCCTGTGCTTGACCTTGCTGTAAATGTTTTTCGATTCGGAGCTCCCGTCTGTTTGGGGGCTTTGGGAGAGACTTTGCAGCAGAAATCGGGAGTGATCAACATCGGTCTCGAAGGGTTGATGCTCACCGCCGCCTTTACATCCATGCTGGCTGCCAAACAGACAGCGAACCCATGGCTGGGCCTGGCAGCCGGACTGGCGGCGGCCCTGCTTTTGGCTCTGCTTCAGGGTCTTTTTGTCCTGCGATGGTCAATGGATCAGGTTGTGGTTGGCACAGTGATCAACCTTTTTTCTTTGGGCATTACCTCGACTCTTTTCCGCATGATCTTTGGCGCATCTGGCCAGCTTATCAGTGTTCCAAAACTCCCTAAAATGCTGTATGGCTTGGATTTCATTCTCCTGCTTATCCCGGTTCTTGCTCTGCTCTTGACCTGGGTTTTTGCCAAAACAAAATGGGGCTTGGCCGTGAGAGCAGCAGGCGAAAACCCTAAGGCTCTTTCTGCTGCCGGCCTCTCTGCCGTAAAGGTAAGGTGGATGGCTTTAGTGGGTGGAGGCTTGATGGCAGGCTTGGCAGGGAGCTACTATACGCTGGGCATCACAGGATCTTTTGCTGAAAACACAATAGCGGGCAGAGGTTTTATTGCTATTGCGATGGTCACTTTTGGCCGGTGGAACCCCGTTTGGGTTCTGCTCGCCAGCCTGCTGGTTGGCTCAGCAGAACAGCTGCAGTTTAGTCTCCAGACAATCAACCAGGGGATACCTGTGCAGTTTTTCGCCATCCTGCCTTACATCTGTGCCTTGGTGGTCTTGATTGTGGCAGGCAAGGGGACATCGGCCCCTGAATCGCTTGGCCAGCCTTGGAAGGAATCGAAATGAAATCTACTGTCAAGCTGCAGCGAAGAATCACTTTTTCCAGCGGTCATCGCTATTGGCTGCCCAGCATGACCGAAGAGCAGAATCGCAGCCTCTTTGGCCCTTGGGCCAGCCCTTTTAACCATGGCCACAACTATGTTTTGTGGGTGACAGCAGAAGGCAGTGTCGACCCCGTAACAGGCATGGTTGTCAACATCAAATGGATTGATGATGTTCTTAAAGAAAGGGTGATACAGATATTTGATCAAAAGTCGATCAATGATGAGATTGCTGACTTTTTAGAAAAGCCGCCCTCAATAGAAAACCTCCTGATCTATTTTTCTGCTACGCTTATGGACCTGCCCGGAGGGGCAAAGCTGGTTCATTTGAAGCTTGAAGAGCATCCTCTGCTTTATGGAGAACTCGAAGTGACAGCCACAGACAGCCCAACTATCTCTCTCACCCGTATTTATGAATTTGCCGCGAGTCATAGGCTCAACTCTCCTCAGCTTTCTGATGAAGAGAACGTAAGGCTTTACGGCAAGTGCAGTCATGTCAATGGGCATGGACACAATTACCTTTTAGAGGTCACTGTATCTGGCACGCCCGACCCTGTGACAGGAATGCTTGCTGATTTGAACCTGCTGGATTCTGTTGTAAAGGAAAAAGTTTTAGACCGTTACGATCATAGAAACCTAGATATCGACGTGGAAGAACTTTCAGACAAGGTGACTACCAGCGAAGTTGTGGCAGGAGAGATTTTTCTGCTGCTTCAAGGAGCCGTTCCGGGCTGTCTGGAGAGAGTCCGCCTGCACGAAACGGCACGAAATATTTTTGAAGCTTCTCGCTAGCATAGATTGACCTCTGTGCCTGAATCAGCTATAGGTTCTGCCAGGCAGATCAATGGTCGTGATCTTCGTAAATTCCTATCACCCGGTCGATATTGTGCATTCCCGGATAGGGGCGTCCGGTTAAAGTCTGTTCCCAGCGGTGGAACTTGGCATGGCCATCGATGAAGGCAAAGTTCGAACCTTGTGTAAAGGCAGTTTGAAAAATTCTTTCGTCAAACCAATTTTCAACTTCTCCATCGTGCTCGCCAACATAGGCGTTAACATCATCCCAGGTTTGGTAATCGCCAGGCCAAGGGTGATAGTCAGAGTCTTCAACACCCTGAAGCCTTAACGCAAGCACAATTTGAGAGGCAGGTTCAGAGAACTGAGTGAGATTGGCTCCGTGAGCAAATACGCCATTGATTAAGTAATCTGTCTGGGGTTCATCTGCCCTCGCCTTGTAGGCAGGAGTTCTAAAGATTCCTTCATTTTTAACGTAGGGGTAAAGGGCTGGGAACCAATCGTAATCTGCCTCTTCATCCTTAACAACGCTTTGGTCATCATTGTCACCAGCATAAATCTGCAGAGCCACCCCGATCTGACGAGCATTGCTGAGGTCTTGAGTTTTTTTGGCAGCAGCCTTTGCCTGACTGAAAACGGGGAAGAGGATTGCGGCAAGAATGGCAATGATCGCGATGACGACCAAAAGCTCAATCAAGGTGAAGGCTCTACGCATTGCAGTATTATTGCAAATGCAACAAACCTGCGTCAATGCCTAAGGCAACATTATTGAAACATTCCAAGCTCAAGTCAGCGCTGATGCTGAAAAGTCTTTTTTTTTGAAAACTAGCAAAAATTCTTGGGGGGCCCCTAAAGATTCCGCGAAAGGCTGCCTTAATAGACAATACGAAGGGCCTTGACTGAAAGGGCAAGACGGGGGCGACCCCGATCACGCAAAGCCAACAGATCTCTAGATGCCAAAGGGCGCGAGATGGCTGGGCCGCCAAACCGGGCAATCAAGGAAGCCAATCGTGAAAATCTCTGATTCCCAGATTCAAGCCGTTCTGACCTCAGGCGGAAAGATCACTCCAGATGCCGTAATGGTCGAGACAACTGTTGTTCGGCTGGTTGATGCCGAACTGATTGAACAAACTGCCAAGGATGTGCTTGCCATGCCCGATAGGGAAGAGATGATTGCCAGCCTTAAGGCCAGGATTGAAGCGGGTGAGTACAACCCATCTGGTCAGGAGATTGCCGATTCTATGGTTCGCCGCATGCTGGCCGACCGGATTCGATAAGCTTCGCATCTGGTCAGCTTTGCCTCAGCCAGTTTCTGGCTGAGGCATTTTTATTCTTGTCAGACTGGATTTGCAGTTCTAGGCGTCCAGTCTCTGGCTTCTTTCCTTGGTTTTTTAAGTCGATCGCATGGTGATCGGGGCAAAGTGCGAGGCGATCCAATAGATGATTTGAGGGCGAGCAGTAAGCAACAGGCTATGAGAAAGACTAGCTTCTGCTTTTCTGTGGAGTGAAGACATATCGCCCGGCTTTATCAATGCTATATCGGGATGGGACTTTGTCAGCTTCAAACATCTGCCAAAAGGGAGCGAGATTCCTCCAAAATCCTGAGAGCTTAGGATTCCTTTTTTCTTCAGCTTTAAGGCGGGCAGAGGTCATGCGAAAAGGAAAGAAATCGGCTCGGATTCTGGTTTGTCCTGCGTTCTTGGCGTTGAGAGCAAGAAGGTAAATCTCCTCTATGGCGGGGTCGCCCATGGCGAGGCAGCCGATAGAAACGGCTCTGCCATGAATAAAAATATCAGAGCCTGGCTTGTCTCGGTCGCCTAAAATCAGGTCGCTTGGGTTGGGGTAGTTGATGCCTAAGGATAGATGAAAGTTCGAGCGAGGGTTGAAGCGATTAATGTAGTAAAGCCCCTCGGGTACCTGTCTGTCGCCTTCTTTTCTCTTCGGGCCGAGAATGCCAGATTGGGCGAGAACCTGATGTTTTTTTACAAGAACATGCCTGCTCTTCTCACTGTCTGAACCCCAAATCTCAAGAACCTTTTCATCTTTTATAGCCCTCAAATACAGCCGCGCAATGGGGTGCTTGAGTCCAGCATTTTTTGCCAGGGTTTGCAGGTTGCTGCCAAGGTTCTTTTCTGCCTGACTGACACGGTTTTGAGCGCAGCCCACCGCTGTGATAGCCGTAAGTATAAGAGAGGCCGCTACGGCCGAGAATCGAGGCATCTGCCATTGATTATAGTTATATGCAGCGGGTTGGATAAGCACTGATGATTCCTGAAACAGCTGTAAATTATTCTCTGGCGGCAAAACACCTTTGGGAGCAAGGGGAAATTAGTTTTGACCGCTGGAAATGTGGAGCGCCGGGAAGCTCGATTGGTCCAGAGCAGGCTGCAGATACAGGACTGCCAAGCTGCATTCATTTTCCTCTTGATGCTGGCGACCCAGCTTTTTTTGAATCTGACTGGGATTTGATAAAGCAGCAGATGAATGAGACAGGCACGCCTTTTTTGAATCTCCACCTCAACGCCAAGCGATCCTTTTTTACTGAAGCTTCTCTAGAGGGAGAGAGAAAGATGGTGAGGGATAGGTTTTTGACCGCAGTTGATGGTGCCTGCCGCATTTTTGGACCTGACAAAGTGATCTGTGAAAACGTCATCTATCGAGGTGAAAATGGCCCTTACCTTCGCGCTTCGGTTGAGCCGGACCTGATTACAGAAGTCATAAAGGAGACTGGGGCGGGACTGCTTCTCGATACGGCCCATGCCCGGATTACCTGCGAATATCTGGATGGAATAGAGACTCTTGACTACCTTGAACAGCTTCCGTTGGAGGCGATCCGCGAGGTGCATGTTACAGGAAGTCTTGAAACTGATGGCCGGCTGAGAGACAGCATGCCGATGACGACAGTCGATTGGCTGAATGCTTTTAGGGTGCTGTCTCAGTGTGGTCAAAAGGAGAGATCAGGACAGCAGCGGCTGGCTGGAAGACCTTGGCTTGTCGCTCTGGAGTACGGGGGCGTTGGCAAAGGATATGAATGGCGATCGGACCCTATGGTTATCAAGCAGGATCTGCTCTTCCTATCAGAGCTTGTAAAAACCCTCTTCTAAAGCAGGCATGATCCGCAGCACTCTGGGGCCAGAGGCTAGGCTGATTCACGCAGCCCGGTACTCTATGATGATTCTATGAGCCGCACGTTTAGACTCTACGATACGATGAGCAAAACCGTGAAGGAACTGAAGCCTTCCGAGCCCGAACACCTTCGTTTCTATTCGTGTGGACCAACCGTTTACTCATTTGCTCACATTGGCAACTTTCGCACGTTTCTGACAGCTGACCTTATTGTTCGCACCGCCAAAGCCCTGGGTTGGAAGGTGACCTATGCTTCAAACATTACCGATGTTGGCCACCTGACTCAAGATGACCAGGCAGATGCGGGCGGGGAAGACAAGATGGCCCGCGCCCTGAGCAGCAAAGAAGGCGCGCAGTTCAACAATGTTTGGGAGCTTGCCGAGCATTACGAAGACTGCTTTATAGAAGATTGGGCGCGGCTGAACTTAATGCCTCCTACCATTCGCCCAAGAGCCACCCAGCACATGAAGGAGCAGATTGAGGCGATCAGCGATCTCATCAATCAGGGCAAAGCTTACGAAACTCCAACCGGTGTCTACTTTTCGGTGGCAAGCTTTCCTGATTACGGCAAGCTTAGCGGCAACAAGCAGGATGACCTGATGGTAGCCGTCCGCGAGGTGGTTCAGGACGACAACAAGCGCGACCCACGCGATTTTGCTCTTTGGAAGAAAGACGACAAGCACCTGATGCAGTGGTTTTCACCCTGGGGTTGGGGATTTCCTGGCTGGCATCTTGAGTGCAGCTGCATGGCTAGGACCTATCTTGGCGATACCATTGATCTTCATGGCGGCGGCGAGGACCTTGTTTTTCCTCACCACGAATGTGAAATTGCTCAGAGCGAATCCATGACAGGACAGCCCTTCTGCGGACATTGGGTTCACACACGATTTCTGCAGGTTGACGGCGAGAAAATGGCTAAGTCAAAAGGAAACTATTACACAGTTCGTGACTTGGTTGACGAAAAGGGGGTGAATCCTCTGGCCCTCAGGTTTGCTCTGATTTCGACACCTTACGGACGTCCCTTCAACTTTACACTGCAGCTTTTAAGCGACTGCGGAAGGCATGTCAACCGAATTCAGGAAGCAGAGAAAAAGGTTGCTGAGGCATTGGGCGGGTCGGTAAAGGGCCATGCTGGCTCTCCTAATCCAGAGTTTCAGAGGCTTTATAACGAAGCTCTTGATGCCTTGACAGATGACCTTAACACATCGGTCGCGTTAGCCAAACTGCTGGAAGGCATTAAGGCGATCATGCGGGACACCTTTGCATCACCAGCCGATGCATCGGCAGCAGCCTGGTTCCTAAACCAGATGGAGGATCTGCTCGGCTTGGTTCGCGGCGATTACTCATCCTCGACTGGTCCGGTAGATGAAGCGGCAGTGAAGGACGATCAGGCTGAACGAATTGAGGCCCTGATTGTGGCGAGGGCAGATGCCAAAAAAGCCCGCGATTTTGCCCGAGCTGATGCGATTCGTGCTCAGCTTGATGATGAAGGGATTGAACTGAGAGATTCCCCCACCGGAACAACCTGGGTACGAAAGTCAGCGATCTGAGTAAACAGGTCAGGTTGGTTTTTTAGGCGCCATTAAACTGGCGCCTAAAAAACAACTTTGCCTCTGGTATTTAGCAGCGCGCCCTGCGTTCAGCTATGCTCTGCGATGACGGAGAAGGGAACAGGCTTCTTTCACAATGTCTGCTTTGGTGAGCCCAACATCTCGCAGCAGTTCGGACTGGGTTCCATGTTCTACAAAGCCATCGGGAAGAGCCATGAGTTTGTGTGAAAGGGATGCAAGGCCGCCGCTATGCAGAAGGTCTCTTACCGCCCAGCCAAGCCCGCCGTAAACTGAGTTCTCTTCGACTGTAATCACAGCTTTCGCCCGAGAAGCCCAATCCAAGATCAGTTCTTTATCTAAAGGTTTGGCAAACCGTGCGTTAAGTACAGCCGATGCCAAACCTCTCTCGGCTAAATCAAGTGATGCTTCCCATGCCGGAGCCACCATGCTGCCAATGGCGATAATCAGCACATCGGGCTTTGACGGGGGCTGGCCCAGAATCTCTCCTCTGCCAATAGAAATGGGAGAGCGTGACTCTGGCAGAGTCTCTGGCGATGTGCCGCGTGGGTAGCGAATGGCAGTCGGTCCCTTGCTGAAGCTCTGCATCCATCTCAGCATTTCGTTCAGCTCAGTGCCGTCTCTCGGGGCCAAAATGGTCATGCCAGGCATCATTCCCAAAAAGCTGATGTCCAGGGTTCCGTGGTGTGTTGGGCCATCGGCTCCTACAAGTCCGGCGCGGTCCAGGCAGAAGCGGACAGGCAGCTTCTGCAGGCAGACATCGTGAATGATCTGGTCAAAGGCTCTCTGCAGAAAGGTTGAGTAGATGGCGACAAAAGGCTTCATGCCGCCTGCCGCCATGCCTGCCGCCATAGTGACGGCGTGTTCTTCGGCAATGCCTACATCATGAAACTGATTCGGGCGTTCTTTTGAAAACTGCACCAGGCCTGTGCCGTCTGGCATCCCGGCTGTCACTGCTGTTACGGTGGGGTCTTCGACAGCCATTTCCAGCAGGGTGCGGCCAAAGAGGGCGGTGTAGGCAGGGGATGCCGCTTTCTGGCTTGGCAGTTCATTTTCGTTCAGGTTAAAGGGAACAACGCCATGCCATTTTGTGGCATCGTTTTCTGCGACTTCGTAGCCCTTGCCCTTTGTTGTCAGGGCATGGACAAACAAGGGTCCCTTAGCCTCGTAAAGACTGCCAAAAACATCGAGAAGCAGGTCTAGGTCGTGACCGTCTAGGGCGCCAATATATTCGAATCCCATCTCTTCAAAGATGGTTCCGGTCTGTTCAGGCGCCATGAGGTGAGTGACACCGTGCCTGAGTCCGGCGGCGATGCGTGATGCGGGACCAGGAATCTGCTCCACAACACCCTTGGCTGCCCTGGCAAGCTTTTGAACCTGTGGGGCGGCACGCAGTCGGCTGAGATGGTTGTTAAGCGCCCCTGTGGCGGGAGCAATGGACATGCGGTTGTCGTTGAGAACAACCATAATGTCGCTTTCAAGTTCGCCCGCGTGGTTAAGGGCTTCCCAGCTCATTCCGCTGCAGATAGCAGAGTCTCCTGTGATGGCAACGACCTTTTCAGAGCCTCCTATCTGGTCACGGGCAAGAGCGAAGCCGAGGGCAGCGCTGACGGCTGTGCCGGCATGACCTGCGCCAAAAACATCCAGCTCATGCTCTTCTCTTTTTAGAAAGCCGCTTAAGCCTTTATATTGGCGCAGGGTGCCAAAACGGGGGAGGCGCCCAGTCAGCAGCTTGTGGGGATATGCCTGATGTCCTGTA
>CAZSIM010000001.1:395048-478589 GCA_964607175.1 uncultured Fimbriimonadaceae bacterium
CCCAGACAATCTTGTCGGGGGGCATGTTAAGGGTGGCAAAAAGGGCCACAGTCAGTTCTACAGTTCCCAGGTTGGAACTGAAATGTCCCCCGGTCTGGCTGACATTATCTAAAATCGCTTGTCGGACTTCCTTCGTCAGTTCGTGCAGCTCTCTACGTGAGAGTTTTTTGACTTCCTGTGGTCCGACAATTTGGGCCAGAAAGGGGTAAACGAACTCCATAGAGGTTCCTCAATACTAACCTACGCTATTTATCAGGTCCGCGATGCCTTATGGAAGAGATTATCTTCTGGTTCGGAGGTTTTTAGCCTCGAATTTCCCTCTACACTTTGCTGTCAGGAGGAATATTGAGTGCTTGAGGACACATGTCTGCCCCATGGCTGCCGGCAGGACAGGGAGGGACATCCTGATCCCACGGCTGATCGGAGGGCTGGTGGCCGAAGGCGATCTTCCGGCAGGTCTTTATAAAGGCTAGCGTTTCCTCTTCAGTATCGAAAAGAACAGCGAAGTGCCGAATCATCGAAGCTTCAATCACAGGCCAGGTGTCTTGTCTAGCTTGAAGGCCAAGGGGAGTTAGTACGGCAAAAGCGCCTCGGCGGTCTTCCTGGCAGGTTTCCCTTATGACATAGCCTTTCTGTTCCAGTTTGTCGATAAGACGGGTGAGGCCTGATCGAGAGAGCAGAACCCTGTCAGCGAGGTCATTGAGCCGGATGCGGTAGTCGTCGCTGTACTCAAGCGTTACCAGCACATCGTACTGTTCCAAACTGACCTCTGAATGCTGGTTCAGGTCGCGTCCAATTCTTCTTGTTGCTTGGGAGTAGGCCGCTAAAAAATACTGAAAGGCGCGCTTTTGAGTTTCCGTCACCTTTTCCTGCAGCACTGTATTGGCATCTCCTTTAAGCATGCTAGTTTAACTCTTCAAACCTGAAGCCAGGCTGAATCCTACAATACTTCTACTGTCATTTAGGTTCATTGCGTTGACTGATCCGGACCTTTCCCTGAGAAAAAGTTCTGGATGCAACTAATTTTTCTCTGTGGTCGTTAAAAGTGCAGAGGCTTCTGATTCCCATCACTTTTGTGACTTCGACCGCGATGGTCCAAGTGGGAGGGTTGACTTTGCCATCTTTGCAGATAGACTTCTCTGAATCAAAACGAGGACAGTCAGAACACCTCATTGGTGCCATGATATCCAATATGATGCCAATGTGGGCCCTGGCTGGCGCTCTGTTGGGGCAGTCCGCCACCCTAAACTACACGGGCGGTGCCTTTGAAATAAAGACTGCATCCCAAACCTTGAGGGTGGCGACAGAACGGTTTGTTGGGCCTCCACCTTTTCCGAGCGACAATGTCACTCTTACCTACGCGGGGCGGCAGATAACTTTTGATGAAAAAGGCTTGGGAATAAGGCAGGGGGCGGCCTATGGCTATTCACGGCTCCCCAGTTTGGCAATGACAACCAAGCTGTTTGGCAATGCCGAAATAAACGAAACCAAGGCCAAAATCGCGTCGGGTGAAAGGCAGGCGGGCTTTTCTTCTCTGAGTGGATTTGAGTATGTCGGCACCACTCTCTACCTGCTGTTAAGGTGGGAAGAAAAGAATGGAACACCCTGGCTGGAAGCCTTGGTGGGAATAGATTTAAGCCGCCAGCAGCTTCAGCCAGCATTAGTAGGCAGATTTGATGGCATCAGCTACGCCTCGGGCAGAGTGGATGATCGGCTGGAGTATAGAGATGGACGCCTTGCCGCCTTTACGACTAAGGGGGCAGAATGGGGGCTGGCTTCAATGACTCCTGAAACGGGAGGGAAATCTTTCACATCCTTTGGCCCCAAAGCCGCCTCAGCTCGACTGATTCCAGGCGGAATCAATGCAGTAGGGATGAGCCCTTCTGGCTATGGGACGACTTTTGTGACCCTTGTCAACCTCGGAACCTCCGCCTGGAGAAAGACGGCAGAGATTCGTGGTCAGATCCGCGGTGTTGTTGAACCTAATATTCTACACTGGCGCGAAGGCAGCCAAAACGTTTACACCAATCTGGAAACTGGTGCCGAACTGAGGCCTGCCTGGGACCCTGTTCCTGTCAGCACCTCTATGGGGCTCTTGATGTGGAGCCCCAGCGTCAGCCCAGACAAGGCTTTTCTCTACGAGACAGAGACCTTTAGGGTTGTGGGGTCTTGGACTGCCCCGGCTATCGCGCCGGCAGCTCCAGGCTCTGCATCTACAGCCACGCCATGACCCACTTAGAATCTGCACAAGCTGCCTTTATTGAGGCAAAAATATCTCTGGGGGGGCATGAAAGGTTTGAACTGGATGGCACTTGCTGGTGCCTGGCACAGCGGCCAGCCGGCGCCAACATCTGCTGGCAGATTAAGACTTCTCAAGATCATCTGCTTCCGACCATTGAGACGATTCTTGATGCCGCCAGGGCAAGGAAGACTGGGCTTGACTTTCTTATTCTCCCTTCTAACAAGCCAGAAAACTTAGCCAAGGTTCTAAGAAAAGACTGGCGGATGATGGGGCCCATGTACCTGCAGGGGATGATATGTGACCTTGACCAGACGCCTTTGGCAGATGATATTTCTGGGGCAGTGGTTTACGAACAGACAGATTGGGACAGTGATTGGAAGGGGCATCCCCTTTCATGGTGGGCGCCTAAAGCCCAAAAAGCCGATTGGTGGCTGCTGCATCGACAGCTTTGCCAAGAGTTTGGCCTGAAAGTTTTTGTGGCAGAAATAGAAGGAAAACCAGCATCATGCGCCTGCCTTTTCTGCCATGAAGGACTGGGACTGATAACCAGTGTCCTGACATTTGAAGAGCACCGTAAAAGAGGTCTTGGCGTAGCGGTTATGAAGGCCTGTATGGCAAGTGCCAAACAGCAGGGATGCCGCTCGGCTGGCCTGCTGGGACATAAAAGATCGCTCGATTTCTATCGAAGGCTGGGATTTAAAGACGAGGAGTTTTATCCCGTGCTTTACTACTCAAAAACGAAAGCAGAATCCCAGCCTTTATTCAATAACGAGTCAGAATCCGGCGAGCCTAATCCGTCCATCAGCCCAGCCTGAGGCGAGTCTTCCGTCGGGAAGAAAAGCAACCGAAAGAGCGCGGCAGTCTGCTGCTGCCACATCACGGGGTTCGCCGCCGTTCATCACAATCATCACCCTATTTTCTTCAACCCAGGCTGCTTCAAGGCCGTCAACAGAGGTCGAGATGGCAGGAAGTCCAGGACGAGTCGCCACTTTGAAAAGAGGTTCATCTCGGCCAAATTCCATAAGAACAAGATCGGTTTCGACCTTGCCCCACCATTGCAGTGGAGTGCCGGGGCAGGGCGTAATAGAGTGGACTCTGCCAGAGCTGAAATAGCGCCTTAGAGGCTCAAAGGTTTCGCTGTCCCACTCGGTCACTACGTGGCCATCTGTTCCCAGCAGGGTGCCGCAGCTGGTGACTCCGACCGAATGGGGAGCGGCATGATCCTTTCTTTTACGCAGCATGGCTCCTGCTTCAGACCATAGCTGCCAGATCCCCGCTTCTGTTGCCAGGGCAATGCTTCTGCCTGGCACAGCAGCAAGTGTGAGGGCGCTTGAAGCCATAAAGGGGAGAAACTCTTTAAGGGCTATCCGCCACTTTATAAGGCCAGAGGCAGTGTCGACAGAAGTGATTCTGGTGCCTTCTGCGACAATGAGAGATTCACTCTGCTGGTCCCAAGCCAAAGCGTGAATGGCCGTATTCCATAAAGATTTATTTTCAGCCGGGTCTAGAACCGTGATAAATCTTAGTCCATCTGGCTCTAGAACAAAAAGCTGATTATTCAAAGTCGCTCCAGCCAGCGCCCCAGTTGGACTGACAGCTAAGCGGTGAACTCCACGAAGTTCTCCCATCTCTGCTTCGGGTGCCCAATGAATAAAAGATTCGGTTTTTGAAGCCATATCATGGTGTACTTTTCCGCAGGTCGATACGCAGCATCATTTTTGTAGAGGCCTGTAGGAAGGCAGTTTTTTGGGTCAGCCTCTCTCTATCGATATGTCAGGAGGTAGCATCCACTTAGCGACGACTCCGCGAATAGGAAAGCCTGTCAGCTTTCCGCGTGAGAATTGCACCTGTCGGCCTCTTAGCGGGTCTCCGAAACCAAGGGCGAAAGCACCCAAAGGAATCGAATAATGAGGAATTCACAACAGCAAAGGCAGAAAGCCAGGCCGCGTCAGGCCGCCCAGTCACGGACTCTCACGAGTCCCCCTAAAAAAATCGAGATCGTAGTCAACTGCGCCAGCCGAGAAACACGCATCGCCCTGCTTGAGGATTCGATGCTCATGGAGTACCGAGTTGAAAGGGAAGAGCGGGTTGTTGGCAGCATCTTTAAGGGAATTGTTCAAAACGTTCTTCCCGGCATGGATGCCGCTTTTGTTGATATTGGCCTCGAACGAAACGCATTTCTTTATGTGGCCGATATTCTTCCGGATGAGCCCCACACGGACAACAGCCCTGCAAGTGTCAAGCGCAGCGAGCTGCGCCGCCGCAAGATCAAGGAACTGATTCGTCCTGGTCAGGAGCTTATGGTTCAGGTGACCAAAGCGCCCCGAGGCACCAAAGGCGCCCGAGTCACGACAAGAATTTCACTTCCCGGACGCTACGTGGTGCTTATGCCAGAAGGCAGCCACACTGGGGTCAGTCGCAAGATAGAGGATAGGAGAGAGCGTGATAGGCTTAAAAAGCTGAGTGATAAGCTGCTGCTTGATGGCTTTGGTTTGATTTTAAGAACTGAATGTGAAGGAAGAAGCGAAGGCGAGCTTCGCGCTGACATTCAGTTTCTCCAGCAGCTTTGGAGCCAGGTCTTGGATCAGGCGAAAAAGCTTCGGGCACCTGCTGTCGTACACCGCGATCAGACTCTTCTTTACCGCACCATTCGCGATGTGTTTGGCGATGAGATCGATGCCTTGGTTATCGATGATCCTGAAGAGTATGAAAAAGTCAGCTTGGTTGCGGGAATGGTCGCTCCAAAGCTGAAAGACAAGATTGTTCTCTATGACCAGGAAGAGCCAGTTTTCGACTATTACAATATCGAAAAGGACTTGGACACCCTGCTTGAGCACAAGGTATGGCTTAAGTCGGGCGGGTACCTGATTATTGATGAGACAGAAGCTTTGACGGCTATCGATATCAATACAGGCAAGCAGGTGGGCACAACCAGCCTAAACGATACGATTCTGAAAACCAACCTCGAAGCCAGCGAAGAGGTCTGCCGACAGCTTCGCCTGCGAGACATGGGCGGAATTATAGTCATTGACTTCATCGATATGGAAGATGAAGGAGCCAAGAAGCAGCTTCTTGATTACTTCTCAAAAATTCTGGAAAGAGACAGAGCCCGAACCAGGGTTGGCCGAATTTCCAGCCTTGGCCTGGTGGAAATCACCCGAAAAAGAACAGGCGAATCGGTGACTGAAGCCATTACCAACCTTTGCCCCATGTGCGAAGGCAGGGGGAGAATCGCTTCTTTTGAAACTATTGCGCTTTGGATCGAAAGAGAGCTGAGACGACGCCTCGATGAACCTGGCAATGCCTTTTTGATCTCCTGCCATCCCAGTGTTGTCGAGTGCCTTATTGGCGCTGACGGCGAGGCTATTGAGCAGATGGAGCATGAGTTCAACCACGGCCTTTACATTCGCGCCAGCTACGAAGAAGATTTTGAGGAGTGGGAAATCACCTCGAATTCCATGGAAGTGCTGGATCGACGCCTGATGGGCTATAAGCGGTCTCAAGTGCTGGAATGTACTGTTCGAAGAAGCGGGCTGGACCAAAGCGGCAAGGTGATTGGCTGGACTGACGACGGCTACTATGTTGAGCTCCTTGGAGGAGCCGATATGATAGGTCAAAGAGTTCGCGTGGTGCTGCATGATATTCGCCGCAGCTATGCGGTGGGCGAGGTCATAGTTCCTGGCCGGGTTAAGAGTTGAACAGGAAGGGCAGGTCAGTGCGTCCAAACACCAAGATGAAAACAACCTTCTGGCTTTTGGCTGTCAGCGCTATGGTTTTGGCTGGCGGCTGTCAGCCTCCTGCCAAGCCAGAAGCAAAGTCTGAGCTAGAGGGGGGGACGACTGAGGTCGAAGTGACCGACCCTTCAGGGACAGTCTCTAAAGATGGTTCATCTGAAGGCAAGCCGGGTACGGGTAAAGATCCAGCAGAGAAAGCTGCACAAAAGCTGCTGACTGGCCCGATTGCTTCGGACGAAGCTCTGAAAATCAGGCCAAGCGGCAGCGACAGCTGGAAGCCATCGAAAGAACAGCCTAAGCTGGCTCAGATTGGTGAAAAGGTAGATGCCGCCCTGGCCAAGCTTCCGCCCGCCTACGTTGATGCCAGGCTGACCTATAAAACCGAGGTCGGGGAATTGGTTGGCAAGGCCGAAATCAAGGTTCAAAACGACAAAACCTTCCGGGTCGCCTACAATCTCCCTCGAAATGAGGCCGATCAAACCATTATCATCGGAGATGGAGAAAGGCTGGCTTCTAAGGAAAAAGACAAATGGCAGCTGGTGAAGAAGGAGGGCGGTGTGGCAACACAGTCAGAACTCTCTTCCTGGGCCATGGAGTTTCCGGCTCTCATGTTTTCCCCCTTAACCGACAGCCGTCAAACCTGGGGGCCACTGTTTAAAGAATGGGCTAAACACGGAACCAAGGTCGAAGAAAAGCCTGAGTCGATCAATGGCCAGAAAAAAATGATCTATAGGGTTCTGCACGAAAGCAATGGAAGCCAAATGGAGGTTATTTTGGATGGCGAAATGATGCTTCCTATGACGGTCCGAACCGATGTGCCACGCCCCGGAGGGGGAAGAAACCAGATGATGTGGACTGGCCGCTGGGGTTTTGGCGGGTCACATGATGCCAAGGATTTTCGAATTCCGATTGAGAAGTAACCTGGTCTAGCACCCTAAACAAAAACAGATTCCTGTGGGCTTAGCTTATGGGAATCTGTTTTGCTGTAAAAAGCAGGAACAAGCAGTTTAGCTGACGGCTTCGATCAGTTCTCCTGTTATTCCCCACATGCGGCCTTCGACAGCTTTGACGTGAACAAGCCGTCCTGCAAGGGAAGGGTCTCCTTCAAAGTGCATCATTTTATAGCACCGGGTGTAGCCCTGCAGCCTGCCTGGATTTTTAGGCGATGGCCCTTCTACCAAGACTTCAAACACTTTGCCTTCAGTTTCTTTATGCCGCTGAATGGTTATCGCGTTCTGAAGCTGCATAAGGCGTTTGAGCCTGTCTTCGGATACTGCCTGGGGCACCTGCTCCATATCGGCGGCTGGAGTTCCTGGCCGGGGAGAGTACTTGAACATATAGGCGTTGTCGAACCTAACCTCGGCCATGACATCCAGGGTGCCCTGAAATTCTTCTTCTGTTTCGCCTGGAAAGCCAACAATAACATCTGTGGTCAGGCCGATTGTCGGAACTTCACGCTTTAGGTTTTCTGCGATTTCGAGAAAGCTTTCAACTGTGTAAAGCCTTTTCATCCTCTTCAACAGGTCGTTGTGGCCCGCTTGAAGAGGCATGTGGCACTGCTCCATAACCTGAGGAACATCTCGGATGACCTCAATCACATCCATTTTGAAGTCACGAGGATAGGGGGAGGTGCAGCGGATTCTTTCGAGGCCAGGAATTCCGGCGAGAAGCTGCAGCAGCTTGGAAAAGGGAACACGGCCTTCGGCGAGATTTTTGCCGTATGAGTTGACTGTCTGACCAAGCAGAGTGATCTCTTTGGTTCCCAGCTCAACCAGCCGTCGAACTTCCTGAACAATGTGTTCTGTGGGGCGGCTTCTTTCTCGTCCCCGGGTCGAAGGCACAATACAGAAGCTGCAGAATTTATCGCACCCGTACTGAATTGGAACAAAAGCCTTGAGGCGGCCAGGCCGCTCTAATGCTCTCTGTGGAATATCTGTGACGACCGCGCCTTTGCGCTCGGGAAGTTCAAGTCTTTTAGCAAATCTTCTGGACTGCATCGCGTCAGCCACAAGACCAGGGATCTCGCTGACATGGGCTGTCCCTACAATGAAGTCTACGTGAGGGTTTTTGCTGTGAATCTCTTTTGCCCTTACCTGGGCCATGCAGCCAGCAACCCCAATGATAGTTTCTGGTCTGGCTTCTTTAACTTTTCTTAGTTCGCCAAGAAATGAAAAGGCCTTGTCTTCGGGTTTTCTTCTAACACTGCAGGTGTTTAAGAGAATGACCTCTGCTTCGAAGGGTGTTTTAGCGGGTGTTAGGCCCAGCTCTCCAAGAAGAAGACTCATTTGTTCACTGTCTTCTTCGTTCATTTGGCAGCCCCAAGTCTGAATGTAATAGCTGCCCTTCACGACCCCACGGGGGCGCGAAATAGGTTCAGATCCAGGGCGAAAAACGATGGAAGACATGAAGTGAAGTTAATAGATGATACCAGTCGAAGAGGTGTTGGAAATAATCAGGTCAATGGGTCCGCAGTCTGCAGCAGAATGGGGCGGTACCATTCACAGGTGACCGAGAAAACTGCGCCCTCTGGAATCAGCGCTATGATGCTGAATAGGATCACCATTGTGGTGTCCTTTATTGGCATCTTTATTGCCGGAACGCTATCGTTTTCACATTTGACAAATAAAATGCCCCCCTGCGGCAGCAGCGGCGGCTGTACTGGAGTGCTGACCAGTGTTTTTGCCTCCGTTTATGGTCTTCCCGTTGCCTACATCGGCTTGGGCGCTTACTTTGCTCTGGCGGCCATATCGGTCTTGAGGTCAGCTAAGGCAGGCAGTGATTGGACCATGCTGATTAAAGTTGGCTTTGGCCTGACAGGAGTCGGAGTTTTAGCCAGTTTTTGGTTCACATTCGCTTCGCTTGTTTATATCGGCGAAGCCTGTCTGTGGTGTCTGGGATCAGCTGGCACAATGATCGCGCTTTTCTTCCTTCATGCTGCTCTATGGGGAAGGTCGGCTCCGGAAGAGCCTCAGCAGGTGGATGTGACCGCCAGTGTTGTTGGAATGGTCTTGGCTGTTGGCCTCTTTATTCCAGCGGCAATGCAGGCTGCCGAGGTTACAAACAGAGCCGTTGCTTCGGTTAAGGTAGATAAAGCAACAAGGGAGACTCTGCTGCACTCCAATCCAGAGAGGGTGTGGGGAAACAAGGATGCCAAGGTTATTCTTGTTGAGTTTGCTGATCCAAACTGTCCTACCTGCAGAGTTGCTTATCAGAACGTTAAGATGCTGATTGCCCCCCACCTGCAGAAACTGGCTTTTGTTTACAGAAACCTGCCTCTCTACCAAATTCCAGGGCACGAAACCTCGATTCAGGTTGCAGTTGCAATGGAGTACGCGGCTGATAAAGGCAAGTATAAAGAGTTTTATGAGAAGGTGTTTGACCAGGGCAACACAGCAAAAATTAAGGAAGTATCAGGAATTCTGTCTCTTGCCCGTGAAGTTGACCTCGATTCCCGAGAGCTTTCTGCCATTCTTGGCAATAAGGGCGACTCGGCAGCCAAACTGGATGAACTGACCGCCCGAGTTTCTGATGATATGAACTTGGCCGACAGCTTCAACATTACTGGAACCCCCACTTTTATCCTCTATGCTGAAGGGCATGGGGCAAAAGCCGTGACTAATGCAGATCTTCAGAGAACTTTGAACTCTGAACCCTATTTGTCCTTATTAAAAGACTAGTGAGCCGTAAACCAAGAGTATGTGTCGCCATGTCGGGCGGCGTAGATTCCAGTGTCGTCCCTCTTCTGCTGATGAAGAGGGGCTACGATGTTGTTGGCATCACGATGCAGATTTGGCAGGAAAGCCAGACTGACCCCCGTCATGCTGGATGCTGTTCGTTAGGAGCCGTTGAAGATGCAAGACGGGTGGCAAACATCCTTGGCTTTCCCCACTACGTAATCAACTTTAAAGAAGAATTTAAGTCGGCAGTTATTGAGGAGTTTATCTCTGAATATGAACTGGGCAGAACCCCCAACCCCTGTGTTACCTGCAATACAAAGGTCAAGTTCAACTCTCTTCTAAAGGCGGCGAGGGAGCTTGGTTTAGAAAAGCTGGCTACAGGGCACTACGCCAGAATTAGAAAGAACTCTAGCACGGGCGCCTATCGCCTGATGAAGTCTTTAGGCACGGGCAAGGATCAGAGCTATGTGCTGTACGGCATGAACCAAGATCAGCTCGGGGCTTCGATGTTTCCTTTGGGTGAGCTGGGGGATAAGGCAGAAACAAGGCGTCTGGCCAGAGAAGCCGGCCTTCCTGTGGCCGATAAGCCGGACAGCCAAGATATCTGCTTTGTCAGTGAAGCTGGCGGCTATAGAGAGTTTTTAAGAAGATCGAAGCCGCATATTTTTGCTGATGGACAGCTGGTGTCATCTTCTGGCGAAGTCATTGGCAGTCACCAGGGGGTTGCCGATTTTACTATTGGGCAGAGAAGAGGTCTTGGTGTTGCGGCTGGGCGTCCCCTTTACGTGATTGGCCTGGAACCCCAGAACAACAGAGTTGTTTTGGGCAGTGAAGAGAATCTTTTGTCAACAAGAGTTTATCTCTCTGAAGTCAACTGGTCAGAAGGTGTCGTGCCGAGCGAGCCCATTGAAGTCATGGCGAAGATTCGGTACAACATGGATCCCAAGAAAGCCATACTTCACCCTGCTGAAACTCCTTGGCTTGAGTTCAACGAGCCTGTCAGGGCAGTAACACCTGGTCAGGCAGCGGTGGCCTATCGTGGGGCGACTCTCGCCGCAGGCGGTAAGATTCTAGCAGGATCATGAACGAGTGGATTCCCCTAATATTGGCTCTCGTTCTGGGAACCATTCTTATATTGGTTCTCACCTTTCTGCTGAGGGTCTTGGTCAAGCTTACGGCTGAAGTCAAGCAGACTGCGGCAAGAATTGAAAAGCTGGAGAAGCGGCTTAATTCTCAAGTCATTGAAGTGGCGGCACTAAAGAAGGCTTTGGAGGTGCCGAAGCATGACCCAATTATGGGAATTGTTGAGACAGCGATGAATTGGCGCAGCCGAGGACCCTGGATGACCGTAGGATTGGTAGGAGCAAGGCTCTTTCAGTCATACTGGAAGGACCGGAAATCCCGAGCTTTGCCGGGACCCAAGGAGTGAACTTATGAACAACAACAGCGATCACAACGCCCTCGTTTATCTTCTGGCCGGTTTCGGTCTGGGCGCTCTTATCGGAGCCCTCGCCGGACTTCTGCTTGCCCCCAAGGCTGGCACGGAAACCAGAGATGAACTTGCTGGACGATTGAAGGAGATTAAGAGCAAGTCGGAAGAGTGGATCGCCGAGCAGAAGGCCAAGAAGCAGACAGCTGCTCTTGAAGCCAGTGATGAAGCTGGAGCCTAAGGCTAAAGCAGGCTAATATGGCCTGGTGGCGATTTGCCCTATGGGCGGCCGTAGTCACGGCTGCCCTCATCTTCTTATGGAGCGTCCGTTCGGTCCTGCTGCCTTTTGGCGTCGGCTGGATCATTGCGGTCATTCTAGAGCCTCTTGTCAAGCGTATGACTGGCTGGGGGATGAATCGTGTTGCCGCCATCCTTCTCATTGTTTTGGTCTTTTTTGGCTTTGCCACAGGCATTGGGCTATGGGTTGGACCAAGGATCGGTGGGCAGGTGGGAGAGCTTCAGAAGTCTATCCACGAGCTGACCACCACCATCAGCCAGGAAAGCCGGACTGAAAACCATTTTCTAAGGTGGAATCCCGTTGTTCGGTCTCAGCCGCCAGGGCCCCTTGCAGCGCTGGATAGAACTCTAGAACAGGTTTCTCCTGCCCTTGAAAGGGCTGGACTGCCCGCGAACCGAAGAGCCATTTTTGAGCAGTACATTGCTCCCCAAAGAGACCAGATAGCTGAAGGCATCGGAGGCTTTTTTAATGGCTTCTTTAAGATTCTTATTGGCGCTGCCAGCCAGATGTTTCTTTTTGTCTTCGTACCTCTCTTTGTCTTCTTCTTTTTGATGGACATGGAGACCTACGCAGGAAAAATGATACGCCTCGTTCCTCCTGCCATTCAGGGAACAGTGCTTGGGGTTATCACGGATGTTGGTCAGGTTTTTAAAAGCTACCTGCGTGGCGTCCTGCTTAATGTCACCATCTACACAACCTTTTTTGCGGTAGTTTTCAGCGCCTTGGGGCTGCCTTACTCCATTCTCTTGGGGCTGCTGGCTGGCACTCTTTATCTCATCCCAGTTTTAGGAGGCGTGCTTACCTCAGTTTCTCTGTTCTTGGTAGTGGGTTTTTCTGGCAGCATGGGAAACTGGTTCTTTACTGTGGGCAGCTCGTGGACATGGGGATTGATTGTGGCCATTCTCTTTTCCATCATCAGCACTGGATACGATTCCGTTGTGACTCCTCGGCTGGTGGGCAAAGCTGTAGGACTTGATCCTTTGGTCTCTATGTTTGTCGTCTTCTCGGGGGGAGCGCTCTTTGGCCTCCCTGGCATGATTCTGGCTTACCCAGTTTCTGGAGCCCTTAAAGTCACCATGACGCGGATTTTCAAGGTGACAAATATGACTCCATCTAGTGAAACCTTGGCTCTGCCGGCTGTTCCGGCAAGGCATAGGGAATCGCTTGATGCCTAACTGCGGCCTTCAGGGGCGCACTGCATGGCTGGCAGGACCTTATTCTGGGTCAAACCCCCCAGTATTTGTCTGCTGTTGCAGCATCAGGCTCTCTGCGGCCATCATTAGTATTGTCAGTCACTGACGACCTCGACAATCCTCTCCTTTTCTGCAGAAGTTCTGTAGTCGGGAGCAATGGATATCCTAACAACGCTAAGCGTTAGGACTGGGCGGCGCCTGCAGCCGCTGTTTCAAAAGAAAGAGGTCCGTATCTTATGATCAACATTCGCGCCTTTGCGCGTCCCGCAATCCTGCCCCGGTTCTTTGCGATCCGAAAGGCAGATAGACAAAACGCTCAAGAAGCTGAAGAAAAGAAGGCGAAGCTGCCTGGCTTCTTTACACAGTTCGAGGCCATGATGAGCCACGCTTCGGCGCCGCTTATCAAGAGCATGATGGATAAGTATTAAGCTGATAGGGCTCCAACCCAGCTTGATCTGGCTCCCTGAAAAGGGAGCCTTTTTGTTTGCCCGCGCTTCATATATTTGGGCAGGGTTTGTGGACTAGATTCAGGCTGGCAGGAAATCTGGGCACTGGTGAAGGCGGCGGCTCTATTGGTCCCCCTTTGAGCAAAAACATAAGAATTTGAATCTGAATAACGGGCAAGCATGCCATCAAATCGACCAGAATAACTTTATGCTAGCTGCACTCGCCGCTGCCTCAATGATTCAGGCCACACCTGCTCATAACACCTTGACTGCCCAGGAAAAGAAGGATGGCTGGAAACTTCTTTTTGACGGCAAATCAACCAAAGGTTGGCGCAATTTTGGACAGACGACCATTGGCAAAGGCTGGGTGGTTAAAGACGGCATTTTGAAGTCAGTGGATCCCCACACTGCAGGCGACATCGTCACGACCGCACGCTACGGCTGGTTTGAGCTGAGCGTTGACTTTAATATGGAAAAGGGCCAGAACAGCGGCATCATGTTCCACGTGGCTGACAAAGGCGACGCGCCCTGGCACTCCGGCCCTGAGGTCCAGATCTATGACCATCCTGTGCAGGAAGGTGTTCAGACCACTGGATTTCTTTACGAGCTCTACACTTCACCTAAGGATGCCACCAAGCCAGCTGGTCAGTGGAACAATATTCGCCTTGTCATCAACAAGAGCAAGTGCGAAACCTATGTCAATGGCGTAAAGTACAACGAGTTTGTTCTCGGCAGCGCTGATTGGAACTCTCGTGTTGCCAAGAGCAAGTTCTCAGAGTTTCCTGAATTTGCCAAGAGCCGCTATGGTGCCATCAGCATCCAGGGCGATCATGGCGTAGTTTCCTTTAGGAACATCAAAATCAAGAACCTTAAGGCTTCTTAAGGTAATTCTGAGAAAGAAAGCCTGGCCAAGAAATGCTTGGTCAGGCTTTTTTTGTGTCCAAATAGACTTGTTTCTATTGTCGTGACTAATTGCTCGAAGACCAGGTCTTTGCTGCATTCCAGGCTGTGTTCTGAGCGATCTGAGCGTTCATCGAATAGCCGCCTGATCCTCCACCACCCCCGTTGGATTGGTCAAAGCTTGAAGCCGCGCCAATTCCCCATTCGTCGAGTGCTGCTGAGAACTGCTGAGCCATTGCCAGACGTTGAGCAGGAGACGCCGCCTGCCACTGCTGTCGAATGGCAGCATAGATTTTGGGAGCGTTGGCAATCAGCAGCTGAAGCTGGGGCTCCATTTGGGGCAGTCCCTGTATGATTTGAGTGCGGATTTTGATGATGTCCTCCATCGTCACATCGCTGGCATCTCTTCCAGCCCCTACCCACATAAAGTAGAGCATTTCCATCGTGGCATCCAAGTCGCCTTCAGTGATCTCCTGATCCCAGTCTTCTTTTTTAGGAGCAGCCTTGGCTGAGGCGAGTTTGGCCTGTCGGCGCTCTATGGCGCTCCACATCACCTGGGCATAGCCAATTCCTTGAGCCGCCCCATTTTTAAAAGCATTGGTGAAAACAGCTTTGCCTTCCTCTCGGCTTTGGTTGATTTCTGCCTGGGTGCCGCTTGTCAGGGTCGTGAGCAGAGCAGCTCCTTGTTCGGCAAGTATTCTCCTGCCTTCTCCATCAGTTTTGTCGTAGAACTCTATGAACCGTGCCCGGGTGGCATCAAACTCTGCTTCAGTCAGCTGAATGTCAAAGAGTATTTCAATGACATTTACAAAGTTGGCGATGGAGCCATAGGTGAGAGGAGGGGACCCTTGGGCAATAACCTTGCTCATTGGTTCCCGCTTCATATTGTCTTTTACTTTGCCGGCAATATTGGTCAGGGCTTCTCTAGATAGAGGTCCAGAAGCCGCCGCTCCCTTTTTGCCAGGGGTTCGTGATTCGACTGCCATGCTTTGGGCGTGTTCATCGACCAGCTTGTAGCCTGCAGCATCAGATGCCTTGGCGTAAGGCATGAGAAGAACTGCATTGCGCTTGCCAGAAACGGCAATGATGTAGCCCTTCCATAAGGTGTTTTCCTCATCCTTGAACTCAACATCAACCCTCGTGGCTTTGCGTCCATCAAAAATGACCTGGCTTTTTGTCTGCTTTGTTATGTTGGCTTCCGCGCCAAAGCTTGTAAGAAAGCCTGTCGCCATGGCGTCATTGACTTGAGCCTGGCTTTCAGCAGGCAGATCCGAATCCAGCTTCTGTAGAACGAGGTCAATATGGGGGCCCTCTTCATCTCCTTTCTTGTAGGTTTGGATGTAAAACGTGCCAGGGGCGACTTCCTGCCTTTGGGCTGTCCAGTTATCTGGCAGGTCCAGCGCAAAGGCACCAGAAGGTTCTGCATAGACTGCTGCCGGAACAAGCAGATAGAGAGCAAGTAGGCTGCTCAACATTAGGCTTCTATTGTAGAAGCAGAATAATGCAAACCTGCATTTTTTTGTAAGAAATCTGCTGGATAATGGCAAAAACCTGGGCCTGGCTAAAAGCCAGGCCCAGGTTTTCGAGGTCGAATTGGTTCGATTAAAGAGCCCAGCCGGGTTTGTAGGCTGGCTTAATCAGACTGTCAAATTCGGTGGTTCCCTTAACCTTCATATTCCTGGCATCCCACTCAACCTTGGTGCCATCTGCCCAGATAGCCAGGTTGCCCAAGAGAACAGTCTCGGTGAGGGGGCCTGAATAGTTAGGGAAGTTGGAAACAGCTGCTGGTCCACCTTGAATGGCTCGGAAGAACTCCGCCATGTGTCCAGGAGATTCATCAACCTTGATGTCAGGAATGGCAGCGCCGCTGACGAGCCTGAAATTGTTGTTAGATTCATCCGGGCTATAGAGCGTGCCTTTTTCGCAGACAATGATGGCGCCATTGCCGCCGTACTCAATGCCTGGGCAGAGAGAGGGATCTGGCTTTTTGCCGCCATCGTGCCACTTGAGGTTAAGCGCAGGGCGTCCGCCTCTTGCTCCAAACTCGTAGTCTACGATAGCCCATTCGGGGAAGCTGTCTCGATTGTGTCCGCTGGTTTGAGCCTTGACAGAAATGGGATCTCTTAGGTCCAGAGCCATGAATGGGCCGTTGAAAATGTGGCAGCCCATATCACCGAGGGCGCCTGTTCCAAAATCCCACCATCCGCGCCAAGCAAAAGCGTGGTAGCCAGGACCGTAGGGGCGGTCGGCAGCTGGTCCGAGCCAAATCGGCCAGTCGACGCCCTTGGGCACTGCCGCTCTATCTGGCCTAGCCATGCCCTGCTTCCAATAGCGGTTGGCTCGGTCGGTCCAGAGGTGAATTTCTTTAACCTGGCCGAATGCGCCCTGCTTAATGAGAGCGGCAACCTTTCTCATATTGGTGCTGGCGGTGCTTTGGTTGCCCATCTGAGTGGCAACTTTCTTCTGACGAGCAATGTTGGCAAGCTGTCTTGCTTCCCAAATGGTGCGGGTCAAAGGCTTTTCAGTGTAGCAGTGGAGTCCCTGCTTCATGGCAATGGCAGAAGCAATGGCGTGGTGGTGATCTGGAGTGCTGATGATGACTGCATCCAGGTCGCCTTTCATTGATTCCAGCAGTTCGCGGTAATCAACAAAGGTGTTGGCCCTTGGGTGCTCCAGCATGGCTTTGCTGCGGTTGGTGGCATCTATGTCGGCAATGGCAACAACATCTCCATAGTTGGCCGCATCCTGCATGCCGCTCCACCCCTTGCCTCCGCATCCGATGATGCCAAGTCGGGGTCTGCCTGCCGTGCGGCTGGTTGACTGTATTGCTTCGACTGTTTCTGCCTGCGCCTTAGAAGCGGCTCCGGTGAGAGCGACTCCGACCGCGGCCAGCGCGGATCCTTTAAGCAGATCCCTTCTTGAAAGTTCCTTGGACATCTATGACCTCGATGGAAGAGTTTAGCCTGAAGAAGGCACTTTCGGCGCGGGGGGTGAGGGGAAGTGGCGCATATTTTAGGGCATTGTATGTCTTTCTCAAAAGGGCTTGAGCAGCGAGGCTATGAAGCCTGCCAAAAGTTTTTTTTGTTATGATGAGGTTCAGAGTGCAGAGACTGCCTAATCCTTCAGGCCGTCTTTTCTGTGCATGTCTCTTCAAGCACTGCCCCGTCTGCTCAATTCAGCCACAATTTATGTGAATGAAGAAGCTTAGGTTCTGCGACCTTGTGGCAGCGCCAGAGGGAGGTCACTTTTTGGCAGGTGTTATGGATGGAAAGCGGCTGTATAAGGGGGGTCTTTCGTTTCATGCACCAGGAACAGTGACTCATGACGAGCACCGTCCTCACATAGAAACCGACCAGGAGGTTTTCTGTCTTCTGCAGGGAGAGGGGTGGCTTGAGATCGATGGCGTGAAACATCAGGCACAGGCTGGTGATGTTTTTGTCATTGAGCCAGGCGAGGATCATCATCTCATCAGCAGTCAGGAAAATCCTTTCATTAATCTTTGGCTCCATGCCGACGATAAAGGTCATCTAGGCCAGTCGGCTGCCGCTCAGATTTGATGTCGCTTCTGCTGCAGAATCACCTCTTTGCCCGGCCAGGGGTAAGGTTAAAACATGGTCAAAAGTCTTCCCCGCGCAGTGCCAGAGTCGCAGGGAGTCCCCAGCGCAGCTCTCATTAAGTTCTATGCCGCCTTGGAAAAACAGGAGGTCCACTCCTGCATGGTGCTTCGCCACGGAAAGGTGATTTCAGAAGGCTGGTGGGGACCTTATAACCCAAAAACACCTCACGTTCTTTTTTCTTTAAGCAAGAGCTTCTGCGCGACAGCCTTGGGTTTTGCTGTTTCTGAAAAGAAGCTGACTTTAGAAGACAGACTGGTTGATCATTTCCCGGAGCTGGTTCCGGCTCAGCCAAGCGAGAACCTGAAGCAGATGAGGGTCCGTGACCTTTTGACCATGTCTACCGGGCATGAGACAGAACCTTGGGCAGCAGACGGCTTTGGGAGGGCAAACCGCAGGAGCTTTATGAACCATCCTGTGCCGCACCAGCCAGGCAAAAAGTTCCTGTACAACTCAGTGGCTACCTACATGTGTTCGGCTCTTGTGCAGAAGCAGAGTGGAATGAAGCTGACTGAGTACCTGAAGGACCGTCTTTTTGAACCTTTAGGCATCACTGACTATGCGTGGGAGACCAGCGAGGAAGGCATTGAGTACGGAGGCTGGGGGTTATCGATTAACACAGATGCCATAGCAAGGTTTGGCCAGTGCTGTCTTCAGGATGGAATGTGGGAAGGGAAGAGAGTCATCCCCGCGACTTGGGTGGCAATGGCAAGTGCCAAGCAGGTGGAAAACGGCGATGGCGGAACCAACGATTGGGGACAAGGGTACGGATTTCAGTTTTGGCGATGCCAGGCTGACTGCTATCGCGGTGACGGAGCTTTTGGCCAGCTGTGCGTTGTCATTCCACGGCTGGATATGGTCGTGGCAGTGACAGCCTGCGTTGATGATATTGGGGCAGAGCTGCGCTGTATATGGGATGATCTTCTGCCGGCCGTTTCAGAAAAAGGATTGAAGCCCTCACAGGATGAGAAAAAGCTTAAAGCCAAGCTTGCATCACTTAAGCTTCCTTTGGCTGCTGGCGATAAGGGGGCCAAGGCAAACGCTGCGATGGCAGGGCGCTGGTTGGTGGAAGGAGACGGGTTTACCACGGCCGGAGTTGTGGCAGGAGACGGCAGTCTGCATTTTGAACTCACAGGTGATGGAGAGAGCATAAGCTTTGCCGCTGGAACTAAAGACTGGGTGGCAGGGAAGATTGGCGGTGCTGATGTTTCTGCTTCCTGTGCATGGAAGTCTGATGGCAGCCTAGCGGTAAAGATTCGCTGGACAGGCGGCACCTATGGACAGGATTGGATTTGTTCGGTTTCCGAAGGGAAATTGAAGATTGTCCGGCGGCAGAGAGGCTCCTTTGCTCCACCTGAAATGCCCGATATATCCGGTTCTAAAACCAATTGATCGCTGCTGGTGAAGATAAAGCATAAAAAAAACTCCTGTGCAGTCTGTACTGCACAGGAGAACCAGCTTGTTTTGGTGAGGTCAAGCCTGTTTTTTGAACCTTTTTCTGAGCAGAGCCGCGCCGCCCAGGCCAAGCAAGGCAATGGTTGTGGGCTCGGGCACTGCGTTCACGTTATCCAGATAGGTCGTGTCGCCTCCGCCAGCAATGTCTGTTGACACCCCAATATAGCGCAGGTCATTCAACACAGCTTGAATCTGCGCATCTGTGGCTGTTACAGCAGCGCCGCCATTGTAGTACTGTGAAGAATTGTAGAAAAACCCGCTCGTCGAATCCAGCTTGATCGAATAGGGGTTTAGGTTTGCACTGGCAAGGATTGTTTTTTCAAGAACAATGAAGTCGGTCGAAGACATAAGGACCACAAAGGGGTCTTCGCTGCCGCTGCCAACACTTCGGTAGTCAAGGGTCAAATCAGTCCCGAAAAGTGCGCCGTGGCTGCCGCCCAAGTCGGGGCTGAAATGGTACGCATAGCCTGTAAAATCGCTGCCCAAAATAGATTGAGTGGCAGCATCCCAGGTGGCTGGGCCAATGTTCTTGTTGATCCCTGCAAAGCCGTTTCCGAAGTTTCCTCGGGTCCAACCCTGATTATCCGTATCAAAAGTGAAATTAAATCCTGTCGCAGAAGCAATGGAACCTGCTGCCAAAGCCAACACTGCTAAGCTGGTGCGTCCCCACATAGCTGCCAGTATGTTCTGGCAATGCCATTACAAGGGCATTACGTGGCAAAAGACAGGCAAATATACCGATAAAATTTGTTGATTCTTAACCAAAAATAGCTGATTTCAGGCTTCAGTGGTTATCGTCAGGATGCTTAGCGGCGGCACTTAGCTTTTTCACCATGGGCTCAATCCAGTCTGCATGGCGATTGGCATGGCAGCTGGCCCAGAATCTGGCTGTTTTCGGGTGCCAGGTGACCTCAAGAATTCCTCGGATGCCTGGCTGTGAAATGTGCCAATGCAGAGCTCCCGGAAGTCCGGCCAAGGTTGAAATTTTTATTGAGAGGCTTTGAGTTTTTGCAAAGTCTTCAACAGCCTTGGCTGGATCCAGCGGCACAGTCAGGTCCCATTTTGTCACCTATGGAGTATAGATTCTGCTGTGCAGGCTGTCTTTATTGGCTTCGTTTTTTTGTGTAGAAGACAGCCCGCAGGACCCTTTAGGAGACGTTTTGGTGCTAAACCGAGTTCACCTCGCAGGCTCCACCGCTGCAGGCCAGTTCAGCTTCCAAATTTGTGCAGTCTCGTTCTTCCGTGACTCGACGAAGGTCTAGGGGTGTAAGGCGGGAGGCCAGGGCAAGGTAGGCATCTTTTTCACAGGCTTCAAAGGGGGGCTGCTTGTAGTTCCCTTCAAAAAACGGGAAGCAGGCGAGGCCAGTGTAGTCGTTTCGGTTCTGCCACATCCATTCTCCTACTGGCTTCCATTCATCAGGCTTTACTGTCACTGTGCAGCTGACATTGTGCCGATTGGCGCCATGCCGGTGCCCAGGGAGAATCCATTCTCTTGTTACTTTTTTCACCCTTTCAAGCAGATCAAAGGCAGATTCCTGTCTCGTAATCGCTTCATCTGGCGCCGCCACGGGCACGGCAACAATAACTTCCTCACCTGGCTTTTCTTCGCTTGGTTCAAGAAGCTCTGGGTGATTTCTCATTAAATGCTGTGCCAGAGGTTCGGCCTTCCAAAGTCGAACGCGGCGAATGTAGCAGCTGTCATGCCAGGCATGAATTCCGCTGCTGCAGCCAAGAACCAACGAGGTGGTTCCGCTTGGCTTGACACAGGTGACTCGGGCTGCGGGCTGGATGCCCAGTGTTTTTGCCAGGCTGGCGTTGACGGCAGAGGCGTGACGGGCTGCAGAAGCCAGATCTAGGTCCAGCACTCGGCCCGAAGCGATGCCAGTCATGCCGATTCCTAGCAGCCGGTCAGATTCCGCCGTCCAGCGCCAGGCTGGGCGAAGATAGTGAAAGTCTGTGTAGCTGGCCTGAAGGGTGCCAATTACACTTGCCGCCCAGGCTCTCTCTTCAAGATCAGCCTGGCTGTCGACATCGCTTGCGTTGATTTCAGTCAGGTTGCAGAATCCGTTTGGCCTTAAGGCAATTTCACAGCAGGGGTTGGTCCCCATGTCTGGATCGTTGGTCCAAAAAATGCCAGGCTCGCCTGTCTGTGTGTCCTCACACATCTGCCAGATGCGGTCGAAGTCGGATCGACTTGTGGCGGCGCGGATTAAAACTGCCGAATTGTTTGATCTGTATCTTTGAAGCTGATTGTCTATGACGCCTGGGTTTTTGCAGGTCAGCATCTCTTCATCTTCTGGGTCGAAAAGAGCCATCATGGCCGACCTCCTAATGCCCCCGGCCAGAACGGCGTTGGCGATATGGCAGATGATGTCGTGGCACTCAAGCGGCGTCAGGTGCTGCCCTGTTTTTTTTCGCATCAGCACGCCTTCGGTCTGGCTTAGTGCTTCGGCCAGAGGCTCTGGGCCTGGGGCTTTGCCGCCGCTGCTGAGGCTGGCTCCTTTGGGACGAATGTCATCAAAAGCAAACCTCGGGCGTGGAGCTCCCTGCAGATAGGCTTTCATCAGGTGCCTTACTGCGTCGGCCCAGCCTTCTATTGAGTCAGAAACCAGGTACTTGACACTTGTTCCAGGCTCTTTAATGGAGGGCAGATGGCGAATATGTCTCTGTTGAACTGAGTATCCCACCCCGGTTCCGCATAAAAGCAGAAACATAATTTCAGCGAAGACCGCGTGGTGGTCAATTGGAGTGAAGGCGCAGTTGTACATGCGTGCATGGTTTTTGCTGATTGCTGATCCTGCAAACTGCATCGACCTCATAGAAGGCAGCACTTTTTTCTCCTTCACTAGGTCGTAAGCTTCTGCGATCATGCCCCTGAGCTCAGGGAACCGAGCCATGTGCATTTCCATGTTGCGCTGAGTCGTTTCTTCAAACGATTCGCGTCGGTGAAGGCCGTAAAGATGCTGTGCGTACTTTCCGTAAACAACAAGATCGCTCAGGATCTTGGATCCGATATCCATTGTCGTAAATTCCTTGGCGCAGGGAAGGGTGGCTGTCGACCTGCGTAGAAATCGAGACGAGATATAGCAAATGATATGATTCGTGAGAAAAAAGTAAAGTTAGGCTGCCCTAGATTCGAAATCTGTCTGGAGTCTCTGGAGTGTCCTGCCTTCAAGGTCTAGGGTCCATGCCAGCATTTTTCGTCCATGCCTTTCAACTGGCTTGGGGTTGAACACTTGTCCCATGCGGCGCAGGGCAACGTGGGGACCGGTGAGCAGGGTCAGGCCAGGAAGGCTGCCTTCGCTCGATAAGGATATCTCTCCATCGCTGCTCAGCTTAACCTGCATGGATCTCCGGTAGAGCTCAAAATGGGCGATCTGATCTGGCCCCATAAGCAGCAGCCGTCTTTGGCGCAGCAGCATAACCAGGTTCTGGAGGGACTTTTCAAAGCCGGGTTCTCGGCTGCTTGCCAGCTCCATGCGGGTATGAAAACAGCCGTTCCAATCACAGGCCATATCCGCAATGTGGGCTGTTGCAGATCCTTCGAGTCCCGGAAGTGCGGCGAGGTAGGGGACTTCTATAACTCCGGTTGATTTGGCTCCGCGCCCGTGGACTAAAAAGGGGCGGCATGTTCCAAATAGAGCTCCGGTGGTGCCTGGCTGAGAGCCTCCTTTAGAAAGGCTGACTCGGCAGCCTGCACCTGCCGCCATTTGGTAGAAAAGATCCCACCCCTGCCATCCGCCTTTTTGTGGCCGGGCAGCCGCAAGGGCCGGCACGCCATTAGCGCGGGCAAGGGCCAGCATTTCCAGTCGAAAATCCTCCTTTGTCCACCCAGAGTCGGACCCGGTATAGAGCAGGCCAAGCGACTGTTCGGATTTTTTTAGCTGCCTAAAGACATCCATAGGAACGCCTTTAGAGCCAGCCATCCACGCCGCTCTGATTCCAAACTTGGAGAAGGTGTTAAGCAGTCCCGCAGCAAGGCCAGGATCGCCTTCAGTGAAATCGACGCTTAGGCTGGCGACCCCCTCCCAGCCATGGGGCCAGTGCCAGATTTTTATCGGTTCTACTCTTGCGGCATCGCAGGCTGTAAAAATGACCCTGGTCCAGATCTCGGTCAGAATATCTCCCCAGGGTTCAGCAAAAAACGGCTGTCCTCCATGGGGGTTGGCGCGGTCCAGCTGCCAGTCAAGAAAAGTGCCGTCTTCTGCCTTAAGAAAGCCATCCATGGTTTCTGCAGAGCCATCGCCAGGGCCAGGCTTATCGGCTTCTACCGACTGCCCCATGTATAGAACGGCCAGAGTCTGAGCAATGTGAGGGGCAAAAAACAGCCATCGTCCAGATCGGGAAAAAACGATGTTTCCCGATTCAGCAGCAAGGAGTACATCTGCTCCGACGGCCTGGCATTGAGGGCCGCCCCAGAAGGCAGACCTCTTTGCTTCGTTGGGCCACCAAGGAGATTCAGGATTGGGGCGAATCCAGCCTCTGCCTGTGCTATGGGCTTTCGTCTGTTCTATTCCAAGCACGGGCTCCAAGCCCCAGGTCCCTCCTGTACATACAAGGGTTCCGCCTGTTTCAACCCAGCGGGCCAGGCTGGCCGCTTCACCTGACTCTAGGGTTCCTTTTCCGCAGAGAATGATGAGTGAGGCGGTGGAAAGTTCTGGCAGACGGCCATCGGCATGATGAGTAAAGATCAGGCCTGCTTTGTGGGCAGCTTCAACAAACCAGGCAGAATGTTGATCTGCTGGGCTGGTGATGAGATGAAGCTTTGATGGCCTGCGATTCATTCCCCTACACGTTCTTCTATAAATCCTCGGCAGATGGTAAGCTCATCACCAGTCTTCGGCCTCAAGGCAGTCACAAGGGCCAGGGAATCGAACCTATAGGACGAATCAGTCTGGCAGACTCCCTGGTACCTTGGATTCATGAGTTCGTCTTCTGTCTCACGTCTTCGGCTTGGCCTGCCTAAAGGCAGTCTTCAAGAAGCGACGTTTGCCCTTTTTGGGCGGGCAGGATTTGAAGTCAAGGTTTCATCTCGCAGCTACGAACCTGTCATAGATGATGCAGAAATCGAGCCTGTGCTGCTGCGCCCGCAGGAGATTCCTCGCTACTTGAAAGAAGGGATTATTGATGCAGGGCTGACTGGCTACGATTGGATTCGCGACTGTCAGGCGCAGGATGATATTAGGGAACTGTGCGAGCTTAGATACAGCAAGATTACAAACAATCCCATTCGAGTCGTCATTGCTGTTCACCAAGATTCCCCATACAATAAACCCGAGGACTTGGCAGGAACCACCATTGCTACCGAATATGTAAGCCTGACTCAATCTTGGTTTGCTGAGAGGAACATTCCTGTGCATGTTGAGTTTTCTTGGGGTGCCTGTGAGGTTAAGGTTCCGAGCCTTGTGCCGGCCATCGTGGTCAACACAGAGACAGGCAGCAGTCTTCGCGCCCATAACCTTCGCATCATGGAAACGATGCTGACTTCTACTACTCGGTTTGTCTGCAGTCACAGAGCTTGGGAAGTAGAGGCTAAGCGGCAGAAACTGGAATCGCTTGAGATCCTATTAACCGGTGCCATGAATGCTGCGAAGCTGGTTGGACTAAAAATGAACCTGCCAGCAGCAGGCAGAGAAGAGATACTGGGCATCCTGCCTTCGCTTCATCAGCCAACCCTGTCTCCTCTTGCTGATGAAGGCTGGCTGGCGGCAGAGGTTATTTTGGAGTCTCAGGAATCGAGGCGTTTGATTCCACTGCTGAAAAAGGCTGGCGCCACTGGGCTGGTGGAATACCCCTTGAATAAAGTCGTTCTCTAAATGTTTCCATCTGTGGCGGCTGCACCTGCAGAAGTGATTCTGCGGACTAGCCGCCTGATCCTATTTCGCTGATGAGCGAGAATGATATTGCCCTCATCGCCCTTGGTTTTTGGATGGACTCATTAGGATTGTGGGGAACCTGCAGGTGGTCACTAAGAAAAACCGAAGCACTGATCCGCGCACTACCTTGTTAACAGATTGAGAGGTTAGGCTGGGCTCGATGCCTGGCGGCGGCTTTGCTGAACCCTATCTGTTTGAACAGCCAAAAAGGCCCTGAAACAAAAATGTCTCAGGGCCTTTACAGTCAGTGTCTGAACTGGCTAGAGTTCGTCGTCGTCAACAGAGGCCAAAGCGCTTGACTTCTGATACTCGGTTACCCTGCCTTCAAAGAAGTTCTGTTCCTTCTTTATATCCATCAGTTCGGCAAGCCAGGGGAGAGGATTGCTGATAGGCTCGTTAAGCGGAGCCAATCCACATCCTTCAAGCCGCCTATCCCCAATGTAGTCAATATAGAGGCTGAATTCATCCAGCGAAAGCCCAACAGAATTGATCGGCAGGCAGTCTGAGATGAATTCCTTTTCCAGCTTGACGGCTGTGGCCATCATGCTCCTCAGTTCCTCCTTAAACTCAGGAGTCCACATGTCCTGGTTTTCAGCAACCATTTCCACCAGCAGCTGCCTAAAGAGCTCAATGTGGTTGGATTCATCTCTTAAGGTGTAGCGGAACATCTGCCCGATGCCAGGGAACTTGCCTTGACGATAGAGGGAGAGAATCATGCCGAAGAGGCCATAAAACTGAGTGCCTTCCATGCACTGACCAAAAATGAAAAGGTTTTTGGCAAGAAGCTGCTTGTTTTCAACCAAAGTCCAGTCAAGATCCTTTCTTAGTGCTTGGCTTGCGCTTGTAACAAATTCATTTTTCTTTTTGATCGTCTCGATATCTTCAAACATCGCCTCGCATTCGTGAGGGTTGATGCCCAGACTGGAAACCATGTAGAGAAGGGAATCGGCATGAATGTTTTCTTCATGAGCGTGGCGGCCAAGAACAAGCTTGAGTTCTGAAGCGGTGACAGCCTCTCGAACAACATGGAGAATGTTGTCTCCAACAATGCCTTCGGCTGCGCTGAAGTAGCCGATGCCCATCATGATGATCCATCTATCGACCTCTGTCAGGGCGCCAGGGGTGCGCCACTGTTCAATGTCTTTCTGCATTGGGATATCTTCCGGCTCCCAATGATTTGTCTTCATGGTGCGGTAGAGGTCGTATGCCCACCTGTACCTTAGAGGCAGCAGGTTGAAAGTCATGGTCTCGCGGCCATTGATGACTCTCTTTCCGTTGAGGGCTTCTTCGGCCTTCCTTCGATCAAGAACGAAGGTTCTCCCGCCGACTGTGTACTCCTTAAACATCGCTCATGATTCCCTAAACTGGTGCATATGATTGCATCAATCTGCCTCAGCGCTGATATGACCCTTGGAAAAGACTACACCCGCCCCTCGGCTTTGAAGGCTGTTGGCTGTCTGAGCATTTGGGTCAACTCATCTAGTGTGAATCATTATATCAATGAAGAAGCTCTCTTGCCTTAGTAGAGCCTTAAAGGTAGGGGGGCGCCTATGGAATCAGTCCGAGGTCTTTTGCCTTGCGGACCAGCGCCACCCGGCCCCTAACTCCAAGTTCCTGGGCGGCGTTATGAAGATGCCTTTTGACTGTGCCTTCTTCCAGAAACAGGGCTTCAGATATTCCTTTGTTGGACAGACCTTCGCCAGCGAGGCGAACAACATCCTTCTGCCTGGCACTTAGAAGAGGCTTGTCTGAGTGTTCGGCCTCAAAAAAATCTGGCAGCATTTGGCTGACCAAGGCGTAGTCAACCTTTGCTAAAGAAAGAAGCTTGTCGGTATCTAGATGAGCGCCGGCCTGAAACCGGGCTTGGAAAGCGGCATTGCCCAGTTTTTCGCGGCATTCCGGCATCCAGCAGCGAGCCTCTTTTTCAATTGCCAAGTTTCCCCGGCTAGTCTGGCTGTGCCAGTGAAAAGCACACCCGGCCAAAATGGCGGCTGACGAAAGGTGCCCCTGCCGGTAGGCGGCTAAAGCATTTACGTCCATGAGGTCGCCCATCCAGATGTTGGCCTTAAAGTCAATCAGCTGCTGATTAAGGGTTTTTGTTCTGGCGAAGCCAGTTTCAAGATGGCCGAGCATCAGCTCCATTTGTGAAAGACTAATCTCAAGCGAAAGACGGCTTAACGCTTCCACCGGATAGGGGCGTTCCATCAGTCTGTTTAGGTCGGCTACAGCTCTGTCTCTTTCACCTGAAAGCCAATAGGCCAAGCCTCTGCCCAGACCAATAATGTCTCTACGAGCACTCTTTGTTTGGCTGGCAAGCATCTCTGCTTCATCCATCAGCTCAACGGATCTTTCGTAATCTTCTTCTGCGTGGGCAAGCCATCCCTGCAGTTCTTTTACAGATGCCAGGAGGCCAATTTCATCTGATTTTCTAGCGTAGGAGAAAGCTTCAACCAATACATCCGGCATGAGGTCGTACTGCCGGTAGCGGAAGAAATGGAGGCCCAGAGTGCAGAGACCGTAGGCGATATCTTTTTGTGTGCCGTGGCGGCGCCATTCAGGAATGAGCTCCTCATAGGCCGCATCTGCATCGCTCCTCTTTGCCATTAAGGATAGGCAGGCAGCCTTGAAGTGCAGATTCCATAGCGTTCCTCTTTTATCTCCCAAATCAAGGGCTTCTTTATGACCCCGTTCATGAGCTTCAAGACTTTGTGGGAGGAGCCCTTTGGTTCTCATGTGTCGGCCCCTAGCTTCCCAGTACATCACTGTTTTGCTGCTTATTGGAACGGAATCAAGCTGATGGTAAAGCCTGTTTGTCAGATCGAGGAATTCGCTGGAGTAGCCCTCTGTTAATGCAGGCACCCATAGGAGGCTGACAACATCAAGAATCAGGTCAATTTGGTCTTCTTGTCGGCAGATCCAATCAAGCGCGTCGTAGCCAGTCCTGATAAGTCGTTTGAAGGCAGTGAGATTCTTTGTTGGAGCCAGGTCGTAGCCAAATCGAGATAAACTTTCTGCTTCTTGGATGATGGCTTTTGCTGATTTCATCCATTCTTCGTGGCTGTAGGGCTTCCATTGGCGAACAGCCATGACAAGAGGGTTTGGCACTCTGTAGCCATCATCCTCAACAAACAGCCAGCCACGGTCCATAAGCGTGGCAATGTTGGAGAGGGCCTTTGCTTCGGAAGCAGAACCCTGTGCTGCCAGACTCAAACTGACTTGAGTCGAAAAGCTGCAGATGTGTCGAAGCATGGCCAAGGCATCGTCATTCAGCTCTTCAATCCGTCCGGCCAGATTGGCAAGGAGAGAAGGAAACTTGTCAAGAGTTCTCGTGACTTCGGAGGCAAGAACTTCCTGTGGCTGACGGCCCAACGCTGACTTTATATGTGACGCGGCCCCTGGAAGTCTGCCCAAGTAAGACCCCATGAGAGCCATGTGCGTGCTGTCCGAAACATTGAAAAAATAGCTCCAAAGCTGAGCAAAACTATCCTGGTCAAGAGGGGGTAGTACTGTGCGTCCTGGACTATCTGAGAAGCTGTCATGAGCAGGCAGAATTAGGAGTGTGGAAAGCGAGCCTTGCTTTTCGTTGATTTTTAGTACTTCTGAAACCCAGCGTTCTGAGCTGTCGAGATGGTCAAGAATGATGAGCTGGTGTCTGCTCCTCCAATCTTTTGCCAGTTCCCAGGGGCTAAGCGATCGTACGCGCCGCGCTTCTTTGTCTTCAGATGATTCTGCGAAGTCGATGCAGCAGACTCCATCAATCCAGGTGCATCCGTAGGCTGAGGCAAAGCCTTTGGCAAAAGTAGATCTGCCTATTTCGGGCTGACCTTCCAGAATGACTGCCTGGCAGCGGCTAAGAATATCAATGATTCTTTTTTCACAAGCTTCTCGGCCAAAGTAGGGAGATGGCTGGGGAAGGATTTTTCTATTTGAAAGGGCGGCCCCGAGCTCCTGCCAGGATGCCTGGCCGCTTTGGTCGAGGTTTAGGCTTCTGGGCAGGTCGTGCTCAAGTGAAATATCAGACCAGGCAGCCATGCCGGGTGGCGCCATTTCTCGCTGAAGCGTGCTGGGGTACAGGGTAAAGCTGGCTTCCTTGGCAAGGTCTGGCCTGAGCTTGTTCCATAGGAGAATAGCAGAGAGCAGTTCATAATCAGAGGCTGGACCAAGGACTGCTTTATCTCCCGATTCAATAAGCGGAAGGTTTTTTAGGCGGGCTATTCGGTGAAGGCCCTGAAAAGATAATCCGGCGCCAAGGGCTAGGTGCTGGTTCATAACACAGCCTCAGGTTCTTGGACCTCAGGCTCTACATTTTGTTCATCAATCAGCGACGGAAAAGTATAAGGCTCCCATTCTATGGCCCAGTCCAAAGCAGCCTTTTCTAGGGTTTTAGCTATGACGCCACGGCATGAAGGCAGAATGAAGGCGCCATTTTTGGCTGCCCAAGCCGGTTTTTTTTTGTTGTGATTGGTGGCAAGCGATGGCTTTAGGCCGCCGATAAAGCTGAACGCTTTCCAGGATTTTGGCAGGGACTTGGCTGATATCAGCTCAGCATCACCGAGTTTTGCGCCGCTGGCAACCCGGCTGATTTCCAGAAAGTCGAGAATCTGGTCCCATTCGGGAGCCGCTTTAGGATAAACCCAGGCTATCTCAATCTCTAAAATCTCACTTCTCCAGGGAACCAGCAGGCCGGGCAGATCGCCCTTAGGGTCTGCCGATGGTCCAAAGAGACTCCCGAGGAAGACAAGCCGCGATGCCCCCGTTTGGCGTAGAGAAAGTGAGAGGCTCTTAAGAATCTGCTGGTCAGTTGGGTGATCTTTAGTTTTGGCCGCGCCGAGCAGGGGGTCAGAAGCAAGCAGAGTCGGCCCCCAGGAGCAGAATCCTCCTGGGAGCAGCGTGAGCCCCAGTTCTTCCAACAGCTGCTGCCCTTGCACTTGAATGACTAAGGACGGCATAAAATCACCGAAGGGATGCTTGGCCCTAAATCATCCGCATTCTTCTTAGGCCTATGGGATATGCGAACTAAACTCTGCATTTGGCGTTGAGATAAAGGAGGATGTTTGCCTCTCTCATCTGCTTGACTGCTATGGCTCCTGATAATTCGGCGCCCAAAACCGACACCCTGGTTTTGGCGGGCGGCTGCTTTTGGTGTGTGGAGGGTGTTTTTGAAGAGCTCGAAGGTGTAGGCGATGTGATCTCTGGCTATGCTGGGGGAAAGACCGCCAACCCGACTTACGAGGCTGTCTGCAGCGGAATGACTGGCCATGCTGAGGTTGTGAAACTGAATTTCAACCCTCAGGTCATCAGTAAAAGAGATATTCTGCGTATCTTTTTTACTGTTCATAACCCTACAACCTTAAACCGTCAGGGCAATGATATCGGAACCCAATATCGCTCTGCCGTCTTTTATGCCAACGATTCTGAAAAGAAGCTGGCGCTTGAGGTGATGGAAGAAGTCACAAGAGAAAAGATTTGGAGAGATCCTTTGGTGACTACTTTAGAGCCCCTGAAAGAGTTTTATCTCGCCGAGGATTATCACCAGGATTACTACAAAAAGTTTGCATCAGCAACCGCAGAACAAAGAGCCAAGATGAATGCAGGCTACTGCAATGCAGTGGTGGTGCCAAAGGTTCTTGAATTCCGGCGCAAGTTCGCCAGCAGACTTAAGAAGTCTGGTTGAGAGCCAGCCTGGCAGACCTAAGAGATGAAAAGCTGAGCGGCATGATGCCTCTCAGCTTTTTCTGCAGGGCAGTAAGAAAAAACTACGAATGTGATTTCTCCTTAGGCCCTAGTCAATGTGTTATTTTCCTTTTCTTTACCAGAGCATCCTGCCATACTTTTCTCTGATTAAGGGCCTCCATCTTCGCGATGTGCGTTTTGACCTGCCGAGCGAGATGTGAAGAGTCCGGGCCACAGGCCAAGGCTGACTATGCCGAGAAAGAAAATCACCGAAACGCTTTTGTCCGACACTTTGAACACCTCGCAGGAGACTGCTCCGACCAGTACCCCCTCTGACCCCCCCGCTGTCAAAGCAGCAAAGCCAGGCAGCAGAAGAAAGAAAGCTGAGGCTCTTCCTAGTGAGGCTGCTGCGGTGCCTGCTGATGAAGTCCCCGCCAAGTCTGGCCGCAAGCCTAAAACTCTGGCTGAAGAAGCTGAAGCCGCTGCTTCAGCAGCCCCAGTAAAGACAGCTAGAAGCCGAAAGAAGGTCGAGTCTGCCCAAACTGATCCTGCCCTTGCGGCTGGGCCTACTTTGGCGGAAGCTGCCAAGAAGGCTGTCAAGACGCGGGCGAAAAAGACCACGCCTTCTTCTGTTGAATCTGAGACAGAGGTTAAGCCGGTTAAGGCCGAGACTAAAAAGCCGACTCGGGAACGAAAGGCAAAAAGCGCTGCGGTAAAGGCAGAGCCAGCATCTGCACCGGTGGTGGAAGAAGCTCCGCACGCTGCCGCAGAACCAGCTCTAGATATTCCTGTCACTCAGCTGAAGGCTGGCTTCAGGGTTCCTAAAAACCGTCAGGCTGCCGCCGAGCCTCCAGCTTCGGCTTCTGATAAAAGCCGAAGAGAAAAAGGGCAGAAACAGTCTGGACGTGAAAGGAGTAATCGAAATGGCCGTCATGAGAGGAAGAATCAGGATCGGTCTGCACCTTTAGAAGCCGCTGAGCCTATAAACCTAACCAGAGAACAGATTGAGGCCCTTGGTGCCAGCACTGTTTTAACCTTCACGATGCGCGTGAAAGAGGTTAAAAAAGCCTTTGATCCAAGCAGCGCAGTTTCTGAAACTGAAATCATCGCCTCGCTCGCTTCAAGCCAGGATGTTTCACTGGATGATATTCCTCCGATTGTCACGGAGATTTTGGTGGGGGCCTGGAGGACAAAAGACGGGGAGATTGTTGAAGTCCCTGAAGCTCCTTCTGTGACAGCAGCTTTAGATGAAGAACCGGGCCTTAGCTTCCGATCACGCAGGCGAAAAGACCGCCGTCGTGACAGAAAGGAAAAGCCGAATCTGTCGCTTCGCGATGATGAGTTGGAATTTGATCTCGATTCTGCTGATGAAGAAGGGCAGGTTGAACCAGAGGCAGAACCAGCGTCACCGCCAAAGCCAGCCAAGATAGAGAAGGTTAGAATCCCTATTCCTGTTGATGCGCCTCAGGTGGTGCTTCATCAGGGAATCCCTACCCTGGTGGCGGACAAAAAGATTCTTCCTCCTCTCTTTTTGTATTTGGGGGGTGTTCAGCCCAATCTCAATCAGCTAGATGAGCAGGTGAGGACCGCCGCTGAATCGGGCGTAAACGCCGTTGTTTTTCCGATTCATTTAGAGGTCAGCGACGAAGGTTTTGAAACTGCCGTTTATATGGCTAAGCAGAGAATGGAGGCTATTCTTGCCGCCAATCCTGAGGCTGTTTTTGTCGGGCAGGTCTGCTTCACATTTCCGATAGGGTGGGAGCAGAATTCACCTGCTGCTCGGTGGCGGACTCCTACTGGCCAGGAATCTCGTCCCAGCTTCTGCGACGATGAACTTTGGGGGCAGGCAGAAAGAGCTTTAGCCGACCTTGTCAAGGATCTGCAGAGCAGCAGTTTTGGACCCAAGTTCCTTGGCGTTCATCTTGACCGTCATTCATGGCATTACCTTGATGAAGAGGGCTATGATGATTCGCCTGCCGCTCGCAGAAAGTTTGGCCTGTGGCTAAGGCACAGGTACGGCAACGACGTTGTCAGCCTGCGGGCCTCATGGTTTGATGGAAGGGCAAGTTTTGATGAAGTCTATATTCCCAACTACGCCAAGAGGCATGGGGCAGAGAATGATTTTGTCCGGCTGGATAGAAGGGCAAGAAGATGGGTTGACTACAACCTCTTTCTTAGCGACAGCCTAGTTGACAGAATTTCAAGCATGGCCTACGCTGCCAAGTCTGCCGGAGAAGGCAGGATCTTGGTGGGGGTCAGCTATGGCTACACTTTTGAATGGAGCCACCCTGCCTCGGGGCATCTTAGCCTGGGCAAGCTGCTGCGCTGCAACGAGGTTGACTATATTTCTGGCCCAAGCAGCTATCAAACCCGGCAGCCGGGTGGATCGGCTGCCTTCCCCTGGCCGATCGATTCTTTTGTGCTCAATGGCAAGCTGGCAGTGCTGGAAGAAGACTTCCGAACCCCGATTGGCCGAAGCGAAGAGGACGAAAAGCTGCCCTTGATGAAGACTCCCCAGGCTTTAGAAGCCGCCCATTGGCGAGGAGCTGGAGCAGCCCTGGCCCATGGCGGCGGTCTGAACTGGATGGACATGAGGGGCCAAGGCTGGCTTAATTCTCGAGGCATTTGGGAAAGAGGAGCCAAAGTGCTGCAGGCGCTTAACTGGCGGCTTTCCACCCCCATGGTCGATCCTGATGTCGCTCTATTGATTGACGAAAGATCATTGGCTTACCTGGCTGATCCTCGAGCTTTTGAGGAGTTAGTTCAGGATGTAAGGGAAAATCTGTTGAGATCAGGAATGTCTGTTGGGTTCTATCTGCTCAGCGATCTGGCTCATCGAGAGAACTTCCCCGATTCTCGGCTGTTCATTTTTGTCAATGCTTGGGATATTCGCCCCGAGGTGAGATCGAGCATCAAGGCTCGACTTCAAAAGGAGCATAAGGTTCTTTTCTGGCTTTACTCTGCCGGCCTTTTTGAAGGCGGACGTGAAAGCTTGGAGCGGGCAAGGGAAGTGACCGGAATTGCCTTAAGGCCCCAGCCCTTTAATTCAAAGCCAGGCACCAACCTGGTCAATCTGCGCGATCCTCTCTGCCGAACCCTGCCAAATGACATGATGGCAGAGGGCGGCACCCTTGAGCCCAGCTACTTCGCAATTCCCGAAGATGCGAGCGTTTTGGGCGAGTACAGCCAGACGGGTCTGCCCAGCTTTGTTGTCCGCCGATTCCCCAGCCCCAATACCAACGAGGAACCCTGGACTTCGGTCTTCTTGGGCGAGCCGGTTGTGACTCCAGGCCTCTTTAGAGCGCTTGGGCAGATGGCTGGCTGCCATATTTACAGTTTGGATGACGACGTGATTCACGTTCGCGCGCCATTCTTGAGCCTTCACTGTTCAGGAGCGGGAGTGAGAACTATCACCCTGCCCGATAAGCAGGTCTGCTACGACCTGATTCAAAGGGTTTGGATGCCGGTAGAGAACAACACCCTCAAGTTCCTGGGCTTGGATGGCACGACTTACTCCTTCCTTGTTGGTCATAAAGCCGATATCGAAGCGGTTTTGAACAGCACTCCTGACACTTTGGTGACCGAAGCTGAGATTTTGGCCCACCAGGACAACACGATTCAGTGGGATGCCATTCGATTCGATGTTCCGATCATGAAGCTGGATGAGTGGGTGGAAGAAGCATGGGGCGAAGACCTTGCTGACGACCTTTTGATCAAGCCTTCGATGATTGAAGAGGTGGGTGAAGAAGCTGTGACAGAAACGGAGCGAGAAGCTCCCCGATCAAGCGGTCAGAGGCGCAAGAGGAAGCGCAGCAAGGGCCGACAGGATCCCGGTCAGCAGGCTCAAGAGCAGGCTCAGACCGTCAACTTCCTCTTTAGGAAGCGCGAATAGTTATGCATCGTTGTGGAACCATAGCCGTCATCGGGCGGCCCAATGTGGGCAAAAGCACCCTGGTCAATCAGGTTGTTGGCCAAAAGGTATCTATTGTTAGTGACAAGGCTCAAACCACTCGCCGCAAGGTGATGGGCATTGCCACAGAAGAGGATTATCAGATCATCTTTGTGGATACCCCCGGTCTGCACGAGGCTCACACCCAGATGAACAAGCTGCTGAATGAAGCGGCGAGGTCTGCAATTCCGGATGCAGATCTTGTTCTGATCATGGTGGATGTCAGCCGCATGCCGACCAAGGATGACAAAGCACTGGCAGAAATTCTGCAGAAAGAAGGCGTTTACGGCAAAAAGCCCGTTTTTCTCTGCATGAACAAAATGGACCAGCTGCAGGCGGCCAGTGTTCAGCGCAATTACGATACTTACAGCGAGCTTTTTCCTGCTCCCTTCATCATGATGACGAGCCTGACAAAGAGGCAGAACGTCAGCAAGCTGATTTCCGCCCTGGTTGAGGCCCTGCCAGAAGGTCCGGCTCTTTTCCCAGAAGATGAGTACACTGATCAGCCTGTTCGGTTTATGGTGGCTGAGTTCGTCCGCGAAAAGGCTCTACAGCTGACTCGTCAAGAAGTCCCTCATGCTTTAGCCGTCTCTATTGCTCAGTGGGAAGATGAAGGCTTTAGAATTGTCATCAGTGTTGACATTCTTGTTGAAAGAGAAGGACAGAAGGCTATTTTGATTGGAAAGGGAGGAGCAATGCTGAAGGAAATCGGCACCAAGGCTCGCCTTGAAATTGAGGAGCTGACCGGCAAAAAAGTCTATCTAGAGCTCTTTGTTAAGGTCCGCGACAACTGGCGCGGAAACATGGCAATTTTGAACGAACTGGATTATTTTGCCAGGTAGCAGCCTTTGCTTTGTTGGGACAGAGAAAGAGGGATGACCAAGCAGGTCACCCCTCTTTTTCTTGACTGACTTTTCGCCTCGTCTTGTTTTAAACAAAATTGGATTATGTGTTTAATTTTAAGGGTTTAAATTAAACTTTATTGTGATCCCTAGCCGGGCAAGGGTTTGAGCCATCTCGCGGGATCTCCCCCATTCTCCTGCTGAAACAAGCCCAGAAGCTGGGCTTGTTACGGCCTGGTCCAAAACAGCGGCAGCCGGGAATCCTGTCATGATAGACATCGCAGATAGATTTAACTTAGTGTCGTAATTATGGACAAAATAGGCTTCTCTGGACTTTCCTCCGCCGCTCGCTCTTGCCATTCCTAACACAATATCCCGGGGAGGATCAGCATCTTTTGGCGAGAGAAGGCGAAGAAAGGTCTTGAGAGGGGGCGTTTCACCCTCTGATAGGGGTTCACTGTTCCACATTCCTGCGTCTCGCATAAGAGTCATGGCAGCGCAATGTCCAGGATATCTAATAGTTTTATATTCAAATCTGCTTATTTTTGACTTTAGCCGCCAGGGGGCATCACTTTCGCCGCCTGAGGTTAAAAAGGCTTCCAGCAGTCCTTTCCCCGGGATCTCAATTTCCTCCAGGTCAGAAAGTCCAGGCCTGTACAGAATCTCTCCCTCTCGCAGCACAAGGGCCTGATCCTGGTATTCCGCCACAACAGATTCAGGGGCAAAGTAGGGGTAGTAGCCAAAGGGGCCCCAGGGTGTTTCTGGCAGACCTCCGCAGAAAAGCTGAAGCATCTCTGCTTCGGGCCAATCGGCTATCAGTCCTTCACCCAGCTGGTTCAGCAGGCCAGGAGCGAGCCCGGCATCAAAAATCCATGTGGCTTTGGCAGGCAGGTCTCCTATTCTAAGTTTGGCTTCTTCAATATCAGCTGGCTCACAGCCAAGATCCACATAATGAATTCCTTGGTCAATGGCGTCGTTTAGAACACTTTTTGTCGCGTGATAGGGAATACAGGATAGGATTCCGCCGCAGTCTTCTAGAGCCTTCTCGTACTTCAGCGAGCCAGGTTCCATAGTCTCAGATCGAACTATCGCCCTGCCCATGCCCCTATCGGTCAGCCAAAAATGCAGAAAACCCGCTGCGCCAGATTCTCGGTCACCCAGAATCATTGTGTGACCAAGCCTTGCCAGGGCAATCGCGGCACCGGCGGCCTGCCTTCCGCAGCCGAGAAGAAGGATTGGCTTCATTGGCTGGCTTTAGTTTAGTGTTCGTTACAGTGAGGGCATAGGGCGAAGAGCTGCTTTCGCCGTAGACCTGCACGCTGGCTGTACAGCCTGGCAGCCAGCGTGCAGGTCTACAGAGATTAGTTTGCGGATCTTTCGTTGATGGGGTCCAGCAGAGGGTTGCCTCGATATCCCTCGGGGCGTCCTGATCTGGCGTGAGAAATAGCACGACGCATCAATCCGATTTGAGCTTCAACCTCTGAGTATTCGTTTTTGCCGCTGTGATGTTCAATGCCAAGAGCACCTTTGTAGCCGCTTTCCAACAGAATCTCCAAGGCTGAATCAAGCCGCGTATAGCAGGTGTTTTGGTCGATATGGGTGTGGATGGCTATGGGGGCCAAAGCGCGGTCGTAATCATCTGGGCTTGTCCATGTGTCTTTGCCCATGTGCAGAAGAATTCCGTAGTGTGGAGAATCAACTGCCTTGTGCAGCTTAAGCATGTTGTCGGGGTAGTTGGCTGCTCCCCAGTGAGTTTCTGGCCCGACCTTAAATCCCTTGTCGCCTGCGACTAAACAGAACTCTTTGTAGGCTGCCACAATCAGGTCGAATTCCTCGCTGGTCCAGTTTCGTTCTCGTCCACCAGGATCGATGCGAACAGTTCGGGCTCCTAGGATTTCAGCAGCTTTCAAGTGCCGCAGGGCCAGCTTTTTGTGCCACTCGCGCTGATCTTCTTTTTCTTCCCATGGGTGGCAGCCATCGGCGTGATAGTTCACGCACACAAGGTCTCGTTCATCCATGGCCTGCCTCACCAATTTAAGACGGTCTTCATCCAGCTGATCTTCGACATCAGCGCCCAGCAGCCCGTTCCAGATGTCTGCGGTATGAAGGTGATAGCGGAAGCGGCAGGCTTCAAGATAGGTGAAGATATCCATGGTGCCCTGCCCCACAAGGCCATGAAAAGAAAACGAGGCGATGCTGATGTTCATTTTTGGGTCTCTGCTTTGAGCCTATGCAGCCTGTTCAATCTTTACCCCAGGGGCTGGCAGAGATAGATGGGGCAGGGCTTGTTAATCAGTCAATTGGCGGCGAGTTCAGAAAAGAGTTTAGCCGCAATCAGCACACTCGGCGTTTCGGCTTTGATGTGGTCTGTGCCCCGACTAATGAGGTGAAGATCAACCAAAGATTCCGGCACTCCTCTCGCTCTCATTGCCTTTATTGCGGATCTGGAATTCTCAGAGGTGACAATGAAGTCGTTTTCAAGCGCGATCAGCTTCATTCTTGTTGTTGGTGCCCAGTCATGGCTGTTGTCATCATGCAGAGCCTTAATCAAGGGGTGGCTGAGGTCCACAGATTCTAAGGCTTCAGCGAACTTTGGCTGGATGATTGGCCGAATTGAAAGCGCCATGGGTTTGAGCTGAAGTGCTTTGGCTGCCAGCTTTTCCATAACCTCTTTGTCCGACTTGGCATTTTTAAAGACAAAGGGAATGTAGCTGGCCATAGATGGCACAAATAAATCTTCAATCTTGACTCCAGGAATCCACCTGGCGGCACTGTAGGCCAGATAGCCAGAAAGATAGCTTCGTCCCAGACGCCATTTAGGGTTGCTTTGGGTTGAAATAATCGATTGAGCAGTGGCGCCTGTCAGATCATAGGGGCCGGCGATAGGAGCCGATGCTGCAGTCTTGTGCCCTAGTTCTGGGTGTTCCTGCAGAATTTTAGCGGCCCACATAGCGACTGCTCCGCCTTCACTGTAGCCAGAGATATAAAGCTTGTCACCCAGGCTATATCCCCGATCTTTTGCCGCTTTTACCGCTGGCTGAATCATGTCGATTCCTGACCAGGCGTTAAGGCGCCCAAAAGGATAGGGGTGAATTTCACCAGAATCACCAAGTCCCACATAATCTGGCATAGCTACAGCAAAACCATGACCTGTCAGAGTCACTGCGGCATTAATGGCGTAATCGGCAGATCGTGAAGGGACGTAGCTTCTTGCCGCAACTGTTCCGTGGTAATAGATCACCAGGCCACGGGGCTTGACATCTGTGGGCAGAAACAAGGCCCCGCTTAGGCGAGGAGTGCTGCCAGGTGACTTAGGCGAGAGGTAGCTTAGTTTTAGGCCGACCATGCCCGTCCAGGCCCCGGGGGATTCTTTGTGCAGGCGTGTGTGCCTTTCGTCAACCTGCTTTGCTGTAAAGGTTTCTATGGTCTTTACATAAACAGGGTCTGCCTGGGCAGCAAGAAGGATGATGGCGAAGGGCAGCATGACAGGTTCTCAGAGTTTAACCTTTATGATTCTGGAGTGGTCGTTTAACGCTAAAGATGGCAGGGAAAAACGACATATCCTCAGCTTCTGCAGAGCAGATGCTGAGGATAGGCTGGCTTCGATCACAAACTATTCGGTTTTGACCGTGGTTGTGTCTGTAGCGGACTTGAGCCTCTCTTCAAACCTCTTCCATGAATCCTTAAGGGTGGGATCAGTGACGTCAATCTTGCTTTCTTTCAAGAGGTCGGCAACCTGCTTGCCAACATCTGTGCCCTTGCTGCCCTTTTGGATAGCCAGCTGGCGCTTAAGAAATGTCATTCGTTCCGGAGTTCGCTCCAGGTCCTTTTTGGGGAACTTCTGATGAACCTTGATTCTTGCCCAGCCTGTGCCGGCTCTCATCCAATCGGTCAACTTGCCTGGCTGAGTCTTGGCGACCGCGCTCTTAAAGGGATCATTGAGCGTATCTGTGTTCAGGCCGCCTCCCTGAAAACGTGTGGCGTCGAACTGTCCTCTCAGGTTGGCGGGAGCCTTGTCGTAAAGGCCTCGGACTGTAGTGAAATCCTGCCCAGACCTTAAGGCTCTATCGGCAGCTTCTCGATTTGCCTGGCTTTCAACAAAAAGCAGCTCCAAAGTAGCTTTGGCAGGTTCGACAAAGAGGTTTGGGTTCTTTTTAATCGTGTCCTGAAGTTCGGCGTCGGTGACATCCTGTCCTTTGCTTACCAGCTTTTCCTGAGCGAGCTGAACTTCAACAAGGTTCCTAATTTGTTTGGTGCTTAACCCTCTGGCTTTGAGGGTTTGAATATAGGATGATTGAAGCTTGGTTTTGAACTTGATTTCGTCTTCAACATCCTTGTCGCTTGGGGCGACGCCAGCCTTTTTGGCCAGCTGAAGCATCAGCTTTTGGGCAACAAGATCCTGAACGGCCTGAAAGGCCAGGGTGTCGGCAACAGGCAGCTCTGCAGATTGACCGCTGACTAAAACCCTTACAGTTGACTTAGTTTCAAGGTAGCTGTTAAATTCTTCCATGGAGATCGCCTCTCCATTCACTTTTGCGAGTGAGCCCCCGCCTCCACCAGAACAGCCGATGAGCGCTGTTCCAATGATGCCCGCTGCAGCAAGGGCCGATAGCTTATGTGTGATCTTCATGGACGTGACCAGAGGCTCAGCATCCCTGCCTGCCTTTCCTTTCCATTATTGGGTTAAAAAGGAAAGTCTCTAGAGGGGCACGGCTGCAGTCTCCACGTAATTTTACGGGGAGACCTACTTATATATTCGGGTCCATCTGGGCTGAACGCTTTTAAGTTAGACAAAAACTGAAAAATACTCTTCAAAAAAGGCCTTCACATTCACATCTATTGCCACGCGGTGAGGACCATCATCAGGAGTAAAGTGGGTCATTCCGCCCCTGCCATCTTGGTCGGGCAGAGGCACCTGCACTAAACCATGAGAAAGGCGGCAGAGCCTGTGATTGAAAATCATGGCGGCAGCCAAGGGGTCATGAAAAGTAATTTCTGGCCTCTGCTCAAACCAGGATTCCGCCATGAGGGCGACAACCTTGAGGAGGGGGTGAGTAAATTTTTCCTTAACTTCTGCCTGGGACATCTGACATTGAAGGGTCACATCCAGACCAACCCACAGCTGGCCCTGCATTTGTACTTCGCTGACAAGGCTGGCCGCAATGGGGTCAACAATGCAGTTCCATTCATGGCCAGGTTCGGGGAAGAACCTGCCTGCCATAGAGACATAGCCTTTAAGCAGGCTCGGTATTTCTGGATCGAGTGAGAAAAGGCTGGCAATGCTGGTGAAGGGGCCGACTGAAAGAAGCACGACTTTGCCCGGGTTTTCCCTTATGGTCTGGCGCAAAAAATCAACCGCAGTGTTTTCGGGTCGGTCTAGTGAGTGAGGCAGGTGAGAGACCTTTTCGTAGTGGGGCACCCATGGCTGACCTGGTCCACGCCACAAGACCTCACGACGTCCACAGTGAATCGGAATCTCTGGTCTTCCCGCTTCACGGCAGAGTATCTCGCAGAGAGCCGCTCTTTGCTGCACATCTCCGGTGACGGTTGTAATGCCCAGGAGTTCGGCATTTGGCTGCATGAGCAGGTAGGCCAAGGCAACCGCATCGTCAATATCGTTGCCGATGTCGGTATCAAGCAGGACTAGGGTTTTTTTGGCCATGAGAATAGGCTACCCAAAGCCTATCCCCCTATGAATGAGGTGCAGAAGACACAATGGTTGAGATGCCACTTGAGAGCTTTCTGGCTGAACTTAAAAAGTGCCCCCTTATTGCCAGCGCTCAGGCCAGCCCAGGTTCGGCACTTGAATCGCCGGATGTGTTGGAAAGACTGGCTCGGGCAAGTCTTGACCAAGGAGTCAGGGTGCTTCGCCTGCAGGGCGTCGATACGATTCGCGCGATTCGCAGGTGGTTTTCTGGTCCGATTATTGGCCTGATAAAGCAGAGCTATCCTGGCAGCGAGGTTTACATTACTCCGACATTGGGTGAAGTGAAGGCGCTTCTCTCATTAGGCTGCAAGGTGATAGCACTTGATGCGACAATCCGAGTACGGCCTGGCGGTGAATCACTGAAAGAGCTGGTGCAGGCAGTTCATCAAGGGGGAGCCTTGGCTTGGGCCGACTGCGATTCGTTTGAATCGCTGCAGCACGCAGAATCAAGCGGATGCGACATTTTTTCGACAACTTTGGCAGGCTATACGTCGGTGCGGTCTAGTACAGAGGGGCCGGATATGGCGCTGCTTTCCGAATTTGCAGCCTCTGCTTCCGGGCCGGTTATTGCTGAAGGCAGGTTTGCTCAGCCTTGGCAGATGGCGGCAGCTCTGCGTTTGGGAGCAGCCGGTGTGGTTGTCGGGGGGTCTCTTAACGATCCTGTCAAGCAGACTCAGTGGTTCATAAAGGGGCTGCCTCAGGCTGAGGCGGTCGGAGCGGTGGATTTGGGTGGAACCTGGCTGAGGTTTGCCCTGGCTGGCCCTGACCTGAAGCTGCAGGAGATTCGCCGAACGCCTCAGCCTAAAACTAGAATGGAGCGGCTGGATTGGATTGCTGAACAGGCTGTGGAAACAGGCGTGACACGATTAGGGATTTGTGCGGGAGGCACTATTGATCCTGATACGGGCGAGGTGTGGGAAGCGAAGGATTTTATCCCCGAGTATCTAGGGACGACCTTTGCATTTTCGGGTGTCGAGACGAGGGCTCTCAACGATGGCTTGGCCACAGCCTGGGGGCACTTCTGCCGTCCAGAAACCTATGCCAGCAAGGTCGCTTCGCTCGCTCTTGGTACAGGTGTTGGGGCAGGGTATGTGATAGAAGGGAAGATTTTGATGGGGCACAGAGGCAGCTATCCGCGGTGGAATGATCTTCCCCTGTCATCTGGCAGGACGGTTGAGGATGTTCTGGGTGGCCTTTCTCTTTCTAGCGAACCAAGCGAAGCGCAGAAGGATGAAGCTGAGATGGCAGCTAGACTGGTTATAGCCAGCATGGACAAAATTTGGATGCCCGAGAAAATCGTTGTTACGGGCGGGGTGGGGCTGAGTCCATGGCTGAGGAAAAGATTGGCTGACCAGCCGCCTGTAACCCAGGCTGACCTTATTTTTGGCCCTGAAGAAGCAGGCCTGCAGGGCGCGGCAGCATTGGCTCACCATATTCATGGGTTCCTGTAACCAGAGAAAGTGTAGATTTTCGACTGCCTTCTTGGCTTAAAGGACATTAGTCTGCTGTGATTTGATACTGGCAGATAGTCCTGTATCAGGTGATCTGGCCCGATAGTTGCCTGCCATTCGCCATTAGTAATGTCCTACCTGACTCGCTGGGCTCTTTCAGCACTTGTCTTAGTCTGCCTGCTTATTGGACTGCCATTGAGGGCATTGGCAGAAGAGGCGCCTTTGGATCTAGGCCGGATCATGTTTTTAGGCAACAGCTATATTGAAGGCCACGAAAGTTCAAACCTTAGCTGGAAAGGCGGTTCGAGAAAAATTGTTGAAGATATATTAACGGCAGAAGGCGTCAGGTTCACTTTTGTTGGGCGAAATACCACCAACTCAGAAGGAATGAAGAACCCTGGTCACAACGGCTATGGTGGAATGGGGATTGACGATCTGTTTGATGGAGTTGAGAAGAACGGTGTCTCTTACGGCAGCATCACCAACTGGCTGGAAGAATCGTTGGCTGATATCTATATTATTGATATTGGTCGAAAGACGGAAGAAGGCACCACTAAAAGTGAGCTCAAGGCTCAGTTTATGAGGGTGGTAAACGAGATTTATGCCTCCACACCCAGCGCCAAAATTATTTGGAGCGAACAGACCATTGCCAAGCCTGAGTGGTATCCCGGCATTGAGGAAAGGCACAAACTGATTAACCAAGTGCTGAATGAAATAGCAGAAGAGCAGATGGAATCGGGACGTTGGATGAAGATCGCTCAGGCTTCTGGAGGCTGGGACCCCCTGACCCATCTGGATTCGGATGGAGTTCATGCCAGCGATGCAGGCTATCGTTATCTTGGTCAGAAGCAGGCGGCACTTCTGCTTGATAACACAATGTATCCAGTGCCCGAACCAGGTTTGATGCTGTTGGTTCCTGCTGGCATTTTTCTCGCCCAAAAGCTAAGAAAAAAGACTCCTTAGCGATCAATTTCTGCGTTAAAAATGTGTCCCTTACCTTTGGCACTAGCCGCAGGGTAAGGGACACTTGATTTGGCGGGTGGGCTTTTATGGCAGAGTGCGGCCAGGATAAACCTTAAGGGCTTCTTCAATGGCATCCATTGCCAATGACAGCTTTTCCAGATTCAGAACATAGGCGAGTCGGACTTCATCTTTGCCCAGGCCTGGCGTTTCATAAAACCCGCTTGCAGGGGCGAGCATAACAGTTCTGCCTTCGTGGCGAAAATCTTCCAAGAGCCATTGACAGAACCTGTCGCAGTCATCAATAGGCAGACGGACTGTGGCGTAAAAGGCTCCTTCGATTTTAGGGACTACGACGCCTGGAATTTGAGAAAGTCGGCTGAGCATCAGGTCCCGCCGAGCCATGTACTCAGTTCTTACTTCCGCAAAGTAGCTAGGGGGAGTTTTAAGAGCTCCTAACACGCCAGACTGTTCGAGGCCAGGGGGAGAAAGCCTCGCCATGGCGAAGCGTGCGGCGGCATCCAGCACCTTTGCGTTTCGGGTGACAAGGAATCCAATTCTTGCTCCGCATAGTGAGTACCGCTTGCTGACTGAATCGACCATGATCGCGTGATCTTCCAGCCCTTCGATCTGCAGCACAGACCTTAAGGGGCGGTCTGTATAGTTGAAAGTACGGTAGACCTCATCTGAAATGATGAAGAGATTGTGCTTTAGGGCCAGATCACGCAGGCCGTCCAACTGCTCGTCACTGTAGATGGTTCCGGTTGGGTTGCTTGGGTTGCAGATAAGGATTGCCTTGGTTCGGGGGCCAATTTCTGCGGCAAATGCTTCGGGGCTGGGAAGAGCAAAGCTGTCTTCTATGCGTGTTGTCAGGGGCTTGACCTTCACCCCTGTCGCTCGGGCGAAGCCAATGTAATTGGCATACATGGGCTCTGGGACAATCACTTCATCGCCTTCATCCAGACAGGCCTGCATGGCAAAGTTAAGGGCTTCGGAGCCTGCTACGGTAACAAGAAGCTGGCTGGCAGTGATGTTGATTCCTATGCTTTGGTAGTGTTCTGCCATCGCACTGCGAAGCTGGGGAGTTCCTGGGCTTGGGCTGTATTCCAGCACAGAGACGTGCCCTTCTTTAACTCCCTGCCAAAAAGTATCTGGTGTCGCGATGTCTGGCTGACCGATGTTGAGGTGAAGAACCTCGACCCCCTGAGCCTTTGCCGCATCGGCATAGGGAGCCAGCTTCCGGATAGGCGAAGGAGGCATTGTGGCTCCGCGATGGGAGGAGTTCATCGGCATCGGATCAGTTTATTCAGCCAAGCGGGAGCAAAAAGGGACCGAATCCCGTTATGTAGTTGATGCTCGGAAGACTGATTGTTCCCTGTGCAATTTTTTGTGCCCTTCTCGTGGGCTGTTCCGGCGGCGCAGAGTCCGCTTCTCCCACGCCAGAATCGACAGCCGTGTCATCGCAGACTGGGGATCTTCCACCTGGCATTACCGAGTACAAAAATGCCGATGGCAAGCTGGAATGTCCTATTATGAAGCAGGTTGTGGAAGACCCCTCTACCGCCACTTTTGTGGACTATGAAGGCGTGCGCTATTACATGTGCTGCAAAATGTGCGCAGGAAAGGCAAAAGAAAATCCTGCTATTTTGAAAGAAAAAGCAGAGGCGTAAACTGGCACTTACAGGGTTAAGAGCTGGCAGTGGATCCTGCATTTGTCAGGAAGTCCCAAAGCTTTTGACCCTGTATCAGCCATCCTCCCGCCCGAACGATGCTCGGGATCATTCTTGTCAACAAGCCCAAAGGACTGACCAGTCATGATGTTGTCCATCGAGCCAGAAAAGCCTTTCATACAAGGCGCATTGGCCACGCTGGCACCCTTGATCCTTTGGCCGAAGGACTGTTGATTTTGGCTCTTGGCCCAGCGACACGCTTTCTGCAGTATCTTCCGCTGGAACCTAAAGTCTACAGCGCAGTTGTTAGGTTTGGGATTGAAACCACTACTTATGATGCTGAAGGCGATGTGGTCAGCGAAAAGTCTGTGCCCCACGATCTGGATGCAAAGCTAAGCGAAGTTCTTCCGCGATATAAAGGTGAGATTGAACAGCTTCCGCCCATGTTCAGTGCCGTTAAAAAAGATGGCCGTCCACTTTACGATTACGCACGAAACGGCGAGGAAGTAGAGAGGAAAAAGAGGAAAATATATATTCATTCTTTGGAGATTGAGCCTGCTCAAGATCCTCGGGAGAGGCAGATGAATGTGGTCTGCTCTGGCGGCACCTACATTCGTACCTTGGGGCATGATCTGGGGCAAGAGGCAGGGTGTGGCGGGACAATCGTTAAGCTGGTTCGAACCCAAGTGGGACGTTTCAACGTAAATGAAGCAGTAGGCCTTGACGACCTTCCCAATGCTGTTCTTATGCCTTTGAAGCAGGCTTTGGCCCCCATGCCGATGGTTGTTTTGACAGAAGGACAAGAGGGCTACATTCGTGATGGCAGGTCAATTTTGGTGAATGTCGAAGTTGAATCGGAGTTCGCCGGTCTGGTGGATAGGGCTGGAGATGTGATTGCTTTGGCTAAAGTTAATGGGAGAGAGCTGCACCCAGAATGCGTGATTCCAAAATCTCTGGAGATTTAGTAGCCCGGCTGGAAGAAGTGCCGGGCAGGAAGTTTGTTGCCTCGCAGCTCATCTGGTTCATCATCTGGTTTCTGGTGACGGGGGCGGCTTTTTATGTCACTCCTCACAGCGAGGGACACGGCACTCATACCAGGCTTGGGATGCCTGCCTGCCCTTCTGTGCAGATGTTTGATCGCCCCTGTCCTGGGTGCGGCTTGACGACTTCCTTTGCCTGGACGGTGAGGGGCAGCCTGCCTAATGCGGTTAAGGCAAACATGATGGGCCCCCTGATGTATCTTATTTTCACTGTCTCGGCTTGGATGGGCTTGTACGGATGGCTGAAAACAAGAAGGTGGCAGGTTGGCACAGCTTCGCACTGGTTTTTAATAGCCTTTGCCGCCACCTTTGTCACGCACGGAGTGGTGAGGTTTTTTACTGTTAAATACAACAGTCCTTTCTACACAATGGGCAGGATCTTCGACTCAAACATGGGCAAAGAGAGTGGGGATTCCCCCAGTGTGCCAAAAGCAGACTCTCCCTCTCAAACGCCCTGATTCAGCCAGTCCGAGGAGGCCAGCAAAGGCTTTTCCGCTGTAGATGGGGTCAACAAAAATGCCTTCTGTTTCCATAAGCCTGTAAGCGGCATCCTCACCTTCCTGCGATGGAACGTTATAGCCAGGCCCCACCCAGTCGAGATGAAACTCCAGGTCTGAAGCCAGCAGAGGGGTTCCCCACTGCAGCAGCTCGCAGAGCTGGGCAGAAAGATCGGCTAGATCATGGGGAAGTTCTGGTTCGGGATCACAGCCAATGCCGACGATTCGAGTAGAGCTGCCGGCAAACCATTGAGCCAAGCCTGTTTGAGTGCTGCCACTTGATGAGGCTGTGACTATCGCATCGAAGGGGAGATCAGTTTGATTCTCAATCTCTTCGCCTGCCTTCAAAAATCCGTAGACGCCTTGTGGTGTGCTTCCACCAACAGGAATCTCGTAGACTTTGTGACCCTGCCTTCTTAGCCGCTCAGCTTCATTGGCAGCGGCATCAGCAAGCTCCTCCCAGGTGCCGTCTGGCTGAAGAACCAAATCGACTCCAGACATTTGGTCGATAAGGACGTTGCCGCCTTTTTCACCCACTGAGCAGCCTGGGTGGCCGGCAGCAGCATCGAAAGGCATTTCCATGACAGCTGCTGTCACATGAAAACCCGACATGATTCCCAGCACGCCCATCTGGCGGATGAAGTTGCTCTGCAGGCTTCCGCAGGTCACGACATGAGAGGCGCCAGATTCTAGGATTGCAGGTGCTAGATACTCAAGCTTTCTGGCTTTGTTGCCTCCTAGAGCAAACCCATTTAAGTCGTCCCTTTTTATCCAAAGATCAATCCCCAGCTGCTGGCTAAGCACAGGCAGAGGGTGCAGAGGCGTAGGAAAGTGTAGCAGGGGGTGCCAAGGAAGAGCGGGCACCGGAGTCCTGTTTGAAGCTGAAGGGGACGGCACAATACAGATTATGAAGGGCAAGGGCTGGATTTGGTTTGGAGTGGTTCCGGGCCTGCTGCTGCTGGGGGCGGTCATCTGGCTGGGACCAACAGTGAGCACTGCCATGCGAGCTGGATTTCTTGACAAAACAGAAGACAGAGTCATTGAAGAAGGCCAGACTCTTAAGAACCTAAAAACCATTCACCAGGCCATCCTTATGTACTCTGAATCAGAAGGAGTTCTGCCAGATGCGGGTGGCTGGATGGACGCCGCTTATACCAGACTGAAAACTGCTGACCTCCCAGAAGTTGAAGCTAAAAAGCAGCTGAAATCAGAAAAAGGCTTAGGCGAGGATGAATATGGTTTTGCCATGAACAGCCGCTTAAGCGGCAAGGACCCCTTTGATTCTGAGCTTCAAGATTCCTTTCTTATTTTCCAGTCAAAAAACCTGGATTGGAACGCACAAGGACTGCCCGAAGACCCTGAATCTGCCTTGGAATCTGGCCAGGGGATAACCTTAGGCGGGAGCCTGAAGCCCCTGAGGACTGAGGATAAGTAATGAACCTTTTCCCAGATTTTTGGGCGTCCGGGCTATACTGTGGCGGGAAGCTAAAGCCCATTCGCAGCAGTTCAATGGAGAATTGAGACGCGATGATAACCTCTACTGAGACCCAAAATACCGCCGTGCTAAACCGTCTTTCGTATCTTCGCCTGATGATGCTTAGCCGCGAGGGAGACCGTCGCGAAGGCATTCTTCTTCGTCAAAGCAAGGGCTGGTTCCAGGTTTCTGGAATGGGCCACGAGGCTGTTGGGGCTCTTGCATTAAGCCTAAGGCCTGACGATTATCTTTACCCCTATTACCGCGACCGCTCTTTGATGATCGCTCGTGGATTGACTACGGAAGAACTGGCCCTGGCTTACTTTGCCAAGCGAGATTCCAGTTCTGGCGGAAGGCAGATGCCTGGACACTATTCCAGCCGAAGGCACAATGTGGTGAGCGTCTGCACCCCGACAGGAGGTGGATTGATCCCAGCGGCAGGAACTGCGTGGGGAATGCAGCTAAAGGGCACCGATTCGGTAGTTTTGGCAACGGTCGGTGATGCAGCCTCTCGTCAGGGAGAATTTTTTGAAGCCTATGCTTTTGCTGTCCAAGAAAAGCTTCCGGTGGTTTTTGTTATAGAAGACAACAAATATGGAATCTCGACTCCAACCGCAAAATTTTTAGCCCTGAATCTTGGGGGAGTCATTGCCGAGGACTACGTGGTAAAGGTTGATGGCCGCAGGCTGACCGACGTTTACGAAGCAGGTAAGACGGCAGTTGAAAAAGCTCGTCGTGGCGAGGGACCCAGCCTGCTTTGGCTTGATCTCGACCGCCTATCAAGCCATACCTCGTCCGATGACCATAGGGTTTACCGCCCTCTGGATGAAATTGAGGCGATGCAGAAGAGAGACCCTATCGTTCTTCTGAGAGATGAGCTGATTGCAGACGGAACTTTGACATTAGAGGCTTTTCAGCAGATGTCAGAGGAGGTCACTAAGGAAGTTGATAAGGCTTACCTTGATGCTGAAAAAGCCGAAGATCCCAGGGCTGAAGAGGTGCTGGACTATGTGTGGGGTGAGCAGAGCGAACCAGCTGCTCCGCCTTTTGAGCCTGGCCCTCAGACCATGGTCGAATCAATTCAGAGGGTGTTCACACGAGCCTTAGAAGAAGACCCGGATGTTGTCTTTTTTGGGGAGGATATCGAAGACCCGAAGGGAGGAGTTTTTGGACTGACTAAGGGCCTGAGTCATAGGTTCCCCAAACAGGTCTTTAACGCTCCTTTGGCTGAAGCTACGATTGTCGGAGCCGCCATTGGCCTTGCCTGTTATGGCATGAAGCCGGTCTTTGAAATTCAGTTCATTGATTTTGTGACTCCTGCCTGGAACCAGCTGGCTGCAAATGCATCGAGCTTGAGATGGAGGAGTTTTGGCGAATGGAAGACCTCAATGGTTTTCTATGCACCTTATGGAGCCTATCTTCCTGGAGGGTCTCTTTGGCACTCACAAAGCTACGAAGCTGGGCTCGCCCACCTGCCTGGCATCAAGGTGGCAATCCCTTCGACGCCGGAAGACGCCGCAGGGCTTTTGTGGTCGGCAATCAAGGGAGATGATGTTCATTTCATTCTTGTTCCGAAGCATATTTTCAGAAAGAGAGTCTCACCCACAGGAGCCGAGCCTCTAGCTTTTGGAAAAGGGAAGATTGTTCGGGAAGGCAGCGATATTACTATTGCCACTTGGGGCAACACCCTGGAGCTGGCTGATGAAGCAGCTGACCTTTTGGCTTCAAAAGCGAGTGTTGAGATTATTGATCTTCGCACAGTTGTGCCCTGCGACATAGAGCTGATTACTCGCTCTTTGGAAAAGACAGGCCGTCTTGTTGTGATTCAAGAAGATACGAAAACCTGCGGAATGGGCCAAAATATTATCTCGGAAATTGTTTCGGTTCCCGAACGTTTTGGCCTGCTTTATTCGGCTCCAGAACTAGTTTCAAGGCCGGATGTTCACATTGGCTACAACCCCATTTACGAGTATGCCGCTCTGCCTTCGACGGCTGATGTTGTCGCTGCTCTTGAGCGGGCATTAGCCTAAGTTCAAACAAAGAAAAGCCCTCTTCCCGCTCGGAATTCAATCGAATCCGGCAGGAGAGGGCTTTTGTTTTATCCAGCCTGTATTACTCTGTCGGAATATCTTTAAGGGACTTGGGCATAACCCTTTCGTATTCAAGTAGGGTGGCAGTCCGTTTGTATCCTAGAAGATAGTTGAGGTGCAGGGTTGGGGTGTCCTCGGCGTTGTCTGTCTGAACCCATTCGACACCTTTCTGTTTAGCGGCGATCAGACTCACCACTTTTACGCATGTACCGACTTTTCTTCGCCGCCACGAAGGCAGAACGCCAGTGAGCCCGGTGCGCCAAAGCCCATTCTCGGCTTGGGCAGGGACAAGCCGGGTAAAGCCAACAACCTTTCCATCATGGAGGGCAAAAAACGAAGTATCCAAAAGGTCAGATTGTGATTCTGCTGCCCGGCGGACGAATTTTTCATAAGGAGGGCGAGGCTGACCCTGAAAGCCATACTCTTCTCGAAGCACTTGTTCAAGCGAGGCATCCACCATTGCTTTTACATTCATTCCCAGGTCGGCCATCTGCCTTCCAGACATAAACTCGACGCCTCGTTTTTCAAGAACCGTGATTTTTGGCTGATAAGGATCAGGGAAAAACTGGCTGACTTTAAGGCGGGTTACAGCGTGACGCTTAACCTGCTGAAATCCGCTGTCGTTAAAAAACTGCACCCGTCGAACATGGTCGTCTCTGGTCCAGACAACAATAAAGGCAGCATCAATTGCCTTAGCTTCTTTCATTAAAAATGAGTAGCTGCTGCGGAGGGCTGAGAGTGTTGACGCAGGGGACATGTGGATTCTCAAGAGAATTCCGCCCTGCCTGACATCCCATATCGCCTTCATCATGCTGATTAGGCCAACAGGCTGCCCGCCTTCTTCGACAATCCATGTTTTTAGCTGGCACTGCTGGGGCAGCTTTGAATCCATCGCCTCCAGTTCAAGGGGCGATCGGCTGGCTTCAAGAGGATCAGCTTTTATCAGGTCTGCCGCCAGGGGGTAGTCCCGGCCAGGTTCCAGTGGTCGGATGTGAAGCGCCATGCCCCTGCATCTTATCCCGAAGAGGCACTTTAGAGTAGCCTTGTATTCTATGTCTGGCCGTCCGGAAAGCGCAATTGACCGAATTGAGCTTTATCCTTTCGCTCTCCCGCTGAAAAATCCTTTTAAGATTGCGACGATGACGGCGTACCACGCGCCAAACCTTCTCGCCAGCATCGTCACTGTCGGAGGCATCCGCGGCTGGGGAGAGGCCAGCCTTATGCAGAGCATCAATGGCGAGACGGAAAGCACCGTTATGGAAGCCATGAAGCACTTGGCTCAATGGCTGATGGGGAAAGATGCAAGAGAGCCAGTCGCCTTGGCGGCAGAAATGAGAGGCCTGCTGCCAGGGCAGCTTTCCGCCCACTGCGCTCTAGAAACGGCCCTTTGGGACTGCGATAGTCAGATGGCGGGTCAGCCCTTGTGGCAGAGGCTGGGAGGGAAGTGGAGCCCGATGCTTACCGATATGACAATAAGTGCCGTTGCCCCCGAAGAAGCAGCGAAACGAGGAGCAGAATTTGCGGGTGAAGGATTCAAGGCGATAAAGCTGAAAATCGGCACAGGCGTTGATGAAGACACTAGGCGGTACCAGGCTTTGCGAAGTGCCTTGGACAAGATTGATGGGGCTATAAGGATCAGGCTCGATGCAAACCAGGGCTACAGCCGCAGAGCTGCCCACGAAGCCTTTAGCGGAGGCAGGTTTGAGGGGGCCGAATACTGTGAACAGCCCTTGAAAAGAGCCGACCTTGAAGGCATGGCATGGCTTTCGGGGTTTAGCCGCGTTCCGGTAATGGCGGATGAATCTGCCTTCAGCGCAGAGGATGTTATGGCAATTGTAAGGCAGAATGCCTGCCCCATGGTCAACTTAAAACTTACGAAGTCCGGGGGAATATATGGGGCGATTCAAGCGGCGACAGTGGCTGAGGCTGGGGGCCTTGAATGCATGATGGGAGGAATGGTGGAAAGCCGTATAGGAGTTACGGCTGCCGGCCACGCAGCTGCTTCTCGTGGAGTCTTTAAGTACTTTGATCTTGATGCTCATAAAGATCACGCTATTGACCCTGTGATAGGCGGCATGACCTATCAAGATGGCTATGCCCACCTGCCCTGCAGTCCAGGCTTGGGAGCACAGCCTGATCCCGACTTCCTGGCAAAAATCAGCCCTCTCGTGGTGCAATCGTAATATGTCCGAAGAATCAAAGGCTTCAATGACAGAGAAGTCAGAGCCCGTGGCGGTCTTAAAGCCCGAGGAACCGGTGGAGACCAAGCATGTGTTTGGCGGAACATCCACTCGCGTTATCGCCAGCCGCCTGCCACTAACCAACGATAAAGGCGAAGTTGATGCCCTGGTTTTTTCTATTGCCTATTTTAAGGATGAAGAAGTAAAGCCGCAGGAAAGGCCGATTATGTTCGTCTTTAATGGTGGACCTGGCTCTCCCACAATCTGGCTGCACATGGGGGCAGTTGGGCCTCTTAGAGCGCCCTTGCTGCCAGATGGAAACCTATCGGCTCCTCCTCATACTTTAGAGGAAAATGTCCATAACTGGCTGGACCTGGCAGATCTGGTTTTTGTCGATCCGGTTGGAACAGGGTACTCACGCGCTAAAGATGATGCGACGGGAGAAAAGTATTGGGGTCTGCAGGGTGACCTTGATTCGATGGCTGAATTTATCCGCCTCTTCTTGGTTCGCTATGGACGAACCACGTCTCCCCTTTATCTCTGCGGTGAAAGCTACGGCACCACACGATGCGCTGGACTGAGCGAAATTCTGGTCCGCAAGGGGACCCCTGCTAAGGGGATTATCTTGGTTTCCTCCGTTCTGAATTTCCAGACTCTAGAGTTTCGAAAAGGGAACGACCTGGCCTATCCACTCTTTCTGCCCACCTATACAGCCACGGCTCATTACCACGGTCTGCTGAAAGGAAGAAAAGAAACGGCAGTTAAGCAGGCCAAAGAGTTTGCTCTTGGCGACTACTGGCTGGCTTTGGCACAGGGAAGCAACTTAAAAGGGAAGAAGAGGACTGAGATCCGCAAGAAACTTGCTTCTCTTACTGGCCTGAGCGAAGACTGGCTGGAAGGCTGTGACCTACGAATCAACATTCATGATTTCTGCAAAGAGCTTCTGAGGTCTCGGCAGGAAGTTGTCGGAAGGCTGGATTCAAGAATTAAGGGTCTGGAAGACACTCAGCGAAACAGCGACCAAAGAGGCGAGACCGATCCATCGATGGATATTCTAATGCCTCCCTACGTCAGCCTCTTTTTAGATTACGTTCGAAGGGATTTGAAGTGGGAAACCGATTTGGAATACTCCATTTTCAATGGGATTAAGAAGCCTTGGAACTGGGGTTCGGCTCGTGAGGGCTACCCGGATACCAGCGACGCTTTAAGGAAGGCTCTTTCTCGTCACCCTTATACAAAGGTCTTTATTGCTTCTGGCTATTACGACCTTGCTACTCCGTTTTTTGCTTCTGAATACACCCTTTCCCACATGGGGCTCAATAGCAGGCTGACGGGGAACATTGAGGTCAAAGAATATGAGGCTGGACACATGATGTACATAAACATTGAGTGTTTGGCGCAGCTGAAGAATGATGTTGCCGCCTGGATGGTGAAGTAGGTACGGAAGCCGGCAGGTCTCTGGACCTTTTGCAGCTAGGACAGAGACCAGGGCCAGAAACAGAATTCGCGGAAATGCGTCTATAATAAAAAGAGAGTGGCGAAGTAGCTCAGCTGGTTAGAGCAAACGGTTCATACCCGTTAGGTCGACGGTTCGAGTCCGTCTTTCGCCACCAATAATAACAGCATCATACGCAACACACCCATTGCACTTATTCCCCGTCGATAGATTTCGGCGGGGTTTTTTTCTTTATCTTGGCTGCAGGGAAGGGACCCGCAGCCAAGATAAGTTAGGCATAGGGTCTGGCGTTTGGACCAAAGTTAGCGTTGTAGTATTCGACAACGTGGGTGCCTGGCGCTACTGCTTCATCGATTTTCGCAGATACCTCTGGTGAAATGTGTGCCTGGCAGGCTGCTGCTGTGCTTTTAAGCTGGGCGGCAGATTTCGCCCCAATAATGGGGGCGGTGACTCCGGGCTGAGAAGCGACCCATCCGAGGCTGAGTTCCAGCAGAGTTAGGCCGGCTTCATCTGCAATGGCTTTCAGCTTTCCAACCGTTTCTGATGATTTATCGTTAACCCTCTTCATCGGGTCGCTGGCAGAGTATCTGGCTCCTTCTGTCTTTGAGGAAAGATACTTTCCAGTCATCTGCCCTCCAGCCAAGGGTGACCAGGGAATAACAGCCCAATCGTAGGTGCGGCAGAAGGGAAGGAGGTCTCTTTCGATGCGGCGATCAAGAAGGTTATATGGGGGCTGCTCAGAAACAAAACCGCTGATTCCTAGAATTCTGGCGACATAGTGGGCTTCGGCTGCCTGCCAGCCAGCAAAGGTAGAGCAGCCCGCAGCTCTGATTTTGCCCTGTCGTGTCAGGTCATCAAGAGCCCGCAGGGTTTCGTCAATAGGAATCTGAGGCTGGGGTCTGTGGATTTGGTAGAGGTCGATGTAATCCACCTGAAGACGACGCAGCGAGGCATCGCAGGCTTCGATAATGTGCCTTCGCGAGTTCCCCCAGGCGTTGGGATCAGAATCTGACATTTTGCCATGGCATTTAGTCGCTATCACCAGTTCGTGTCTGCGCCCTTTAATCAATCGGCCCAAAATCTCTTCGCTGATTCCTCTGGCGTAGACATCGGCTGTGTCAAAAAAGTTGAGGCCCAAGTCGAAGGCCGCCTCCATCACTTCTTTGGCCTGCTCTTCGGTTGATCCCCAGTCATCTGGCGCCCAGCCGAAAGTCATGGTTCCCAAGCAGGGGCTGCTCACCTGGATTCCTGTTCGCCCAAGGGACTTGTACTCCATGAGGCATGTTTACCCTTTGTCGCAGGCTAACTTTAGTTTTCTTTTTGGGATTTCTTTTCTACAAATCCAGCGCGCAGGTGATGAGTGAGCCAGCCCCCGAAAGCGGCACAGACAGAGGCGGCAATCAAGATTCGGAAAGGCTGGATGCCTCTGACGAGAAGCGTTGACGAGAATGCTCCGATCATTCCACTAAGTACAGTCCACCACAGAACAAGGAGGTGAGTCACATCCTTTTCTGTAACAGGAGCAGGATCGGCACGCTTGAACCATTTGGATAACTTGGATCGAGTCAACCGACTTCGGTTCAGCTGCTTTCTTGCCCAGTATGAGTTTAGAAAAACAAAGCCGAACAGAAGGCCGACAGCCAAGACTGCAAATAAAACCAATAGCCGTGCCATTACTTTTCAGTAAGCAGGTCTGCCACTCGCCGCACTGCGGCACTAACCCCGCCAGTATTGGCCATGACTGATACAACCTTTTGGTTGATCGGATCAATAATGAGCATTGTCGAACAGCCCTGCTGCGCTCCTCCGTGACCCCATCTGCCTTTGCCAAGATTCTGCCAGCCTAAGCCGTAGCTAGATGATGCGCCAGAGTTCAGTGGCTGGGATCTCCACATGGCCTGTCGTGCAGCCGAGTTGACAAGCTTAGCCTGCATGACTCCCACGCCGAACCGAGTTAAATCAGCCGCTGTGGATTCCATTCCGCCGCCAGCGGCTTTCCATGAGATGTCTTCTTCCTTGGATTCTAGTCTTGGGCTGGGTGATGCTTTTGTATAGAGCTTCGAACGATGGGGGCTGACAATGGCGCGGTTTTCGCAGACTAAAGTCGTGGCTTCTGCTGACACACCGAGGCCTTTAACCAGTTGGTCAAATCTTGTTCCGCTCGCTTTTTCAACAGCTGCCGCTGCCACAGTATAGGCGTGGGTTGAGTAGCTGTATTTCTCGCCCGGATCAAACAGCAGGGGGTCATCTGCAATAAGCTTGAGTCCTTGGTCGACTGAGAAGCGAGTGTAGAAAGTATCGGGTTTGCCCGTTTGGTAGTGCCGGATTCCGGATGTGTGGCTTAGCACTCGTCGCAGATTTATCTTTCCGCTTTTATCATCGTAGCCGGGAATCCAAGTGCTGACCCCTTGGTGGAGATTGAGCTTTCCTTTTTGAACCTGCTGCATCACCAGCACGGCTGTCACAGGTTTGGCAATAGAGCCATAGCGCAGCAGAGTTTGTTCTGTAATTGGCTTTTTGGCCTCTCTATCTGCCCATCCTGCCTGGTAGGTGGTGATCTTTCCTGCCTGATAGACAGCGGCTGAAAGGCCGACGATTCCTTCTCTTTGGCACAGCATGGCCAAATCGCCAGGAGGGCTGGGCTGGGTGCCCGCCTGAAGGGCCAATAGAAGCGCAAAGAGGCTCATGAAACTATCATGTCATAGTCGGCGGGACATGATGACACTGGAGTAGTTGATTCTGCCCCCCCATACGTGCCGATCGACAATTTCGTATCCCCATTTTGTGTAGAGCTTAATAAGGTGGTCTGCTGTTTCGGCTGTATCAAGGGCGAGTTCAGAAAAGCCCAAATTAGCAGCTTCTGTAACAGCCGTTTCGTGCAGCATTCTGCCAGCACCCAAGCCCCTTGCCTCGGCGGATACCGCAAATTGTCCAAAGTGGGCGATGCCAGGCTTAAAGTAGTAAGAAGGGTCAAACTTGTCAGCGTTAGTGTAAAGGGTTATGGTGCCCATCAGTCTGCCATCCTTCACTGCAATATAGGTGCGGCCAGAATCAACCCTGCGGCGGGTTGTATCAACCGATTGGTCAACAGCAGTAAACTTCATGCCTAAAGCGGCGAGTTCTGCATAGGCGTTGTGGAGCAGCAAGGTCAGCTCTTCATAGCTGTCATCGCTGCTCCAAGGGCGTATAGTCATGCTAGACACGGGGAACTAACCTAATAGTTGATGCCTGACCGTGGGCAGGAAAGCCTTCCATTTCAGCAAAGCTTTGAATGATTGGGTTAAGAACCTTAAGGTCAGTCAGCTCAAGCGCGCTCATGTTTTGGAACTTTAGAAAGTCTTGGACATTGAGGGGTGAGCCAAATCTAGCTGCGCCACTGGTTGGGAGGGTGTGGCTGGGGCCAGAGGCAAAATCGCCTGCACTCTGAGGAGTATAAGCACCCATGGCGATGCATCCTGCATTGCGAATCAAGGGCATGATCTCAGAAGGATCATCTCCTACCAGAGCCAGGTGCTCGGGTGCATAGCGGTTGATGATCCCTGCCGCTTCTTCGATGCTGTTCACTACGACTGCTGCGCTCTCTTTGTTTAGAGCGGCTGTCATTAAATGACGTCGGGGTGCTGTTCCCAGCATGATGGCAGCCGAATCCAGGATCTCCTTCAACTGGCTGTCGCTAAAGGCAATCAGCAGTCCCGAGTTGTCATCACTATGTTCAAGCTGAGCAAGAAGGTCTGAAGCTGCTGCAAGGGGGTCTGCATCGGGCAGAGCACACACACAGACTTCGCTTGGCCCGGCGTAGGCTGTTAATCCGACCCTTCCCCAGAGCTGTCTTTTTGCCTCGGTCACCCAGCGGCTGCCAGGACCAACCAATAGGTCAAGTCCCTCGTGACCACTAATGCCAGCAGCTAGGGCAGCTACGGCGGCAGCGCCGCCAGCTTTAAGAATCTTGGTGACTCCCAGCTCGCGGCAGGCCACTAAGACCGCATCGGGAATCCTTCCTTGTTCATTCGGCGGCGTGGCGACTATAACTTCCTCAACACCCGCCACTTGGGCAGGAATGACGTTCATCACCACGCTTGATGGATAGCTGGCCTTGCCTCCGGGGACGTAAACACCCACTCTCTGAATTGGGATCAGCCTTTGACCCAGCATGCCGCTCCCAACTGGACCAGTTTCAACCATCTGGTCAGGGATAGGAATCTTAAAGGGGCCAAGCTCCATTGTATTAGGAGTGCTTGGCTCTGGTTCGTGTTCTACAGCGGTGGTGCGCCACCCCCAGCCTAGGTCCAGCTCTTCCCAGCCTTCTGTGATGACGGAAAGCTGAGTTTCATGAAACTCTCTTACCCGGTCAATCGCAAGAAGAAGAGCTCTATTCTGCTCATCAGAAACATGAGCATTTTCCAGTTCTTTTTCACTCACCCAAAGCTCGGTTAAGTTTGGAGCATCGTAGGCGCGAACAAGCTCAAGCACTGCGGCTTCACCCTCCTGTTCAACCTTTTGGATGATTTGAGCGACAAGAGCAGAGGCTTCAGGATCGTAATGGGGGCGACGCTTTAAAAAGGTGCCTAGTTTGGGGTCATTTGGCGAATAGATGGGAATGATGCTCACGCGAACTCTCCTCCATTTGCCGCCAGACGCTTCAACATTCTTTCCCTTCCCAAGACTGCCATCAGCTCCCACAATCCTGGTCCGACTGTTTGGCCTGTGAGGGCAAGCCTGAGAGGGTGGACGACAGGGCCAAGTTTTTCCATTCCCAGTCTTTCTGCCTCTGCTCTCACTACAGACTCGCACCAGCCTTCTGTCACCAGTTCAGATTCAGCTGCAGTCAAAGCTGACTCCACATGGCTGAAGAGGCTGGGAATGTGGGGCTGTCCCTTCCATTTGGCTAAGGCTTTTTGGTCAAGCTCAGGAACGTCAACAAGGAAGAAGGCCGACTTGGGGCCAAGATCAGCAAGAGAAGTCACCCTCTCTTGTTCAAGCGCTATGACCTTGGCAGCGTAGTCAGGATCTTCATCCTGTACTTTGGCCAGCATCTGAACCTGGGGCCAGGGGCTGACAAACTCAGGATCAGCTTCTGATCTGGCCTGCCAATAGGCGGGGGTTTCTTCCCTCGCCGTGTATTCGTCAAACCGACGCGCCAGTTCTTCCAAGGGCAGGGCACGGAGCCTGGTGCCGTTCATCCAGTTCAGCTTGTCAAGATCAAAAACTCCGCTTGAGGGCTGAATTCCCTTGAGACTGAAGGCCGCAATCATGTCTTCCTCGCTCATGATTTCCCGGTCATCTCCAGGAGCCCATCCGATAAGGGCGATGAAGTTGGCTAGGGCATCTCCTAAGAAGCCCGATTTCCTAAAATCAAGACAGGCTGTATCGCCGTGTCTTTTGCTCAGCTTGCTGCCATCCTTGCCCTTGATAACGGGGAGGTGGACTAGCACAGGGGGAGTGACGCCCAAAGCGCGCCACAGCACCACATGTTTAGGGGCGCTGGAGATCCATTCTTCACCACGAAACACATGAGTGATGTCCATCAGGTGATCGTCAACCATGGCGGCAAAGTGGTAGGTGGGCATGCCGTCGGCTTTAATCAAAACCAGATCATCAAGCGTGTTGGAATCGAATTCAAGCCTGCCTCGAATGGCATCTTCAAGAACGATTCTCTCGTTTTTGGGGATGCGAAGGCGGATAACAGCCTTTCTGCCTTCTGCCAAAGCTTCTGCGACTTTGGCTTCGCTGGCATCACGCCAAGTTCCTCCAAAATAGCCGGTGGGCTGCTTGTTGACCTGCTGAAAAAGACGCATTTCGTCTAGTTCTTCAGGAGTATCAAAGGCATAGTAGGCAGCGCCGCTTTCCAGCAGCCTGTCAATAAATGGCTGGTAAAGGCCCTGTTCTTTGCGTTCGCTTTGTCGGTAGGGTCCGCAGGGGCCGCCGACACCCACTCCCTCGTCAATCTGCACTCCAACAAACTTCAAGCTTTCCAGCTGCTCTTCTTCACTGCCTGGCTTAAATCGGGTGCGGTCAGTATCTTCAAGCCTTAAAATAAAAGTGCCCTTGTTGTTCCTGGCAAAAAGGTGGTCATAAAGAGCCGTCCGAATGTTGCCCACGTGGGGGCTGCCGGTGGGGCTGGGGGCATAACGAACACGAACACTCATGGGGTGGGAACCAAGCTTCAAGATACCAGTCCCCCCTTTCTGCACTCTGGGAAGGCTTCTTGGCGGGTGTAAGGCCCAAAGATCGCCTCTACTCGGCTAGAATTCATTTATAGGCGCAACCTAAGAGGTCTTTGCCACGTCGGCAGCATAAGGCTGATCTTCTTCAGCGCTTCCAGGCAGCTCGCATGAGTCTTCAGCAGGAACAGACCGAGTGGTATTACGTTGGCCAATATGGCGAACTGGGTCCCTTGAGCCTGAGCCAAATGCAGGATCTAATTCAGGATCGTGTTATTGATGCTGACACCTATGTGTGGCGTCATGGAATGACTGATTGGCTGCAGGCTGGCAGCATTAGTGAACTAAGGAGCCGCATCGTTACCGAGATGCGCACGCCCCCGCCTGCACCAAGACAGAACCGTGCCATGCCTCAGCCGCCAGGCGGCTATCAGCAGCCGATATCTCAGCCCATGCCTCCCATGCAGGCTGGTGCTTACTACGATCAAAGCCAGGCAATGAGAGATCAGGCTCATGCACTGCGTATGCAGAGCCAAGCCGTGAGGGCTCAGGTTCACGGAGTCAACTGGAGTCAGCTGGAACAGAACCTTCCTAAAAGTGACAAGAGCAGAGTGACCGCGGGACTTCTTAACTTTATTCCTGGTGTGGGGCGCTTTTACCTTGGCTACTCTGCCCACGGAGTTCTACAACTCATCACTTTTGTTTTCTGTGGGGTGGGCATCATTTGGTCTTTTTTTGACGCCATATACATTCTCATGGGCGGCGTAAAATACGACGGTTATGGGCGTGTCCTTCAGGACTAAGACTGAGCTCTAAACCTCTTCAGCCTTAAGGCATTGAGCACAACCGATACTGAAGAGAAGGCCATTGCGCCAGACGCCAGCATGGGGTTCATAAAGCCAGCCATCGCCAAGGGAATCATGAGGATGTTGTAGCTGAAGGCCCAGATTAAGTTGCCTTTAATTGTCTTCAAGGTCTGGCGAGCCAGGGCAAACCCGGTGGATAGCGCCCTGAGATCTGACCGGAGCAGAACAATATCCCCTGCTTCTCTGGCGGCATGGGCTCCCATTCCTATGGCGATTCCTGCATCAGCATGGGCGAGGGCAGGAGCATCGTTAATGCCGTCTCCTACCATTCCAACAGGGCCAGACTTTTTGAGTTCAATAATCAAATCGGCCTTTGCCTTGGGAGTCATGCTGGAGTGAACCTCGGTGATTCCAACGGCTTCAGCCACAGGCGCGGCTGATTCCGCCCTGTCTCCCGTCGCCAAAAGAACGCGCATCCCTGCCCTGCGAAGCTGGTTTACGGCTTCAGTCGACCCTGCGGCAATCTCATCCTGCCAGTTCAGCCAGGCTAGGGGGCGGCCATCGAGTGTCAAAAGCGACAGGCTGCCAGGCAGGTCTGGTTCGGCAGGCTTGGCATCGCTGGCCCATTCAGCTCTGCCAAGTCTGACCTGCCTGCCTTGAAAGATCCCTTGAACACCCTGTCCTGGGCTGTTTTCAATCTGTGTGACTTCAGCGTGAGACTCAGCTTTCGCGGCGGTAGATCGGGCGAGAGGATGGGTTGAGGATGATGAAAGTCCGGCGGCAAGGCTTAAAATGCCTTTTTCATCCCATTCATCATCAAGAATCAGAGGAGTCTGCAGTTCAGGACGGCCTTGAGTCAGGGTTCCTGTTTTGTCGAGAACCAAGGTTTTAATGTGGGCGGCCCTTTCGAGAGCATCACCGCTCCGGATTAGCAGTCCAAGCTCGGCTCCTTTTCCGATTCCGACAACGAGGGCGGTCGGGGTGGCTAGTCCAAGAGCGCAGGGGCAGGCGATAACCAAAACAGCTGCAAGGCGGATCATTCCTGCCTCAATGCCTAGCCCCGTGGCATAGGCAAATCCAAAGGAGGCAAGAGCCAGGACGATGACGATAGGAACGAACACTGAGGAAACTTTATCGGCGAGGTTCTGAAGCGGAGCCTTGCTGCCTTGGGCTTCCTCGACGGTTTGAATGATTCTGGCCAAGGCAGTATCTTCACCGACTCCTTCTGCCTTCATGACAAGCAGGGAAGAGAGGTTGAGCAGTCCTGCCTGCACTTCGTCGCCAGGCTTGACCGCGCGGGGCAGGGGTTCGCCTGTCATAAGCGAGGCATCGACCTCGCCTATGCCTTCTGTAATGACTCCATCGGCAGGAACCTTTTCGCCCGGCCTTATCTGCAGCAGGTCGCCAGGCAGAACCAGCTGCACCGGAACTTCCTGCCATTCTCCGGCGAGGTTCTGCCTTACCGCGCGTTCGGGTGACAGCTGGGTGAGGGCTTCAATTCCCTCCGTCATCTTTCCCCTCGCCCCAGCTTCAAGGGTCCTCCCTAATAGAATGAGAGTGACGATGACAGCCGCTGATTCGAGATAAAGATGTTCACTTTGATGGTGGCCTTTATAGGCAAGAATCCCGTAGACAGAGACCCCGTAGGCAGAAAGAGTCCCAAGTGCCACAAGCGTATCCATCGTAAAGGTCCGCTGTTTAAGGGCGGACCAAGCTCCGGCGATGAACTCCCAGCCTGCCCAAAAAACGACGGGAGTTGTGAGGGCAAGCAGCAGCCAGTTGATCCCTTCTGGCCGAGGGTGCCAAAACATTGAGAGGCAGAAAACCGGAAGCGTGAGGAGAGCCGAGACAATAAAAGTCCTGCGTTTTGACTGCGCTTCCTTTTTTGCTGCTTCGCTGGGGAGTGTTCTTTCGCCTTTTTGTGGGATTCGTCCGGTAAAGCCTGCTTTTTCTACTGCCTGGGTGAGAGCGTTTTGATCCATCCCTGGGGCATGGCTGACCCAGGCGGTTCTTGCCGCGAAGTTGACAGAGGCGGCTTCGACTCCATCAACTTTCTCAAGTGTCTTGGTGACCCGTCTGACACAGGCGGCACAGTGCATGCCTTCTATTTCAAGGCGTGAAATCTCAGGTGAATCGGATTGGATTTCTGTCTCAGGCAAGGGGGCTGGCTTCATATCCTTCTTCTTTAAGTGCTTCGGCGATGGCGGTGAAGGAGATTGAACCATCGTGATCAAGGGTGCCTTGAGGTGGGTTAAGTGTTACAAGAACGTTGGAAGCCCCAGGCAGGGCCATAAGGGTTTCGGTGGCGTGTTTGACGCAGTTCTGGCAGGACATCCCTTTGATTGCAAACGTGTGGTTCATTTTTTCTATATCCTTGTTTTTATACCCCTGTGGGTATTAATCGATAAGACGGCTGAGAGCAGCCTTGAGTTCTTCGGTCATTTCCTCTCGGCTCATGCCCTGAGAATGGGGATGAGCCGCAGAATCTGTTTCCTTGCCAAGAAGGCAGTGCTCCATGTGGTAGGTAAGAAGTTCGACTCCTACTTGGCTTAAAGCAGACCTAGCCGCTGCAATCTGAGTCAGGATTTCCATGCAGTAGCGGTCTTCTTCGACCATGCGTCTAACACCAGCTGTCTGCCCCTCTACGCGAGCGAGGCGTCGTATGAGTTTAGCCTTCTCTTCCTGGGTCACAAGGCAATTATACCCTTGGGGGTATATGGCAAAAATCCAGGAGGGCCAAAAGAAGCAGGGCGTTTGGGCCAGAATAGTGCCTATGCTCCTCGCGGCGGCAGTCTTGGCCTTCCCAAAACCGATAGGCTCAATTCCCCCGCCGGTAGCCCCTTTTGGCAGGGAGGTGCTTCCCACTGCTGGGGTGACCTACCCTATGGTTTTTCCGGTTCTGCGCGACCTTTCTTTTCGAGATGGCTACAACGATTTGAGAGGCAGCTACAGGCATACCGGTGTTGACATTGCCGGCCCCAGAATGACTCCTCTCTTGGCTCCTTTTGCCGGAAAAATCAATATGAAAAAGGAGTCTGTCTGGATCGTAGCCGATGATGGGTGGCGCACCCTCATGACTCACTTTAACGATGACACCCCTGGCACCAGTGACAATAAGGGGACGGTAGACCACATGTTTGCCCCCAATATAAAGCCAGGTCAAAGAGTTGAGGCAGGGCAGTTTATCGGCTACATGGGAGACAGCGGCTGGGCAACCGGACCTCATCTTCATTTTGAAATCTACTCTCCCAAGGGGCTGCGCAGCCCTTTTTGGAGCCTAAAACGGGCGCGCCGAATATCGACTCCGACCTATAGCATTCCGGCAAGGCAGGAGCTTCCTCGTGAAGGAACAGAGAGGTTTGAGGCATGCCCCAGGGGCTATGATCCGGCCTCGCAGGTTTTGAAGGTGATTCTTGTTGCCAGGCAGTCGCCAGCAGGCAAGGTCAAGGTGGTTACCAGTCCGACTTATGCCTACGTGATCATCCCTGAGGAGGAAGGCGTGGGAGCCATGCTTAACGACCTGCCACATTACGATCCTATTTCGCTTTATGTAAGAAAGCTAAATGGCTTGTGGCTGGCAGAAGAAGTTGTGATTCGAAGCCGCACTCCTAAAGAGGAGCCTTTCCCCGATAGGGTCCCACCTTTGAACGCCCTAACAGGCAGGTAGAGCAGATCGGTTGTGTGATCCGTTCGGGTTTAGTGCTCCCGATCAGTCAGTCCACACCCAAGAGGCCTAGCTCTTGCATTTTGGCTGTCATCCGAGTAAGATATTCGAACTGTGACGACCTTGGCCGTCCTTGAGACCAGCGTGCTTGGCTCTGAGCTTCTGCTCAGCGGTCTTGTCGTGCTAGGCCTTCTTGGACTCCTTATTGGGCTCATTATTAGAGCTTGAGGATACTGGGGAACGTCGAAAACGAATCAAACAATAAAGTCGGCCTTCCCTGGTGAAAGGGGAAGGCCGAAGTCGTTTATGGGAGGCGGAGCAGCAGTGTGGCTGTTTTAGCTGTCAAGGCAGGAGCAGACACCTATGGACGAACACAAGCCGCTCAGAACGGGCGCGCAATTGGTCATGCAGGCTCTCGAACGTGAGGGAGTCAGCACGGTTTTTGGTTACCCAGGAGGGGTTGTGCTGCCCCTCTACGACGAAATGATTCATTGGCCCCAGGTCAAGCATGTTCTTGTTAGACACGAGCAATGTGCGGCCCATATGGCCGATGGCTGGGCCAGATCGACCGGCGAAGTGGGAGTCTGCCTGGCTACCAGCGGACCAGGAGCCACAAACCTCGTTACAGGCATCGCCACCGCGATGATGGACTCTATTCCCATGGTTGCCCTCACCGGCAATGTCAATTCTTGGGCGATTGGCACAGATGCCTTCCAGGAAACAGACATCCAGGGAATCACCATTCCTATTACCAAGCACTGCTACCTTGTGCGCCATGTTGATGACCTGCCCTATGTTCTTTCAGAGGCTTTTCATCTGGCAAGAACTGGCCGCAAAGGACCAGTTTTGGTGGACATTCCCAAGGACGTTTTTATAGCGGCGACTCGAAACGACTTCCCAGACAAGATCGAAAGGGCTGGCTACCGTCCTGCCGCCCCAATGAGGCCTGGTCAGATAGAGCGCGCCGCCAAGCTGCTGGCAGAAGCTCAGAGGCCAGTGGTTATTGCTGGCGCTGGCGTTATCTGGTCAAACACTTCGGATGTTCTGCAGAAGCTGGCCGAGAAATGTGATCTTCCTGTTGTTTCAACTCTGCTGGGCTTGGGGAACATTCCCCGCAGCGATCCTCGCTCGCTTGGCATGATGGGAATGCACGGCGAATACGCTGCGACCAAGTCGGTGCAGGAATCTGACCTGGTGATCGGAATCGGCATGAGATGGGATGACCGCATTACAGGAAAGGTAAGCGGATTTGCCCCAAGGGCCAAGATTATTCACTTTGATATTGATGACAGTGAGTTCAGCAAGATCATTGAAACTGAGGTTGTAGTTCCTGGCGATCTTTCCGAAAGCTTCCCTGCCTTTTTAGAGGCTGCCACAAAAGCAAAGCATGATTCTTGGTGGAAGGCAATCAACACCTGGCGAAGAGATCAGCCTATTAAGGTTCCTGCCAAAAAAGGTCCTCTGCTGGCTCGCCATGTCATGGAATCGCTGAACCGTTTGACCAAGGGGGACGCCATTGTCAGCACCGATGTTGGCCAGCATCAAATGTGGGTCAGCCAGATGTATCAGTTCAATCGCCCTTACCAGTGGCTTTCCAGCGGAGGGCTTGGCACCATGGGCTTTGGATTCCCGGCCGCCATGGGGGCTGCCTTTGCCCATCCGGAAAGGGAAGTTTGGGCTGTTGTGGGTGACGGCGGGTTTCAAATGACTCTGCAGGAACTGCAGACGGCCAAAGAAACTGGCATCAACGTAAGGATTGCCCTTATCAACAACTCATTTCTGGGAATGGTAAGGCAGTGGCAGGAGCTTTTTTACGAAAATCGCTACAGCCATGTCGAGATGGGCAGCCCGGACTTCGGCATTCTTGCCCAGGCCTATGGGGTCAGCTACTTTTTGTGCGACAGCCCCGAGACTCTTGATGACACGATGGAAAAGGCCCGAAACACTCCCGGAGTGGTTCTGTGCGAATTCAAGGTCCAAATGGAGGACAACGTTTATCCCATGGTGGCCGCTGGCAGCAGCAACGACCATGTGATTACAGACCCAACAAAAGAATTTGAAGCCTACAAGGGTTTGGATCTTGACCCGCGCACGACATCTGTTGAAACAGCAGAAACCGGCACTCCTCAGGAGGTCGAAGCCTAATGAGCCGCACCACTCACACCATCACCGCTTTGGTCCACAACGACTACGGCACCCTTAATCGACTCTCCAGCCTCTTTCGTCGACGCATGTTTTCTTTGGCCAGCTTGAATGCTGGCGACTGCGAACAGGAAGGCTTTTCCCGCCTGACCATTCAGGTCAAGGGAGATGACAGCATTCTGCGCCAGTGCATGAGACAGCTTGAAAAGCAGATTGATGTGGTGGAAGTCGATGATCTTCCCCAAGCTCAGTCGGTTCAACGAGAACTTGCTTTTTTTGAGGTGACTGTTACTGATGAAACCCGTCGTCATGTTTTGGATGTCGTGCATGCCATGAAGGCAGAAATCGTACATCTGGAGCCAGATGCAGTCACTGTCGAGCTCACCGCCGAGCCTGGCCATATCGATCACCTGACCAATCTTCTTCAACCCTACGGAATCAAGCAGCTTGTCCGCAGCGGTCTTGTCGCAATCCGAGTGAAATAACCACCATGGCAACCATTACTTATTCAAATCAAGTCAATCCCGAACTCATCAAGAACACCAAGGTCGTTATTATCGGCTACGGAAGTCAGGGGCATGCTCACGCTCAGAACCTTAAAGACAGCGGGGTAGATGTCAGGGTGGCCCTGCATGAAGGCAGCGCCAGCAGAGCAAAGGCTGAAGCTGATGGATTTCAGGTGCCTACTGTGGCAGAGGCCACAAAATGGGCCGATCTGATGATGTTCTGCACCCCCGACGTTCCGATGGCGGGGATTTTTAGTGACGAAGTGGCTCCCCACCTGCGGGCGGGTCAGACTCTGCTTTTTGCCCATGGGTTCAACATTCATTACAAGCGAATCGTCGTTCCGGCTGATGTCAATGTGGGGATGATCGCTCCTAAGGGGCCGGGCCACAGGCTGCGGGCTGAGTTTGCCGCTGGCAACGGCATGCCCTGCCTTATTGCTGTTCATCAGGACCCAAGCGGCAGCACCCGCGAACTGGCCTTGAGCTATGCCTGGGGAATTGGCGGAGCCGCTGCTGGAGTTTTGGACACAACATTTAAGGAAGAAACAGAAACTGATCTTTTTGGCGAGCAGGCAGTGCTTTGCGGAGGACTTTCTCATCTGATTCAGGCAGGGTTCGAAACTTTGGTTGAAGCAGGATATCAGCCGGAAGCTGCCTATTTTGAATGTCTGCACGAGACAAAGCTTATTGTCGATCTGCTTTACGAAGGCGGTCTTAACTACATGCGCTATTCGGTAAGCGATACGGCTGAATGGGGTGATTACATTGCTGGCCCCAAGGTGATCAACGATCAGAGCCGAGCTGCCATGAAGGAGCTTTTGGCCGATATTCAGTCGGGCAAATTTGCCGATGAGTGGGTGAAGGAGAATGAGGAAGGACGTCCTCGAATCAATGCCTTTAGGCAGAAGCATCGCGCCCACCAGCTTGAAGAGGTGGGCAGAGAGCTGAGAGCCTTGATGCCGTTTATCAAGGATAAGCAGGCCTAAATGGAGCCTCACCTTTCTAACTCTGATTACCTTGAGCTGATTCGTCAGTCGGATGTTTATGGGGTGGCCGTAAGGTCATCCCTGGATCTGGCTCCTGTTTTAAGCAGTCGGCTGGGGGCTGAGATCTACCTGAAAAGAGAGGATCTTCAGCCAGTTCATAGCTTTAAGCTAAGGGGAGCCCATGCTGCTATGTCGCGGCTTGATCCTGGCCTTTTGGCAAAGGGAGTCGTGGCTGCCTCGGCTGGCAACCATGCTCAAGGGGTGGCTTTGGCTGCCAAGCGCATGGGGTGTCGGGCTGTTATTGTGGTGCCAGCAACCACGCCAGATGTCAAACGCGAGGCGATTATTCGCCTTGGCGCAGAGCTGGTGATTTATGGGGATGCCTACAATGATGCGTACCAAAGGGCACGAGAAATAGAAAGGGAAGAGTCCTTAACTTTTATTCATCCTTACGATGACCCCTATGTGATTGCCGGACAAGGGACCATTGGATTGGAACTGGATGAACAGCTTCCACCTGGCCCCCTTGTCGTCTTTGCTGCCGTAGGAGGCGGGGGCCTGGTCAGCGGCCTGTGCCTTGCCATCAAGCAGCTGAGGCCAGGTTCACTTGTCTATGGCGTTGAACCAGAAGATTCTCCTGCCATGCACGACTCTTTGGCTGAAGGCCGCAGAGTAGAGCTGGAAAAGCCTGGTCTTTTTGCTGACGGCGTTGCTGTAAAGCAGGTAGGAGCAGAGACTTTTAGAATCTGTCAGGAGCATTTAGATGGAGTGATCCTCGTTAGCAATGATGCGATCTGTGCAGCTATTAAGGATGTTTATGAGGAAAACAGGTCAATATTGGAACCGAGCGGCGCCCTGCCCATTGCTGGAATAAAGCAGTGGCTGGAAACCAATAAGGTTGGCGGAAGGCCATTGGCTGCCATAACAGGAGGAGCCAATGTCAGCTTTGACCGGCTGAGGCATATTTCTGAACGAGCTGACCTTGGAGAGCATTCTGAAGCTATCTTTGCAGTGAGGATCCCGGAAAGACCGGGCAGCTTTAAGCAGTTATGCTCTGTTTTAGGCCGACGCAGCGTTACCGAATTTAACTACCGCTTGAGCGATGATGCCGAAGCGGTGGTTTTTGTCGGGGTGAAAACAAGAGCAGAAGGAGAGGCAAAGGAGATTCTCCAGAGCCTGGTTGAAGCGCGCTACCCAGCCATCGACTTGACTCAGGATGAACTTGCTAAGACTCATGTGCGCCACATGATTGGTGGGATGGCTTCAGTTTCTGATGAAAATGTTTATCATTTCATCTTTCCCGAAAGGCCAGGAGCCCTCTCTGAGTTTCTAGATAGGCTGGGAGGGCGCTGGAACATCAGTCTTTTTCATTACCGCAACCACGGGTCAGACCGTGGAAGGGTTTTAGTTGGTTTCCAAGTTCCTGTTTCCACCCGAAGTCAGTTCAGCGAGTTTCTTACGGAACTCGGATACGAATACACAGAGGAATCCTTGAGTCCTTCCGTCGGACTCTTTCTTTCTCGACCCTTGGGCAGGGGAGCCTGAGGAATTTTACCAGTACAAAAAAATTAGGTCTGGCGCTAAAACTATAATAAAACGAGCATTTCTCATGACATTTGATCCTCGCCACAAGAGCAGAACAATTACCGAAGGAGCGGACAAAACCGCCAATCGCGCCATGCTGCGCGCCATGGGCTTGGGAGACCAGCACATGCTGCAGCCCTGGGTGGGGGTCGCCACAGTTTGGAGCGAAGCCACACCCTGCAATGTCAACCTAGATGAGCAGGGAAGAGTGATTGCCGACGCCGTGATGCAGAGAGGAGGAACCGCCCGCCGGTTCAACACTATTTCTGTCAGTGATGGCATTGCCATGGGCCACGAGGGAATGAGAGCCAGCCTTATCAGCAGAGAAGTGATTGCAGATTCGGTAGAGCTGATGATGAGGGCTCACTGCTACGATGCCTTGGTAGGTGTCGCAGGGTGCGATAAAAGCCTTCCTGGAATGCTTATGGTGATGGCGAGGCTGAATGTTCCTTCGATCTTTTTGTACGGAGGCACAATTCTCCCAGGAAGGCATAAGGAAAAGGACGTCACGATTCAAGATGCCTTCGAAGCTGCTGGTGCTTATGCGGCGGGCAAGATTGATGAAAAGGAGCTTCATGCCGTGGAGTGTGCGGTCTGCCCGGGAGCTGGCGCCTGTGGCGGCCAGTACACCGCCAACACTATGGCCTGTGTGGCCGAAGCCTTGGGCATGGCTCTGCCTGGCTCATCCAGCCCCCCTGCCGTTGACCCAGATGGCAGCAGGGGAGCCGTTTTGGCCGATGTCGCTGATGCCGTGATGCAGGTGGCCTTGCAGGGCCTGATCCCCAGCCAGATCATTACTCGCAAGGCTCTTGAGAATGCCGTCATGGTGGGAGCTGCAACGGGTGGAAGCACCAATATTGCCCTTCACCTGCCTGCCATCGCCCACGAGTTGGGAATCCCCTTAACTCTGCAGGAGATTCATGAAATCAGTCAGAGGACACCCATAGTTGCTGACCTTCGCCCCGGTGGACGCTATGTGATGATGGATCTGCATAAGGTGGGAGGAGTGCCAGCTGTGTTAAAGGTTCTGCTCGAAGCTGGGCTGCTTCATGGAGACTGCATGACTGTGACGGGCAAAACAATGGCGGAGAATTTGGCCGATGTGGTTCTTCCTGAAGGGCAGGACGTGGTGGTTCCTGCCGACCGAGCCCTAAATCCGACAGGTGGGCTGGTCGCCGTATATGGCTCCTTGGCTCCAAATGGCGGAGTCATCAAAACGGCGGGAGTCAAGGGGCTGAAGCATACAGGTCCGGCACAGGTTTTTGACTGCGAAGAAGATGCCATGAAGGCAGTTCAGTCGCGTCAGATTCAGCCTGGCGACGTGGTGGTTATCCGCTACGAAGGCCCCAAGGGCGGCCCTGGCATGAGGGAAATGCTCGGAGTCACTTCTGCCTTGGTGGGGCAGGGCCTGGGAGGACAGGTGGCTCTGCTTACAGATGGAAGGTTTAGCGGGGCGACAAAGGGGCTTATGGTTGGCCACGTTTCGCCCGAAGCGGTAGATGGCGGTCCGATTGCCTTTGTTGAGAAAGGCGACTTGGTTACGGTTGATGCCGAAGGTTTTCGTCTTGATGTGCACGTGGATGAATCGGTGCTGGAGGCCCGTCGGGTTGGCTGGGTGGCTCCTCCCTGCAAGTACAGCAAGGGGGTTTTGGCTAAGTACGCTCGATCAGTAGGACCAGCTCACGAAGGGGCTGTAACAAAGTAGAGATCTGATCTGCAGGTGGCGGTCCTTAGGCTTACGGACATTCCGCGCACTCAATATGCACGGAATGTCTTGATGCTGTCAGTAATTAAATGGATTGCCCCAGTCCTAGCAAATTTCCTGGCCACTGTCCTGCGGCATTGAGTGTATCAGGAGGATTCCTGTGGACAAGATTAGGTATCAGCTGGCTGCCCGATAGGGACTCGAACCCCAACTAACGGCACCAAAAACCGCTGTCCTACCATTAGACGATCGGGCAGTAGGAACAAATAGGGTACCAGAAGAGGAGATGGGGGAGGAGTCCCGAGCCTAAGAAAGCAGGACCGGAGTTCAGCCATGTGACTTGACCCGGACCTCAGGAAGCCGTTATCCTTAAGGACATGCTTGCTTCGGCCGCGATCGTGCTCTGTGGCTTGGACGTTTTGGTGAAATCTGATTTTGCTTCTCTGCAGGGAAGAAAGATTGGACTTATCTGCAACCACACCACTTTGACTCGAGATGGCCGCCATGCCATTGATGCTTTTTATGAAGCCAAGGGGTTTGAGCTGAAGGCTCTCTTTGCTCCAGAACACGGAATTCGTGGCACCAAGGATGAAGCTATTACTGATGAAAAGGATGCCAAGACGGGGCTCCCGATTTACTCGCTTTACAATCTAAAGCAGCAGGGTGAAGCCCGGTACAAGCCCAACCCAGAACAGTTGAAGGGGCTGGACACGCTGGTTTTTGATATTCAGGATATCGGGGCTCGCTTTTACACTTACACCTCGACAATGGGCTATGCCATGGAGGCTGCCGCCGAAAACGGCCTGAAGTTTGTGGTGCTCGATCGGCCAAACCCTATCGGGGGGGTGGAAGTGGAAGGAGCTGTCTCTGAACCCGAGTTCCGGGGCCACACGGCGTACCACACAATTCCAACCCGACATGGAATGACTGCGGGAGAGCTTGCACTTATGTACAAGTCCGTTAGGAAAATTAATGTAGATCTGCAGGTTATTAAAGCAGAAGGCTGGACCAGAAAAATGTGGTGGGATGAGACAGGTCTGGAATGGGTGAACCCCAGTCCCAACATGCGCAGTCTTAATGCCGCTCTGCTCTACCCTGGCATCTGTCTTATCGAAGCAGGCAACATTTCGGTGGGAAGAGGAACGGACGATCCGTTTGAAAGGGTTGGAGCTCCCTATATCAAGGGACAGGAACTGGCAGAAAAATTTAACGGAATCGGGCTGGCAGGAATCAAAGCCTATCCTGTTCGGTTTACTCCCACCTCATCTCGATTTGCAGGCGTTGAGTGCCAGGGATTGGCATTTTCTATTACAGATCGTGCCAAGTTTCGTCCAGTCAGGGCAGGGTTCGAACTGGCAAGACTTCTGCATCAGCTCTATCCAGAGTATCAGGAAGAGACTTTGAATCGTCTTGTTCAGAACAAAGCCGCGTCATCAGCCGCTATCAATCAAAAATCTGGCCTGCCCAAAGAATGGTCCGCAGGAGTCAGCAGCTTCAAGCAGTCGCGAAAGGCCTTTCTTTTGTATAATTAAGACCACTTTAGGCCTTAATATTGTCTATATCGGGCAGGGGTTCAGTACCTGCCCGTTTTTATGTTGGTGAATCGAGCAGCTTCCAAAGCACTCGGCTTGCAAGGGTGCGATAGGGCCGCCAAGGCTCAGCAGTGGCGGTCATGAGATCACGGGAAGGGAGTTCGGAAAGTCCAAGAACGATCTTGAAACCTTTCTGAATCCCCAAATCAGCTAGAGGGAGTATGTCTGGGTGTCCTAGTCGAAAGATGAGCAGCATCTCGGCGGTCCAAGGGCCGATACCTTTCACCTGGGTTAGTTCTGCCTCAACTCCGTCGGCATCTTTTTCCAAGAGCGATTCAAGCTTCAGCCGGCCGTCAAGAACCCTCTCGGAGAGATCTTTTAAGCAGGCGGCTTTCTGTCTGCTAAGGCCCGCCCCCCTCATTTCTTCAAGACTAAGATCAAGGATGGCAGCCGGGGCAACACCGCTAGGCATAAGGGCAACAAAGCGCCCATGAATCACTGCCGCTGCTTTTGTACTGAGCTGCTGAGAGACCACCGAAGAGACAATTTCGCCAAGAATATCCCCTGACTGAGTTACCTCAGGGCAGGGGATCAACGCCGCATGAGAGCCCAGAACTGGGTCATCAAGAAGATGCTGCCAGGCTTCGTTTACCCAGTTCGGAGCTGACACTGAGTTCACCTTCAGCTCCTGGGCAGGGAGAGACCAGATCTCAAGAGATCGGCCAGCAGCCGAACACCAAACCCAGAAGGGCCAACTCGGTATGGACCAGTTTCGGCAGCATGGCCCGCTACTCCTGCGATATCAATGTGAGCCCAAGGAAGACCAGAAGGGACAAAATGATCGAGGAAAATGGCTCCTTGAACAGGATGCGCCTTGCCTCCCAGCTTAGAGTTGACCATATCGGCGATATCCGACTTCATCAAGTCCTTGTATTCGGGGTCCAGCGGCAGGCGCCAAACGCGCTCGCCAGAAACACTTCCGGCTTCGTTCAGGTCATCCAGCAGATTTGTGTCGTGGCAGAAAACACCTGCATAGGTGCTGCCCAGGGCAGTCACGACTCCGCCGGTTAGGGTTGCCAAATCAATCATGGCCCAGGGGTTTTCAACATCCTTAGCCCAGCAGAGAGCATCGGCCAGCACCAAACGCCCTTCGGCATCGGTGTTGGTGACTTCGATTGTCGTGCCATCGCGGTAGGTGATGATGTCATCAGGGCGGTAGGCATCGCCATTGATGGAGTTTTCTGCGGCGGCAAGAAGGGCGACCACGGGGAAATCTGGCTTGATAAGGGCGGCCACGGCGTGCATGGCACCCAGCACGGCGCATCCGCCAGATTTATCACCTTTCATGCCCCTCATTCCTTCGCGGCCCTTGATGCTTAATCCGCCCGTGTCGTAGGTAACGGTTTTGCCGATAATGACAACCGGCTTCTGCCCTTCGGTGCCAGCAGGAGTCCATGCCAGTCGAATAAGGCATGGGGGGTTGTGGCTGGCTAGGCCAACCGTGGCAAGTCCCATCAGTCTTTCGGCTTCAAGCTCGTCGCCTTGAATAATCCGGCAGTCAAGATCGGTCGAATCGGCCAGTTTCTGCGCCTGTTCTGCGATCCATAGGGGAGTGGCAATGCTTGGCGGGGTCCATGCCAGAGTTCGGCTGAGGTTGACAGATTCTGCCAAAGTGATTCCATAGGCCAAGCCTTCAGAAAAAAGCGGATCAGCTGAATGAAGCTCGACCTCACGTGATTCTGATGGTTTGGAAGCAAAAATCTTGGGGGACCAAGCCAGAAGGCCAAAAGCTTCTCCCATACAGCGGCCCATAAAGGCTGCATCTCTTAATCCTTCGATGGCAAAAACCACCGAGGCGGCTTCGGCTGAATCTGCTTTCCTGGCAGCGGCGGCAGCGGCTTGGCGCATGGCCTTGGGGGCTAGGTCAGGGGTGTTTCCCAATCCAACAACAAGAACACGGGGACCAGAAGCAGGGAAGACCTCAGCTGCTTCACCCAGTTCAGCCCTAAATTCCCTGCGGGCCAGTGCTTCCAAAGCAAAGGGGCTGCTGTTTGAAGCTGTTTCTGAAGCCCAAGCTCCGATGATCAGAAGGTCAGGTGCTGCTCCAGATCCCATGCGAATGATGTCGGACATGAGACCATTATGAGGGAAATGCCGCAGAAAGGGGGCCGATCCTAAGCGGGGAAAGATGTGCGGAGTCTTAGCCAAGCCTATTTTTTGCGGCTGCGGCCAGGCAGGGTCTCAAGCTTTTCGCCGAGTTCTGCTTCTTCGTCACCTAGCTGACGGCTGGACTTCTGCCACTTTAGAAAGACAAAATATCCTGCGATAAAAATCACCAAACCGGCGCCAAACCCAACGAAGACCATAGTCAGAACGCTGCGGGTGAGGGTTTCTTTTTCTGCAAGGGCGGCGGCTAAAGGCAGTGTCAGGTTCACAGAGGTCTTCCTTCTACCTGAGAAAGCCACCTGGTGACAGGGCTGATTCGGTGCTGCTCTATGTACATTCGCAGGCCAGGTTCTCCCAGAGTCCATCTTAGAATCTCGTGCGGCCTCTGTTCGGCTTCTCCAGGGGTCAGTTCAGGGGGCCAATCGAGATGGGCTCCTCTTCCTTTGTGCACGTCAGATTCTCGCAAGAGGCTGAGCAGGGCGGCATTGTCTGGGATCAGCAGCTGAATTCGCTCTATGGCCTTAGCCATGGCTTCTTTTCTGGGCAGGTCATCAGCTGGGTGGTAAAGCATGTGCCGCAGGTTTTGGCTTAGCCTATGGCGGGGAGTGGGGCGATTTCTGTCACCGTAGCCAAACTGCAGGGCAGATTCCGCATCGCCTTCGTTCTCATCTGCTGGCTCTTCATCGGCGTGTTCGGGAGGCGGCGATAGAAATCGCCTCATGCATCGGGTGCCCATGCAGAGAATCACAGCATGGCAGCCATCAAATGCCTCAACCGGTTCTGTAGTGGCAGAGATTTTGTGGCCTATTTTTGTTTCCTCTAGGCAGCACTGGGCAAAGCGAAAAAAGAGGTCGAGCATCTCTGGGTCGGCATCCCAAAGACGTATTTCGACTGCATGATCGGGGGCATAGGCAGCTAGTCCTGCGAGAACAGGAGGAGCGCATCTTAGGCTGCCTGCCCCAGCCACCAGGATGATGCTTCGCTGCATGGACTCAGTTTATCCCTATTTTGGGCCCCTTCGCTCCTGATGATCGCGGATTAAAAGGTCTACAATCTTTCTTATGCCGGTCGAGATTCTGATGCCCGAATTGGGCGAATCTGTGCATGAGGGCACCGTTACCCGATGGATGAAGAAGGTCGGGGACTTCGTCAATGAAGACGAGCCAGTTGTCGAGATCATGACCGACAAGGTGAATCAGGAGCTTCAGGCTCCTGCATCTGGAATTCTGGTTCAGATTATCATTCCTGAAGGGGGAGAGGTTTTGGTTTTTCACGCCATGGGTGTGATTGAGCCAGATGTTGAAGCCGCCAAGAAGATGATCGCAGAGGGTGGAGGTTCTGCCGCCTCTGCCGAAGCTGTTCCTGTGGCGGCAGAATCTGCTGCCATTCCTGCTGCTGTCGAAGAAGTGAATGTTCAAGAGTCCGCTCCCGTAGAGGGCGACAAAAGATTCTACAGCCCGCTGGTGCGGGCTATGGCTAAGGAACTTGGCGTGACTGCGGCAGAACTCTCACGGATTCCCGGCACCGGCACCGGCGGCCGCGTCAGCAAAAAAGATTTTGAAGCCTACGTGGCTGGGGGACGCAGTCAGTCTTCAGCTGCCCAGAGCGTTAAGCCAGCTGCCGCACCTGCCAGCAGTCTTCAGATCAAGGATGCCGCGCCAATCACTCATGCTGGTCCAGAGCAGGAAATTGTGCCTTTGGTCGGCATGAGAAAAATGATTGCCGAGGCCATGGTGCGCAGCTCACAGGTGCCAACCGTCTCGACCTTGACAGAGGTTGATGTGACGAGCATGGTTGAGTTCCGGGCCCGCAACAAGGAATCTTTCATGGAGATGTACGGGGTGAAGTTCACTTACACTCCCTTCTTCATCAAGGCGATTGCCGAAACGCTGCACGAGTTTCCCATGCTTAACTCGGCCCTCATGCCAGACAATAAGATTCTGGTTAACAAGGGGGTCCACATGGGTTGTGCGGTTTCATTGGGCAAGGATGGCAGCGGGGGGCTTATTGTTCCTGTCATCAGAGACTGCCACACAAAGAGCGTTATTCAGATCGCTAAGGATCTTGAGGTCATTGCTGGGAAAGCCAGGTCTAACCAGCTTGGAGTTGATGATGTTCAGGGCGGAACCTTTACACTCACCAACCCCGGCAGCTATGGCGCCACTTTGGGGACCCCTATGATTAATGCCCCACAAAGCGGCATCTTGGGAACCTACGGCATTGTTGAAAGGGTTGTTGTGGTCAATAAGATGCTGGCTGTCAGGTCCATGATGAATCTGGTGCTCACCTACGACCACAGGCTTGTTGATGGCTTGATGGCTGGCAAGTTCCTACAGGCACTTAAGAAGAAGCTGGAAGCTTTCGACTTTTTTAAGTAGCGGCTTTTGGTGAAACTATGGCTCTATGAAGGAGCCAGAAGGCAACCATGGATGAAAGACGGCTGACGGAGGATGAGGAGGATGCCTTGCTGCTCTCTCGCCGCCAGGTTCTTAAAAAAGGAGTTAAGATTGGCGGTGGCGTTGTTGGCGCCACCGCCTTTTATTCAATTCTCATAGAGCCGACTTGGTTTGAACTGGTTAAATCCACCATTAGGATCAAGAATCTGCCTTCTGCCTTCGAGGGCTTTAAGGTTGGAGTCATGTCTGATTTCCATTTTGGAAACAGGCTTTCACCCGATGAGGCACAGAAATGCTGCCGGATGCTGATGGCAGAAAGCCCAGACATTATCTTTCTGCCGGGGGATTTTTTACAGAAGGGTCTTGAATGGGCTCTTCCGGATTTGATGGCGGGGCTTGTTGGTCTTTCTGCTCCTTTTGGCGTTTTTTCTGTTTTGGGCAACCATGACCACATGGGTCCAGTGGAGAAGATCATCGGCGCCCTGGATGGCCTTGGCTGCCGCACCTTAATGAACGAGAACTTAGCCCTTAGCAGGTCTGGGGAGAGAATATGGCTTTGCGGGACTGATGATTTGAGAAGGGGAGTCTATAGGCCGGATCTGGCTCTGGCAGGCCTTCCGCACGATGAGCCGAGGATTATGCTGCAGCACACCCCTGATGCAGCCGAGGAGCTTTCACCTTTGTGGAGAGTTGATCTGGCCATTAGCGGGCACATGCATGGGGGCCAAGCTTATCCCTTTGCCTGGATTCCAGGAGTAACCCCCAGCCGCTACGGAACGAAGTTTGCACGCGGACTTGTACAGGGCAAGGGGCATAGGGTTTATGTGACCCGGGGAATCGGGGGGCAGGGCCCGGGACGGCCCAGGCTTTTTTCTCGGCCTGAGGTGAGTCTGATAACCTTGACTAAGGAATCATGAAGCTTTATACATTGGCAGTCATCGGGGTTTTTGCCTGCTTGGTGGCAGGGGGCTGCTCTTCGGCGCCTCAGCCCTCTGATCCTTCTGCAGGTTCAGCAGAAGGCGCCAAGGCAGGAGCCGTTTCTATGGCTGCTGCGCCGGAGCAGAAAGCGATGGGTTCTTTTGCCGGAACTGGCACATTGCTGGGGAAAAAGGTGGCTCTAGAAGTTGAGCTGCAGGATAAGGGTTCTTTGACCTGGAAGGAAAAAAGCGACGGTAAAGAGAAGCTGTTTTCAGGCAGGTGGAGAAGGGAAGAGACCGATCTTTTGCTGCTCCTGACGGCAGAATCTGATTCTGGATCAACCAATGCAGTTTTGGAGCAGGAAGGCAGCGGGTGGAAGATTGTTCGGTACGGGAACGATCCTTTGCCAGCATCGGATCGTCTTGTGATTGAAAGCCGTTAAGGCTGCGGTCTTTTGGCCGCTATTGAGACGAATATGTTGAAGGAACTTAAGGCCTTTTTAATGAGAGGCAACGTGGTTGATTTGGCCGTTGCCGTTGTTATTGGCGCCGCTTTTGGAGCAATTGTTGCTTCTTTCACTGCCGACCTTTTAACCCCTCTTTTGGGGGCGCTTGGCGGACAGCCAGATTTCAGCGGCTGGGTTATTCCTTTGGGAACCAAGGAGATTGACGGAAAGCAGGTGGCTCAGGGCATCATGATTGGCAAGTTTATTAACACCATAGTGAACTTTGCCATTGTCGGCACAGCTCTGTTTTTTGTTGTCAAGCTGGTCAATAAGGTCAGCCCCCCGCCTGCGCCAGCTCCTGCCGGGCCAACTCAGGAAGAACTCCTGGCCGAAATTCGCGATCTGCTGAAAGAAAAGGCTTGATCTGGCTGCCAGCAGTCTGGCCGGCTGCCTGCTAGGCATCGGGATTGAAGGGTGCTGTTTTGTCATGGCTTCTGCTGTGACAAATGGCGCAGTTTGGTCCCGTTGGTCCCTGGCTTAAAGTGGGTTAAGACCTCATACTTCTCGCCTGGCAGGGACCGCCCTGTTCGTTAGGCCAACTCAGGAGGAGGCAGGCCGTCCGGTTCAAAAATTCAGTCGCCGCTCAAAGGCTACCGACATGACCCGAACGGCATGCCCTGCACAATGCAGGGTTTTTGCTTTCAGCAGTGAGCGCCAATAGCGAAGGGGCCCCCGGAAAAGCCAAGGCAAGCAGGAACAGAGGAACGAATGCCGACCGTAAACCAACTCGTGAGGAAAGGACGCGTCAATCAAAAGTCGAAGTCCAAATCGCCCGCCCTCAAATCGTGTCCCTTTAGAAGGGGAGTCTGCACGGTTGTGAGGACCATGACCCCCAAAAAGCCCAACTCAGCTCTTCGCAAAGTCGCTCGTGTGCGACTGACTCACGGAACTGAAGTCACGGCCTACATCCCTGGGGAGGGCCATAACCTTCAGGAGCACAGTGTTGTTCTGGTCCGCGGCGGTCGAGTTAAGGACCTGCCAGGCGTTCGCTACCACATTGTTCGAGGCGCCCAGCAGACGGGTGGAGTCGCTAAGCGTTCCCAGGGCCGCAGCAAGTATGGAGCCAAGAGGCCCAAGCCCGGTCAGGCAGCCGCAGCAGCCAAGGGCGGCAAGAAGAAATAAGTAAGGAGGAACCCAGATGTCGCGCAAAAACAAAGATTACACTCGCGAGATTCTGCCAGACCCAGTGTTTGGCAGCGAGCTCCTTCAGAGATTCATCAACAGACTGATGCTTGACGGCAAGAAGTCAAAGGCTGAGATGATCGTTTACACCTCTCTTAGGCAGGCTGCCGAAAAGGTGGGCGAAGAGAACCCTGTTGATGTTTTCAACAAGGCGATCGAAAACATCATGCCCGGCGTTGAGGTTAGGCCTCGACGTGTGGGCGGCCAAACCTATCAGGTGCCTATGGATGTTCGACCCGTACGTCGACGCACCCTGGCCCTGCGATGGCTGGCCACCTTTTCTCGAAAGAGATCCGGCAAATCCATGATTGAAAAACTCACCGCTGAGTTTGTGGATGCCTACAATGGCACTGGCGGATCTGTAAAGAAGAAGGAAGACACGCACCGTATGGCGGATGCCAACAAGGCATTCAGCCACTACCGCTTCTAAGCTTTCAGTGATTTCAGATGCCTCGCTCACATTCTCTTGACCACGTCCGCAATATTGGGATTGCCGCGCATATCGATGCCGGCAAAACGACTACAACCGAACGAATTCTTTATTACACTGGCCGAAGCCATAAGATCGGCGAGGTGCACGACGGTGCTGCCACCATGGACTGGATGGAGCAGGAACAGGAGCGTGGCATCACGATCACTTCTGCTGCAACCAGCTGCTTCTGGACTCCTTCGCGCTATTTGAGCAGCGATGGCAAGTCCGTTGAGGCAGGCGCCCCCAACTATCGTGTCAACATCATCGACACTCCTGGCCACGTCGACTTCACCGTCGAAGTGGAGCGCTCGCTTCGAGTGCTTGATGGAGCTGTTGCTGTGTTCTGCGCAGTTGGCGGTGTTCAGCCACAGTCAGAAACCGTCTGGCGCCAGATGAACCGCTACATGGTTCCTCGTCTGGCCTATGTCAACAAAATGGACCGCCTTGGCGCGGACTTCTTTGCTGTCATGGACCGGATCGGCGATCGACTGGGCGGCAACCCTGTGCCGATCAATATCCCGATCGGAGCAGAAAGCGACTTCCGAGGCTATGTTGACCTGGTGACCATGAAGGCCACCTTGTACACCTCGGATGACGGCAAGACTTACGAAGTTATTGATGTTCCGGCTGAAATGCAGGAACTCACCACCAAGTATCGCGAAAAGCTGATGGACGCCATCTCTGATGCAGATGACGAGATCGCCATGCGCTACCTGGAAGGTGAGGAAATCAGTGAAGACGAAATTCGAGCCGCTATCCGCAAGGGTGCCCTTGGAATGAAGTTTATTCCTGCCTGCTGTGGCAGCTCCTTTAAGAACAAGGGAGTCCAGGCCATGATCGATGCCGTTGTTGACTACCTACCCAGTCCGCTGGAAAAGGCAGCCATCAAGGCACTTGACCCAGATTCTGAGGAAGAGGTTGTCCGCAAGGCTGATGACACAGAACCCTTCAGTGCCCTGGCCTTTAAGATCATGACCGACAAGTACGTTGGCCGATTAACCTTCCTTAGACTCTATAGCGGAGTTTTGAAGAAGGGCACTCAGGTTGGCGTTGCTTTCCGAGATCCACAGACCAACGAACTGAGAGTCAGGAACGGACGAGTGGGACGCATTCTTGAAATGCACGCCAACAACCGAAAGGACCTGGACGAAGTTTACGCCGGTGAAATTGTCGGTGTTATTGGTTTGGAAGACATCCGAACGGGAATGACTATCTGCGACGCGAACCACCCAGTGGTTCTCGAAGCGATCAAGTTCCCCGAACCAGTTATCCAGGTTGCCATCGAGCCTAAGAGCCGAGCCGACCAGGAGAAGCTGGGCACCAGCCTTCAGAAGCTGGCTGAAGAGGATCCGACCTTCCGAGTCATGACCGACCCCGAGTCTGGCCAGACGATCATCTCAGGCATGGGCGAACTCCACCTTGAAATCATCGTGGACCGTCTGAACCGAGAGTTCGGCGTTCAGGCCAATCAGGGCCGACCCCAGGTTGCTTACAGAGAGACTATCAGCGCTCCATCCAAGGCAGAAGGCCGATTCGTCCGCCAGACAGGTGGTTCGGGTCAGTACGGTGTCTGTACGCTGGAAGTTGAGCCTCTGGAAGCAGGCAAGGGATTTGAATTTGCCAACAAGGTGGTAGGCGGTGCTATTCCTCGCGAATACATTCCTGCCATCGAAAAGGGCGTCCGTGAAGCTCTGCAGAACGGCGTCTTGGCTGGATACCCAGTAGTTGACGTTAGGGTTGCCGTTGTTGACGGCAGCTACCATGACGTTGACTCAAACGAAAACGCCTTTAAGCAGGCTGGCATTCTTGGCTTCAAAGAAGCGATGAAGAAGGCCCGACCTATCTTGAAGGAGCCGATCATGCATGTTGAAGTCACGACGCCTGACACAAATGTTGGCGACGTGGTTGGAGACTTGAACGGCAGGCGCGGCAGGATCGAATCTATGGATTCAGCTCCTGGTGGAGTCACCATCGTGAACTCTCACGTGCCCCTGGCGGAAATGTTCGGATACGTTACAACTCTGCGCGGTCTTACTCAGGGCCGTGCAACTCCGAACGTGACTCCGTCACACTACGAGGAAGTTCCCGCGTCAATCGCAAGGGAAGTTATTGAGAAGGCCCAGGGCGGCAGCTAAGGGCACATCACAAAAGGACACAATCAACGAACATGGCAAAGGCAAAATTTGAAAGAACCAAGCCCCATGTCAACATTGGCACCATCGGCCACGTTGACCATGGCAAGACAACCCTGACGGCCGCCATCACGGGCGTTCTGCAGACTAAGGGTCTGGCTCAGGCACGAAAGTACGACGACATCGACTCAGCTCCCGAAGAAAAGGCTCGTGGAATCACGATCAACATTTCTCACCAGGAATACGAGACCGAAACCAGGCACTATGCCCACGTCGACTGTCCTGGCCACGCCGACTTTATCAAGAACATGATCACCGGTGCTGCCCAGATGGACGGCGCTATCCTGGTCGTGTCTGCTACCGACGGCCCCATGCCCCAGACCCGAGAGCACATCCTGCTCGCTCGTCAGGTCGGCGTCCCCCACATCGTGGTCTACATGAACAAGACCGACCTTGTGGATGACCCCGAGCTGATCGAACTGGTCGAAATGGACATTCGCGATCTGCTGAGCCAGTACGGATTCCCCGGTGATGACACTCCCATCATCAAGGGTTCGGCTCGAAAGGCTCTGGACCAGGTCGAAGCCGGCACTGTCAGCGCTGATGAGCCCAACGTCAAGTCCGTTCTGGACCTGATGGATGCAGTTGACTCCTTCATTCCCACTCCTACCCGAGAAACCGAAAAGCCCTTCCTCTGCGCAGTTGAAGACGTTTTCACCATCACGGGTCGAGGCACCGTTGCTACGGGCCGCGTCGAGAGAGGTCTGTTGAACGTCAACACCGAAGTCGAAATCGTTGGAATTCGCGAGACTCGCAAGACCACCTGCACCG
>CAZSIM010000002.1:0-133476 GCA_964607175.1 uncultured Fimbriimonadaceae bacterium
CTTCGGTGGCGGCGGCTTCGGCGGTGGTGGAGGCGGCTTCGGCGGCGGTGGCGGCGGATTTGGCCGTTAAAAAAGTAAAGCTTACGAAAGGAGATATTTAGGGAATGAGGATCAAGAACTGTTGGACTGCCTTGGTGGCAGCAGCGTTGGTGGTAGGCGCTGTTATGCCTGCTGTGGCTCAAGGGCCCCGTGCCAGCGGCAAAATCGATTTGCAGCTAAAGGATGCTGAGCTTCTCACAGCGCTTCAGGCACTCTCGCTTCAGACCGGTATCGAGTTCACTATTCAAGTGGCCGATTCGGATAAGATTCGAAGAGTAACTGTAAGTCTCAAGGAAAAAACTGCTGAGGAGGCAATCCGCTACATCTGTGAAGCCGCTGGCGTCGTAGTGGAGCGTGATGAAACGGGAGTTTTTGTTGTTCGCACAGCTAGTGCACCAGCACCCGTCAGCCCCACTATTGCCGCTCCAAAGAGAGATGTGCTAAGGAGAATCAAGGTTATGAGAGCCGACCCCGCGTCGCTCTACAGGCAGATTCGTTTTGGTGACATTCCTGACATGTTCTCTGAAATGCAGGATCTCCAGAGCAAGGCTGCCAGCCTCTCCCCAGTTCGTCCTCAGAGTCTTGGTTTGGTAACTGATGTTAGTCGTCAGTCTATTAATCTGAACTCTGAAGCTCTTCCAATGAGATCAATGTCTTCTGAGTCAATTGCTCTGCCTGGCGAAACTGCTGGACAGAGAGGCGGCTCGGGCGGCGGCGGCGGTTTTGGCGGCGGCGGTCAGCCTGGTGGTCTTGGCGGCGGTCAGCCTGGTGGACTTGGTGGCGGTCAGCCTGGCGGTCTCGGCGGAGCTGGTGGATCTGGTCTTGGTCTTTCATCTGGTGAAGGATTTGTTCCCGATGGTCTGACAAGATTCTCCTATGATCCTAATGACAACTCACTGATTGTTCAGGGCTCAGAAGAGGCTATTCGACAGCTTGAAGCTATCATCGAACAGTTTGATGTTGCTCCTAAGCAGGTCTATGTCGATGTCAAGTACATCACCACCTCAAACTCTAAAGACTCCTCATTCGGTATCGACTGGCTCTACCAGAGAGGCGGCGTCTTTGCAGGCAATAGGCCAGGAACCTTTGCCAGAGCAGCAGACCCCATCTTTTTGAATTACGCCACTGGCAACATCACAACAAGAATGAGAGCGCTCTTGAGTGATGGCTGGGGACGTGTTGTCAGCAACCCGTCGGTGCAGACTCTTAACAATCAGCCCGCTTTCTTCCAGGCGACTACGGTCACCACGGTTTTCGTCAACCAGATCGTCAACGGAAGCGGCGGCATTGTTATTCAGCCAGTGCCCAACCAGGTGCCCATCACTAGCGGCATCTCGATTCGACCAAGAATCAACAATAACGGAACGGTCACCATGGTGATCAGCACCTCAATCAGCGACTTCGGTCAGTTGAGAAGAGGTCCAGACGGGACTGAAATTCCCGACACCTTGACTCAGACCGTTTTTGTTCCTGTCATTGTTCCAGATGGAGAAACAGTTGCTCTTGGCGGTTTGACTCGAAAGACTGAGAACTATAGCCGAAGCAGAATTCCTCTGCTCAGTGATCTTCCGATCATCGGTCAGTTCTTCCAGGGCAAAAACGAACAGACCAGCACCCAGGATCTGACGGTTTTTGTCACTCCTACAATCATCAAGGACCAGAACTTCGGATTGAATCCATAAGGAAATCAATTCGAGGGATGGTCTGACGACCCTCTCGTGACGGCGGCAGGCTCAGCTTGCCGCCGTCTCGTTTTCAAACCTAATTTTTCACCATGTCAAGCGTAAGTCAGGGAGAGGTTTTATAGCCCGATGTACGCAGTTCTATTAGGCATGATGGGAAGTGGAAAAACAACTGTTGGCCGCCGTGCGGCCGAGTTGGCAGGATACGATTTTCAAGACAGTGATCACCTCCTTGTTAGAAAGCTAGGGAGGCCGGTTCATCAGATCTTTCAGTACTATGGCGAAGAAGCTTTTCGCCAGCATGAAACCAGAATCCTTGCCGAAATAGAAGAAGGCGATGGGGTTCTTGCCACAGGCGGCGGAATAGTTCTGCGTGAGGAGAACTGGACAGAAATGAAAAGACTGGGCCGGACAGTCTTTCTTCAAGTTCCAGAAGAGCTGCTGATAGAGAGGCTTAGTGCAGCCAAGCGTAGAAGACCTCTGCTGGAGCGTGATGATTGGGAAGAGCAGCTGGGGATTATCCTTGCTGGCCGTCTAGAACTCTATAAAAGGGCAGATATCATTTTGGAGATAACTGAAAACGATATAGAGCTTGCCGCCCATAAGCTTGTACAGGCCATGGGATGGAGTGTGATATGAAGCAGGAAATAGTCTTTTTATCCCCTGAAGAAGCACATGCTGCAATCCCGAAAGACGCATGGCTGATTACAGATGATAATGTTCTGCACAGCTGGCCAAGCTTCTTTAGCAGTCACAGGCATATTGCAATAGTTCCAGGTGAAGAACAAAAGACTTGGCACCAGGCGGGTCAGATTTTGGAGCACCTGGCTTCAAAGGGCATAAATCGCAGGTCAACTATTGCTGCCGTGGGCGGCGGCGTAGTAGGTGATCTGGCAGGATTTGCGGCATCTGCAGTTTTAAGAGGCATCTCGCTTATCCAGGTTCCTACCACGCTTTTGGCAATGGTAGATTCGGCCATTGGAGGAAAAGTAGGAGTTGATCTGGCTGCAGGCAAAAACTTGGCCGGGGCATTTTGGCCAGCGGAAAAGGTTTTAGTCAGTCCTCAGTTTCTTTCTACTTTGCCAGAACGTGAATGGCAGTGTGGTGCGGCAGAGGTTTGGAAGTACGGAGCGATTATGGATGAGGAGCTTTTTGCTGACCTGGAGAAAGAGCCGATCAGTCCACATAACGCTAGTCTTAACGATGTTGTCACAAGGTGCGCTCGGCACAAGGCAGCTGTTGTTGAAGCTGATCCTCATGAAAAAACCGGTCTGCGCGCCATCCTAAACTATGGCCACACTATCGGGCACGCTATCGAATGGGCTGCTGGCTACGGAACCATGACTCACGGTGAAGCGATTTCTATTGGCATGGTTCTAGAAGCTGAACTCGGAGAGATGCTTGGGATTACAGATGCAGGAACTGCCACTAGAGTGAAGTCAGCTCTTCATTCTCAAAGACTTCCGACTGTGCTGCCTGATAACCTTATTCCTGAAACTTTGCTTGAAGGAATGAAAAGAGACAAAAAAGCTGAGGCGGATGGTCTTGCTTTTAGCTTCTTAACTCGTATTGGAGAAAGTAAACTCTGTAAAGGAATTGCGGTCGAACCTGTTTTGGAGATTCTGAAAAAGATATGAAGTTGGCTAGGCTTGCGGTTTTAGGGGTAACAGCGCTCCTATGCGCTGGCGGCTATCTTTTTAGTCAATATTCTTTTTTTCAGGGCACAACAGGCAGGTACTCGGCAGCGCTTGATTCAAGTCCTGTGCCTCTGCTTAGTCTGCTGCTTTTGGTCGGTCTTGTGATTCTGGCTTTTCTACCAGAGAGGTCAGAGGAGTAGATGTCCTTGATCGGAGCCTTGATTGCCTATCGCTACGAAGTCACCCAGGAAATGCTGGGCGACGGGATATTTGATGTCTATAGAGGAACCGATCGCCAGAGAAACCGAACCGTTAAGCTGAGGATACTGCGAAGCAATCTCGCAAAAGATTCAGATTTTCTGGCTGAGATTAAAGATCTCACGGCAGCTCATGCCGAAATTCAGCACCCCGGCATGGAGCGGATTTATGAGATGGTTCCTCATGAAGATTCCTGGGTTTTGATTAGTGAGTACGAAGAAGGTGCGGTGCTTGAAGATCGGCTTCGCAGGCTCACAACTTTTAGTGTTCCAGCAGGGCTGGCTATCATCATTTCAACCTGCGAGGCACTGGCAGGCTGTCATGAGGCTGGTTTAGTTCATGGAGATATCAGCGCAAGAACTCTTTATTCTAAACAGACCGACGGAGTAAAGCTAATGTGTGCTGGCTTCTGGAGAGCCTATGCTCAAAACGCCTATTCTGCGCGCCAGGCCCTGCCTTCAATGGCGCCTTATCTGGCGCCAGAGATTTCTGAAGGCGAGATGCCATCAGTGCAGTCAGATATCTATGCGGTCGGGGTTCTGCTGTTTCGAATTCTAACGGGCAGATTCCCCTACCTCGGAGACACTCCGGCCGGACTGGCACACCAGCACGCCATGGCTCTGCCGCCGTCGCTTCGAAAATCTCTTCCCTCTGCGCCCCAAGCGTTGGATGAAGTGGTTCTAAGATGTCTGGCAAAGCACCCAGATGACCGCTACGAGTCCGTGCCAGATCTGTTAAGGGATCTGCGCCAAATTCAAGATGGCCTTAGGTTTGGCCGAAAGGCTCCTGTCGCGGTTCCTGCTGCGGAAAAGACTGAAGCAGCATCGAGGACACGCAAAAGTCCAGCTCCGGTCAAGGTGACAGCGGTCAAAGCAGACACTAATGAACCAGAGGCGCTGCCTGACCAAGATGAGCAGGGAGCGCGTAAAAAGTTGAGGAGATCTGAAGACGGAGTGCCGCGTTGGTTAGCCTTTCTTGCCTTTTTAGGCGTCCTTATGGTCGCCTTCACTATTGCCTATTGGGCTTACGTTAATCTTTCGGCCCCTCCAACTCAAAAGGTTCCTGACCTTGTTGGGCAGACAGTTCAAGATGCTGTCGCTGTGCTTAACGGTCAGGGATTAACCATGACGGTTGCCGAAAAAGCCAGTGAGAAGCCAAAGGGAGTCATTCTATCGCTGGATCCCGCACCAGGCGAGGATGTAAGGTCATCTTTTCCCATTAAGGCCGTTGTCAGCGCTGGCAGCGCTGATGTTGTGGTCCCCGATGTCAGGGGCAGAAGCCTGGATGAAGCCAAGACTCTGCTGGCAACACTGGACCTAAAAGTTTCAGAAGATTTTAACTATGTGCGTGATTCCGATCTGCCAGTGAATCAGGTGGTGGATCAGGCCCCCGCGCCTAGGCAGAAGACACGACGACTATCCACTATCCGCCTGACAATTAACAGCCTTTCAGCCGACGATGTTTTGAACCGAAGGCAGGGTGAGTGGTACACCTATTCGCTGGAAATTCCTTTGCCTGCTCAAGATTCAAACTCAGACATGCTTGTGAGAATCGACATGCTTGATGAAGATGGCGTGACAAAAATTCATGAGGGCTATCACAGGCCAGAAGAGGTTATGGGGGTCAAGGTTAACGGCAAGGGCAGCCCCGTCACCTTTACAGTTTATGTGAACAACGAACTCTACGATCAGATCGAGAAATCAGTATCATCGCCCCAAACCGGAGAGTCTCGTAGATGATAAAAGTTTGTCCTTCGATTTTGTCCTGTCCGCCAGATGACTTTCGCAGTCACGTTTCTCAGATGATGCAGGGTGGGGCTGACTGGATTCATTTGGATGTCATGGATGGTCAGTTTGTGCCGCCCATTACTTTTGGGGCCGACTTAGCTGCGTCATTAAAGAAGCTGGGCGAGACACCATTGGAAGCCCACCTCATGACTCAAACTCCTGAAGCGCACTTCGAGGCTTTTATTGAGGCAGGATGCAGGAGGATTATTTTTCATGCAGAGGCGGCACAGCATTCTCACCGATTAGCTCAGCAGCTGCAGAAACAAGGAGTTCTGGCTGGGGTGGCTCTTAACCCTGGCACCTCGTCAGAAGTCATAAAACCTCTGCTGGAAGTTTGTGACCTTGCACTGGTGATGACTGTCAACCCTGGCTGGGGAGGGCAGAAAATGATCGGAGCCTGCATTGATAAAGTAGGGGAGATTCGAGCCTTTGCCCCGCAACTTGCCATTCAGGTTGATGGTGGTGTTGATCCCACATCGATTAAAAAGCTGTACGATGCAGGGGCCACCGATTTTGTGGCGGGCAGCTATCTTATGAAAGCGCCCACTATCGCAGCAGGCATCTCTGCTTTGAGGAAGGCATGCGAACAGCCAAACTCCTGACCACATCATGCGTTGTGGCCGGTCTGCTTCTTCTCATTATCTGGCCCTTTGCTCTTAAGCCTCCGGCGGCTGATGCTGGCCGTCAGGCTCTAGCTCAACACGGAATCAGAAATCTGGCTTACTTTGGATTTGTGTGTTTTGTTTGGCTGGGGGCGGCATCCAGCGCTGTCTGGCTGGCAAAACTGCAGTTAAAGCAGTTTAAAGATCAAGAGGCGGATAACCTGAAGACCCTTATCGAAGGGAGCCTTAGGGATCACCAAAAGAAATGATTCCTCCTGGTTTTACAGTGCTGGATCATGCCTGCATGAGCCGGGCTGTAGATCTGGCCCAGAAAGGGTGGCCTGCACCGAACCCAAGGGTTGGCTGTGTGCTTGTGAAAGAAGATGCTGTCATCGCTGAGGGATGGCATGACTACGCCGGGGCTCCCCATGCCGAAGCTATGGCGCTGCAGGTGGCGGGTGAAGCCGCCAGAGGCTCTACAGCATACGTCACCTTAGAGCCCTGTTCTCACTTTGGCCGCACCCCTCCCTGTGCTCACGCCCTTGTAACGGCCGGTGTCAAGCGGGTTGTTTTTGCGGTTCAAGATCCTAATCCAGCGGCTGCTGGCGGTGCAGGGGTGCTGCAAGGCGCCGGCATCTTAGTACAGTCTGGCCTGATGATGAAGGAGGCGGTGTGGATGAACCATGCGTGGCTTTTTCAGGCCGCAGCCGGCAGGCCCTTTATTGCCCTCAAGGCTGCGGTCACGCAGGATGGCTATATGGCTCGGCTCGATGGAACCTCAAAATGGATTACCTCGCCAGAAGCACGCTTAAAAGGACACGAGCTGAGGGCAGAAATGGGGGCGGTTCTTGTAGGGAGAGGCACTGTTCAGGCAGATGATCCCCTTCTTACTGCCCGGTTTGAAGGTGTGGTCAATCAGCCAAGGCCAATCGTTCTAGACCCGAAAGCAAAGCTCACTGGCGAAGAGTCAGTTCTTAAAAGAGAGGGAGCCCTTTGGATTCAGGCAGTTGAGAACTCTGATCGAAGAGTGCGAAGAGTGGATGCCTATGAAAACGAATTGAGTCCTGCTGACTTGATGAAGCTTTTGAGAAATGAAGGGGTAATGGGAGTCTTGGTTGAAGGGGGGCCTTCCACTTTGGCTTCCTTCGCTAAGGCAGACCTGTGGGATAGGCTGGATATCTTTATCGCTCCCCACAGTTTTGGCGAAGGTATTCCTCTAAATAAGGTTCTTTACAGCTTGGCTATAGGCCAGGAATCTCTGCCAGTCATACGCAGAAGTGAAAGTCAGGCAGGGCCAGATCGGCACGTGACCCTATGGCGAGAGTCCCAGATAATGGGAACAATATTTAGTCGGTTAGGGTCTGAACACTTGTAGTTAGCTTTTTTATCCTCCCCGTAAAGCCCCGTCTCTATGCCCTCAGAGCGGGGCACTTTTTTGCATGAAGCTGCCCAGTTCTGAACCTGCTAGAAGGAGAGGAACCAAGAGTGCATTCTGGTGTCATCAGTCATTTCTGGATGGAAAGCGGTGCCCAGCAGCTGGCCCTGACGCACACCGACAACCTTGTCTTCGTAGGTCGCGATAACATCGCACTTGCCCCAGGATTTTGAAACGATAGGAGCGCGGATAAAGACTCCTAACACGGGCACATCCAAACCCTTGACAGAAACTGTGTCTTCAAAAGAGTGAATCTGGGCGCCAAAAGCGTTTCGCTTAACCGAGATATCCATGAGGCCAAGACGATACTGGTCGCGGTCCTCGACTTCTTTGGCCAGCAGAATCATGCCCATGCAGGTGCCCCAAATTGGCATTCCCATAGCGGCCCTATCCTGAATCGCGCGGCCCATTCCGTAGCGCTCCATTAACAGGCCAACAGTTGTGCTTTCTCCACCTGGAATAATCAGTCTTTCAACTTGATCCAGGTCTTGAAGTGTGCGGACTTCTTTGGCTTCAACTCCTAGCGCTTTCAGGCTGAGGATGTGCTTTTCAAAGTCGCCTTGAATGGCGCAGACCCCAACCTTGTACTTCATATCTCCTCAGTTTACTTGCAGAGTGAACTATCATCGGGTCCGGTCTTCAAAGTGTCCTAATCAATGTAGAATGGTCTTTCTGCAATGAAGCCGAGCATCCAGATTATCAATGCCCCCTTCGATCTTTGCGGCCGGTCGCCAGGCAGTCGACTTGGGCCCTGGGCAATGCACCTTGCTGGACTGGATGAACAGCTTGTGAGTTTGGGCTGGAACCTGGAGCCAGTACAGACTCCGATTCCCCTGACGGCCAAGACCCTAGGGCCAGCCCACGAAAACACCATGGCAGGCATAGAAGCCAGCCTGTTTTTGGCCGAGGCAGTTGCCGCTGCAAGAGAGAAAGGGCTGATTCCTGTTGTGATAGGCGGCGACCATAGCCTGGCAATGGGGAGCATTTCTGGTGCTATGCAGAAAAAGTCGCGCCTGGGGGTTTTGTGGATCGATGCCCACATGGATCTCAATACACCAGAAACATCTGAGACTAAAAATCTGCACGGCATGCCGCTGGCCGCCCTGACTAAGCTCGCAAGCGGACAGACCGGGCAGGATCCCCTTTGGGAAGAAATTCTTTCAAAGCTGGATGCAGGTCTTCCAGGCGAGTGTGTCTCATGGCTGGGCTTGAGGGATGTTGATGAAGGGGAGGTGAGGAATCTTGCCCTGCTGCCCGGCTGCCTTGCCATGACCATGCAGGATGTGGATCGAGAGGGTGTTTTGGGCTGCGTGACTCGACTAAAAAGCTGGATTCTTGAAAGAGATATCAGCGAGCTTTGGATCAGTTTTGACGTGGACAGTCTTGATCCGATTTATGCCCCAGGGACAGGAACCGCGGTTCGAGGAGGCCTCACATACCGTGAAGGCCATCTTTTGGCGGAGCTTCTGCACGAAACAATCTGGTCAGAAAAACTTTGCAGCCTGGCTGGAGTAGATGTTGTCGAAGTGAACCCCTTGAGAGATAGGGACAACGAAACGGCCAAAGTTGCCACAGAATGGGCGGCTTCGCTTTTTGGCAAGTCCATTCTCGGCGCGGTCAACCCGGGAAGAACTGAGGGATAAACCATGAGGAGCCAGGGACTGATGCCCCTGGCTCCTCATGACTGTTCACCTGCTGCTACCTCCAGAAAATGGCAGTGGCAGCGTGTCCGCTTGGCTTGGCTGGCCCCGTCAGACCGGTTGATACAAGGTTCAGCCTTGATAGATCCCACACTTCGTATGTTCCGGAAACATCGAAGAAGACTATCTCGTAGCTGTAGCCGTTGGCTGTTTCCGCAGCTGCCACAGGGTGGATTCCGGCCGGCACTGGCGGAATGGCCGCTGGCGCTGTCGGAGTTAGTGGAGCTGTTACAAAGCCTGACGCTGATTGGAAAACACCAAAGCGGTAGAGTCTGGCCGTAAGCACTCGGGTCGCGGTGTTGAAGATCAGGAGGTCGTTGTGGCCATCCATGTTGAAGTCGCCCACACCTGCCAGGATTTCGCTGGTTCCGAGAGTGTAGAGATTATAGGTTCCTGTTTGAGCAGTGCCGTTCCATAGCCGAGCAGTGACAGACTTGGCTGCCGAGTCAAGAGTGACGAAGTCCATTCGTCCGGCATTGTCCATGTCTGCCACATATCTCAGCGATTCGGTGGCTCCCAGGGTCAGTCCTAACGCTGTGGAAGTTCCCACAACATTTGCCCCTGTCACCTGCTGGTAGTACAAGGCTCGCGAGGAATCCATCGTCACGATATCTGCCTGACTTGTACTGCCTGCCACTTCACCGCCTCCAACTACCGTGTGTCCGGCTGGATAGCTGCCACTCAGTGGAGTGTTGACCTTTGTTCTAAAGTTGGCTGATTGGAATGTCCTTGTGGCAGTGTTGACCATAAGGGACTCGTTTCTGCCCTTTGAACGGAGGGCCGTAAGAGAGACGCTGTTGTCAGACCCCGCCAAAACATTGGCTGCTGAAACAGTAGCAGGAAGGATGGAGGGAACATTTGTCGCTGTGGTAAAGGTGCCGTCTGCTCTTTGCCCCAAGACACCATAGCCCCACGACCTTAACGCTCCTGCCCCAATATAAAAGGCGTGACGGTTGCCGGCGGCAATCTGCGTGATCGTTGGCGAAGACGCAATGGATGCCCATGCGCTGGTCACGTTGCTTGAACTGATGGCAGTTCCGTCACCACGACCCCCGTAATTGTTTCGCCCGGTCGTTTTCACCTCTCGGTTCTGTCCGTAAGGAGGCATCCTAAGCAGGACAGAAAACTCGACTCCCCCAGCGATCTGTCTAACATGATCTTGATTGGGGATGGCGGTCATGACCGTCTTGTTGGTGAAGCTGCCATCTCCCAGCTGACCGCTGGTGTTTAGACCCCATCCATATAGAGTGCCGTTGGCGTGGACTGCAAAGCCGAACTGGTTGCCGATCCCTAGTTCTACAAAGGGTCCGGCTGCCGTGGTCAGTTTGGCTGGAATGTGAGATGAAACAGGCCTGGCGTTGGCTCCGCCTGTGTTTCCACCCCATGACCAGATGTCTCCGTTGGCATCGAGTGCAAAGCTGGCAAAGGCTCCAGAGGCGACAGAAACAATGTTGGTGAGGCCAGAAATCTTGCCTGGTGTGGTTCTGTTGCCCGCACCAGCGATTCCGCACTGTCCGAGGCTGTTTTGCCCCCATGCCCAGACTTCGCCATTCTCATCCAAGGCCAAGACAGTAGGAGCTATTGATGAGATCTGTTTGATGACTGGCAGTCCTGGCACCTGGCTTGGAACAGTTTTTAGGGCTCCGGAGCCAGATGTGCCGTCTCCGTGCTGGCCAAAGGTTCCTTCCCCTACCGACCACACAGTGCCATCAGACTTTAAAGCGAGAATCGCCCTGACCGATGAAACAACCTGGTAGATGTTTTCTGTTGAGTTGATTGGACTAAAGAACTCGCGGTTTCTGGTCAGTCCATCTCCAACCGTGTAATAGAGGTTGTATCCAGCTGCGAGAGCATTTGTCGGAGGACGAACCTGGAAGACATCGGTTCTGGTTTCGCCTGCTCCTGTTGATGTCAGGCTGACATTCGCGAACCTATCTAGGGAAGAGGGGCTGCCAAGAGTCGCCGTAAAGACGCCATAGGTTTGTCCGGCAGGAATAGTGACAGTCTGGCTGGCAAGAATTGAGGTGTTGGCTGATGTGACTGTGACAACCGTCTCTGTTGCTTGAGCCTGAGCCAGTCTTGCGACACCAAACACCTTTTGACCCGTTACCGCATTCATTGGGTAAATAAAGGTGCCCTGCAGCTTGGTGGCAGAAACAGTGAAGTTTCCAATTGCGTTGGTTCCGTTTAGGCTGCCAGTGATCTGAGCAGCAAACCCAGATTCAATGACAGGATTAGTTCGGAAGGTGAAGTCGGCCTGATTGCTGCCTGCAGGAACTGTGACCGTCGCTGGCGCTAAGGTGAAGTTGGCGCTGGGCGAGTATGTCAGGCTGACCACCGTATCTCGTGTGACAAAACTTTCCAGGTGAACTCTGCCAGTCGTATTGACTCCAGAGGGAGCCGGATTGACTGCTATCGTAAGGCCGATAATCGTTATCTTGTTGATGTTTAGCGTTCCATTGGCGGTGAAACCGTTATGGGTGCCAGAAACCTGACCTGTCGTATTGGCATCAACTGTCGTCGAATCAACATTGAAACCTGTGCCCATTCCGTTGGCCGGGATTGTAACTGATGCCGGGCCTGAAATAGGGCCAGTATAAGATAGGGGAACAGTTATTCCGCCAGCGGGGGCTGGTCCATCTAGATTGTACTGAGCCGACGAACTGCGGCCTCCTGTGATGGTTGAAGGGGAGAAAGTGATGTCCCTTGGTCGGCCATCTCGTATCGTCAATGACGCATTGAGGCTTGCTGAACTGGCGAGTGTGGCAGTGAAGCTGTTGGTGCCAGAACCTGTGGCGTTGGTGACGCCAATTTCGAAGCTGGCAGAGGCTTCACCAGCTGGAATGACAAGAGTCGCGGGGAAATCTATGCCTCCCACGATGTTGTCAGAGCTGATGGCGACTTCGATTGCATAGGGTGCAGGGGCTGTGAGGGTCACCGTGGCTGTGGCTGGCGCACTCTGCCACCTGACTACGGTGGAAGGAGAAATAGTGAAGCTTGAAAGATTTACTGCATTCAGCTCCAGATTCCAGATTCCTCGGCCAAAGGTTCCTGCATAGAGAAAGGCTCCGTTGCCGCCTAAGGTGAGCTTGTTTACAATGAGAACAGGCAGGCCGAGAGGCTGGGTTGCGTTTTCCCACGTGGTTCCTCTGTTGCTTGTTACAAAAACGCCTAGATCGCTGCCCACCCACCACTTGTTAATGGGGTCTGCGGGGTCGCGCAGCACAGAGTTTGCCGGCACATCCGGCAGTGCTGTGGCGCCCGCCCCGGTTCGATTGGTCCAAGTGGGGGTCGCCGAATTTGCATTGCTGGTTTCCCAAATTCTTCCGGCAGATGAGCCGCCGTAAACAACTAGGACAGAGTTGACATCAGCTGCTGAAGCGTTGATTTCTCGAACTGGCCTTTGCGGAGTTGAGGCTGTGTCAATTCTCTGGAAGCTTGTCCCACCGTTTCCAGACCGCCATAAGCGGCCTGTGCCAGTGCCAACATAAATCACATTGGCGTTCTGAGGGCAGGTTTCGATGGCGCTGATAGTGTCGCTTCCTCCTGCAAAGTCGAGGTTGCCGCCTAAATCATAGGTCCAGCTGTTGGTCGTGTTGTTCCATCTGTGAAGACGGTGGGTTCCGACATAGAGCAGGTTCGGATCTGCCTTGCTTAGCTCCATAGGGGAGATAAATGATGTTCTATCCCCTCTGTTTGTCCAGTTCGGTGAGATGGTGCTGGAGCTGTTCCAGTTGTTGTTGGTTCGGTAGATTCCTAGGTTTTGGCTGGTTGTGTACTGGTTGTTGATGTTGTTTGGGTTGATAAAGCTGTAGCCGCCATCACCTCCACCGACATTGCTCCAACTGGCCAGATTTCCACGGCTGGCAGGGGTGGCGTTATCCTGTGTTCCCCCGATGACTTGTGTCGTGTTTGTCGGGTGAGTAGAGATGTGATAGAACTGATGAGTGGCGTAAAACTGGTTGTACGAAGTGACAGTGTAGGATTGGTTCGCTGCTGCGTATGTCAGTCCGAATACTCCCCCGTCACAGCCGATCAGCATGTTAAGCGGATTGTTTGGGTCAACTGCAAAAGAATGCTGGTCGTTATGCAGAACCGAGCTGCTTCCGCTCCAGGTTGGTCCGCCAATAGACTTCCAGGAGCTTGTGCCAGCTCCGAATCTGGGCGACCAGACAGCCAAGTCTATGTTCTGCACATAGACTGCTTCTTCGCTTCCGCCCCCCGCAGCTGGGATAGTCGAGGTCTGAAGATGATAGTTGTAGTAATACTGCGACCAGTTGTAGTTGGGATCAGTGCCCAGCTGAGATGGAATTCCGGCTGTGATATCCGTCCACGAGACGCCATGATCGCTGCTTCTCAGAACCAGCTTTTCCTCTGGAGCTAAAAGAAAAACTGTGCTGGGGCTGAGCTTGGAGGCTGCGATATGGTAGGACCATTTGAATCCGTTGGCAGCAGCGAGGGGGCTGACTGATAAAACGGTCCAAGTCTGGCCATTATCGCGGGATCGGTAGAGCCTGTTTGCATTGGTGCCCCATCCTGCCGACATTGCGTAGTAGCTGCGGACTCCGGTGCCATCGGGCAGGCCGACTGACATGGCAGTCCATGATTTGTTGCTGACGTCAAGCACACGAGTCCAGGTGGAGCCCCTGTTGGTGCTTCTCCAGATATCTCCGTAATATCCCGGACCACCGCCAGTCGTTGCAAGAATGGTGTTTCCGCTTGTTCCCGCTACAGTGGTTAAAGTGGTGACCCCTAGATTTGAACCGAGAACATTAACGCCAATCTGGGTCCATGTGGTTCCGCTGTCGGTCGAGTGCATGATTCCTGCACCGTAATTAAGGTTGCCGTGCAGGTCTCCCATGCCCACCATGATTTCGGTGCTGCTCAGCATCAAAACGCAGTTGACTGTTTGAAAGGGCCAAGAATTTGAAAGGGGTGTCCAGTTGACCCCGTTGTCAATGCTCTTCCAAAGGCCGCCCATGGCTCCGCCCGCATAGAGTATCGAACTGTTGTTTGGGTCAAAGGCCAGGGCATTTGTTCTGCCTCCAAGGGGGGGCTGGCCAAAGTATGTTCGGTAGGGAATGTTCAGGTTAGTGGGGCCGACAAGGCGCCATGCGCCAGGGACATTTCTGCCTCCGCCTGACTGAATATGGTGGCCGGGCATGGCGGCAGCTGCCGCCTGTTGAAGCCTGACATGATCGTAGTCGATTCGATCAAAAGGATAGGCTCTGGTTTTGATATGGTAATCAAGGGACCGGATGTAGCCAGGAGTTTTCACCCCGCCCGATCTTTCAAAGCCAAGGGCAAGAATCTTGTGGATCCCGGCTGAGTTGTCCATTGAATCGAATCCGACTGGCCTTGCATCTCGTTTTATGACCTTGAAGCCTTTAAGCGAGAGCCGCAGTTCGGCTTCTGCTGCCATGGATTCGTGGACCCTCACTCTTAGCACAGGGGATTCGAACGAACGGCCGAGCATTTTTGCGCCTGGTCCGGCTGCCAGCATAATCGCCTCTGCTTGTCCTTGGTGCCTGGCATCAAGATAGATGTCGACGGCATCCATCGGTTCGGCCAAGACAGCCAAAGGCAGAAGAAGACTGGTGTAAAGCAGCAGGCTTCGGAATAAGTGCTTCATGGTGGGGTCCAACAAAAAAACTCAAGAAATGTGGAAATGACTTGAGGCTCTAGCCTACCCAGGTAAGCAGATGCTCTTTGTATGATCGGCTGCCCAGCTTCGCATACACAGTCTTCTTTGGGGCGTAGGTGCTTTACGCAGCAGGCTGATTTAGGCTTTTAAGTGAACAGATTCGGCTTCTGAACTCACGAAAAGGGCGTGATGCATCGGAGTTGTTTCAAAAAGGCATCAGAACGAGACATTTTAAGCAGGAATGAATCAGAATAATGGCCCGCTGCAGAGACGCAGCAGAAAAATTAACCATCTTCAGGGTCGAAGAGAGCAGCGGCAGAGCTATGACCCAGACCCTTTACGAACCCTCTTTTGAGCATGACGGCTGCGGCGTCGGCTTCGTCGTAAGAGTTGATGGAACTCCTCTTCACGAAACGATTGTAAGGGGGCTCAACATACTGCGCTGTCTTGTCCATCGGGGCGCTTTTGGCAGCGATCCAGAGACGGGAGATGGAGCGGGAATTCTTATTCAGATTCCTGACGCCCTTTTTCGCGATGAAAACCCAGAACTGCCAGAGAAGGGCAGCTATGGGGTAGGGATGGTCTTTCTTCCACGAGACGAAGAACTCGCTACAAGGGTCGAAGAGGCTATTGCTGACGTGGTGAGGTCGGAAAGACAGAAGCTGCTATTCTGGCGGACTCCTCCTGTCCAAAGAGAAAGAACCGGGCGTCAGGCAGGATTGACCAGGCCAGAGATTCGTCAGTTCTTTGTGGGGCGTGGCGCCGACACAGCGCCAGAAGATTTTGAACGGAAACTTTATGTCATTAGGAGGCTGGCTGAAAAGGCTGCCGACGCTCTGCTTGGCACAAATCCTTTCTTCGCTCTTCCCAGCCTTTCCAGCAGAACACTTGTCTACAAGGGGCTGCTGCTGCCTCACCAGGTTGATGAATTTTATCTCGACCTTCAGAACCCTCTTTGTGCCAGTGCCATCGCCGTAGTTCACCAAAGGTTCAGCACCAATACCGCTCCTGCCTGGCCCTTGGCTCATCCCTACCGTTATCTGGCCCACAACGGCGAGATCAACACAATCCAGGGCAATCGTGCCTGGATTAAGGCCAGAGAGATGAACCTGTCCTCCCCTGTGTTTGGTTCTGACCTAAAAAAGCTTTTTCCTATCGTCAGCCCATTTGGTTCCGATTCGGCCTCGCTGGATCAGGCCGTTGAACTGCTGGTTCATTCTGGCCTCAGCCTGCCCGAAGCCCTGATGGTCTTGGTGCCTGAGGCATCAGAAAAGCACGCAGAGATGCCCCAGGCGTTAAAAGACTTTTACACCTACTCTGGCTGCACCATGGAAGCTTGGGATGGCCCTGCCTCTCTTTGCTTCTCTGACGGCCAGGTTGTCGGAGGAATTTTAGACCGCAACGGGCTGCGGCCCGCCCGCTACACCGTGACAACAGATGGCTGGGTTGTTTACTCCAGCGAAACAGGCGTTTCTCAGGTGCCGCCAGAAATGATTGCTCACCTGGGAAGACTTCAGCCTGGCGAAGTTTTTCTTGTTGACACAGAGCAGAAGCGAATCGTTCCCAGCAAGGAACTCAAGACGTCCATCGCCTCTCGTCTGCCTTATGGAAAATGGCTGTCGGAAGGGCTGATTGATTTCGACGAAATCATCCTGCCCGATCAGCAGCCTGACATGCAGGGAACTGAGCCCTGTGACTTGGAAAGGCTGCAGAGGCTTTTTGGCTGGACAAGAGAGGATGTTGAGGCGATTCTTCGACCCATGAGCGCAGGAGAGGAATCGAGCGGCAGCATGGGGAACGATGCTCCAGCAGCTCCATTCAGTCATAGAAGCCTCCTGCTTTTTGACTATTTCCGTCAGCTCTTTGCCCAGGTGACCAACCCAGCGATCGACCCCATTCGCGAATCGGTGGTCATGTCTCTCACGGACATTATCGGGTCAGAAGGATCTCTGCTGACTAGAGGACCAGAAAACGCCAGGCAGATTCGCATTACCTCGCCTATCCTCACCGAGGAGGAAATGAGAAAGGTGAGGCTTCTGGAATCCTTGGGACACAAGATCCGCACTGTCACACTTGACGCGGTTTTTGAAGTCGATGAGCCGGAAGGAGCGCTGGAACGAGCCCTGGACCGCCTTTGCCAGGAGGCAAGCGAAGCTATCGGTCAAGGGGCAAACATGATCATTATCAGCGATGCTAAAGCGGCCGACCTTTGGGCGCCTGTTCCTTCGCTCTTGGCTGTCAGCGCACTTCATCATCACTTAATCCGCGAAGGGGTAAGGGCCAAGACCAGCCTTATGCTCGAAACAGGTGAGGCAAGAGAAGTCCATCACTTTGCTGCTCTTCTTGGCTACGGAGCCAGCGCCATCTGCCCCTATGCCGCTTTCAGGACCTTGAATGAGTTCGGTCCGGGAAGGGAAGAAAAGTATGTCAAGGCCGTCAGCAAAGGTCTGCTCAAGGTCATGTCGAAGATGGGGATCTCCTCGCTTCGCAGCTACAGGGGAGCTCAGCTTTTTGAAGCAGTCGGCCTGGCGAGTGAGGTTGTCGATCGGTGGTTTACCGGCACTCCTTCTCGAATTGAAGGGCTGAAGATGACCGATCTCGAAAGAGAGGCCAGAGAAAGACACTTTACAGCCATCCATCTAGAAAGAGCCGGAACCCTAGAGGTAGGGGGCGTCTACCAGTGGCGCCGTCATGGAGAGAGGCACGCATGGGATCCCGAGGCCATTCTTAGCCTGCAGAGCGCTGTTCGCAAAAACTCTTGGGAAACCTATAAAGAGTTCAGCGAATGGGTGAACCAGTCGGGTGAGGCAGCCAAGGAGATTCGTGGACTTCTTGATATCGTGCCCACCCGCCCCGCCATAGATATTTCAGAAGTTGAACCAGCCAAAGAGATTGTAAAACGCTTTGCTGCAGGAGCCATGTCTCTAGGGTCCTTGAGCCGGGCCTCACATGAGGGCTTGGCTGAAGCCATGAATGAGATAGGGGCGCGAAGCAATTCAGGAGAGGGGGGCGAGGACCCGGCTAGGTTTGGAACCAAGCTTAGGTCGGCAATCAAACAGATCGCCTCGGGTCGTTTTGGTGTCACAACCAGCTACCTTGTCAATGCCGATGAACTGCAGATAAAGGCGGCCCAAGGGGCAAAGCCGGGAGAAGGGGGGCAGCTGCCTGGTGCAAAGGTTGATCCTTACATCGCCAAAATTCGCCACACAACGCCCGGGGTAACACTTATCTCACCTCCGCCGCATCACGACATTTACTCTATCGAAGACCTGGCTCAGCTGATTCGTGACCTGCGAAGCGTCAACCCAGAAGCCAGAGTTTCGGTAAAGCTGGTCTCAGAAGTAGGAGTCGGCACCATTGCGGCAGGAGTCGCAAAAGCTGACGCTGACACCATTGTGGTTTCTGGAGGCGAAGGCGGCACGGGGGCCGCCCCTCTCACCTCTATTCGTCATGCCGGCCTGCCATGGGAACTCGGCATTTCGGAGGCTCAGCAGGTTCTGCTGATGAACGGCTTAAGAAGCAGGGTACGGCTGCAGGTGGACGGGCAGATGAAGACGGGCCGCGATGTTGTTGTCGGAGCTCTATTGGGCGGCGATGAGTTCGGTTTCGCGACTGCTCCTCTGGTGGCTCAGGGCTGTCTGATGATGAGGGTGTGTCATTTGGGGACCTGCCCCGTAGGAATTGCCACTCAAGACCCTGACCTTGTTGCCAAATTTGCGGGCAGGCCAGAGCATGTGATCAACTATTTCTTCTTTGTTGCCGAAGAGGTGCGGCAGTGGATGGCTAAGCTGGGCTTTAGAACCTTTGAAGAAATGATTGGTCGGGTGGAGTGCCTTAAGGCTGGTGCTGCCCATCGTCACTGGAAGGCGCGTGGGCTGGATTTCTCCCGCCTTCTCGCACCTGTTGCGCCGCAGAGACATGATGATCTTTCGGCACAGCCTCAGACGAAGCATTTTGTTCCTGCTGAGCTGGAAGGCTTCTTCTTGAACGAGGTGAGAAGAGCCTTGTCTGAAGGAAGGCGCATCCAGCTGGAAGCCAAGATCAGCAACTCCGATAGAACATTTGGAGCTCTTATTTCCGGCGAGATTGTGAGGAGGGGCGGAGCCGCTCCTGGCTCCATCAAGATCAGCCTGGAGGGGTCTGCTGGACAAAGTTTTGGCGCATTTCTGGTTGAAGGGGTGGAACTGACCCTCTCGGGAGATTCGAACGATTACTTGGGTAAGGGGCTAAGTGGGGGGCGAATTGTGGCGAAGCTGCATCCCTACTCAAATCTCGATCCTTCTAACTCTGTGATTGCGGGCAACACCTGCCTTTACGGGGCGACATCGGGCCAGGCCTTTTTGGGTGGAAAAGTTGGAGAGCGCTTCGCAGTAAGAAATTCGGGGGCAGCTGCCGTCGTTGAGGGGGTTGGTGATCACGCCTGCGAATACATGACAGGCGGAACCATCGTGATTCTCGGTGAGTTTGGCCGAAATCTTGGGGCAGGCATGAGCGGCGGCATCGCCGTTGTTTACGATCCTGCCAAAAAGCTCTCTATTCGCGTCAATCAGGAAGCAGATTTGACATTGACTGATTTGGGTGACAAGGAGAGTGATATTTACGACCTTATTACCCTTCACCAAGCCTTTACTGGCAGTCCGAGAGCCGCCGAGCTTTTGGCGAACTGGGATGAAATGAAGAAGGATTTGAAGCTGATTGTGCCGCCTGTGACTGTCGCTCCTGGCCCCATGAAGCAGGCTGTAGTTTTCGGAGGCGCGAAGTGAGCGATCCCAGAGGCTTCCTTGTTTATTCTCGCTCAGGGGCATCCTACCGTCCTGTAAAGGAACGGATTTTGGACTTTAAAGAAGCCCAGCTGCCCATGGCCCAAGATCAAGTCAAGGTTCAGGCCACTCGCTGTATGAACTGCGGCGTGCCCTTCTGTCACCAGGGCTGTCCCTTGGGCAACCCCATTCCTGAGTTCAACGACCTTGTCCAGCAGGGAAGGTGGCAGGAAGCCTACGAGGAGTTGAGCCGCACCAACCCTTTTCCTGAGTTCACGGGAAAGGTCTGTCCTGCCCCCTGTGAGGACGCCTGTGTGCTGGCCGCAAACGACAAGGCTGTAACCATTAAATCGGTTGAGCTGGCCGTGATAGAAGAAGCTTTTCGCAAAGGCTGGGTTCTGCCTCCCTCTCCCAAAGCCGAGACAGGCTTTCATGTGGCGGTCATAGGTTCTGGTCCCGCTGGCCTTGCAGCAGCTCACCAGCTGCGGTCAGTCGGTCATAGGGTGACGCTTTTTGAAAGAAGCGACCGACTTGGTGGACTTTTAAGGTACGGAGTCCCTGACTACAAGATGGACAAATCCCTTGTCGATCGCAGAATTGCTCTTCTGGCTGCTGCCGGGGTTGAGTTCAGGACAAAGGTCAATGTGGGGAAAGACCCTTCTTTGTCTGATTTGAGAGCCCAGTTTGATGCTGTGATTCTCTGTGTTGGCGCCCTCTCTGCCCGCAGCCTTGAGATTCCCGGGCGGGAACTGGCAGGAGTTCACTTTGCCATGGATTACCTGACGGCCCAGAACCAGGCTTGTGCCGGCGATCCTCTTCCCACTCAGTTCAATGCCGCAGGAAAAAATGTTGTGATCTTGGGCGGAGGCGATACAGGGGCGGACTGCTATGGCACCGCCATCCGGCAGGGGGCAAAAAAGGTTTATCAGCTGATTCATTACCCCGAGCCAGAAACGGAAAGGTCTTTGGAATGGCCTAAATCCGAGATGCTAAAAAGCTCTTTTGTCCACGATGAAGGTGGTGAAAGGCTTTACAACGCTCAGGCTGTGGCCTTTAAGGGTGAAGGGAAGGTTGAGAGCGTAGATGTCTATCAGGTTTGGATCACAGGACGCCTTAAGGTGCCTGTCCCCAATTCAGTGAAGGAGATTCCTGCTGACCTTGTGCTTTTGGCAATCGGTTTTGAAGGGGCAGAGCTGGCCGGTCTTGGCATGGGAGCTGACGGGGGACGACTGGTTCCGGCAAGAGGCTACGAGACCAATATTCCTGGAGTCTTCAGCGCCGGTGACGTAAGGAAAGGGGCTTCATTGATTGTGTGGGCCATTGCAGATGGACTAAATGCCGCCAAGGCGGTTGACAGAAGCTTAAGAGGAGAATCTGGCTTATGGGAGTCATATTCTCAGCCAGCTTGGAGCGGGCTTGCCCGCTAATGAAGTAGAACCAAATCTATGCTGATTTTAGCTTCTCTTCTGCTGACTCAGGGGAATCCTTCTGCTTTTGAAACAAGAAAGGTAGAAGGCTGGACCGTAAAGATCAGCCAGCAGCTTAAAAGTCAGATGCCGGAGAAGACGGATAAGGCGTTGAAGATTCTGGCAAGTCAGCTGGCTGAGATCAAAGAAGTCGTTCCTGCTGCTGCAGTCCAGAAACTGACAGGCGTCGTTTTGTGGTTTACACCTGAGCACGAGGGAGCTTATCCCGGAGCCGCTTATCATCCAAGCCGCGAGTGGCTGGTGCAGAACAAGCGGAATCCTGAGCTTGCCAGATCAGTAGAGTTTTTCAACATTCGGATTTTTGAAGAGGAGACTCGACGCATGCCTGCGTTCGTGCTTCATGAGCTGGCCCACGCCTACCATCACCAGTTCTTGAAGGGAGGATTTGACAACTCAGAGATTAAAGCGGCATGGCAGAAGGCTAAGGAAAGCAAAAGCTACGAAAATGTAGAAAAGCAGGATGCTGAGGGGAAGCGAAGCCGAGACACGGCTTATGCCATGACCAATCCTCAGGAGTATTTTGCCGAGCTGACAGAGGCCTGGTTTGGCACCAACGACTTTTTTCCTTTCAACTGGACTGAGCTGAAGCACCATGACTCGCAAGGCGAAGAGGAAATCAGAAAAGCCTGGGGGATTCCGGCTGTGTCTCCCCTGCCTTTATCTCTTCCGAATCGCGGGTTTTACAAGCAGTTTGCCGATGCTGGAATCCCAGTCGTTGCCTCAGATAAAGTCAACAGCAGAGCTCTTGAAGAGGCCGCCTTTTTGATCAACAAGATGATTGGTCACAAGCCAGAACTGGTTAAGGCTCTGGCTCTTTCTGGTTCTAGGTTTGCCATTAAGGGGATAAATGAGTTCACCACAGATATTCCCGAGTACGCATGGCTGACTCCGAAAGAGTTTTGGGACAAGAGAGCGAGAGGTCTAGGAGGATCTGAAACCGACCCTCTCTGCAGCTGTGGAGAAGAGAATCTGCTCAATTATCCTGGCGACCCTTACGGCACAGAAAACATTCTCATTCATGAGTTTGCTCATTCAATTCATCTTCGGGGCATGAAGGTGATTGATCCTACATTTGACAAACGACTGAAGGCGGCTTTCGATGCTTCGATTGCCAAGGGGCTTTGGGCAAAGACTTATGCCGCCGAAAACCATGGAGAATGGTTTGCTGAAGGCACTCAGTCCTGGTTCGATTCCAATCGAGAGCTGGATTCCTATCACAACTTTGTCAATACAAGAGCAGAGCTTAAAGCCTATGATCCTGTGCTTGCCGCCTTATGTGAGGAAGTCTATGGAGATCGACCTTGGCGGTGGACCAAGGCCGTCACTCGTTTGACAGGGCATTTAAAAGGCTGGGATCCTAGCAAGTCCCCAACATTCCGATGGCCTTAGCCTGTTTTGCTGGGATTTTTTAGGTTCCAGAGAGGCCTGCTGAAGCTCCAAGCGCCTGGTAGAAAGCGGCACGCGCCCTTTTTGCTTTAGCCACTGCATCAGAGCCTATGGCATTGATATGCCCCATCTTGCGGCCAGGCTTCATCTCTTCTTTGCCGTACCAGTGGAAGTACGAATCTGGTTCGGCTTTTAGCGCTGCCGCCATGGCTGTCTGCCAGGGGACATCCGTGGCTGCACCCAGGAGGTTTGCCATGCAGGCTGGCGAGCCTCTAAACTGTCCTTCTGCCTTGCTGCCGCCTATGAGGGGCAGCCCCATTACGACTCGAACATGAGCTTCGAACTGATTCATGCCTCCCCAATCTTGAGTGTAGTGGCCAGAGTTGTGGGGACGCGGGGCGATTTCGTTTATCAAAAACTCACCTGATTCCAGTTCAAAAAGCTCAACGCCGAAGAGGCCAAAGCCCTCCACACTTTCTACCGCTAAGATCGCTGCATCTGAAGCGTCGGTGCTGCTTGGGTAGACCAGATCACAGACGTGATTGGTTTGGAGAGTTTCCATGGTAGGGAAGCAGCAGGTTTCTGCTGCAGACCTTGCCACCATGACGGCGAGTTCTCTTTTGAAAGGAACAAACTCTTCTGCCAGCCAATCGCCCGCCTGCCACAAGGGCAGGTATTTATCCCAGTCCTCTTGGGTTTTGACAGTGCGGGTGCCTTTGCCATCATAGCCACCGAACCTTGCCTTAAGCACAAGGGGGAGTCCAATCTCTTCAAGGCCCTCTTTGGCTTCAACAGCACGAGGAGTCGGGGCTTTGTGGGCGGCATAGCCTCGCCTCTGCTTCAGCTTATCTTGGATCAGTTCCAGGGTTTTTTCGCCTGGGACTATGCTGCTAAGGGGGGCTCCGGCCAAGCCTCTTCCGGCAGCGATGGCATCTGATGGGATGAATTCGTTCTCCAGCGTCACATGGCGGCAGAGCCTAAACACCTCTGCGATCATGTCTGGGTCGCTGATTGAGCCTTGGATAGAATCGGCAATCTGACCAGCAGGAGTATTTGTGCCTGGGTCAAGAGAAAGGCAGGTTAATCCCATTCTGTGGGCTGCTTCAATTGACATGCGGGCGAGCTGTCCCCCGCCCAAAAATCCGAGATCGTATTTCATGGGGCCAGCACCACTTGTTCGGGCTTAGGTTCAAGTGTCTCGGCGCCGGCTAAATCTTTTTCTCTAATCACTCCAATCAATTCTGTTCCAATCGACTTGACTCCGGCTCTCTCTGCGGTTTCGGTGGCCCACCTTATCACGGGATCGACCTGTGTTATATCAGGTTTTGTGAAGTTCATTGAAAGCTGGCTGCACTCGGCAGAATTGAGTCTGAATCCAAGGCTTCTGACCCCTTTGAACTGCGGATCATCCTTTCTTCGCACTCTTATTCGCTCGGCCAAGGTTTCTGCCACTCTTGTATCTGGTTCGGCAAGGTTAAGGTTCACGGCGAGGAGGAAAGGACGCAGTCCTACCACGCTGGCTCCGAGGAACTTATGGGCGGCAGGGGGGCCAAAATCCGGTTCCAGCTCTCTATCCAGCAGACCGCCAAACCCGCCTTTTCTCAGCTGAGGAAGCGATTTTTCCTTCCCTCTCGCTGAGTCTTCGTATAGAAAGATGGGAAGCTCAAACTCCTCTGCCAGCCTGCTGGCAAAAGCCGCCACTTTATTCTCTAAATCTTCCCGTTCTTCCTTTAATCTTTTCCATGGCCATAAAGGCACAAAGGGGCAGACATCCAGCCCTCCGATTCTTGGGTGGCAGCCCACATGGCGGTTAAGGTCGATGGCAGGCAGAACCAGATGACTGAGGGCAAGGAGGGTTGACTCGACATCCTCCCATTGGCCGCTAAAGGCGGTGACAGTTCGGTTGTGGTCCACATCAGCCGCGCAGTAGTGAAGGGTCACATTGGCTTCATCCAGCAGGTCACGAATCTGTCTGAGCAGAATGTTGCTTCTTCCAAATGACCAATTGGGAACAGTCAGCACTTGGCCAAACTTCCAGGCTGCTTTCTCCACTAGCTTGGCATCAGGATCTGCCGATTGGCCGGGGCTGCTATTATGGGAATCTGGTCCATGGGGGGAAAGCATCGGAACCTTTTCATTGTGACGCAGGGGCTGGTTCTCGGCTAAACTAAAACTCCCATGAGCCGAGTCGCTCTTTATCCTGGTTCGTTTGATCCCCCGACTCTTGGGCATTTGGACATCATCGAAAGAGGCTCCCGCCTGGTCGATCATCTTATTGTTGCGATCGGGGTCAACAGCGAGAAGCAGCCTTTTCTTACAGCTGAGGCCCGCATTGAAGTGTTGAAGGCCTGCACAAGCCACCTAGACAACATAGAAGTGACTTCGTTTGAAGGCCTGCTTGTTCACTACGCTAAATCCCGTGGATGTCAAAGCATGATTCGCGGCCTTCGTGCAGTCACCGATTTCGATTACGAGTTTCGAATCGCCATGGCTAATCGCACGCTGGACCCTAACATAGAAACAGTTTTTCTTTTGGCTCGTGATGAGTACAGCTTCTTGGCAAGTTCTGTCGTCAAGGAAGTAGGAAGACTGGGAGGAGACCTGAAAGGTTTTGTTCCACCTGAGGTTGAAGAGTTAGTTTTGAGGCAATTTGCTGAAGAAAATAGACGTTAGGGCGGCAGTCAGTCCCAGAATAAGGGAACAATGAAGCCCTAGGGGAGTTTTGTTCGTCTTTTGAGTCAAGCCAATCATGGCTCTGGACCAGCAGAATGCCGCAAGATAACCTGTCAAACATTGAGGGAGGAGTCGAGACCATGGCGGTCAAAAAGGACTACACGATTGATGTGCTGAGGCTGCTGGATCAGCTTAAGGACCAAGTCGAAGGGATAAGATCCCTCGGCCCCGTCACCATGGGCTTTAGGCGTGATGATCTGATTTTTCAGATCGAGAAAGTAAAAGCTTCTATGCCACGCGATGTGCGCGATGCCGCAAACTTGACCCGAGAAAGGGAAAGGATGCTGGAAGAAGCTAAGGCGGAAGCTGAATCCACCATTTCACAAGCCAAGCGAGAAGCCGAATCCATGATTTCCAGCGCTCAGGCTGAGGCCAAACGCCTGGTTGAAGAAGCTCGAATCGCTCAGGAGCGCATGGTTGATGAAAGCGAAGTTTTGAAGATTGCTCAGGCTCAGGCAGATGAACTTCGAGTTGCAGCAGAAAAGAGTTCCAGACAGCTGAAACGGGGGTCTGAGGATTATGCAATGGAAGTGCTGACCAAGCTGGAAGCAACGGTCAACAAGGTTCAGGTCGCCATTGAAAGAGGTCGAACAGACCTTGAAGAAACAAGATCCGAAGAGCAGCAGGCTGTGACCCGCGAAAGAGAAAAGAACAAGGTTTAGCAGGGGCAGCCGTCATTCGGCTTGAATGAGAGATCTGTTTAAATAAAAGCGGCCTATGCATGCATAGGCCGCTTTTATCTGTTTTACTCAAGTGCTGGGTCGGCAGACACGAGGCTGGACAGCTGTCATCGTGCCGCGACGAAAATCTTGACCGAGTACTCCAAGGTGACTTTGCCGCCCTTGGCGACTACAGGCTTCCAAGAAATCAGGGATCGAGGATTGGCGTCTCTCAGCCCTGCGGCAGTTTTTGTCACCTGTGCAGCACCAGCTGAAATCACTTCGCCTTCTAGCGGAATCTCAACTTCCAGCTGCACATCCTTCCCTTTAAGACTGTTGACTGCCACAACTCCCTTTATGGTTATCAAATCGTAAGTCGGGTTGCCATGTCGATCTTTTCTGGCTGCCTGTTCTCGTTCAACTTCTTCTGCCGTTGCTTCAATAACAACATCCAGGGCCTTGCCGACTCTTAGGCTGACGGGGCCGCCGACGCTGGAGTACTTTATTTCATCCTGGCCAATGACTTCGCCGGATTTCATTGTAATTGCCGGAGCGGTGGTGAGGGGCTGATTGACAGGATTTTTGAATACGAGGGTGTGCCATACATCGGGCGGAGTCCCCACCCTGCCTCCTGCCTGACTAATAGGATCTGGCAGCTCGGCTTTGTAGACTGCCTTGTAGTCGGCTGTGCCTTCAAACAAAACTGTCTGGCTCCGTCCACCCTGCATTAACGTCGTGCCTGGCAGCTTGTAGAAAAACAGGTCTTCGGCAGCAAACCCTTCACCGCTCGGATTAAACGCATCGGCCATGCTTTCGGCAGATTCTCTTCTCATCGTGATCGGAGCGGCGTTCTGCATCTGCCCTCCACCAAACCCGCCGGAACCCCCTGGCATCCTTGGGGAGAGGAAGTCTGCGGTGAGGGGGTCGGGCTGGTACAGAAACCTAAGACTGGGAAAACCTGTCACCAGCTTGATTTCTGCGCCGCTGATGGGGGCAAGGTCATTGATCAAGGTGGCTTGGCCAGTCAGCCTTAGCTTGGTGTTATCCAGCAGCTGAACCGAATAGGCGGGCGACCAGGAAATGCCCGATTGAATTGCCATGGAGTAGAGTTTTGACCCGGCCGGACCTCTGGCCTCGAACTCAAGCGCCTGCTCAGAGATGCTGCCATCGCGCTTTATTTTTAGTCCAGAAGCCGAAGAAAGGCTTTTGACATAGTCAATCGGGAGAATCTCTTCTCCTGAGGCGGTCTTTATCACGATCAGGTTGGGAAGGACGTCCTTGATCTCTGCTTCTACCTGCATCTGTCCTGAGGTTCCTGGCTTCAAGAGATGCAGGGTAAGTTTTGCTCCTACGTTGAGAGCCAGAATTTCCGGAATTCCTGTCGCGACAGTGGTGACGGTGTTGGTGCGGTTAACCGTGGCTATCCTCTGGATTTTCACGTCCCGACTGGCCGTAAACCACACTGAACCCAAGCTGGCCTGGCCAGGGGGTGGAGTATGGAAAAGGGTTTTTCCTGCCGGAATCTCAGCCTCTCTAAAAACCACCCCGTAGCCGTTCTTAAAAAGGCTGGCTCCTGTCACTTTCCATTCAACAAGGGGCGGAGTGGCGGGCACTGGGGGAGTCTGTGAAAGAATGCTGAGTGTCAGGCAGGCGGCTGCAGAAATCATTGTTTTTGCCCTCATATGATGAACGCTGCAGAGGCCCAAGTGGTTCAGTCTGGTCTAGAGTGGGGGGCGCCTGCTTCAACGCCTTAAGTTTTTAACTGATACATACACCAGCCTGTTCAAGGCTTTTGCAGAAGAGTTTTGAGACCTAGACTCGGAAGAACTCGTCGACGTTCATGAGAAACATAACGGCTCCACCTACAGGGACCTTGACCGGACTGGCCAAGTAAGCGCCAGGAGGTCCGGCTTCGAAAGGCATGACGTTAACCACCTGCTCGCGGGTTTGACAGTTGCTGGCAATCAGTTCCTTCAAGCCATCGAGCTGGTCTTCCTCAACGCCGATCAGCATGGTGGTGTTGCCTTCACGTAGAAAGCCGCCGGTTGAACCTATAATGGTGAACTTAAAGCCAGCCTGAACCAAGGCGTCAGTCAGCCTGCCCTTATCTCTGCCGTGAACAATGCAGACAGCCAGCTTCATGCCTCTAGTGTAGCAGGGAGACTGCCCCAGAGGCTTCGATTTTTGCCAAAACTTATCCGATGCTACATCTGAGTGAACTCAGACATGGCTGATTCTCCCGGAAGAGTTATCTTTAGGCTGAGATCTTTTCTCTCAAAGGGCATCGAGTAGGATTGGGAATTGAAGACGGCACTAATCAATCCAGGGCTTTCTTCTTTCCAGCTTCCGATAGATTCCTGCCCGCTCCTGGTGATCTTTATAAAGCCGCCTGACTGAATGTCGAGGCTGACATCGGAGTTAGTTTGTCCGATCCAGAAGCCTGTGGCTGATGAAGTCATTTCGACATCAGGAGGTCCTCCTGCCGAGGCCTGCCCGCATCCAGAACTCAAGACCATCAAGCAGGCGATGGCGAAAAACAGTCCTCCGATAACGTGGACACCTTTCATTGATGTTATCTTTCCTTTCTATTGTTAAGAACAGGTAATCGGCCTGGGACAGTTTTTAGATGGCTAGTATTGTTAACATTTAGTGATTTTATTAGTGCGTTAACATTAATTGTTTTAGCGATTGAAAAAATGCAGAATGCCCAGGACTTAATCTCTGCCTAACACTTATCAAAAAGAATCGCTTTGCTGCATAGATGAGCTACAGTAGTTCAAAGCAGTGAGGTTGATAATGCGTCCTTCTTCATCAAACAGCAGCCGGGTGGCTGGCTTTACCCTCATCGAGCTCTTGGTGGTCATTGCTATCATCGCCATTCTCGCTGCCATTCTTTTCCCAGTTTTTGCCCAAGCTAAGGCTGCTGCTAAAAAGGCTGTTTCCTTAAGCAATCAAAAGCAGATCGGCTTGGCTGGCCAGATGTATGCTGCTGATTACGATGACAACCTGCCAGAAACAGGCTGGGATGGCCCTTGCCAGAGAAGAACCGAAGAGCACGATGGCACCTCCGCTTCTGTGCATGACAACTACTGGTCTGGAGTCTTTGCTTTTCCTTTAGCCAACCAGCCCTACATGAAGAGTCTTGATCTGGTCGCTGATGCAGCTGATCCTGACAAGGGTGTTTTCGGCAAAGAGGGTTCTATGTGCTTTGAAGCTCAACTTCTTGCTTTTGGCGTCAAGGGTGCTTACGAAGGAATCCGAAACGTTCCGGGGGCCATGGCTAAGGCTTTGCCTGTGTCTTACGCAGGAAACTATCGTCTGGCTAAAGCCTACGATGTGCCGCGTGGTCAGACCGTAGCAAAGGGCCGAAACATGAGTGAGATTGTCAGCCCGGCCAACCTCTTCTTTACAGCCGATGTAGGATCAGCTCGATTGGCTTCTGGCGGCACCTTTGCTGGCTGGTACATCGTTCCCGGTTATGGAAACAGCGGCAACGGAACAGGCCGCTGGGAGAGAGGAGCTCGACACAATGGCGGCCGCAACTGGACCTTTACAGATGGACACGCCAAGTTCCAGAAAGACCCTGCTTTTCGGGATGCCAACGGCACTATTTCCGAAAGAACCCTCGTTTGGCAGTATCAGCTGATGGGAATTTACACATTCCCAGAAACTCCAGATTCCAACTACTGCCCGAAGGGAGTCAGCTGCTCCACCCTTTCTGGCCGCAACTGGTAAAGCAGATTGAGCTTCGTACTGCAGGGGGGCACTGCCCTCCTGCTTGACTTCTAAAACACATCACACAAAAAATGAAATGCCGTTTGATCCTCTGCTCCGCCGCCCTGGCAGCTCTTCTTTTTTCTGTCAGCGGCTGTCAAAAGGGTGGAGAATCAGCGGCAATAAATCCGGGGATTGCCGAGCAGTACAATCTGTTTGCCTCCCTTTCTGCCAGTCAGCCTGCTCAGGCACTGGCAGCTCTGGATAAAGCAGAAAATGCCGACCCAGAAAATGCCTACACATACTATCTGCGGGCCTGCCTAGAGGCGCAGACAGGCGATTATGATTCTGCTTTCGGCACCCTTGTCAAGTCAAACAAGCTTCAAAAAGTTGTCCATTACGTGTCCGAAGCTCCTCCTGGCGACCCAATGCAGAGCCTAAGCAAGGTAAGACAGCTGGCTTTCACACTTGGCAAAGCGGAAGGGCTGGGGGCAGATTTTTCTGCATACAGCCGTGAGATTCGAATTGCAGGTGCCCGCATCGCTGGCATGGAGCCCCTTTCATCGTTGGGAGTGTTGAATGGAACGGGATTAGTTCGTCGAGCCTATCAAGAAGAGATCGCAGTTTTGACCCGAAAAAACGACAAGGCCAAGGCGGCAGAACTCCAGAAAAAGCTGGATGAGTTCAAGAAATGGAGCGACGTTCTTCTTGCTGACCTTGCTGAGGAAGTCAAGGATTTGACGAGGGAGGCAGGGAAGGCAGCAGGATTGACCGATGCCGAACTGGCTGACTATGCCATGGGGAAGAACCTTGACGACAAAGGCAAACAGAAGAAAGCGGACGAGGCAAAGCTGAAAATGTATGACGCAGAGATTGCTCTGCTGAGGGAGAAGCTGAAAACCATGCCGAACGTGGGGCAGCACCCAGAGTAGAAGCCCTCTCTTTCCTTGAGCCCGGGTACCTTAGCTTTTGGCATGGAATCTGGCCAAGCACCCAAAAGAAAGGCGGTTGTTCTGCTTAGCGGAGGGCTGGATTCGGCCACAGTTTTGGCGATGGCCAAGGTTGAAGGGTTTGAATGTCACTGCCTGACTGTTCATTACGGTCAAAGACATGAAGCCGAGATTCTCGCGGCCAGGCGCACTGCAGAATCCTTAGGTGCGGCAGACTTGAGAGAAGCCAAAGTTGACCTGAGGATTTTTGGCGGAAGTGCATTGACCTCCGACATCGAGGTGCCTAAGGATCGCAGTGAACAGGAGATGGAAAGCGAGATCCCCGTTACTTATGTTCCTGCCCGCAACACCATCTTTCTTAGTCTAGCCCTCGGGTTTGCCGAAGCGGCTGGCGCCAATGATATTTTCTGTGGAGTCAACGCTGTCGATTATTCGGGCTATCCTGACTGCCGCCCAGAGTTTGTCGCCGCTTTTCAAAACCTGGCGCGGCTGGCGACCAAGGCAGGAGTTGAAGGAGCAGAGATAGCGATACACGCTCCTCTCATTCACCTGACCAAGCCACAGATCATCTCAGAAGGTCTGAAGCTGGGGGTGGATTATTCTCTGACCCACTCCTGCTACGATCCAGATCTACAGGGCCGCGCCTGCGGAAGATGTGATTCATGTCAGATTCGTCGATCTGCCTTTGCCTCTCTGGACCTTAAAGACCCCGCCTTGGCCCATTTGGCATCATGAGTCGGCTGAGAATTGCTGAGACCTTTACTTCGGTTCAAGGTGAAGGGCAATGGCTGGGTGTTCCCAGTCACTTTATTCGTTTAAGCGGCTGCAATCTTAGGTGTCACTGGTGCGATACCCCCTACGCTTCTTGGAACCCAGAAGGCCCCATGAGGGAGATTTCGGACCTGGCAGATGATGCCGCTGCCAGCGGAGTCAATCATGTGGTTATCACAGGTGGAGAGCCCATGCTTTTTGGCGGGATGACCGAACTGACGGCGAGGATTGAGTCTCAAGGCCAAATCATCACCATCGAAACAGCGGGGACAATTTATCAAAGCGTTGCCTGCCACCTTGTTTCTCTATCGCCTAAGCTTTCTCACTCGGCTCCTCCTCCCGATTCTCCTGGCGGCTGGCATGATAGGCACGAGGCCACCCGCCTGAACATAGAGGTGATGTCCCGATTAATATCAGAGTTTCCTCATCAGCTTAAGTTTGTGGTTGATCCTCAAGGCACAGGAGATGATTTGAGAGAGATTGACGAACTCCTTGCCCTTCTTCCTCCCGTCTCTTCTGAGAAGATTCATTTAATGGCTGAGGGCAGAGATGCTGAGTCTCTTCACCGACGAGAGAGGCTATTGGTGCCAGAATGCCTTAAGCGGGGCTGGCGGTTGACTCCCCGCTACCAAATTGACCTTTTCGGAGACACAAAAGGAACATGAAATCCTGGATTCTTGCAGCTGGTTCCAGCTTGGCTCTCTTGGCCTGTGGCTGTGGCGGAACCAACGAAGGCGCATCGGCGAAAGATCCTGGCAACGTTAAGCCGGGCGAGATTAGGGTTCCTGGCGCAGATATTGCCAAAGATCCTGGCGCATGGCAGGGCAAGGTTTCTTCAAAGCTGCCTGACAAGCGAGGAGAAGAGAAGACGCAGGCTCCTCCCTTGACCGAGGGGCTGAGCGACGCTCTTGGCGGCTACGCTTTTGTCCGGGCCAAAGATGGCACCTGCCGCCTGCATCTTACGGGCATGGATATTACAGGCACCTGCGTGGATACAGGGTCTGGCTACCGTCTTGAACCAGCAATGATTGCCGGGATGAAGGTTGAAGAAGCCAAGAATGATCCAATTTTAAAGGGGGCCGTTAAGGATTACATCCTCACCGAAGCAGAAGGAGGCAAAACTCTGATGCTCCGTCTGAGTGATGACAAAACGGTTCAGTTTGAGAACCCGAAAAACGCCGAAAAACCTTCTGAAAAGGGAGCAGAGAAGAAGGCCTGATCCCTTACTAATCGGCCGATTTTACTTGGCTGAGGCCGCCTGCCTTTTTAGCAGACAGCCCCTGCACCTTCACTGCCAAAGGTGTCCAGCCTTTCTTGGTCAGATGTTTCGGGCACAGATTCACCTTTGTAGTGGAACTGCAGTGCCCGCCTTCTAGTGCTGGTGCGGTTGGATGGGGTTCCGTGGGGAACAAGACCGTTGAAAATCACACAGCCGCCCGGGGGCAGGGGCACGGCAATGGATTTCTTTCCGAGAATGTCTGAGTCGCATATCTGCCAGTCGCGACGGTTGAAATGCGGGAGAGGTCCGGCATGATGTCCTCCGGGCCTGAAAAACATGCAGCCATTTTCCGGAGTCGCATTGTCCAAGGCGGCCCAGACTCCAACGACTGGAGCATCTTTTGGCACTTTAAAGTAAGCGTTGTCCTGGTGCCACGGCTTTTCTCTGCCAATTCCTGGCGGCTTTAGCAGGGCCATATCTTGAAACATTTTTGGCGGTTCGCCTAAAAGCCTTGTGAGCAGAGGCATCAATGCTGGGTGGTAAACCATTCTTTTCAGCCTTTCATCCAAGTGGACAAAAAGCATGAACTTCCGCACTGCATCGAGTCTTTGTTCTGGGCTGAGTGTGTGAATAAGATCCTTAGCCCGATTCTCGTACTGAAGCTGCACCCCTGCGGGAAGGGAATCTCTTTGGACGATATCCTGCAGCGCCTGCCCGACAGACGCCACTTCATCGGGAGTAAAAGCCCTGCGGACCGCGACGAAGCCGACTTCGTTATAGACCTCCACTGCCTCATCATCAAAATCGGCTAGAGTTTCGATCATCGGCGCAAAGCCGTCCGCGACGTAGAGGCTTTCTGGATAGTCGTCGCTGCGTTCGTCTTCAAAAAATCCAATGGCAGGCTTCATAGGCTGTCCTGGCAGGAACTCATTCTGCTAAAAGGAGACGGATTAAGTCAAGAAAAAATGATATATCGTTAAGAAAGTCAGTTCACCTGCTTCCTAAAAGCCAGGTAACCCCAGGTATGGCTTGTCGGCCCCATAGACTGCATGATGGTGAATTCGTTCATCATGATCGTCCAGTAGCTGTCAAACCAAGATTCTGATACTGGCCACTTGTCTCCACTGGGATAGACAAAAGGTTCGGCGATTTTCCACCAGGGGCCATCGGCAGCCGTTTTATGCCACAGGGGTCCAAAGACAGTGATTCCAGGGGGGAACTTGTCGCCAATGTAGCGCGGATCTACCATAAAGGGACGCTGGACGAAGCTGGTGCCGACTCCGCTGGTGTAGACAACATTTGAGGGATTGATTCCCAGCTGGAAGCCAGAGGCCTCCAGGGCAGCTTTCAGGTACTTTTCATCCTTCGTGGCTTGGTGAGCCCAGATGAGAAACTTTGTCCCTGGTCCGCTCACATCCTGACCATAGCCAGGAGGGGTCCACTTGTTGTGTCTCGCGCTTCTATAGGCTGCCTGGTTCATCATTTCCATCGTCTTATCTGCCTGGCTTGTCAAGGCTTCTTTGGCGGCTGCGACGGCAGATGATGGCTTTTGAGTGTGAACAACAAGTGCAGCGGCTTCACCCTGGTCAACTTCCTGCCAAATAAAGAGTTCTGCACCCTTGTTAAGAAAGCGGCAGGTGGCTAAAAAGTCATCCTCGTACTTTTTCGCTCCTGTGGCGTGCAGTAGAGAGGCTGCGGCAAGGTTCTGCGAATCCCTAACATCAGCAGGATATTTGTCGCGGTTAAGCCTTTTCTTCTCAGCAGTTCCCCAATCGTAAGCCTTGACAGCCGAACTCAGAAAAGTGGCAGCAAGTGAGGGGTTGAAGCTTTTGACCAGGACGGAGAATCTGGCTGCTGTGCCCGCGTAGAGCCACGATGACCAAGGGTCTGGGGCATAAGCATAGGCTTTATAGGAGTTGGTCCAGGATGTTTCGCCGAAGCGGGGGTGTTCGGCAAACTCAATCCCGCCGCGAATGCCTCCTTCTGGGGTCTGCATTCGGCGGAAATGGTCTAGATTCCACTGTGCTTCCGCAAGAATATCAGGAAGTCCCTTGCCCGATTCAGGGATGTTTATCTTGACTTTTAAGGAATCAGGGAAGAGTTCTGCCAGTTCGAGCAGCCTTCTTGTCGCTTCTAGGTGCTGAATCCTGGTATCCCAATCTCCGGCATCTTTATAGCCTCCCCAGGCGTTGGCCACGACCGTGTCAGTGGCTCCTTTCATCAGATTGGCAAAGTTGTCTTTGTCTGTGCCAAGAGCGTTGATTCCGTTTTCAGAATCCATAAGGCTGCAGCTAGAGTGAAAGACCTGCCAGCCGTCTGTGGGGTTAAAGGCCCGTGGCGCCGTATAAGCTGAATAAGGAGCCCCGTGCTTTATGCCGTTTCGCTGAAAGTAAAAACCTTTTAGGCTGGTGGCAAAAATTTTGCTCCACGCATCCGATGCAAGTTCAAAGTCATAGCTGCAGCCCACGCCGGGCAGGTGCAGTCGGTAGGTTCCTGGAGTTTTAAAGGCGCTGAAGTCCAGCTTATAGACAGGTGCAAGTGATCCGATATCACCGTGATTTGAATCAGGAGATTTTCCGTCGTGATGCAGGGCTGCTTTGCCAGTAAAGACTGGCTTTAGCGTTTTGGCATCTAGCAGCTCAAACTGAGATGGAGTCCAGTCAAGCGCCCCTCCCGACCCGGTCCAGAGACTGAAGAGGGCAGATTTCGCTGGGTCATCAGGGCGGAATCCTGTCTGTTGAACCCTCAGCCCTTCCGTTCTCACTTTGCGAGAGTCAAAGGCTGTTTTGACTTCGGCCAATCCAGGCACCTTTAGAGTCCAGCTGCCTGACTTGGGCGGAGACGAAAGCTTGATGTAAAGCCGATGAAAGCGTTCGGCATCGGCAAACTCCCAGCCGCCTGTTCGGGCGATATTGCCAGGGAAGCTTTTGCGTCCCATCAGAGCAGAGGGATGGACGCTGCCTGCTCCGGTCAAGGTGATCGAACTGACATCAGCGGCGAGACTGGGATTCCAGTGAGTGCCTGAGGCTTTTTCGACCGGCTGAATCTGCTCACCCTTCCATCCGATGAGGGTGCCGATCATCCGGCCGTCTTTGACTGCTTCGCGAGAAGCGGGCGCAGAACCGCCAGGCGCGTAGTCTGGGTTGGCGTAGGCTGCAGGCACCACAACACGTCCTGAAGTGATTTCAATGGCGAGAAGGTCAGGACTCGCCAAACTGACATGGGTGATGTAAGGCTGTTCTGCCTGACTTAACATAGCAAGAACCACAAGGTTCATAGCACGATAACCTTACCTAAAGCCAGGACGCGAAAGGGAACTGAAGCTGACAGTACACTTCTGCAGAGGCCAAGAGCCCCTTCCGAACCCAAAGAAGCATCTGCTGCCCCAAAACTCTGAAACAAACCTGTAGAATAGCTCCCGAGATGCTTGAGGTCAGGGGGGTTACAAAACGGTATGGCAGCCTGACGGCATTGGATAAGGTCAGCATCTCGTTCGAAGAAGGTCAGGCGCGGGGAGTCATCGGCGAAAACGGGGCAGGGAAATCTACTTTAATGAAGATCCTTGCTGGGATCGAGACGCCTACCGAGGGCAGCGTCTACCTTCAGGGAAAGCCTTTAGTGCTGGGTTCGGTAAGGGCGGCGACCGCTCAAGGAATCGCCATGATTCACCAGGAGCTGAACCTTGTGGACGAGCTGTCTGCCGCTGAAAACATTTTTCTTGGCAGGGAGCTTAAAAAAGGCCTGATGCTCGATAGAAAAGCCATGGAGGAGCGGGCTGAGCATTGGCTGAAAGAAGTCCGAGCTCCTTTTGGCCCCAAACAGAAGGTGGCAGAACTTTCTATTGCCCACCGACAGCTTATAGAAATTGCAAAGGCAGCTTCGATGAAGGCGAACTGGCTGGTCTTGGATGAACCGACCGCCGTCCTGAGCGAAAGAGAAACCTCGGCTCTTTTTGATCTCTTGGAGAGGCTTAAAGATCAGGGTGTTGCCCTTATCTACATTTCACACCTGCTGGATGAGGTTAAAAAGCTCTGCCCTCAGATTACGGTTCTGAGAGACGGAAAACATATAACGACTCAGTCAACAGCAGATTTGGATACCACCCAGATGGCCAGTCTAATGGTAGGGCGTGAGATCGGAGATGTTTTCCCTCCCAAGCTGCCTGTCCCAGAAGCAAGCCCCATCTTTGAAGTGAGGGACCTTGCTGTTCCAGGATTTGTAAAATCCCTCAGCCTGACTCTCCGGCCCGGTGAGATTTTGGGTTTGGCTGGCCTGGTGGGCTGCGGTCGCACAGAATCATGCGAGGCCATGATAGGCCTGCGCCACAGCAAAGGAGAGGTGCTGATTGACGGCAGGCCGCACAAGTTTAAAGGACCTGCCGACGCTTTAGCCCACGGCTTGACGTACCTGACAGAAGACAGAAAAGGAGCTGGCCTTGTGCTGTCCATGAGCCAGACCGAAAACGCCACCCTTGCGACCCTTAAAAAGTATGGCTGGGTGATTGACAAAGCCAGGCAGAGCAAAACGGTGGAGGACTGGAAGCAGTCTCTTGATATTAGAACCGCCGATCTCCGCAACCCAGTGGGAGCCTTAAGCGGGGGGAATCAGCAGAAGATAGCCTTGGCCAAATGGCTTGATGCCAAGCCGAGAGTGCTGATTTTAGATGAACCCACACGCGGCGTAGACGTCGGGGCAAAAAGAGAGATCTATCACCTCATTACTCGGCTTGCTTCAGAAGGTCTTGCAGTCATTCTTGTTTCCAGCGAGCTGCCGGAGATTTTAGGGCTTTGTCATAGAGCCCTGGTTCTTAAAGAAGGCTCGGTTGCGGGCGAAGTAGATGGCGACGCCATGACTGAAGAATCCATTATGATTTTGGCTGCCGGAGCGGCCGTAAACGCATGAAGTTCCAGCGATTTATTCAAGATTACGGGGTTTTGGTTGCCCTTGCTCTCCTGGTCGTTATCAATGCGCTTAGGCCAGGCAGCGTGTTCCTCACCCCAGAAAACCTTCGGAACATTATCAACCAGTCCTCCTTTTTGGGCATTGTCGCCATAGGCATGACCCTGGTGATCATTGCAGGAGGAATTGACCTTTCGGTCGGAAGCCTTTTGGCTTTGGCGGGGGGTGCTGCGGTTTTTGTCCTTAACATGGGGCAGCCCGATACTGGCATGTCAGTCGCGATGGCTTTTGCTGCTGCCGTAGGGGTTGGCTTGGTTTTGGGTGCATTTAACGGAGCCTTGGTTAATCTTGGGGGATTAGCGCCCTTTATAGCCACCTTGGGAGGCCTGGTTGCCTTTCGATCTCTGCTGCAGGTGCTGGCCAATGGCGGCGAAATAAGGTCGAAGTCCACTGAGCTTTTTCCTTCCATCGGAAGCTCTGGAATTCCCCTGCCTTTTAAAGATGGGGGCGGGCAGACTATCAGCCTTACTTGGTCTATTCTTGCCTGGATCATTCTTGCCATTGCCGCTTGGTTCCTGCTGGAAAGAACCCGTTTTGGCCGGCACCTTGTGGCGGCTGGAGCGAGTGAAAAGGCGGCGCTTTACAGTGGAATCAACGTCAAGGCTGTCAGGTTTTGGAGCTACGTTATTCTGGGCGGAGTTTCTGGCTTGGCGGGAGTTCTGCTTTCAACCCGATTGAACTCTGTCGCTTCTGGCACCAGCGGCCTTTACTACGAACTGGATGCCATTGCCGCGGTGGTAATTGGCGGCACTGCACTTACTGGCGGCAAGGGCCGTATTTGGGGCACAGTGGCGGGTGTTCTGCTGCTGGCTATCATTGGCAATATGATGGTCGCCTTCGGGGTTTCCAGCTACTGGCAGGGAGCGGTCAAGGGGCTTATCATCATCCTTGCTGTGCTTCTTCAAAGGGTTGGCAAGTCATCAAGCTCTGCCTAAGGGGGTCCAAGAATAGATTCTAGGCCGGGGCGCAAAAAATCCCGGCCTTAACGTGTTATTATCTTGCTTAGGCTTAAGGGTGGGTTCTGCCCCAAGCCAGGTGAGATCATGACTTGGACAAAGCTGTTTATGGCCCCGCTTGCAGCGGGCCTTCTGCTCCTGGGCTCTGGCTGTACGGGCGGTTCGGCCCCGGCAGGCGGAGGAGCAACCGCCTCGGGCGAGCCTTCTGGCAAGAAGCTGAAAATTGGTATCTCTGTTCCTTCGGCTGACCATGGTTGGACCGCTGGCGTTATTTATTGGGCAGAGGAAGCCAAGAAGAAATATCCTGACATTGAGTTCAATCTGCAGACGGCAGATTCGGCTCAGACTCAGATTTCTCAGGTTGAAGCCATGATGACGGCAGGTCTGGATGGCCTGGTTATTCTTGCTCACGAATCTGCTCCCCTCACCCCAGTGGCCAAGAAGGTTCATGAAAGGGGCATTTACCTGGTCAACGTTGATCGAGGATTCCTTGAGCCTGTCGCAGACGTATTTGTCGCTGGCGACAACAAGGCATTTGGACGCAAATCTGCTGAGTTTATGGTGGAGAAGCTGGGCGGAAAGGGCAAGATTCTCGCTCTGCGCGGCGCTCCCAGCACTGTTGACACAGACCGATATGAGTCGGCCATGGAAGTCTTTAAGGCCAAGGGAATTGAAGTTTTGGATTCCCAGCCAGGTGACTGGAACCCTGACAAGGCCCTTGCCGTTACTCAGGCCATGCTGGTCAAGCATCCTCATGTTGATGCCATCTGGGCTTCTGATGATGACATGGCAGAAGCTGTTGAAAAGGCTTTGAAAGATGCAGGACGCAAGAATGTCTGGATTCTTGGTGGAGCTGGCAAGAAGGAGATTGTCAAGAGAGTGATGGATAAAGATCCCATCTTCCCTGGCAACGTCACTTACCCGCCTTCTATGATTGCTAAGGGAGTCGATATCTGTGTCGAAGACCTGAAAGCCGGCAAAAAGGCTGGTTCTGCCGCTCAGAGGCAGGAAATCATTGAAGTTGACGTGATTACTCCCGACAACGCAAAGGATTTCTACTTCCCCGATTCGCCTTTCTAGAGTCTGAAAATTGGACATGACCTGCTCCTATGCGCTAAAGCGCATAGGAGCTTTTTTGTCAGGCGATTTAGACAAGCTGAATGAAATCTGAAAATTTCACTTCATCTTGTGCTGTGGGTTCAAATGGTCTTAGCGAGAGCAATGCACCGAGGCATTTTGTTCGTTTAGACAGCTAGAATGCCTCCTATGTCTGCATTGGCTTTGTTGGCCACCCTGCTGGTTTCGAATGTCTCTTCTCTCACTCCTCAGGATCCGCCTAAAGACGATGTCTTCAAGCCCGCCTATTATCTTGAGAAAAGCATGATTGCGGCTTTGGCCGCCAGTCAGCAGATTGAGGATAAGCAGCCTTCTATTGGCTTGGCCGATGGCAGTTCGGTGTTTGCCGGTCACATTGCCCCGGGAGAATCGCTGAACATGAGCCATCCCTGCAAAAAGGGCGAGGCCATGGTGGCTATTGCGACACCTGATGATCCTAAGCTGAACATCAATATCTGGATTGAAGACGGCAAGGGCAAGGAGATTGCCAAGGATGACAGTTCTGATTCTGGAGCGGCAGCAGCTTTTAAAACAGATGAAGATATCAACATGGAGTTCACTGTCAAAAATGAAGGCGATGAAGATGCCTTTGTCACAGTGATTCTTCTTTCCAGCCAAGGCAGAAGCGGTCAGGTTAAAAAGGTTGCTGAAACGATGGATGCCTTGATGTCTGGCGTCAGAGCAATCGCCATCCTAGATGACGAGTTAAGCTTTGCTTCAGAAGGTGAATGGTGTCTTTACGGAGGATGGCTTGGCAAGGAAAAATCTTTCAGCATCGCAGGCCTTGAGTTAAAGGCTCCGATTTCTCTGCTTATGGGTGCCTGCGATAAGGGTTCGTCTGACATCGACCTCATTCTTTCGGACAAGGATGGCAAGGCTGTGGCGAAGGATGACGCAAACGACAACCGGCCAATGGTGGAGTATAAGGAGACAGGCAAGGGTTACGTTGCGACCTTAGGCAACGCGGGAGAAGGCGCCTTCTGCTTAATGACCGTTCTTGACGGCACTAAGTAGGGAGCTTTTTTTAGGGATCATGTCCAGGGGCAGCCTTCGATTGTTTGCCTCTGGAACTTGATTTGAGAAGCAGCCAGAGGAACGCCTCTGGCTGCTTCACTTTTTGGCCTTCGTCTTATTTTTGGCAGACTAGAACAGTCTGTGCTATCTGCAACGTATCGGCCAACAACCCAAGCAGCCTCGCCCAGCGCAATGACAGGTTTTGACTATTCAATAAAGGTGGTGGACCTTCGGAGCTTTTGAAAGGTGACGGGGCGTTGAATGTGCTGGAAAATGAAATCCGGGTAGCCGGTCATAAAGTCCAGTTCGTAGTCTGCCGGAGGCCAGATCATCACCAGCTTCACTCCCTTTGCTTCAGGGCTGCCCAGCTTTGCCTCGGCAAACTCTTCATAGCCAGCTATCTTGTGATCCTGACGGAGAGTTGCCAAGAGGTCAACAAACATCATGTCTGTCCCTTCGATTTTGCTTAAAGCTTCCTGCCAGTCGCCTGTCAGAAGCACTTCATCGTCTGGGTAGAAGGCCTTTGATGCCTGCTCCAGAACCTCGGCATCCTTGCTTACGAGGATGTACTTCACGCCCGAAACCTTACCAGGTTCGGTGTCGATATAGCAGGCATGGATTTTCTCCCAGTTCCATCGGCACATTCAAGAAACCCCAAGGCGATTTTGTGCATTGTCATTTTTAGGCGGTGAACATCACTCTGGTTTCTATAGATGTGATGTTTGAATCTGAGGGAAGTGATGAAAGCAGAAGCAGAACTGGTTAAAGAAGGTCATGAGATGATCACAGCCTGCCAGCCTTCAGCGGCGCAGAGGTTTGAGGAGCTGAGACAGAAAACTGAACGTCGCGCTTATTCTATGGCTTTGCAGCTTACTCGGAACCCAACCGAAGCTGAAGACCTGGTGCAGGAAACCTGCCTGAAGGCGTGGAAAGGCTTTGATGCCTACACTTCTGACAGGCCCTTTATCAATTGGCTTTTAAGAATCATGCAGAGGACTTACCTTGATTTAAGGCGCAGAGACAACCCTGTTAGAAAGGCAGACAGTCTGAACTCAATGATCAGTCCAACTGGCGGAGAGGTGCAGGAAATCCCCTTGGCCGATAATGCGATTTCTGCGGAGCAGGCTATGATTCGAGATGAATTTAGTGCCGCGATTAGGAGAGCACTATTCGAGCTGCCCGAAGTCTATAGAACGGCAATCATGCTCTGTGATTTCGAAGAAATGAGCTACTCCGAGATTGCTGAGAGGCAGAAGACAACCATCGGCACAGTAAGGTCCCGGATTCATAGAGGAAGAAAGCTGCTGAGGGACATTATTAGGGAAGAGGGCTTTTTCAACTCGCTATAGCGCTTTGTTTAGGCAGATTTCAGCAGAAATGGAATTTTGCTCTGTCGTGATACGTTGAAAGGTGGTGGAGAAAAGGGGCTGTCCGGGTGTCGTGTCGGCTCTTCCAGTAATAATCCGCCCATGAAATCCCCAATCTGGTTGATCTGCCTCGCTGCCGGGGCCGTTATTGCCTCTGGCTGCTCGCCCGCCGCTGAGACTGGTTCCTCGACTTCTGAATCGAATCAGACCGAAGCACCCAAGGAGACTTCCTCCAATGGCGTTCAGTCGAAAATGACCCTCGATGAGAGTGGCGTCAGAAACATTGACATCACCCCAAAGGATGGTGACTCCAAGACCTCTGATGAAAAGCCTCTTGATCCTGAGAAGGCTGCAAAAGCTGGCGAGCCTCCCGCTGCGGCTGCTGCTGTAGTGGGTTCCAAGCCAAAGGATGGCGAGGAAGTTGCTGTTATCGAAACAGATAAGGGCCGCATCATTGTCCGTTTCCGAGAGGACAAGGCCCCCAAGCATGTCGCCAACTTTAAGGACCTGGTTGGCAGAAAGTTTTATGACGGAACTCGATTCCATCGCTGCATTCCTGGGTTCATGATCCAGGGAGGCGACCCCAACAGCAAAGATTTGGCTAAGTCGGGCGCGTGGGGAACGGGCGGTTTCGTCCAGAATGGCTCAGAGAGGCAGGTTAATCTTGAACCATCTGACCTCAGCCACAAGAGAGGCGTTCTTTCTGCCGCTCGATCTCAAAACCCTAACTCGGCTTCAAGCCAGTTCTTCTTGATGCACAAGGATTCACCTTTCCTTGATGGTCAATACAGCGCTTTTGGCGAGATTGTATCTGGCATCGATGTGGTTGATAAGATCGTTGTCACGGGCAACGCCGAGGATAACGGATCTGTCGAGCCCACCAAAGCTATTGTTCTCAAGACAATCCGACTGGCCAAGTGGCCTGTTAAGTAAGGCTTTAGCCTTCAGCAGACAAGGGGTTTTTGGCCTAGCCGCCTAAGGCCCCTTTTTATGCCTCCATACTTGTTCTCATTCCTCAATTTAAGAGAGAGATTTAACTATGCCCCTCAGCCCAACTGCCGCTCCCGGAGCGACCGAGCCTCAGGCCGGAGAAAAAATCGCTGTTATTCAGACCAACCTCGGACGCATCGTGGTCAAGTTCTTTCCTGACGTGGCGCCCAAACATTCCGACAACTTTTTGAAGCTGGCTGAAGAAGGTTTTTACAATGGAACCAGATTTCACCGAGTCATTCCTGGTTTTGTCATTCAGGGCGGCGACCCTAACACTAAGGATAAGCCCCGCAGCATGCACGGCACAGGCGGTCCTGGCTGGAGCGTGAAGGCGGAATTTAACGAGGTCCCCCACACCCCAGGAATCTTGTCTATGGCTCGATCTGGACACCCAGATTCTGCTGGGAGTCAGTTCTTTGTCTGCACCGGCAGGGTTCCCCATCTCGATAGGCAGTACACAGTTTTCGGACAGGTTGTAGAAGGAATGGATGTTGTCGAGAAGATCGTCAGCCTCAAGACAGACTCCAATGACAATCCTTTGGAAGAGAACCCCGCGATCATGGAGAATGTCTCCGTGGCCGAGTGGCCGCTAGAAGCGTAAGTTTCTTCTAGGTAATAAAGTCAATGCCCTGCCGAGCGCTGCTCAGCAGGGCATTCTGCTTTTCTTGGCTTCATGGCTGGGGCCTAGAGGGATAAAAGAAAGTGCCCGCCGGGGAGGCGGGCCGTGTGTGAGGTTCTCTAGGTTGTACGAAAGCCCCTTGCGAAGCTTCCAAGGATTATTTCGGGGATTGCCTGGTAATTCTTTAGGGGGCCAAACAAAAACTAAAGAAATCTATAAAAGATCACAATCTTCTTATGAACCGTGATGAAGCCTGGGCTTTGGTGCAGCAGTACACACCATCAGATTCTCTACAGAGGCACATGCTGGGCGTCGAAGCCTGTATGAGGTGGCAGGCCGAGAAGCAGGGCGAAGACCCTGATTTATGGGGTTTAGCCGGACTGCTGCATGACTTTGATTACGAAGGGCATCCTGATGAACACCCTTTGTGGGGGATGGCTCTGCTGGAATCAATGGGAGCAGATGAAAGGGTGATAAGGGCGATTGCCGCTCATTACCCAGAAAAAACAGGCGTTGAACCTGAATCGGCCATGGAGCGAGCACTTTTTGCCTGCGACGAGCTGAGCGGGTTTGTGACAGCCTGCGTTTATGTTAGACCCAGTCGATCCATTATGGATCTTGAGGTGAAAAGCGTCGTTAAAAAGCTCAAGGTCCCTGCTTTTGCAGCAGGAGTCAATCGGGATGATGTTCGTCGTGGCGCCGAGCTCATGGGGATTCCTTTGGAAGAGCTGATTCAGCAGGTGATAGACGCCATGAAGGTCAAGGCATCTGATCTCGGTTTGGCTGGGGCATGAGGGCAGCAGACGTTCGAAAATGAAACATCTGACACAGCCACGCCACGCAGCATAAAGCATACGTGGCGTGGCTGTGAAGTTCTCCAAAGCAGCTGAACTGTCAGTCGTCTGACTCCATCGGCTTAAGAAGGCTGGAAAACTTCTCCTTGATTACCTTGCGCTTCACCTTCATCGAAGGGGTCAGTTCTCCTTCTTCAACGCTCAGCAGTTTAGGGAGGAGAGCGTGCTTTTTAACCTTTTCAAAATCTGGCAGAGTTTTGTTGATTCGGTCCACTTCGCTTTTTATCAGGGCCTTGGTTTTTTCGTGAGCAGAGACAGCCGCATGATCCGAGACCTCTACCCCCTCTGACTGCAGCTTGGCAGAAACAGCTCCGAACTCGGGAACGATAAGGGCATAGCAGTAGGGGCTTCCATCGCCAAAAAGAACGACCTCGTTGATGTATTCGCTTTCTTTTACCTTGCCTTCTACCGACTGGGGAGCGACGTTTTTGCCGTTAGCCAGAACTAAAATATCCTTCTTACGGTCGGTGATTTTCAGCGAGCCGTTATCCCATTCGCCAATATCGCCGGTATGGAACCAGCCTTCGGCATCAATCGCCTTCTCTGTTTCCTCAGGCAGATTGTAGTAGCCCGTCATGATGCTTCTGCCCCGGATAAGAATTTCGCCATCAGCAGCAAGGCTCATTTCAACCCCCTTGATGGGAGGCCCAACTGTCCAAGGTCTATTGTCTTCTGGGTGGTTGATGCTGCTGGCCGCGCAGGTTTCTGTCAGTCCGTAGCCCTGCAGAACCGGGATGCCTAAGGCAATGTAGAATTCGGCGACTGCAGGGGGCAGAGCGGCGCCGCCGCTGGCAAAAAACCTGATTCGTCCGCCTGTCCTTTCCCTAATCTTCTTTCCTACCAAGCCATCAAGCAGTCCGGCAAAGGGGGCAAACTCTCCTTTGGCCTTTTTAGAGCCCTGGCTGATTGTGGCGTTGAAGAGGGTTTGGTTAAGCGGCTTCTGCTTCTTCACTCCTTCTAGAATCTTGGCCCTGGTTGCTTCTAGAAAACGGGGCACAGCCAGCATGATTGTCGGCTTCACCTTTGCCATATCGCCAGCCAGGCTGGCTAGAGATCCTGCATAGGCAACACAGGCTCCGAGAGAGATGGGAAGAATATGTCCCGCGTAACGCTCGAAAACGTGTGAAAGGGGCAGGAAGCTGAGGAAAGTATCTTCCTGAGTGATGGGCAGGCTTTCTCGGATGCCATCACTCAGCGAACTAAAGCAGCGGTGGGGAAGCATGGCGCCCTTGGGCAGCCCTGTGGTTCCGCTAGTGTAGATGAAAGTGGCTATGTCCTCTGGCTCAATCTCACCCATCGCCTCCTCCCACGCTGTTCTTTCCAAGGATGACTGGCTGGATTTTTCTAGAATGGACTCCCAGCCATCTTCTGGGCTGAGGGTGTAAACAGGTGAGCCTGTTCCTTTCAGCTTTTCAGCCAGTCTGCCCGTCATGCAGATGGCAGCCTTTGCTTCGCAGTCTTTAAAAATGTACTGAGCCTGGTCCGGCGGCAGGGTGGGGTAAATGGGGACGACGACAAGGCCAAGAGTCTGGCAGGCCCAGTCTGTCACCGCCCACTGCCACATGGTCTCACCCAAGATGACAACACGATCCCCACGGCTTAATCCTAATGCAGAAATGCCTTTGGCAAAAGTCCAGACATCCTCATAGAGTTCCCGGTAGGTGACTGTCTTAAATGTTCCGCCTTCTGGACGCATCTGTGCAGGACGGTCGGCAAAGACAATGCAGGCTCGCCGGATGATTTCGGCGAGACTGGGAGCTTTGGTTACATCGGCCGGTGTCTTGGCTGGTGCGAGTGGCATAGGCTTCTGCTTCTCCTTTGAAGTACCTCGTATCGGCCAATCTGGCAGCTAAAGGTCAAGATTCTCCAGGGCTCTCCATTAAACCCCTTCTGAGTTTGTTTGTTCCCCTGCGCCGCCGATCCTTTTTGTGAGCACCAGGGTCCTGCCATCCTTATGGATCACAGAATGATTCCGTAGACTGAAGAGAGATATGGCATACCGCGATTTTCAGCATTTTCTTGAAGTCCTTGAAGCAAAGGGCGAATTGAAAAAGATCGATCTGCCCGTCAGTCCACATTTGGAGATCACGGAAATTGCCGATAGGGTTATGAAGAAAAACGGCCCTGCCCTGCTGTTTACCAACCCTGCGGGTCTGCCTCAAAGAAGGGGAACTCCCAATGCCAAAAGCGCTGTGATGGGGCAGGCTTCGATCGATCCAGGAGTGAGGCCTTTAACTGAAATGCGCTACGCCTTTCCTGTGGCTATCAACACAATGGGGTCGCGGCGGCGCATGTCTTTAGCTTTGGGAGTCGAAGACTTTGAAGAGCACGCCGAAAGGCTTTCGGCTTTGATTCCACCTCCAATACCTCAAAGCAAAATGGAGGGCCTGAAGCTGGCCATAGATTCGCTTAAAGATGTGAGGGGAGCCATGCCCAAGACAGTTTCTCGTGGAATCTGTCAGGAGGTGGTTCTGCAGGGCGATGAAGTCGACCTGACCCAGATTCCTATCCTTAACTGCTGGCCAGAAGATGGCGGGCCTTACATAACCCTGCCTTTGGTTTTCACCAACGATCCTAATACTGGCAAGCGAAACGTGGGAATGTACCGGATGCAGGTCTATGACAAAAACACCTGCGGCATGCACTGGCAGATGCATAAAACGGGCATGAGGCACATGGAAGATGCTGGGGCCAAAAACCAGAAAATACAGGCTGCAGTGGTGCTTGGCGGCGACCCAGCCTATACCTTTTCTGCCATTTCGCCTCTGCCTCCGGGATTGGATGAAATGGCTTTCGCCGGATTTTTACGGAAGGAACCAGCAGAACTGGTTAAGTGTAAAACCTTGGATATCAAGGTTCCTGCTGATGCCGAATGGGTGCTTGAAGGCTATGTTGATCCGAGCGAGAGGCGGCTGGAAGGTCCCTTTGGAGATCACACAGGCTACTATTCCTTAGCTGGCGACTTTCCTGTGTTTCATGTCACCTGCATTACAAGGCGCGAGAGGCCAGTTTGGCCCTGCACCATTGTTGGCCAGCCTCCCATGGAAGATGGCTGGATGGGCAAGGCAGTCGAAAGAATTTTTCTGCCCTTTATCAAGCTGACTGTTCCCGAAATTGTGGATATGCACCTGCCGGTAGAGGCAACGTTTCACAACATGGCCTTTGTGTCAATCAAGAAAAAGTATCCCGGCCATGCCTACAAGGTAATGAACGCGATTTGGGGGTTAGGCGGGCTGGCTTTTACTAAATTTGTCTACATTTTTGACCAGGAAACCAATGTGCAGGATATTGGCGAGGTGCTGTTTAGAATTGGAGCGAACTGTGATCCCGGCAGAGATACGCTTCATTCTCGCGGGCCGGTTGACCAGTTGGACCATGCCTCTATAGCCGAAGGTTTTGGCGGAAAAATCGGTTTTGACTGCACTCACAAGTGGCCAGGAGAAAATGGATTTAATCGTGACTACCCGAAGCTGATTTCTATGAGCGAGGATGTGAAAAGGAAGATTGATGACATGTGGCCAAAGCTTGGCTTGTAAGCTTCTTCTGAATAGGTTACTTGAATAGCAGGTGGCGGAGTCCGTTCTTTGGAGAATTGACTGTCCTGCTTCTCTCCGCTCGGCATGAGTCGGAGGGTAAGCCTGACAGGACATCCTTGGTGACAAAGCAGAGAGGGCGGGGTTTTCTCCCCACCCTCTCTGCCTGTTTGCACCTGGCTTACTTCTTTTCGATGATGATGCTGAGCGAGTCGGATAAGCGCCACTTGAGGCCAGCCGGAACACACATGGCGTCTAGGCCAAACTTAAGCGAAGTATCAATGAGGTAGGCATCAACCTTGTAGTCAGGCACATTTGGAGCGACCTCGATGATAATGCCCGTCTGCCTAGAGAGTTCCGCAAAGACAACTCTCATGTCGGTCATAGCAAACCGAGTAGTGATGCGCTTTTGAAGGTCGGCGGAGGTCAGCCTGCCCATCGGCTGAGGCTTGGGTATAGGCTTGATCTCCGGCTTTGCAGCTGGTGGAGTTGTGCCTTCTGTCTGCACAGGTTTGGGGTCTGGCTTTCGCGTGATAAAAGTGATCCCATTCTGCTTTTCTGCCTTAAGGTTTGACATCTGTAGAATCAGAGCCAGCGCTTCTTCAAAGTCAACGGTTTCTAAATGGAGGTAGAGGGCAAACCGAATGTTTGGCTCTAGAACAAAGCTTTTTTTGCCCTGCTGAAAAAGGTCGAAAAGCACAGTCCGCACATCTCCGCCTCGGCTTGAGATGGTGACAGAGCCGGATTCCTGTGTCTGCACTTCTGTGGTGCTTGTGGGAGGGGTCTGGGTCGGGCTGGCCCATGCTGTCAGGCAGCTCGAAGCCAGGATCAAGGTGAAGGCGGCTGTAGTGAATCGCATGATGAGAACCTAGTTGATGGGGCGTCCTTGTGAATCGTAAATCCTGATTGAGCCAGTTCCGCCTGCTTTGGCTGGGGTGCTTTTCTTCGGAGCTGCGTTATGAGTGCTTCGCCGGGAAGAACTTGGCTTTTTGGCGGGCGGGCTGCTTCTACGTGGCGCAGATGCCTTAGCTTCGGGCCGGGGTTTAGGAAGAGGCTCTTTTTTGGTTGTGCCGTGTTCGGCGACAATCAAGGCCATATCCTGCTTCTTGGGCTCAGGCTTTGGCTCAGACTTGGCTGCCGGAGCTGTTTGATGGCTTGTCTCAGGTGAGGTGTGGGAATCGGGCTGGGATGGTTCGGAAGGCGGCTTTTCCGTCTCATGCGAGTCATCAAGCTTGGCAGCCAGTTCGGCTTCTTTTGCCTTCTGGTCTTCGAGCTCTTTCTTGACAGATTCGCCCGTCATGATCTCGCCGATCTTGGAGTGAGAATCATGATCAGAGTCATCGGTAGTCTCGTCTGAATTCTCATCAGTCGGCTCGGCTTCTGGCTTTTCTTTTTCTGCAGCGGCTAAAGCTGTCGATGCTTTTCGTCCAAACAGAATGGTGGGGTCCTTAGCGATTGTGCTCATAGCAAAGAGCACCAAGGCCAAGGCTGCGGCCAAACCGAGGGTTTTGGGGGTGAAGAGCTTCTGTTTAGGCTCGTGAAAAACGTCGGAGTCTTTGGGGCCCTTGGGCTCGACAGGAGCTTTGACTTTATCGCTCTTTGCGCCAGAGAGCTTGGCTGCGAGCTTCAGCTTCTGGGAGTCTAGGTAGTGACGGCACGAAGCGCAGGCGTGAACGTGTTGTTCGAGCTCTTCCATTAAGGGCTCTGGCAGTTCCTCCCCCCCCAGATAACGCTTCATCTGGACTCGGGTCAGTTCACACTCAAGGCTCGGATTCATTGCTGCTTTTCCGATTTCGGAACCGCATAGGGTCCCGCCTTTGGATCGTCGGATGTCTTCCCAGTAATCTTTAGGGGGGATGAGTGAGAGTCCTGGGTTTGATGGTGGAGAAAAAATAAAAACAGTCCCAAACACGGAACTAGTTGCGATAGCAACTAGTTATCATAACCAGAGGCCAGATATGGCCCAAAAGAGAAATCTGATGAAATCCCGCATTCTTTTCGCTTCGGCCATGGTGCTCGCACTCACCGGAGCTGCATTTGCTCAAGCAAAAACTTTTAAGGTCGGAGCAGGCAATGCCACACAGCAGCTGGCTCAGGTGCAGAGCGATACAGAATTTGAAGCTTTTTCTGGCCGAACCGACAAGGTCACGGGAACGATGACTTTTGATCCTGCCAAGAAGACTGGCAGCGCGACGATTAAGGTTGATGTCGCCAGCATTGATACAGGCATGGCCCTGAGAAATGAGCACATGCGAGACAAGGGCTGGCTTGATGCCGCCGGACACCCCAGCATCACTTTTGTCACCACCAAGGTTCAGCATGTTTCTGGTGACAGATACAAGGTCACAGGCAAGTTCACCATGAAGGGTGTCACCAAGACCATCACTGTCAACGCCACAGTCAAGCACATTAAAGAAAGCAAGGCCACCCAGGATGCCAGGTTCAAGGGAGACGTTCTTCAGGTTCGCACCAGCTTTGATATCAACCTCAAAGACTATAACGTCATCGTTCCTGCCCAGGCTAAAGGCAAGGTTGCAGAAAAGGTGAAGATCAGCCTCACCGTTTACGGCCAGACCGGCGCGTAAACCCCAAAACCCTCCTCACACGGCCCCAAGGCACTTGTTGCATTGGGGTCACACCACCTCTGCATTAGCACGACACTGCTCCACGCTTTACCCTCTAAGAAAAAATGAAAACAGCATTGATCTGGGCAGGAAGAATTGCTGCCGCTATAGCACTTATTGGTCTTGTTGTCGGCTGGGTTGTTGAATCAGACCTTAAGGCAAAGTCAGGCACTTACCAGCTTGTAAAAACTTCTGCCGAGGGGGCTTTGTTTGGCGACGCTTATGAAAATATTGGCACGCCCCAAGTCTTTGTGATTCTTGATCGAGGCACCTTAATCGAAGAGCCAAATGCCGATGGCGTGAAGATGCTGAGCGAAGATAAATTGAAGGAAAAAGATCTGCCTCCGCTTCAGCTGAAGACTGTATCTTTCATCACAGGTCTGAGTCGGCTGGCTTTTGCAGCAATGCTTGTGGCTGGACTTGGTTTGGCGTTTTTTATGGCTAAGAAAAAAGATAAGCCTGCCATTGAGTTGGCTTCTTAAGGTGAGTCATTAGGCGGACGCCAGGGTCTCTGGGCAGATTCTGGGTTCTCACCTGCCCTCAGGGACTGCACCGCCCCTTCTCGGCCCTCTGCCAGGCATTCAAAGAGGTTGCGGATGAGCTGTCCCAGCTTGTCGCCCTGGATCCCTTCGTTTTCAAAGCGGTCTACCATCTGTCGAGCCAGCACAAGAACCGCCTGACGAACTTCTTCAGCCTCATCAGCCGGAGGGTTGTCGTCATCACCACGATAGAACATGAGGTGGGCGGCGATCGATGAAGCCAGCTCCCTTGTCCTCATTCGGATTTCCTCACGCTCGGCCAGCTTCTTAATAATCCTGTCCGCGATTGTGGCCGCGTGAGGCAGGTTTAAGGGGAGGTCGAAGTAAGGAATCTCCTGACTCATTTTTATGTTTTCACCGGCAGAATAAAAACCAGATGCGTGGCAGGGGATTTTGGTCCTGCCACGACATGCTATGCCCACAAAAAAGTGGTGCCCAGAGAGGGACTCGAACCCTCATGCCCAAAAGGGCTGCGGAGTTTAAGTCCGCTGCGTCTGCCATTCCGCCATCCGGGCTAGACTAGGCAGTCTACACGGGATTGCAAGACTTTGCTCGGGGTCAATAGACCCGAATCGTCCGAAGGTCCGTCCTGGTCGGGGCACATGCCCCTCTACTTCTGCTACCATGAACGACTGCCGCTGGTCGATTTTGACCTTCGGCGATTGATTCACCAGGGACCAGCTATGGCAAAGAAGAAGGGTGAGAAGAGGGAAAAGATCCGCCTCGTCTGTACAGAAGACGGTGGCAAGCACTACGTGACGACTTCTAAGAACAAGCAGAACACACAAGGAAAGCTTGAACTGATGAAGTACAACCCAGTCCTGAGAAAGGTCACCCTCCACAGAGAGAAGAAGTAAGGAGCAAGCAAGAATGCCTAACCCGAAAAGAAAGTTTTCACACCAGAGAACGGCAAAGCGCCGTACACACTACACCGCAGAAATGCCTGAGGTGACCCCCACCAAGAACGTGCAGGGCGAGCCTTTGGCTCTTCGACACTGCGCCTCTCCTGATGGATGGTACAGGGGCAGAAGGCTTCCTGGCTTCAAAGACAAGTCAGCTTCCTAAAGTCCTCCGCATCCTGGTGGAAAATAGCCCTGGCGCATAAGCACCAGGGCTATTTGATGTTTGAATATATCAATGATCTTGAAGGCTGGGTGGTTTTTAAGGCTAAGTGATCTTAAGGACCTGATGCGAGTCTTAAAGCTTATGTGCCCGATCAGTTGGATCGGGCACATAAGCCAGCATTCTTAGTCTGGACTGGAGGCCAAGAAGGAATCCCAGCGCGTTTCTTTTGCAAGGGCTAGTCTTTGGTAGTCGGTGGACATTCCGCTGTAGACAGAGGCAGGAGAGAGGTCAATGCTGAGCCCGCCGCTGTTGGGAGACTGGGCGTTGTGGCCTTCCCACACCAAGGCGGCGGCAAGCTTGGCCCTTACATCCGCTGAGGCTGTTTTAACCGCAGCAGGCGTGCTGGCTTGACCCTCTATAAGGGTGCAGAAGTGCTTGATGTCTCGATACCACCTGAGGGCTGTTGGGCTGTAGCTTTGAGCGCCAGTCCTTGCTGTTCTAATCACCTCGTGCAGGCTTGTTCCTTCGGCGATCATGGCTGCCGCAAAGGCATCCATCGAGGCTGCAAGGTCATTCATCTTGGAAAGTTCTATCACGCTCTGGGTGATCTTTCTGTTTGCGTAGGGTGGGTTGTTCAGCATTCCATCAACAAACCCCTTGGCGAGATCGCGTGTTGATGCGCTGGGGTTGGCGGCAAAACCGGCAAAGACAGCATCGTAGGGATAGCCCTCAGCGGGGGGGCTTTCTTCGCTGCCTGCCATATAAGCAGCAATTCCTCGGAACTCATGGGCAACCTCTGCCATCTGCATTAGGCTGCAGTCCCAAGCGACGATATCAAAGCTGAATCCCGAGAGGGCTGTATTGATCTGCCAGGTTTGTATGGATGTGCCGTACTGGTCGTCGTAGCTAAACGCCCGCGTTGGCAGGCTGTCAGGACTGCGCCGCCATCCGTTGCCATGGTTCCATATGACCAGGGCTGTCCGTTCAGAAGGGAAGTTGGTTTTGCCCCATTGGACAAAATCTCTGAGGGTCTGAGGACTGCCCATGTCAATCTGCTGACCGCCGCTGTTCCTCATGTCATCTTGAAGCAGGGCGCTGACGACTTGATTTGTGTTGTCTGGGGTTACCAGATACCGTCGAGTGCCATCGAATGACGACCCTGAGAATGCAGATTTGGACTGCTTCCACTGAACCACAAATCGGACATTAGGGTTGTTGGCGACCCTTTCCATTTGGTTCATGTTGAGGGTGCTGGCAGAATAGAGATCGTTGGCCGCATTGATATAGACCAGAATTGTCCATTTGCTTGATGTGGGGTTGAAGGCTGTGACGGTGGCCTGGCCTGTTCCGCTCAAGCCGCTTTGAGCGGCTGTGACCTCAATAGCTCCGCCAGAACTTGGGGTCAGAAGCCCGCCTGCTGCAATGGTTCCCGGCCCGCTTGCCGTCCAGGCAGGTGAGCTTGCGGCGAAGATTGGCCTTGCATTGGCATCAAGCAGCTGCCCAACAAAGCGGATGGTCTGATTGCTGAGAATGCTGACCGAGGCAGGAAAAACAGCGAGACGTGAGGGCGATCTATCTTCCGCAGTCAGGGCTGCAGCAGGATTTGTCGAGCTTGATTCGATGATGGCGTTGGCTGAAGAACACAGGTCGGCGATTTTTCTAAAGGTTCCCATCAGGCTGCCGGTGCCATTGGCAGCAGTGTAAAGCTGTCCTCTGATTTCAAACACGCCTGCCGGCAGATTTGATACTGTGATCTGCGAAGTTGTGGTTCTGTTCGCCACCTCGGTGCGGATTACTGTGCCCGTTGGTCCCAGAACCTGAATCACGACACTGGCCGAGGCAGGTGCAGATGAGGGCCATAGGGCCCTGTAAATCATGCTGGCAGTGCCCGAACTTATCGTGCATCCCCCGTCTCTCCACTGAATTGCGGCACTAGAACCACTGCCAGAACCACCAGTTCCGCCTCCTCCACCACCGCAGCCGGTCATTGCCAGCAAGAAGGCTGTGAAGAAGATGAGCCAGACAGGGAATTTCACATAGAAGAAGACGAGTTCTGGGTGCTTGTGGGTTTGCTGACTTGAAGCCTTTTGTGATCTTGGAACTCTTGGTGTGAGGGGCTGATATGTGTGCAAACCAAGCTAAGGGCGAAAAATGGCGTTACAAGCCAGATAATTCAATAGACATTAGTCATCATCCGCCTTTTGCCAGCCGGCTGCATCGCAGGCCATGGAACTGCTCGGAACTAGATGAAACCTTTATGATTCCGGAGGCTCATTGGGAGGCTGCCGAAAGCGATGGGGAGGCTGAGGATGCTGCTGATCTGAGGCGGAGCCGCACTCATCCCAGAGCCTCTGCTACGAAGATGGGCAGGGCTCTTGAACGTCTTGGATTGACCCTTCTGGAACAGACTTCAGTTTCTGCCTTGTCCTTAGCTGCAGTCCATGTTCTTCGGTCAACTCTTCAGCTTAAGGGGGTTCTGCTTTGGTGTTATGAGCCACGCGGGCGGCTTCTTCATCTTTCCGCGGCTGCGGGTCTTGAGGTTTCACATACCGCGACACTTGAAGCCGTGTCGCTGGATGCGCTCCCTTCTGCCGCATCGTTAGCAGTCAGCCGCAGATCGACATTGTTTCTGCCCAGCACTGAATGCAGCACCTTGACACAGGCCCTTGAAGGCTCTTTGATGGGGGGTGGAACAGGCAGTCTGCTGGCTGTACCCCTTATTGCAGAGGGCCAGGTTTTGGGTGCCTTGGAGTTTATTGGCATGCCCGATGACTACAGCTTTGCCAGCCAGAGATCTCTGCTGGAAAAGCTGACTCTTATGACCGCCGTAGGGCTGAACCGGGCCAGACAGTTTGAAGAGCTGGAACGCCAGGCGGCTAGCGATGCTCTGACAGGAATTCCTAACCGACGCACTGTCACGGAGTTTTTACAGTCGCGAATGGCTGAGAGCCGACGCGCCTCAAGGCCCTTGGCCCTGCTGCTCCTGGACGTTGACCACTTTAGACTCTTTAACGAGGAAGCAGGTCACGATGAGGGTGATGAAGTGCTGAAGGGCGTTGCCGAAATACTGCGTCGGTCAATTCGAGCTTATGATCTTGCCGGCCGCTATGGCGGTGAAGAGTTTATGGTTGTTCTGCCCGGAGCAGATGAGACTGAAGCCATGCAGGCAGCCGAGAGGATTAGGCGCAGAATTGCCAATCTGCCGACAAAAGCTTCGGCTAATGTCACTGCTTCTATTGGTGCAGCTCTTTTTCCTGATTCTGCTGAAGAGGCAGATGTCCTTATTAAGACTGCCGATAGAGCTTTGTACAGGGCTAAAAGGCAGGGGCGCGACCAAGTCTGCCTTGCTTCATGGCAGGATCAAAGCCAGGCGGCAGAGCTGAGTGATCTTGTCATTGGTCTGACCAACGATGCGGGTCAGGCCGCTGCAGAAGAGGCTCTACAGGGCTGTTCTGATCAATTGGGAAGTCTAAAGATCAGCCTGGGGCTGAGGATAGGGCATCTAGACCAAGTTCGGGCGGCTTTAGCTCTTTATTCTGTGACTCAGGCAGGCGGCCTTACAGATAGGCTTATGGATGAGACAGAATCAGGAGACCTTAGGGCTGTGAACGGTCTGCTGGCAAACACTCTATCGGGCAATCTTTCAGCCATGGCCGCAAAAGCTCTTTACGAGCTGCTAAAAGGCACAGCTGATGGGAGCTTTGGCCCAATCGAAGAGGGCTGCATGTCCCAGGATGCGCCAGCTGCTTGATGCAGGGCATGGAACTATGTCATCCTTCACTTTCGCCACTTCCCGAGCACAATTGGTTTTCGGGGGAGTTTGACCATGTACGCGATCATTAAAACCGGGGGCAAGCAGTATAAGGCAGCCAAGGACGAAGTCATCGTCGTTGAGAAGATTGAGGGAGAGCCTGGCACCCTAGTGACCCTGGATGAAGTGCTTTCGCTGGTCGGAGAAGGTGACATCACTCTGGGCAGTCCTTTTGTTAAGGGAGCCAAAGTAATGGGAACCATTCTTAGGCAGGGCAAGGGCCCCAAGATCAACGCTTTCAACTATAAAGCGAAGAAGAACATTCGCAAGCGATGGGGCCACAGGCAGCCCCTGACCCATGTCAAGATCACTGAAGTGATCGGAGGCTAAGCCATGGCACATAAAAAGGGACAAGGTTCATCCAAAAACGGCAGAGATTCAAACTCTCAACGCCTCGGCGTCAAGAAGTATGGCGGAGAGGTTGTTAAGGCCGGTCACATCATCGTCCGACAGAGAGGAACCCAGTTCCACCCTGGTCCTGGTGTTGGCCTCGGCAACGACTTCACACTTTTCGCCCTGATTGCAGGCGAAGTGAAGTTCGAAGGCCCCAAGAAGAAGAGGAGAGTCGCGGTCTACGCTGGCGCTCCCGTAGAAGCCTAAGCACTAGGCCTGCAGGTCAAAGCCCCTCGGTCATAAGACCAGAGGGGCTTTTTGTTTAACAAGGGTTAAACTTTTGGCAGGCCCATCATTCGCTCTTTATCCAGCTGATCCAGAGCAGATTTGAGCCGATAGAGAAGATCGTCGCATGAGGCCAAGGGGTCTGAACCGTGAGGCCAGATAAACCTGTTTTGGCTCATATAGCAGTCTCGTTTCTCTCTCTGTAGAAGGCTCATGGCCCGAGGGGGCATTTCAAAAGAAGGATGAAAAGTGACTTGGAGGCTGCCCTGCTTGGCAGAGATTTCTCTGATTTCCAAGCCCATGGCCCTTACTCTTAGGTCTATGACAGTGACAGCATTGGCAACTTCGCTTGGCATCATGCCGTAGCGGTCATTGATTTCCTCTGTTACCTTTTTCAGTTCATCTGCGCTGCGGCAGGCCATGAGAACCTTGTAATACCAAAGCCTTTGCCCCTCTTCTTCAATATAGTAGTTGGGGATCGAGGCAGAAACAGGGAGGTCAATCGCAGGCAGAGGTTCAAGGCCAGAAAGTGGGTTGGCCATTGATGCCGGAACTTCTCCATCAGCAAAATTCTTAAGGAACTGGACTTCAGCTTCTATCAGCTGACTGTAAAGCTCGTAGCCCACTGCATTCATCTGCCCCGACTGCTTTGCACCTAAAATGTCGCCTGCACCGCGAATCTGAAGATCGCGCATCGCCAGGGAATAGCCTGCTCCGAGCTGGTTGAACTCAGCCAAAGCCTCAAGCCTCGCCGAGGCTCCTTCTGTCAGCATCTTGGCGCTGGGGAAAAGGAAGAGAGCGTAGGCCTGCCTGTCGCTTCTGCCAACACGACCTCGCAGCTGATAAAGCTGCGAAAGGCCAAATCGGTCTGCATTATCGACAATCAATGTGTTGGCATTGCTGATATCAAGGCCGTTTTCGACGATTGTGGTCGAGACCAGAATATCTATTTCGCCTTTAATAAAGCCGACCATAACTGGCTCCAGCTCTTTTTCGTGCATCTGACCATGACCCACAGCAATGCGGGCGGTAGGGATCAGACGGCGAAGGCTGTCGGCAATATGGTGGATGCCTTGAACCTGGTGGGTAACGTAATAGACCTGTCCGCCACGAGAAAGCTCTCGCAGAATCGCCTCCTGCACCACTTCTCTGGCGTAAGGCCGAACAAAGGTGCGAATGGGCAGCCTTCCAGGAGGGGGCTCGTTGATGACTGACATCTCGCGGATGGACATGAGAGCCATAGAAAGGGTGCGCGGAATGGGAGTCGCGCTCATGCTCAACACATCAACGCTGAGCCTCAAGTTCTTCAAGGCTTCTTTCTGCTTGACACCAAACTTCTGCTCTTCGTCAATGATCAGAAGACCGAGTTCCTTGAACTTCAGGTCTGCGTTGAGCAGAGCATGGGTGCCAATGAGAATGTCACACTCTCCTTTGACGAGGTCGGAGAGGAGTTCTTTTTTGGCGCTGCCGTGAGTAAATCTGTTCAGCAGGCCAAGTCTTGTGCCAAAGCTGGAGAGCCTTTCGTGAAAGTTTCTATAGTGCTGCTCGCTAAGAATTGTCGTGGGGCATAGCACAGCAACCTGTCGGCCTGCACAAACGGCTTTGAAGGCGGCTCGAATGGCAACTTCAGTTTTGCCAAATCCCACATCGCCGCAGACGAGGCGGTCCATGGGGTAGTCGCTGGCCATATCCACCTTGACATCGCGAATGGCTGTCAGCTGGCCTTGGGTTTCAACCCATGGAAAGGTGTGTTCCATTTCGGCCTGCCAGGGACTATCTGGCCCAAAGGAGGGGCGAGTAACAGTTTTGCGCGAAGCGTAAAGCTTAATCAGCTCTCTCGCAAACTCTCGAGCTTCTTCACGAGCCTTTCCCACGGTCTTCTGCCAGTCACCTCCGGTCAGCCGGTTGACCTTGGGGGGGGCATCGCCCGGGCTCAGATATTTCTGAACTCGGTCGAGCTGATCGGCAGGAACATAGAGCTTGTCTGGCTCTTTGTATTCGACAAACAGATATTCGCGTTCAATGCCATCAGAACTCTTTCTGGTGACGAGTCCTTTGTAGACGCCGATTCCAAAATTGATATGGACGACAAAGTCGCCTGGCTTCAGGTCAAGAACAGATGAAATGGGAACGCCATCATTGAACTTTCTTTGTGGCAGCTTAAGCCTGCCAACTCCAAACAGCTCCTGATCTGTAACGATGCAGAGCCCCTTGGCTCCTTCGTTCTCTTGGTTCTGCCACAAAAAGCCTCCGGCAAGGTTGCCCTCGGCAAGGTAGAGGCCAGATTTCAGCTTCTGCAGTTCTTCTTCTTGTGGAAAAAGGTTGACCTGTTTAAGGACTTCTTTGACTCTGACAGGCTGATCTGTGCCTATGACGACACAGAGCCCGGCTTCAAGCCATCTTTCTAGTGCCTGGGTAAGAGCAGTGCCCTGACCACGGTAAGGCTCCAAACTGTTTGTGCCTGCCTCCCAGCTTGAACCCGGCGGAAGCCATGTGGGCAGTCCGTTCATTGATGTCAGGCAGAGCCTTGCTTTTGGGGTCGCCAAATGCTCGGGGGGAAGGACAAAATCTGTGGAAGTCGCCTGAAGAATCTCGCCACGTCCAGACCTTGCAGAAAGGGCCTGGCCAAGCTCCTCTTCTGCTCTTGAAGCAAAAGCTTCCAGTTCCAGGGGTTCATCCATTACCAGCCAGCCATCTTCGCCCAAAAGGTCAATGGCACAGCCTGCATCTGGCATTAGGAGGGGGCGATAAAGGTCTAGGCGGTTGAAAAAGACACCGACCGAAAGAGCGTTAAGATCCCCTTCAACCAGCTCGGTCAGGCCCGCAGCTTTTTCTGTTTCAAATCCGTGAGACTCTTGTTCGAGCGAGCGGCGGATCAGTTCAACCATCCCCTGCGAGTCATCAGGAAGAAGGGTTTCGCGAGATGGCGCCAGTTCAATGCGTCCGACCGCTCGCAAAGACCTTTGGGTCATGGGGTCGAACTCTCTTAGGCTCTCTACCTCGTCGCCAAAAAACTCAAGACGAATAGGGCGTCCAAGCCCCATAGGAAAGATGTCAAAAATCCCTCCTCGTTTGGAGAACTGTCCTGGAACCCTGACCGGTTCGGCCGCTTCATAGCCAAGTCGAACCAGGCGTTTTCTCAGAGCATCTGGGTCAATTTCATCGCCTTCTGAGAGTTCAATAAAACATTCTTGAAGCTGCTCCAGGCTGAGGGTGCGTTCTAAACATGCCTGAGGGGTGGCGATGACAATGCCTGGCTCCTTCTGGCTCAGCTGTCTTAAGGCTCCGATTCTGTCACTGAGAGCGACAGTTTCCGGCGCGGCATCTTCAAAAAGCACGCTCAGCCCAGAAGGAAGGAGTTTGATTCTTTGAGGGGCAATGCCGCAGAGGGTTAATCGAGCCTGCCACTGAAGCGCCTTATCGTAGCTGGAAGTGACCAGCAGAGTCTTGCGGGGCCTTTGAAGATACGTGGCAGCCACCAGCATGGGGCGTGATTCGGCGGCACAGCTAGGCCAAAAAGAGCTGTGTTCTGCTGCTGTAAAAGCTGAAGCAAGAGCGGGGTCTGCTCCTGCCAGTCGGGTGAGATCGGCGAGCCGCACGACTGAACAAGATTCTACATGATTTGGCAGGACGGCATGGGGCAGAAAGATGGGGAGACCCCTTTGATGAAACTATTGAGGCAGCGATTCTGTGAGAACCCGCCAACTCGCCTTCATGTTTGTTTACATAGTTACTATGCGTACTTTGTACAGCATCACAACACCTGAAATTTCTCTAGACGCCTGATTGGGATGAAACTGCCCGATAGATAGCTTGAGTGATGCTTCTGCTTAAAAACGTTCAGTTCTCCCGGTAAATTTAGCGGGCAAAAAGTCGGCAGTAAATGGCAAAAGAATAACTGATGCTCTTCGCAAAGAGGCATGCACATCCCTTCTATAAGGCGCTGTATGGTTTTTATGCGAACAGTCTGGGGAAGGAGATTAAGAGAGATGAAGAGAGCTGCGATTTTAGCCATCTTGACAGCCGGTGTTTGTGCGGCCCATGCAGTATCCGGCACAGCTGGTGCGGCACTTGTCGCTGTAATGCCTGTAGAAAGTGAGCTGGCAGGCTACCAAACCTGGAAGCTTGGGACGACGGTTGTCCCAAAGCATGATTGGGACGCCACCAATCGCCGGTTCGAGGCTTCAGCCGAGTATAGAAAAGGCATTTATGGCGGCGGCTTTACCCTGAGAACAGTCGTTATGGGCAGCTATCAGCAGGCTCTTCAGCTGGAAGCAAATGCCTTCTCTACTTATCCAATCAAGGCTGTGCATGTTCCGGGTGAAACGATCCCAGGGTTTGATATTGGCGACAGGTGCACCTTTTGGTTCGCTGAGGATATGAGCGAATCTGGACCAGGCATTTATCGGGCTCTACCGCAAGCTATTGTCATGGTGAAAGGAAAGGTCGTGACTTTTATGACTTTTCAGAATCATGGACATGACGGAATCCCTTATGACCCTGAGGTGGCCAAAAGTGTGCTTTCCGGCATTGCCGACCGGGTTGGAGCCATTGGTTTTGGAGAGAAGGAATCAGGCGTGTACCGCTTGACACTGAGCAGAGATATGGCATCACGCGCTCATGCCTTTTTATCCCACCCTCGCTATAAAGAGGACTGAGTTTTTTTCACCATTTGATGAAGGGCAGAACCTTTGTGCGAGGTTCTGCCCTTCGTTTTATTCTTTACCCAAGCCATCGGGCCAGGCAGACCAGTCTGCGAATGACGGCGTAGAGTAACATTACAAAGCTTCATGCCAAAGCGCGTCGAGACACTCGTCCTACACGACAGCAGCACCCCCGTTCTGGGCGATATCCAGAAGGGTGGCAATGTTGTTGTGACCAGCACCAAAACAATCGGTCACCTTTTGGATACGGTGAACCAGGCACGCGCCCATGCCTTGTGGCCCCTGACTTTCGGCTTGGCCTGCTGTGCGATTGAAATGATGTCCACCGTTGCCAGTCGATTCGATTTGGCACGTTTTGGTTCAGAAGCATTTCGTGCTACGCCTCGTCAGGCTGATGTCATGATTATTGCTGGACGCCTGAGCAAGAAAATGGCTCCGGTGTTGAGGCAGATTTACGACCAGATGCCAGAGCCCAAATGGGTGATTTCAATGGGTGCCTGCGCCAGCAGCGGCGGCGTTTACAACAACTACGCCATTGTTCAAGGGGCTGATCAGGTTGTGCCTGTTGACATCTATGTTCCTGGCTGTCCTCCCTCGCCCGATGCTCTGCTTTATGCCTTTCTTAAGCTTCAAAGCAAGATTAAGCATCAGACCATGAGGACAAACAAAAGCCTTTCGATTATCGAGCTTAGGCCGAGAGAAGTCGAAGAGGTGAGCGCATGAGCTTTGAGGTTTTAAGCGAGGTTGCCAGGCCGATTTTGACCGGATTTGGCATCACGGCTCGACGCCTGGCTAAAGATAAGGTGACGGTTCAATATCCCGACGAAAGAAGGGAACAGTTTCCACGCACACGCTGGCGCCATGTTTTGACCCGCTACGATTCGGGTCTGGAAAGGTGCATTGGCTGCAGCCTTTGTGCCGGAGCCTGCCCCGCTCGCTGCATTTACGTTGAAGCTTCTGAAAACACCGATGAAGATCGACGGTCTCCTGGTGAAAGGTACGCCAACCGCTACGAGATCAATATGCTTCGCTGTATTTTCTGCGGCTATTGTCAGGAAGCCTGCCCGACCGGCGCCATTGTTCTTCGTAAAGATTTTGAACTGGCTAACTATGAAAGAGAAGACTTTCTTTACACCAAAGAAATGCTTCTTGAGCCAATTCGAAGGTAGTTTTTGCAGGTGCGAAAGCAGGTTTCAAACATAAAGGAGTCTCTGGGAGGCTCCTTTATGTTTATTCTCCCCCGGGATTCTCAGGGGCCTTTCGCTGGCTCTAGCTATCAGTCTTGAGCGCGGAGCGATTGGATTCAATAAATCTTTTCATGCACTCCAGAGACTCAGCGCTGAGGTGATGCTCAATCCCTTCTGTATCCATTTCGGCTTGAAAAGAAGAGACTCCTATGGCTTCAAGAAAAGCCTTTACGAGTTCATGGGTTTTTAGGCTCTCGGCAGCTAGTTTTCTGCCTTCCTCCGTCAACTCGATGCTCTGCCTTTTGTGAACGAGAAGCAGGCCCTCTCGCTCCAGCCTCATCAAGATTTTGGTGACTGTTGGCTGAGAAACCTCAAGTGCCTTGACGAGATCTACCGTTCTGACTTCCTTTTGAGGCTGGTCGGCATCCCCACTTTTACCCATTCGAAGAATAAGCTCGACCACATCCCGAGCTGTTTCCTGCGAATGGTCAGACCGGGTTTTTGCAAAGGGGTTCGAGGCAGTCACCGCAGGAAGGATACCTTATGGCTTTTTTTGAATAGCCTTGGCTATAATAGCTTTGGCTATGAAAATCAAGACTTCCGGCTTTACTCTCATTGAGCTCCTTGTCGTGATCGCAATTATTGCGATTCTTGCCGCCATTCTCTTCCCGGTTTTTGCCCAGGCAAAGCTGGCTGCCAAAAAGACGGTGACTATCAGCAATAACAAGCAGATTGGCCTGGCTCTTATGATGTATGCAGGGGATCACGACGACTTTCTGCCCCGCACGATGGATACATCAAGTGGAATTCCAGAAACAATCTCTTGGTGGGCGGTTTCAAACTACCAAAAGGCTCTTGAGCCTTATATGAAAAATGGAAGGGGAGGCGTTGATCAAAACGGGCTGACGCCAGGAAAGGGAAGCATATGGTTTGACCCGGCTGACCCTGATAGGCAGCTGGGTGTTATGTGGGGTTCTTACGCAAACAATGGATTTATGACAGGAATGCTGAGGAACATGACCACCGTTGAAGAACCATCGGCAACTGTATATAGCGGCCTAAGGATAAGCAGCTGGAGCCGTGCTGTCGGGGTGGTGGTTCCTCAGCCACTGCCAGTCAACAACCCTGATGATCCTTTTTGGGGTTCAGAGTTCTTTGACATTTGTTTTGACCCCTGGGCAGAAGATAGGAATGATGCGAGCCACCCTTATCACTTCAGCAAAGAAAAGGCTGCACCGCCCTGCTCACTTTTTTCTGGCGACAGCAGCTGCAGCGATTGGAACAGTCAGCTTGAAGGGGAATGGAACGAAAACCTTCATGGACTGCCCCGCACCCCGCGTGGAGAAGGAAGATATGGCAGGGTGCAGATATTCACCTTTGCCGATGGTCATGTGAAGGCGCTTCCTTTCGCGGCGACATATCGGTCGGCAGAGAGCAATATGTGGAGTGTGAGAAAGAGCTAGAAAGCATAATGCCCCTCAGAAAAAATTCTGAGGGGCATTGATAAGATAAGAACTTAGTGGCCAGAAGCCTTGGAAGCCAAGGTGGTATCCAGGGCAACAGCAGGACCCATTGTGGCGCTGATGGCAATGCTCTTAAGATATCGACCCTTAGAAGAAGAGGGCTTGGCCTTGATGACGGCATCTAGAGCTGCAAGCAGGTTCTCGCGGATCTTGGCGTCGTCAAAGTTGACCTTTCCGATGCTGAGGTGAACAATGCCAGCCTTTTCAGCTCGGTACTCAATTCGAGTCGCACCCTTAATCTCAGCAACTGCACCAGCGATGTCGTCGGTGACTGTGCCGTTTCTTTTGTTGGGAGTCTTGGGGCCAAGGAATCGTCCGACCTTGCCAATCTGGGGGGCCATGTCGTTGGTGGCGAGCATGACGTCAAAATCCTTCCAGCCGTCCTGAATTTTCTTAATCAGGTCATCGTCGCCTACAAAATCGGCTCCAGCTGCTTCGGCGGCTGTAGCTGCCGCGCCTTTTGCCAAAACAGCAACCTTCTTGACCTTGCCGGTTCCGTGAGGAAGCTGAGTGATTCCTCGAACGTTCTGGTCGCCTTTGCGGGGGTCAATTCCCAGCTTGATGGCGCAGTCGATTGATTCGACAAACTTGGCTGTTGCTGTGGCCTTTACAATGGCAATTGCTTCGTCAATTTCGTAAAGCTTGTCGGCGTCAACCTTCTTTGCGAGTTCGGTGAAGCGGGGTGAGTTCAGGAGTTTTCCTTTTTTCTTGCTGGGCATTTTTCCCTCCGTGGTCTGCGACAGGTCAAACCTGCCTCCCACGAGAGCCAATTATGACTCCCTGTTTGGTCCGCGTTTGGGTCTGCTTAGCCCAAAGGCCAGGAATCTAGCCTTTCCAGCAGGGCATGACGCCAGCCACGCACACTGACCTTTGTTTCTAGAGCATGGAGCGCCTGAAGAAATCTCTCGAGAATCAGCGATCCAGCGTGGAGTGTTTTTTCCCTCCCTTTTTCCATGCCGATAATGGCGGCGCGTCCTGCGTCATCCATATCGCACATCCATCCGACGGCTCGGCCAACCTCTTCATAGTCCAGCGTCTGACCATGTACTTTATCTGGCTGCCACTCTGTCAGCTGATCGCGGATTGAAACGAGGTTGGTGCCAGTGGCTCCGAGGGTTGCCACCATGCCGCATTGACGGGGCAGATAGGCAAGGCCAATCACCTCGTCAATCATTTCGCAGGCTTTCAGCCTGGCAGCAAAATCGGGTGATTCCTCCTTCCATATAGAGTCGCGTAAACCCAGGGCTCCTATGGCATAGCTGCGGCGAAACTTAACATCCCAACCTTGTTCCGATCGGTCGGCAGTGACCAGTTCGGTTGAATGTCCGCCTGGATCAATGATGGAGATTCTCGGTGAAGCAGCGAACTGGGGATCATCGGCAACGGCCAAAAAGCCGAGCTGTGCTTCATCTTCACCTGATAGAACCGTTACAGGAGTTCCTTGGGCGAGGCAGCGATCTACAAACTCATGACTGTTGCTGGCGATTCGGGCAGCCATTGTCGCGGCTGCGACAGTTTCATCAGCACCGTATCGCTGCGCCTGAGCGAATCCTTCTTTAACTGCAGCAAGCGTTTCCGCCATGGCGCTTTCGCTTAACAGGCCAGTTTCTTTGGTGCCTCTCCCCAAGCCGGTGACTCGGGTCCATTCATGAATTGGAACCCAGACGCTGCCTTTTTTTTCTGCCGTCAGCAGCAGCACAGAGTTCGAGCCCACATCCAAGACGGCACGAACTTGGGGCTGACTCATAAAGAGACAGTCTACCAAAGGCCTCCTCAGGGGTAAGGTCGGGTCATGGCTCGTCTGATCGGCTTGGATATTGGGACTTCATCGGCAAAAGCTGTGGCGATTGACGAGAAGGGAACCCTGCTCGGAATGGCCTCGCGCGAATATCCCCTTTCAGTGCCTCAGCCAGGCTGGGCAGAACAGAATCCTGTTGATTGGTGGGAGGCGGCTGAAGCCTGCCTTGATGATCTGAAAGCAGACCAATCTGATGCGGTTGGCTTGACTGGCCAAATGCACGGTTCGGTTTTTTTGGATTCAAACGACGAAGTTATTCGTCCTGCCTTGCTTTGGTGCGACCAAAGAACGGTTTTGGAGTGTGAAGAAGCTGAATCCCGCGTTGGGCCGCAGAGGCTGAGGCAGATAACGGGCAACCCGGCTTTGACCGGTTTTCAGCTGCCTAAAGTGCTGTGGCTAAGGAACAATGAGCCGGAAGCTTATGGACGCCTTAAAAGTGTACTTCTGCCTAAAGATTATATTCGGTTGAAGCTGACCGGGCTAAAAGTCACCGAGGTCAGCGACGCTTCGGGTGTAGGGATTCTTGATGTAAGAAAAAGAACATGGTCTCCTGAGGTTTTGGCGGCTTTGGACCTGCCCGCCAGTCTTTTTCCCGAGGTAGTCGAATCAAGAGAGCAGACAGGGGTTTGGCAAGGTGTGCCTGTCGCGGCAGGAGGCGGCGATCAGGCTGCGGCAGCCCTTGGAACGGGGGCCGTCACTCCGGGATTGGTCAGCATTAGTCTTGGAACAAGCGGCGTTGTGTTTGAAGCTTTTGACCAGATGCCTTCGGCACAAACAGATGCAATTCACGATTTCTGCCATGCATCAGGGGCTTGGCACCGTATGGGGGTCATGATCTCCTGCGGCGGAGCAGTAAGGTGGTGCCGTGATGTTTTTTATCCCGATGGCTACGACGCCATGAACCGCGAGGCTGAAGCTGCTGGAAGGGGAGCCAGCGGGGTTTTGTTTGCTCCTTATCTTTCTGGAGAGAGATGCCCTTATGTTGACCCCTTAGTTCGAGGGGGATTTGCAGGTCTTGCCCTTAGCCACACCAGGGGGGATATGGCCCGCGCCGTTTTTGAGGGAGTTACTTTTGGTCTTAAAGGCTGCTTGGATTTAATGAATCCTGGTGTACAGCCACAAAAAGTAAGGGTGACGGGGGGCGGAGCTAAGAGCCGTCTTTGGGTGCAGATTTTGGCTGATGTTTTAGGATGCCCCTGCCAACTGTTAAGGTCAGATGAAGGTCCGGCCTATGGTGCCGCCATTTTGGGGGGACTTTCGGCGGGCGTTTGGAAGGATGTTATAGATGCTTCTGAGGCTGCAGTTCAGGTTCGAGAGGAGGTTAATCCCTCAGGATTAGACTATTCGCGGGAATATCAAGCCTTTTCAGCACTTTATCCCCTGCTTTCAGCCCTGAAGCCTGGCCGCTGATTTGCTACAATTGGCCTGTTGGACGGGGTTCATGCCTGCCCAACAGGATTGATCTCTAAATGACCAACGACCAGTTGACGCCCTCTGGCGTCTCCGAGAACGCAGAAGAAGCCACTCAGGCTGCTGCTGTGGAGGAGACCCAGCTTTCTGGCGTCGCGCCGAGTACCGAGTCCGCTGAAGCGGCTGCAGAGGTTCAGGCCGACGCCCCCAATGACACCCCGGCCGAACAGCCAGCTGCTGAGGAAGCACCTGCCGTAGTTGAAGCGGCTGCTCCCGCAGAGGCCCCTGCTGCTGTCGAAGCTGCCCCAAGGGCAGATGATTCCGCTCTTTTTGATGAGTGGATGAATGGAGGCGGAGACTCGGAATCCTCCGATGATTCTTCCAGCGGATCGCTCAATCGAGGCGATCGAATTGAAGCTGAAGTCATCCTGGTCGAAGAGAATCGCGTTTTTGTCAACCTTGGCACCAAGGCCGAAGGTGTGGTGCCGCTTGAGGAGCTGACGGAAGACAGAATTTCCTCCGCTATTGGCGTGGTGAACATTGGCGACAAGTTTGAAGTTGTTGTTCTCCGCACCAGCAACGATGGCAACCCCATTGTTTCTAAAAAGAGAGCTGACTTTGACATTCAGTGGAAGTCGATTCTCGAAGCCCATGAATCAGGCCGAGTCTTCCAGGCAACAGTCGTTGACCGGGTCAAGGGCGGCTTGGTGGTTGACATTGGTGTTCGCGGATTCGTTCCTGCCACCCATGTTGGCTCTGGCAAGCTTCGCAACATTGAAAAGTACGTGGGAGAAACCATCCCCGTAAAGATCATTGAAGTTGACAAGGACCGAAGAAAGGTTGTTCTTTCCAATCGACAGGCCGAAGAAGAGAAGCGGGACGAGATTAAGTCCACCCTCTTTGAAAAGACAAAGGTTGGCGAGGTTCTTCCCGGCGTTGTGAGAAGGCTTACCGATTACGGTGCTTTTGTTGACCTGGGCGGCATTGATGGACTTCTGCACATCTCTGAGATGAGCTGGATGAGAATTGAGCATCCGAAGGAAGTTTTGAAGGAAGGTCAGGAAGTCAACGTCTTGGTGCTTCGTCTTGACGAAAACACGGGCAGAATCAGCCTTGGCCTCAGGCAGGTCATGCCTGATCCGTGGAAGCTGATTCGCGAGAACTACAAGCTTGGCGAGAAGATTAAGGTGACTGTGAACCGAATGGTTCAGAGCGGCGCTTTTGTTCGACTTCCTGAGCACGCAGAAGCCTTTCTGCCTTTGAGCGAAATTTCTGACAAGAGGCTGAAGAAGCCTTCTGAGGCTCTGGAAGTCAATCAGGAGATTGAGCCCATGATCATCGACCTCAAGCCTGAGGATCGAAGAATGGTCTTGAGCTTGAGAGAAGACGCACGACCCGGAACCTACCGAAGCGACCCCACCTTTGGCGGGGCAATCGGCGGCCCTCCTGGTGGACGCTCTGGCCCTGGCGGCCGCGGCGGTCGGCCTGGCGGTCCTGGTGGACGTGGCCGAGGCCGAGACGATTCCTTCGATCAGCCCAATGTCACAACCCGCACCCCAACTGGCGGCGCTACCATCGGGGAAAGGCTGGGCATGCTGAAGGGTCTTATCAAAGGCGACGCTCCTGCTGAAACCAGCGACGACGCCGAAAACAGCTAAGGCTCCCTGTGGGTCTCAGCACTAGAGGCTGAAATGGCAGAAGTCAATGACAGAGGGGGGGCTCCTAAAGGGAGCCTCCCCTCGCTTTTATGTGAAAAGATTCTCCTCCCCAAGATTGCCGTCACTGGCGGCATCGCATCAGGAAAAAGCACTGTTGTTCGTTTTTTAAATGACCTTGGCTTGGCATCGGTCAGCGCCGATGAGGTGGCCAGAAGCTTGAGAAACGATCCTCAAACAATGATTGACCTTGGTCGTTTATTGGGCGAATCGCAGGCGGCGAGCTACGATACGCTTAGAGAAGCGTTGAAGCATCAGGACAAAAGGCGCACCGTCAACCATTTTTTCCACGGTCGTGTATGGGAGATTTTAAAAAAAACGTCTGTGCCGGTTGTTGAGGTGCCGCTTTTGGTCGAATCCTGCCTGTGGCCCTTTTTTCAAACTGTCTGGACTGTCACTTGTTCACCTGAAATTAGGCTGAATAGGCTGGTTGAACGTCTGGGCGACAAGCCGTCAGCAGAGAAATTGATAGAAATTCAGGCACAGAACGAAACACGAGAAGTTTTCTCTGACCTCGTTTTGAGCTCGGATGGAAGCCTTGAGGAGCTAAATTTTTGCGTTAAGCAAGGTTTTGCATCATTAACGCACGGCATTGGCAGAGAAAACCGTCTATAATCGTCGGAGTCTGTCTTAAGACCGCAGACGAAACTATTGGTGAGCAAAGGTGGTGCCGCGCGTTGCGCGCGGAGTCCGGCTTGGGCTATAGTGCCCTATGGTGGACTTGCTTCACCAGCAGGTGTGCCTGCGGTCATCAAGGACGAAGTGCACCGAAATGGAGCAGAACGTGGAGGAAGCGCAGCAGTGATGCGAATGGGTAACTTGCAAAAGGGGAGTGCTTGGCCGCTCCTGACCGTCATGATGACGGTCCTTTTCCTATTGGGAGGAGTTGGCAGGGCAGAAGCCCAAGTCGAACGCCTTCCAGTTTGGGCGGTCGTTGAATTTGAAAACAAAGGCCCTCAGAATGCTGAGGTTGGCAAAGCTGCTGCGGCGGCTGTAGCACAGGAGTTTGGCAAGCGCCAGACTGTTGATGTCTTGCCGCTTGAGACGGCGAATCGAACCATTGATGAACTTGGTTTGAGGATTCCGATTACTCGAGCCTCTGACCTTAGTCGTCTGGGCCTTGCCCTTGAAGCCGGCACCGTTATCAGCGGTGAAGTGGTTAACTTCAAGGTCGACACATCTGGCAGCGAAAAGCAGGCCAACGTTTTAGTAAGAGTTTTTGTCCGAGATGTTGCCTCAGGCATCACGATCAACGGTGCAGCAGTTTCGGGTCGCAGCGGCTTCCGAGCCTCTTCTACCGAAGAATCTGCCTTGATCAACGAAGCCCTTGGCGACGCAGCCTTTAAGGCCGTTCAGGATATTGAGTCACGCAGAATTCCTTCTGCTACCGTCACATCTACTCTTGACGGAAAGGCTCTTCTTGACCGAGGACTGAGAGACGGCCTTAAGGCCAACATGAACGTTATCGTGACCCGAGCTCGTGAGCAGGTGGCCGTTGGCCGCATCACCAGCGTGGATGACGATTCCGCTCTTGTCACCCCTAACAATGGCCAGGTCTTTAAGGGAATCCGCACGGGCGACAAAGTTCGCGTCGTTTTTGATGTCCCTACTCTTTCCCCTAACTTTTCTAAGTCTGGTGAAGCGCAGGTTTCCAAGCCTCGAAGCCGATCCAACAACCAGGGACTGATCGCAGTTTTGGTTCTGGTCGTTATTCTTGGCCTTCTGCTCGGTGGTGGCCGATCAGGCAGCACTGAACTTCTTAAGGTCAGCGCCAAGCCATACACTGGCGGCGACGATGTTCCTGCCGTCCGACTCGCTTGGACAAGAGACACATTCCTTCGTAACAACAGAATCGTAAGATTCCAAGTTTGGAGAGACGATATTGCTACTGGTCCTGTTGCCGTAACCAGCAACCCGAACGCTTCGTTCTTGGATGACCGAGAGGATCTTTCCAACGCGCCTGGAACCGGCAACCCATGGGGTTCTGCTGACAACCTGCCAATTTTTGGCGGAACCGTCGACTGTTCCGAAGACGATCAGCAGACTGGCAGCACAGCCGTTGCTCTTCAATCAGGCCGTCCCTATCGCTACTCCGTTGAAGTGGTTTACCGCATCAACTCACTTGACCTTCCTGGTGAAGGAACATCAGGCGGCGGCACCACAACCGGTGGCACCACAACTGGCGGCACTACTACCGGCGGCACGACTACTGGCGGTGGCACGACTACCGGCGGCGGCACGACTACTGGTGGTGGCACGACTACTGGTGGCGGCACGACTACCGGCGGCGGTGGCACAGGCGAAGAGTTCTGCTACTTCCTTTCCACAAGAGTGGCAAGTCAGGGTGCGGTAACTCCTTTCAGAAGAACTCCACTTCGGTCCCCGATTGCTGAGTTCCCTGTGGCTGTGGCTGGCCCTGCGGCTGGCCGAGTGACCTTCCAGTATGAGTCTGGACGAGCCTCCAGCGGTGGAAGCGCGATCGCTATCGAATATGTTGTTCAGGTTTCACCAAACCCTGGCTTCACACAACGAACGACAATCGTTGATAAGTACGTCGATACTTCGACACCATTCGGAAATGCTATCACCCGAACGAGTGTTGACATTCTGGCCCCGCTCAACGCATTGACGCCCGCCGATAATGGCCGCCTTTATTGGAGAGTTGGAATCAGAAATACAGATGACTCTGCACAGCCTGATGGTGGCTACATCTTCAGCTCTGTTCGGTCTCTGAAGAGGGCTGACACCCCATAGCTGCTCACCGGGGGGATTCGGAACATGGCTTTTTTGCCGGGTTCTTAATCCCTCCGGGCAATGCTGGAAAATAGTGAAGGCACAATTTATGAGGAAATGGACAACAATCGCCAGCCTGGTTGGGCTGGGTCTCGTTATTCCGGGGTCTGCATTTGCACAGGCTGGGTGGAGTTTCAGGTGCATTGATCCTGCAAACACAACTCCGTTCAGTAATGACTACGGTCTCCAGAACATTGAAAACGACCTTATTGGGGTCACTTTGGGCGTCAGCGGAACAGTGACCCATGGCGGTCAAAGCGGTCCCTGCTTTGCTCCAGCAAGAACACTTGACGCAGCTGGCCGAATCGGCTTTTACAGCGGACGCGAAGGCTCTGTTCAGACAGCTTTTGACAACTATCTCGCCTACACCTACGGTGCGCCATCTGAGAATGTTGGCGACTATGGTTTTGCACGAATTTTAGTCGGTGACAATACTACGGCCAACTCCGTGCTCTTCGGTGATGGCGGTCTTGGCACCGTATTCCGTGGCGCCTCTAATCGCTACGTTATTGCCAACTGGAGCGACGATGATGTGGCTGTCGTTCTGAGGCTCAGTGTCATCGGTGATGCCGTTCGAATGAGATGGCGAATGACCAACACCTCAGATGAAGCTCTGGGTCTTGGCCTTCTCTTTGCTCAGTACACCGGCATGATGACCTCCGGTGGACAAGTAGATTCCCAGACCGGTGCAAACACAGCCCTCACCGCGAGAGCTGGCATTGGCGGCAATCCAAAGTTCACTAATGATGGCTATTACGGCATGGTCAACATGCCAACCACAAGGCCAGTTAAGACTGAGTATCACCTGAGGAATACAAGCGCAAGGTTTCCGAACTACGTTGACTTTGCCTTTGGCCAGACTGAGTACTACGGCATGAGGATTGAGAATATTCCTTCTGCCGGATTCCAGGATGCCACTACCGCTGATCAGCTTACGATTGGCGACTGGTTCTTCATGCTTCAAGGCAACAATGCCAGGCAGTCGGTTTTTGGCGACAACACTGGCCTGCAAGAAACTGCAGACGTTGCAACAGATGAGTTTGGCTTCCTTCAAAGGTTCCCAGTTGCAACAGTCAGCCCCGGCGGCTTCCGAGACGTTGTTCACTATGTTCGCAATACTTGGAGCGTAGGCGACTACCGCGATCCATACATGACCGTCGTTGACGCTCCGAAGACTATCGGAACTAACGCCGCTGGTGTGAACGGGCTTGACAACAATCCCTTTACTATCAGGGTCTATGTTGACAACCAGTTTGCTGAAGTTGATAAGGAAGTCAATCTTAACAACACCAGAATCCGCCTTGCACTTGGCAACGGCATGGAACTGGCCGATGGCGAAGTTGACAGCAAAATCATTCCAACAATTCTTCCCAACGGAATCGCTTCAGTCGACTTCAGAGTGAGAGGAACCGGAACGGTTATCGGCGACGTTGGATATCAGGTCTTTGTCACACCAGATCCAGGCCCAGCCAGGTCAATCAATGGCTCTATCCAGTTCGCTGCCGTGCCAAGACTTTCAAAGCCTGCTGGCCCGACAATGGTTGGCATGCCCTTCACTTTCAACGATGTCTCCTTGAATGCTATTCTTGGCCTTCAGGCTGGCGTTGACTATCAGGCTTACCGTTGGGAGCCGAGAAGTGAAGAGTACGTTCCTGTTGCAACCCCGGTTAGAGGCGTAGGCTACTGGCTCGTTTTTGCCAATCCTTTCATTGGACAGCTTCTTGGAGCTCAGTTCGCTGAGGATGCTGGCGCTGGCGGACTGAGGACCGCTCTCTATCGAGGCTGGAACCTTGTCAGCAACCCCTACAACTACCCGGTGAAGCTTGGCGACCTTAACTTGGTCGTTTCTTCATCAGAGTCATCCGGTGTGCTTTCATGGACCGAGGCCGTTGCCAATGGCGCTGTCAATGGCGGTCTTGCCTATTACAACGCAGAAGGCGGCTACTACGACTTCATCAGCAGCCCAGACACCTACATCGCACCGATGCAGGCTTACTGGCTCTACACTCCTTCCTTCGATTCTGTCCAGGTTTCCTGGCCGCCGGTCTTCACACCTGGCCTTCCCAACTCTGGACGAAGTGCAGAACCTCGGTTCGAGCAGTCTGATAGAGAATGGAGGCTTCAGCTGACAGGCCGAAGCAAGGTTGGCGCTGATATTAACAACTTTGTTGGTGCTGCAGCTGATGCAAAGTCTGCTGACAGCAAAGACCTTCTTAAGCCACCCGCCGCTCCTGGAGCTCCTTTCCAAATCTCCATCGTCGATACCCATCGCGGTGAAGAAACCCGAATGGCTCAGGCTATCAAGCCTCGCTCTGGCAGGCTTTCCTGGCAGGTTGAAGTTAAGGCCGATCAGGCTGGCGAAGTCACAATGGCTTGGCCCAATATTGCCAGTCTTCCTAAGAACCTGAGATTCAGGCTCACAGATACGGCAACAGGATTGGTTCGAGATCTTCGATCCAGCAGCTCCTACACTGTCACCATGGCAGAGCCTGGCACAAGGGTTCTCACCATCACGGCAGAGCAGGGAGGCGTCGCTAAGGCCCTTATCGGAAATGTCGCAGTTGGACGCGATGGCAGAGATGTCAGCGGCCCCGTGACAATTGCCTACAACCTTTCATCCAGCGCAACGGTTTCCGTTAGAATTCTTTCCAGCACTGGCAAGGAAGTCTATACAGTCACTCGAGGCCGCTCGGATGCTGCTGGCGAAAACACAGCTACCTGGACCCTGAGAGACAATGCAAACCGCGCAGTCGCTCCTGGCGTCTACCGCGCTGAGATCGTCGCTGAATCAGAATCCGGCGAAAGAGTTCGCAGGATCGTTCCAATCAACGTGGTCCGCTAAGCAGACCAAAACGGGGAGGAAGAAGGTTCTTCCTCCCCAAACCCTCCTCTCAATCACGAAGGAACCCAGGCAATAGATGAAGACTCTTCGATTTGCTCTTATCTCCGGGCTAGCTTGTTTAGCGGCAGCTTCCTTCGCTCAAGAAGGTGTCATTGAATTGACATCTTTCCCCAGCATCAGCGTCTCTGATGGCAGAACCCCTGTTACTATTTCTGCATTGGTTAGGGACCGATCTGGAAACCTTGTGCCAAACGGCACTCAAGTCATTTTTGAATCAACGCTGGGCTCTTTTAGAGAAAGTGTTGTCACCACAGAAAACGGTCTGGCGAGGGCGACTCTTATCGCGCCAAGCGTCCCCGGCATCGCTCAGGTAAGGGCCACTGCAGTCAGGTTTGCTGCCCGCCAGGTGCTGGAACTTGAGTTTGTCGCTGACAAGTCTCTTCTCGATTCGGCAAAAGAGTTTATAGAAGTCACTGCCAGCAAGACACTGCTTTATTCCATTCAGCATAAAACGATTGAGGCAAGTGGAAGCGAGCGGGGCGTCTCAGTCCGCTACAGAGACATCGTTATCAAGGCAGATGACGTGCAGATTCACGTCCCCAGCTATCGGATAAAGGCCAGAAATGCCGAAGTCACCTGGGCTGGAAAGGTGATGGAAGTGCAGGAGCTTGTTATGAAGCTCAATGTCAGGCGCGGCATAGGCATGGCCGTTTATCAGGTTGAAGGCACAAGGGTTGTTCAGTCTGGCCCCTTCATTGTTCCTGTTCCTACCAAGCGAGACAGGCTTGGACCAGTGGAGCTTAGCTCTCAAGGGCTAAAGCCTTTTGACCAAAGGCTTGAACGAAGCGAGTTCGCCTTTGAGGATATTAGTGCCAGCCTATCTTCAGTTGAAGCTAAAAAGGCTGTTGCCTTCCCGCAAAGAGACATCTATTTCTACCGATCAAATGTAAAGGTTTCGGGAAGTTCGGTGATGAAGGTGCCCCTTTTTCAGTTGAACTCAAATTCTGCCCAGCCAATTGTTACAGATCAGTTTGTAAACGTTACGTCAACCCAGTTGAACGTAAACTATCCCTACTTCCTCAGCCTAAAGCCAGGTGAAACAAGCCTGGTCCGTCTTAGATATGGCAGTCGGTTTGGCAGCGGAGTTGGAGCTTCTCAGGGCCTGCTGCTTGATTACGAATACAAGTGGAACAAGGGCGATGACATGGATGGCGGAGTCACGTTTTATGGCATGAATAAAAGTGACTGGGGAGCAAGCATCCGTCAGTTCGTTCAGGCCGGAACAAGAACTTCTATTGCCGGCCAGGTTGATTTTCCTGCTCACAAAAGCGTTAACGCCAACTTTTCTGTCAACCAGGGTTTCGATGGCTACTCGGCCAACCTTTCAATGAACATGGGTCAGAGCTTTGGCAGCATCAGCTCTGGCTACAGATCTCAGCAGGTTAACTTTATTGTAGAAAAAGATCCCACACCATTGGGCAAGCTTCCGGTTCAGCTTTTTGTTGGTGTCAATGCCATGGCCTCGCGCTTTGCTGGCGGCTCACTTGATAGAAGTCAGACTGCTTATGGATTTCAAAGCCGTCTTGCTTCAAGGCCAATACGCATAGACGATTTCAACACAATTACTGGCAGCTACCGAATCAACCAGCTGTTCGGGTCGGGAGCAAGGCAGTCGCTTGCTCATTTCGGCAATGTTGGCCTAAGTTCTACCCTTGGTCCAAACCTTGGCCTCTTCACCAGCTACACCTACACCGACGACGGTTTCAATTCACTTGCTCTCGGCAGGCACCAGCTTGGCACTGAAGCTTATTGGAACTCATCTGCTCTTAGTCTCCGTGGCTATATGAGCAAGTCGATGGATGTCAATCGGTTAAGTGCCGGAGCCAATGCAAGATGGGCTGTATCAGATTTGTGGCGGCTCTACTACAACTACACCCTAGACCGCTATTTTGATGGCTCGTTTATGGATCAAAATATCATTCTTGGCTATCGTCTTGGCGTCCGAGAGATCGGCCTTAGCTACAGCCAACGGACCAAACGGATTGGCATTGAAGTTCTTGGCGTCGGCTTCTAGGCTGCTTTTCCTACTCCTCGGTGCAGGAGCAGTCCTTCAAACCGCGCATGGTCAGGCAACTGGCAGGTTTGTCAGCCTAGAAAAGCCAGAACTGCCCGGGTTTTCTTGGAGCCCACAGGGCTTTAGAGCCGCAGATTCTAATGGACTGCTGTTTAGGTTTGAAGATCCTGTAAAGAGCGTTAAGCTGACTTCGGCAACTTCAAGGACAGCCGAATGGAAAGTGGAAGGAGGGCGGCATACCCCCACAGATCTAAGGGTTAACTTAAGGACTCCGGGGTTCGAAATGAAGGTGAGACCTGGCTTCAGGTTCACTTTAGATTCATTAAGGCAGCCGCTTTTTACTACCTCTATCGGAACTTACGAAGGCGCGCCACCCCCTTCTACTAGCTGGATCATGGTCTCCCTTAGAGACAACCTCCCTCCAGTGCTTTTTTCATTCAGGCAGGGAGTCTCCGAAATGAGGGTTTCTGGTTCATCAGGTCAGTGGCAGGTGCGTCTTTCACCCGGCTACGAAGGATGGATAAGGGTGTTTCTTCCTTTCGGGCAGAGGGTGCCGGAAACTTCAGAAACCCTTATAGAGCGGCTGGGAAGGCAGGCCTCTGTCATCAAAGGTCTCACCCCCTTGGCCACCCAGCAGAACCCTAGAGCTGTCAATCAAAGAGTGTTTCAGGGATTGGGGGCCATGCGTCTGTCCTGGACATTCGATCGGCCTGGCGCGGTTGTCCCCTCAGCCGCAATTCTGGCTGGCCTAACAACCGGGGCTCAGGTGACGACTCCCTATCGCCTAATCTCAGATTCGTTTTCAGAAGGGCCTTTGGGGCTTGCCACAGGCACCGAAATGTCTGTCCTTCTTCCACACGGACTTCTTCCTTTGGGGCGAGCCTTGACCGAGGGCGCTTGGGAGCAGGGAATTCCAAGCGATGAAGCAAGGATAAATGCTGCATCCCCCCTGTCACAAAGAGACTCTATGCCAGAAGCCGTTCTGGATCTTTACTCGAAACTGAGCCGAGGCAGAGCGGCCTTTGGTGAATCGGATTCGTATCTTCCCAAGACACAAGCTGACCTGGCTGGCTTTGCTGAGGCTGCTGAAAAGCATGCCTGGTGGATAAATGAAGGAATCCTTCCTGATTCTTCAAACTTAGCCCTCTCGGCTCTGCTGTGGAAGTCGGACCCTTTAACCTGGAACCTTGCGTCAGCACCTGGAATTCAAGCAAAAACAGCCACGGCTGCTCTGCTTTCACAAAGTACAGACCGCCGTATAGAAGGGCTAATGCTCGGCTATGGGCTTTTAGCTCGGTCCAGCCTCATCGAAGCTCAAAAGCGGAATGGGTTCTCAATCACTGCTCCTGCAGAAGCCATTCCCAAAGATCTCATGGTACTGCTTGGGAGGTCTGCACCTGGTTCCGATTGGACAAGGCTTCTGACTGCTCCTTTTTGGCTGACAGAAGGGCCTCCTGCCTGGCTTCGCAAAGGGGAGAGAAGCTGGGTGCTGCTTTTCATGGCCGATGGCACCGAGCCGGTAGATTTCATGTTTAGGTCGCGCACGCCAGCACAGTTTGAACCGGCAACAAACTGCTCTGGTTTCATATCGGCTCAGCAGGCAGATAAGCAGGGAGTCTGGCGATACAGATTAAGAGCTGTGCCAACCGCTAGAGGCTTGGTGGAAGTGAGAATCAAGACACCCGATGCCACTTTTGTCGTTGTTCCAAAAACTAAGGCAAGCTAGGCTTCGTTGTCTACGTTGTAGTGCAGTCCGACGTTAATCTTTCTGGCAAGGGCGCCTTCAACAACCAGCTCGGCGACATCTAGCAGGTTCCATGTTTCCGCTCCATATATGCTGAAAGGGGCCGGAGGCTGTTTTTCTATGTTCTTCCTAATCTTGGCTAGTCCATCTGAAGCTTCCTTTAGGCCTTGGTTTGACCTAAAAATCCCCACTTTTGTTGACATGATTCGCTGAATCTGGTGGCGAATCCTTATCGCCTCGCTTTCTGGCAGAGTGCGGGCGGGGGCAGGAGCTACATAAGCTGTTCCTGCTGGGGGTTCAGTGACAGCAGCGCTGGCGGCAGATTCGCTGAAGACAATCGCTTCCAGCAGAGAGTTGCTGGCTAGGCGGTTTGCTCCATGGACTCCTGTCGATGCCGCCTCACCAGAAGCATAGAGGCCAGGAAGGCTTGTTTGTCCTTTGAGGTTTGTCACGGCTCCGCCGCACGAATAGTGCTGGGCAGGAACTATGGGAATCCAATCGTTTTCCATTTGTATGCCGATGCTGCGCAGCTTTGCCCAAATGGTAGGAAAAGCCTCCTGCAGTTCGTCGGCATCAAGATGAGTGGCGTCTAGGTAAGTGCACCAAGTGTCCAGTTTTGCCAGTTCCCTTTCAATCGACCGAGCAACCACATCTCTGGGTGCCAGTTCAACCCGCGGGTCATAGTCGCGCATGAATCTGCGCCCTTTGTGGTTGCGAAGAGTCGCGCCAGCTCCTCTGACAGCTTCAGAAATCAGCCAGCCCATAGCCTGTTCGTGGTGCAGGGTGGTGGGGTGAAACTGCATGAACTCCATGCCGGCAATTTCTGCCTGGGCTCGTCTTGCCAGGGCAATGCCATCGCCTGTAGCGACTCTTGGGTTGGTGGTGTGGCTGTAGACCTTGCCGCAGCCTCCTGTTGCCAGCATCGTGGCTCTAGCCCTAAACTGACGGGTTCCCAGTTCATTTATGGTGGCAGATGCTCCAACACAGCGTCCCTCTGTAATGTCTAGTCCTGTAACGTAGGCGTGCTCAAAAATCTCTATGTTGGGCTCGCGCCTCACGGCTTCGCTGACAGCTCGTTCAATCTCCCAGCCGGTCCTATCTTGGTGATGAACAATTCTGTGTCTGCTATGGCCGCCTTCTCTGCCTAGATCCAGCTGGCGCATGGCATCCAGATCAAACTGAGCTCCCATGCTTCTCAGCCAGTTGATGGCTTCTGGGGCAGACTGAACCAAAAATCGAACAGCTTCGGGACTGCAGAGTCCGGCCCCGGCGATGAGGGTGTCTTCTTCGTGCAGCTTCCACGAATCAGTTTCTCCGACTGCTGCGGCAATGCCGCCCTGCGCCCAAGTCGTGTTTCCATCAGTCAAGACGCTTTTTGTCAAGACTGTGACTTTCCCGTGTTTTGCCGCATGAAGGGCAAAGGTTAACCCGGCTAATCCGCTGCCAAGCACAAGAAAGTCAGTTTGGTGAAGGGGCTGTTTCATGCTGGCTCAAGTTGTTCTATCTTGTCTCTTTCTAGGCAGATTTATCCTGCACTTTTTTTCTGGCCCAGGCTAAGTTCCTGGTTGGACTGAAGCCAAGAGCTTGAGGTGGTGGGATCATGACCGCGTGGGAGCCTTACTGGCTGCCTCACGCGGCCAGTTTCAGTATTTTAGTGAGAGGGGAAACACTGCCTTGAGAATCAGCGACTTGCTGAACTCTCGAGAGTTGGGATCGCCCAATATAACAAAGTATTCGGCGCCAAGGCCGCCGCTGCGTCGCCAGCTTAGGTACCAGTTGATGCTGCCATCTCGTTCGACAATTCGGCCCGCAAGCGATTCATAAGTGCCTAGATCCCAGCTTAAGCTGGCTATTAGCTGGCGCGTGTTATCGTAGTGCCTCTGCCATTGTGCAGAAACTCCTGTCTGCACCTTTTTGTAGGGACGATAAGAGAAGCCCAAACCGAACTGGTCGTAAGCCTGTCTGGCAAAGTTTCCTGTGACGTAATCTACATAGGCACGGCGGTAGGGGTTTCCAATGGGATACTCGACGTTGGCTCTAAAGTGCTGGTCAACTGAATTGAGAAAGGTGCCTTGACCATAGGACATATCCCAGTCGATTCCATTGCGGAAGGTCACCGAAGTATTGAGGTCAAGGTTTTTGCGGTAAGGGGTTCCGTCCAGGCGTTCTGCCCAGCTTCCACCGAACTCAATGCCAGTTTCGGCAATCGAACCTCGTGGGTGAGTTTTTTCGAATTCATGCCAGGTATCCAGGCCACGAAAGTCAATCTCTCTCTGAAAGCCCAGTCTGGGGTTAAAGCTTTTTGAAACCTGCTGATATTCAAGATAATTGAACCAGCCCTTCGAGTTGCTTAAGCCTCCAACATTAAAGCTTGTTCCCGTTTTGGTCACATCATCTTCGGTCATTCGTGCGCCAGCAAAGTACTCATAGTTACCCTGCCGGGTCCAGCTGTTTATCATGCCCGCCTGGTTGTTTTGACCCCTTTTCATAGCGCTCACGTAGGCGGCATTGAGGCTGGATTGAGGGCTGAGCTTTCGGTCTATGGTGGCTACAAGATTTGCCTCCTTGCCGAAATCTTGAGCCGTCAGCAGGCTGTATGTCGTTCTGCCATCCAGACTGCCGTAGGTGTTAAGGCCGGCATCGAATGATCGAATTCTTTGGCTCGCAAAGATCCGGCTGTCAAACCCGACTCCGCGATACCCCGAACCTTCTAAAAAGAAGGGGCGAGATTCATTGGCCAGCCTTTCAAAGTAGCTGAAATCCAGGCTGAGCACCTGGTTTTCTATGTTTCTGAAATCTGGGTTAACTGTTCCTACCAAAAGGCTGTTTGGGTTGAGAGACGTTTTAAAGTCCAGCCCTGAGTTAAACAGAAAGTCTCTACCTTTGTCGGCATAACCAGCGTAAAAGAAGGGAAGGAGTTTTAGGTCCCGTCCGGCAGAGATTCGCGGCACGTCGACTCCCTTCCACATAGGGGTTTTTGAGGCGTCGCCGTTGTTGAAATGCCAGATCTTTCGCCGAAGACTGCTTTTGTCATTCCAGATGACGTTGACCATTAAGTCACGCTGTCCAGCCGAAGGCAGAGACATAACATCCCAGGGAATCGCCATTTCTGCAGACCATCCATCGGCTTGAACCTTGGATGCCGTCCGCATGCCGCCCCGCCATTCTTCCTTGTTGGCGGTGCCGCCCGCCAGCCTCATTTCAAAGGCTCCGCCTGGGCTGACTCTAAACTGATTGAAGCCGGCTGCTTTGGCAAAGGGCTCGATTAAAAGCTCAATATAGTCGTTGTTTCCAAGGTCAACGTTTGGCCTGTACTCGTCCATGATAAGGCCCTTGGGATCATCTTTAACTTCGACCCCAAAATAGATGAACTTGGTGTCATAGCTGAGGAAAAAGCTGACTGGGCTGGTGTCCTGCGAACCCACTTCGGCATCAAAAAAGAATCCATCGAATCCAGGTGCTGACTGCCATTCTTCCCGCTCAAGGGTCCCATCTATTTTTGGCGGAGATTTAACTGGCGAGGCAGAAAGGCTGGGGAGATTCCCTATGCTGAGCGCCCTGGCAGAAAGGACCAGACACGCGGCGCAGAGAAGACTGCGAGACGTCATGAGATGGGGATTACCCCTCAAGAAAGACTGGGGCTCCGCAAGGGGCCCACTTTAATAAGCCACAATAGAACTGTATTAGGATCGGGATGATTCCGTTTCTGCCTGCCCTCCTGCTGCTTTTGATGCAGGGAAGCTTGGATGGGGACGCCTTTGAAGGGCGTGTTCATCAGCTTTGGCTTGCCCGAATGACGGGACATTCGACCCACCTGGACAAGGCAGCCGCAGAAGAAGCCATCTGCGCTCTGCTCTTGAGGGCAGAACCCAAACCGCTCAAATCATCCCCCACCTGGCAGAAGGCGGCTGCCCGCCATGAGCAGAGCTTCTACAAGACCGTATTGATCGTTTCTTCCGCGCCAAGAGACGGACCCAGAGTCTGACGAGAACAACACTAATTCTCCGTCTCTCAAGGCTCATAGTGCGCCTTCTTTCCGGGCTTGTTACGCCCTTCACATTACATGATCGATTTTCTAAGAAAGCTGTTCGATTCCTCGGACCGTGACATCAAGGCGATTCAGCCTATCGTTGAAGACATTAACAACATTGAGCCTAAGGTTCAGGAGCTTAATGATGATGAGCTGCGGAACACCACTGCTGTATTCAAGCAGAGATTGACCGAGGGCGAATCTTTAGATAAGCTGCTTCCAGAGGCTTTTGCTGTCGTGCGCGAAGTAAGCAGACGCACCTTGGGCATGAGGCAGTTTGACGTTCAGATGCTGGGTGGAATTGTGCTTCACCAAGGGCGGATATCTGAAATGAAGACTGGTGAAGGAAAGACGCTTGTTGCCGTCGCCCCTCTTTATCTCAACGCTTTGCCTGGCAAGGGCGCCCACTTGGTTACGGCCAACGACTACCTGGCTCGAAGAGACGCAGTGTGGATGGGGCCGATTTATCACTTTCTTGGCCTATCACTAGGAATCATTCAGGGGCAGAGCGCGGACTCTGATGAGCTTGGCGGCAGCTTTATTTTTGACCCTGAGTATCACCACGAAGACCCCCGCTACATGCACTGTCGTCCCTGCAGCCGCCGAGAAGCTTATCTCTGCGACATTACCTACGGCACAAACCACGAATTTGGCTTTGACTATCTGCGCGACAACATGGCTTTTGATGTCAGCCAGCTGAGCCAGAGAGAGCAGAATTATGCCATTGTTGACGAAGTTGACTCGATTCTGATCGACGAAGCCAGAACTCCTCACATCATCAGCGGCCCTTCGATGGAAGATGTTTCCATCTATCAGGTTGTTGACAAAGTGGTGAGGGAGATGGACCCCGAGCTGCATTACAAGTCAGACAAGAAAAACCATTCTGCCAGCCTTACCGAAGAAGGAATGGACTTTGTCGAAGAGATGATGGAGATCGATAATATCGCCAGCGATCCTCGGCTTTTCCATCACGTCAATGCTTCGGTTAAGGCTTGGGCCTTGTTTGAAAAGAACGTGGATTACGTGGTGAGGGGCACCGAAGTCGTGATTATCGACGAAAATACGGGGCGAGCCATGTTTGGACGCCGCTACAGCGACGGTCTTCACCAGGCTCTTGAAGCCAAGGAAAATGTTCCTGTTCAAAGGGAGAGCCAAACCGTTGCAGTCATCACATTCCAAAACCTTTTTAGAATGTACGACAAGCTGGCTGGCATGACCGGAACCGCCAAGACAGAAGAGGACGAGTTCCGCAAAATCTATGGCTTGGAAGTCACAGCTGTTCCCACCAACCGGGATCTGCAGAGAAAAGACCAGCCCGACGTTGTTTACAAATCCATGGATGCCAAGTTCCGAGGCATCGCACGCGAGATTTTAAGGCTTTATTCCAAGCAGCAGCCCGTTCTTGTCGGCACCAGGTCGGTCGATATGACAGAGCAGGTTTCTGCCCGCCTCACGCCAGATCTTCTGCAGAGGCTTCTTCTTACCGACAGGCTTCTGCACCAGATCAACAACGAAAAGTCCTTCCCCAAGGATAAGAAAAAGGATGCCAATGTCTTTTTCGACAATCCTTTGAACAGTTTTGAACTGCCGATGCTGAGAGATTTTCTTGCTCAGGTTGGCCTGCCAGGAGATGCTTTGAGCGAGGAGATTCAGGAATGGTTCTTCAAGCAGCAGGGGCTTGGCAAAGACTGCCTCGGCTATTTTGAAGAAGCCGTCAAGCACGGTGTTCCTCACAACGTGCTTAATGCCAAGTACCACGAACGAGAAGCTTTGATTATTAGTGAAGCAGGCCGAAAAGGCGCTGTCACTATCTCCACCAACATGGCTGGAAGAGGCGTTGACATTCTGCTTGGCGGCAGGGTCGCAGACGAAACCGTGGCTTTGGCCCGAACCCAGGAACTGGAAGATGGCGGTCTGGCCAAGGAATACGCCGATACTTTTCTGAGCTTTAGGCGAGGCGGCGATGAAAGAGCCGCTCCACCCCTGCCGATCGATGATGCCGAACGAAGCCTGCTTGCCGAAGAGGTGAGATCATTGGGCGGCCTCTTTATTCTGGGAACAGAAAGGCACGAGAGCAGACGAATCGATAATCAGCTGCGAGGCAGAGCAGGCCGTCAGGGAGACCCAGGTGAAAGCCGTTTCTTTGTCAGCCTTGAAGACCAGCTTTGGAAGATATTCAACTCGAAGATGATCGAGAACCCGATTCTTAAAGGCTGGCCGACGATGGAAGAGGTGAGAGACCGCTTTATCACTGGCATGATCTTGAAGACTCAAGAGCGAATTGAAAACCACTTTTTTGAAGCCAGAAAGCACGTTCTCGAATACGACGACGTTCTCAACACTCAGCGAGAAACTATCTACGGCAAGCGCCGCTCCATTCTGCTAGGCACTGATGTTGGAAATGAGATTCAGAACGGGATCCATGAGTTTATTGGGGAGGCGGTTGATCGCCATTGGTCAGTCAACGAAGAAGGCCTGCCAGTCTATGACTACGATGCACTCTATGAAGAACTGAACGATCTCTTCCCGCTGGTTGATCACGCTTCACTTTCTGCTCTTGCTGAAATTCCTGCCGGTGAAGACCTTCGAGCCTTCTGCATCGAAAAGGCCGAGGATGCCTACAGGCAGAAAAGGGAAGCTCTTGGCAACGACGTGATGGGGCAGCTTGAAAGGCACGTAATGCTCCGGGCCGTTAATGACAAGTGGATGGAGCATCTGCAGATGATCGAATACATCCGAGAAGGCATTGGCCTTCGCGGCTACGGTCAGGTTGACCCGCTTGTTGCCTATAAGAGGGAAACCTTTGATCTCTTCCAGACTACTCTGCAGGATATCAGGGATGCTGCCACCAAGCTGACATATCAGGCTGAAGTGAGGGTGGAGCAGCCCCAGCCAGCGATGCCGACGCCTCAGATGGTGAGGATGGAGGATATTGCTCCGGAAGCGCTTGAAGCCGCCGGATTGTCGGTTGAAGAAAGCGCAGGGGCGGCCACCGCTGTGGCGGTTTCTGAGGCAGACCTCAGCAGTATTGACTGGAAGCGAGTCGGACGCAACGATGATTGTCCCTGTGGAAGCGGCAAAAAGTTTAAGTCCTGCCACTATCAGTCTCTGCGCCAGCAGGGTGTGATTTAAGGCTTCGTTTCGGAGTCTTGCTTCGGAAAGCAGGTTCCTTCTCTACTGAAGGAACCTGCTTTTTTTGTGAACGAAAGTGGGCTTTTGTGCCGACTTGAGATAAGTTCAATGAATTTGAGGAAGAGGGGCCGGTTTTACGGGTTCGTGCCCCATCATGATGTCCGCTTCATCTTGAACCTTCTGAATCGCGTCCTCAATCTGAAGGCGAATCTGTTCAAGTTCTTCATCGCTTGCTTTTTCTGGCACATAAATGGGGTCGCCGAAAGTAAAGACAGCTTTGCTGAAGGGAAGGGGGATGAGATAGGAATCCCATGTTGGAGCCAGCCAGCGCCATCGTGAAGAGGTGCCAACCGGGACAACAGCTGCCCCAGATTTCCGCGCCATAAGCATGACGCCTCCCTGAACTCTGCGGTTTGGCCCCCTTGGACCATCGGGAGTAAAGGCCATGCTCGCTCCCTCGCGCAGAATCTTCACCGATTCCATGGCGGCACGAATCCCGCCTCTTCCGCTGGAACCACGAACAGTCTTAAAACCAAACTTGGTAAAAATCTTGTTCTGCATCTCGCCATCTTTAGAAAGGCTGATCATGGTCCACAGCCCAAAGCCTCTAAAAAAACATGCAGGGATAAAAGTGTGTCCGTGCCAGCCAGAGTAGATGCGGGCGCCAGACTGACCTTTATGTTTTTCCCAGCCGACCGTTTTAAGCCTTAGGCTGGAACCAACAAATCGAGCCAGCCAATAGATGGGAATGGGGAGAATCTGTGGGCGGATGGCTCGCCATCGCTGCTTGAGGGTCATTGACCTATAAGCCCCTTGGCCTTGGCGACAGCCGCTGCCCCATGACCAGAATGGTCGCGCTCAAGCTCTTTAAGGAGGGAGATTTTTTCTGAATCATCTTCAACTAACTCAGCCAGTTTCAGCAGCGCCTCTGGCCTCTCAGAATCCTCTGGACGATCGAGGATGGCACGGTATAGACGTTTAGCCAGACCAGGATCATCACCTTTGAACTGTTCGGCCCACTTAGCCAGCTGCATGGATCTGACTTTAGGCAGACCCTTTTGTGAATCGAGTTCGCGAATAAGAAGTGGCACCTGGATGACTGGCGAATCCTGGATGAGTTCCAGGAGAGAATCCTGAGCCTTTTCTGTTTCATGCAGGGTTTTGAGGGCATCTATTCTCTGCCTTCGGGCTAAGGGATCTTTGGGATGACGCTTGAGGTGTTCTTCAGCGGCATGCAGAACAGCGGCTGGCCCCCTTTCGTTCATCTGATCCAAAACCTCGTGTCCCAGCTCGCGCCCTGCTTCCCTGCCTGCACCGAGCACAGCGGCCAAAAGCAGTCCGACTAAAAATCCCCCTAAGTGGGACCAAAACGAAACCCCACCACCCTCTTCGCCTAGCCGCCAAACAGCGCCAAGTGCCTGGAGGAAAGCCCAAGTGACGGCGATGGTCCAGGCTGGAACGCCTTTTCCGGGCAGAAGCGGCACCTTGAGAGACATGTGGCGGACACTGGCATAGCCTATAAGGCCAGCTACGCTGCCGCTGGCGCCGATGAGAGTGGCATCGCTGGTTCGGTTAAGCAGCCAGAAGGCTAAAACTCCCCCTAGGCCTGAGGCAAGCCAGACAACAATGACCTTCCATCTGGCAGAAGAGAGTTCAAGCAGGGGGCCGACCGAGGCAAGGAAAACAAGATTGCCTAAAAGATGCCAGACATTTTGATGAAGAAAAAGGCTGGCTACCGCTCTTGGAAGGCTGGGCTCACGAGTGGAAAAGCCGGCTTCAAGCGTGATCCTGGGGTCGAAAAGCAGCAGGACAGCGACTCCCATACAAAGGGCAATCAGGACAAGAGTCACCCAGGGGAGTCGGCTGTTCATGCTGCTTGATGAGGCTGTGCAGCCTCAATCTTCGTCGTCGTCTTCCGGAAGCTCGATATTGATATATGACTGACGGACATCGTCGAGGTCTTCCAGAGCATCCAAAATTCTGAGAGCTCGGGCAATATCATCTGGTCCTGGATTCGGAGCAAAGTTGGTGGCGACTCTGGTGAGCTGGGCTTCTTGAATATCGATGCCTCCCTGGCGTAGAGCCTGGGTGCAAAGATGAAAGTTCTCGACTGGTGTTTCGATGACAAAGACGTCTTCATCATCTGTCTTCACATCATCTGCGCCGCCATCGAGGGCAAGCAGAGTGATGGTGTCTTCATCGCCCTGAGAGCGAGAAACCACAATTTGGCCGCACTGCCTAAACTGCCAGGCCACACTGCCATTTTCAGAAAGGCTGCCCCCTTGTTTAGAAAAGGCGTGGCGAAGGTCGCTGACAGTTCGGTTCTTGTTGTCAGAATACACGTCGACCATAAAGGCGATTCCGGCTGTTGCCACGCCTTCGTAGGTGAGTTCTTCAAAGTTTTCAGATTCACCAGCGCCAGCTCCCTTGGCGATGGCTCTTTCGATATTGTCTTTGGGGAGGGAGTTTTCCTTGGCTTTATCGATAGCCAGCCTCAATCTAAGGTTGGTATCAGGATCAGCACCACCCATCTTGGCAGCGACCTGTATTTCGCGTCCGAGCTTGGTGAAAAGGTTGCCTCTAATTGCATCCTGCTTGCCTTTGCGGATGCGGATGTTCTTCCATTTACTGTGGCCAGCCATGAGAAAGTATTGGGGTGTAAAGCGTAAAAAGCGCGGACTAAATGACAGCCAAATCAGACTCTTTGACTAGAATGACAAAGTTGGGCGTGAAATCTAGCTCATCTTTGGTGAAGGGCTTGCGGGCTTCTTCACCCGTGTTCTCAACAAATTTGGTTCTCATTCGTCGGGTGGCTTCCATATGAACTTTGCGGGCCTGCTCAGAAAGACAATCGAGGTCAATTTTGACCGCGACTTCATCTGCCGAGTAGATGTTTTGAATTGTGCCCTTGAGCCCGAAGAGGTGGTCGAAGAAGGCATGGATCTTGGCATCCTGAGCTGTCAGCTCTCGGGTCACTACTTCCACCCTGTCGCCTTCTTTGAATTTAGCCATTGCCTTTAGTTTACCGTCCCTGACACAAAGGGTCTGGAACAGTGGGATTCGCAGGGTGGTCCAGTCTGAGAAGGGACCTCGTGGGATGAGCTGCAGGTTCAATGCGGGATCGCAGCAGGTACGGCTAATGGCTTCTAGAAGTTGAAAAATTCCCTAGCTCTTTAAGAAGACTCGTGTCTCCTGGAAGCTCTGCCAAGGCTGCGTCTGCCTGCCTTATCAGGTCAGCGGCCATTTTTCGGCTTTCCTCCAAGCCCACCACGGCAGGGTAGGTCTGTTTGCTTCTTTCCCTGTCGCTGCCTACTGCTTTGCCTAGTTCCTCGGCGCTGGAAACTTCGTTTAAGATGTCGTCTTGAATCTGAAAAGCTCTGCCGACACACTCTCCAAACCTGGCCAGGGCATCAACATGCTCCTGCCTGGCTTCGGCAAAGACTCCGCCTAGGGCACAGGAAGCTGAGATGAGGCTGCCCGTCTTCCAATCGTGGATGCGCTGAACAAGAGCCAGACTTGGAGATTCTCCTTCGCTCAGGATATCCAGCACCTCGCCTGCCACCAAGCCTGGTGTGCCGGAAGCAGAGGCAAGGAGCCTTGTTCCGTGGGCAATGGCTTTTTCGCTGGCTTGTGTATGAGATAAAGCAGTGAAGGCCAGAGCAAAAAGGGCGTCTCCTGCCAGGATTGCTACAGCTTCACCATAAACCTTGTGACAGGTAGGAAGTCCACGCCTCAGATCATCGTTGTCAATGGCCGGAAGGTCATCGTGGATCAACGAAAAGCAGTGAACAAATTCAAGTGAACAGGCGGCATCGACCACATTGACAGGGCTTCCCCCGACTGCTTCGCAGGATGCCATGCAGAGAAGGGGCCGCAGTCGTTTGCCAGGAGCGAGAGCCGAGTGCCTCATGGCTTGATGCAGCACTTGAGGGAGAGAATCGGCCCGTGGGAGCAGTGTGTCCAGCCTTTGCTCTACTAGGAGCTTATAGGCCGAAAGTCGTTTTTCCTCCGGCACAGACCCAGTTTACCAGGGGCGCCCCTCCACCACTTGATAAGATGCCCCTTAAGATGGCATCCATTCAGGCCTTTCGGGGCCTTCGCTTCAGCGCCGAGGCAGGTGACCTCGCTCTTCTCACAGCACCACCCTATGATGTGATTTCGCCTGAGATGAGGGCAGACCTTGCAGGGCAGAATTCGAACAACGTGGTTTCTTTGACTCTTCCTCTCGATGAGCCAGGTGCCCGCAGCAAGTTTGTCAAGTACGCCAGGAGTGCGGCTGCGCTTGAAGAATGGAGGCGCGAGGGGGCGATCATTCGAGATGACGAGCCCAGCTTTTATCGCTACACCCAGGAGTTTGCCCTGCCCGACGGCAGAGTTGTCACGCGGACAAAGCTGATGACATTGATTAAGGTGGAGCCATACAGCAAAGGAGTGGTTCTGCCCCATGAACGGACTTTTCCCAAGCATAAAGAAGACCGAATGAGGATTCTTGAAGCCACACGCACTCACCTTGAATCAATCTTCGGCTTGATTGAAGATGATGAAGCGGTGGTTCACCAGGCGCTTGTCAAGGCGCCAGCAGAGAGAATTGGCGAGTTCAGCGATCCTGATGGCACAAAGCAGATCTTCGACAGGATTTCTGACCCAGCCACTATCGCCCAGCTGACTGAACAACTGGCCGACAAGAGGGTTTGGATTGCTGACGGCCACCATAGGTACGAAACAGCTCTTGCCTTCCGCGAAGCTCAGGGTGAAAAGGAAGGCTTGATTCCAGAAGACTTTATGATGATCGGCCTCTGCAGCATCAGCGATCCAGGGCTGGCTCTACTGCCGACACATCGAATCATCAAGAAAATGGCGGTGACGCCAGAGGAGCTGACAGCCAAGCTCAGCGAGTATTTTGAGGTCTCAACCATAGAGAACTCACAGCTCATCAAGAGGATTGCAGAGATTGAAGAGGCCGGAGGGAAGGCTTTTGGCATTGCTCTCCCCGGCGGAAATGGGCTTGCTGCCAAGGCGAAGGACCTGGGTCAGTTGATCCAGGCTCAGAACTCAGAAGCTTCTGACCGACTCAAAGGACTAGATGTGTCGATTCTGCACAACGTCATTTTTGAGCAGATTCTTGGACTCACAGGTTTGGATTTCTTTTCCTATACCCGTGTAGAACAGGAAGCTTTGGATGCCGTTGAGGCAGGCAGCCCTGCGGCCTTTTTAATGAACCCTCCAACCGTTGAGGATATGAGGGTGATTGCAGAAGGCGGTGAGGTGATGCCGCAGAAAAGCACCTACTACTTCCCCAAGCTGTTAAGCGGCTTGGTGATGTGGTCGTTAAAGGATTTTTAGAATGCAGATTCGCCTGCTGGGCACTGGCGGCGCTGACGGGATTCCTGGCCTTTATGGCAATTCTCGTGTAAGCCGCTATGCCCGCAAACATAGGGGCAAAGATATCCGCACTCGATCTGCCGCTTTGGTAGACGGGATTTTAAAGCTGGATTTGGGGCCGGATACCTGGCACCAGCTGGCAAGGGAAGGGCTGGACGCAAGAGATTGGACGGCGGTTATTTTTACTCACAGTGACGATGACCATTTTGCTCCCCGTGAACTGCAGTACGCGCTTTTTCCTTTTAACGACTATGACTATGTCGGTTTTCAGATCTACGCCAATGGTGTCATCTGCCGCCGCATAATGGAAGAGTATCCGGACTGGCCTTTTGAAGTCTCTATGACTGAGAGTTTTGTTCCTTTCTTTCACAGCGGCTATACCATAACTCCTGTCAGGGCTAAACATAAAGACGACACTGACGAAGACGCCCAAAATCTTATTATTCAAAAGAAAGATAAGACCCTATTCTATGCCACAGATACTGGAATCTGGCCGGATAAGACTTGGGAGTTTTTGGGTGACTTCGTGGTTGACTGCCTGATTATTGAATCGAGTGAGGGTTTTGTTCCTACACCCTACAATGGTCATCTCTGCATAGAAGAGACAATTCAGGTTGTTGAGCGGCTTCGCCGCATGGGAGTTCTGCATAGCGAGACCCGAATCTGTACCACTCACCATAGTCACCAGGGCGAGGGAACTCATGAAGAACTGGAGGCGGCTTTAAACCCTCATGGAATCGGGGTCGGGTACGACGGCCTGGTAATAGATTTCTAGCCTGCACCCTTTGAGATTTTAAGGAACAACAATATTTCTAGACTGGGTTATAGTCTAGCCTTCAGTGTTGTTTTAACTGCTGTTCTGCTCTTGATTGTGAAAATGTTGGAAGAATCTCTAGCATCATAGAACACAGTGCTGCCATTATTGTGCAGGAAGGTGGAAGGCATCCTTGACGCAGTTTATGTGCCAGCGTAATATGACGAAACAGCCGTAAACTTAAAAATTATCAAAACTAATGTAGAAATCTCTGGTTGCTGCCTTCAGATGATGAAGTTGTAAGATTCTATATGAGCACGTTTGTCCCTAGTGGTCCGGTAGTTTTTAGGGTTGAAGATGATGTGAAATTCTTATTCAATCTCGCGGTTAACTTAAGGCAGCACTTTACTGAAGAGGGCCTTGATTGAAATGCTTCGCTCCTCAAGTTAGACCTAATCTGCATCAGCCAGCAGCTTCCTGCTAAAAATGCGGAGCCAATCTTCCGAAACTGTAAGAGGAACAGGGAGATTGACTGAATGACCACCTACCAAAAGATGGGGGAGTGGCTGGTTTCAGCTGGACTGTTGAATCAAGTCCAGCTGAAGGAAGCCCTTAGAGCTCAGAGAGCCGCCAGAGGAAGGCTTGGGGAGGTGCTGACCGCGATGGGCTTGGTGACTGAAGATCAGATATTGATGTGCCTCTCAGCTCAGTACGAGATGCCGATTGCTGATCTTGACAAGCCTTACGCAGAACCTGCTGCCCTCCGTTTGGTTTCACATTCTTACGCTCAGTCGCATCTATTTCTGCCTGTATCAGTAGGGGCTTCTGATATTGAAGTTATCTGTTCAGATCCGATTGATGTCCGTCCAATTGATGAGTTGACCAGGATAACAGGCAAGAAAATCCGTATGCAGCTCAGCAGCCCCACTGCTCTCTACCGAGCCATCAATCGCTGCTATCTAGATTTTCAGCCAGCAGAGAAGCCTGTGGATGAACCTGAGCTTTCTCTTGTTGTCAACGAGGAGCCTCAGATCAAGATTAAGGCTAAGCGTCGAGCAAAAATCCATAGTCAGGAAGACAGAGCCAAGCTGCTTATGCTGCTTAACGAGAACGCTCAGGAGCCAGGTCTTTGGGACAAGCTGACCGGAAGCTGATAAGGAGAAGACTTAAATGAGAACATTAACCATTACCAGCGGCAAAGGCGGGGTCGGAAAAACGACGCTAGCCTGCAGCCTGGCAGTTTCTCTTGCTCAGCTTGGACAGAACGTAGTGCTTTTCGATGCTGACCTGCAGCTCGCCAACGTAGATGTTGCCATGGGCATCACGCCGCAGTTCAACCTGCAGCATGTTGCTGCAGGGGAGAAAACTATAAAGGAGATTCTCACCCAAGGGCCGGGAGGAGTCAAGGTGATTTCGGGGGGATCGGCCATCCCTGGCCTTATGTCGGCCGGACCAAAAAAGCTTGGGATTTTTATAGAGCAGCTGGCTGAACTGGCATCGGATACAGACGTTTTGATTTTCGACACAGGTGCTGGCCTGGATTCAAGGCTGATTACATTTATGAAGCTAGCTCAGGAGATTATCCTGGTCACAACACCGGACCCCACTGCCGTAACTGATGCCTATGCGACGATTAAAACTGCTCATCGTCGGATAAAAGAGCCTCAGATTCGTGTGGTTGTTAACCAGGTGACAGGAGAAAGAGAAGGCCGTATGGTGTTTGATGCTTTGCAGGGCATTACTTCATCTTATTTGGGCAAAAATTTGGGCTACATTGGCTCGGTAAGGCAGGATTTTCAGGCTGCACAATCTGTTAGAAAAAGGCGCCCCGTTGTGCTGACCAGCCCCAGTTCATGGTCGGGAACAGATATTAAGGACTTGGCACGAGTGCTGAAATCTGAGAGCTCAGTTTCAGATCGAAGGTGTGCTTAACTTTTTTGCTTAGCGCAGATATGAACAAATGAAAGTGGACCTTCGATGAAGGTCCACTTTTGTGCGTTTAGGGAACCATTTGGCCGGCCATCTGTGTAGTGCCTGCGATGTCTGGCCGATTGATTGGATTGGCAGCTTTTTGCTGTTGTGGTGCGGCTTCTTTTGCACAAACGCAGAAGGTTGAGTTCCCCGGCGTCACTCTTCCCGCCCCTCCCGTGATTGATGGGGTGATAGGTGACGAAGAGTGGAAAGGAGCCGAACCCTACTCGTTTGTTTTTGTTGATAGTCAGACGGCAGCACCCGGACGCGACCCTGTTATCGTGCGGCTCGCTTATGATGATAAAGCGATTTATGTGGCCGTAAGGGTGAAAGATGACCCAAAAACTCTGAATATGACGGAGTATCGGCAGAATGTCAGCTTAGGATCGAACGACAGCATCGCCTTTACGCTAGACCCAAGCGGAGCCTATTCTGCCTTCAATACTTTTAGGGTTAATCCGGCAGGGGCCACCACGATCAGCCTTTCGGGAGGCAGGGCCGCCAAGGCCGAATGGCAGGGGGCTTTTACCGCTAAGGGAGCTGTTTTGGAAGATGGCTGGTCGTGCGAGATGGCGATTCCGTGGAAAATTTTAACTTTGCCGCCAGCCGGAAAAAAGAACATTCCCATTCAGGTTTCATGGGTTGATTCAAGTGATTCAAGGCATAGAATTCTTGCTTATGCTGACCAGGATGTGAAGAAGCTGGCGCATTGGGTTGGCGTTGATGTGCCCTACGTTGCGATTCCAAAAGTTCTTAACATTCTGCCTTATGGCTATGCTGGCTACGATGAAAGGGGCAAAGACTATATTTTTAACGGAGGAGTTGATTTTAAGACTCAGCTAGGCAGGTCTGGTCAGTTTGTTGGAACGATCAACCCGGATTTTAGGAACATAGAAAACAGTGTTTTAAGTCTAGACTTTAGCTACTTTGAACGATTAGCCGGAGAGGCCAGACCCTTTTTTCTGGAAGGGAGTCAATACTTGGCCAACTCGATAGGCCGCATTTTTGCAACACAAAGAATTAAAGATTTTGATGCTGGAATAAAAGCCTATGGACAGCTGGATCAAAAATCGAACTATGCCCTGATGGTGACACAGGATTTTGGAGTCCAGACCAATATTGCTGCAGGCTATTCGATAAATCCAACACCGAACTCTGTTATGCGCGGAGGGGTGGTTCAGACGAGAAGAGCAGGAGCGGAAAACACCTCCGCGACTCTGCTGGCTGCAAATCAGACAGGAGCCTATACATACTACGGAGCGGGGTCCTATACCGATGACAAAGTTTTCGGCCAGGCGGGCACTTTCGACGTGGGACTAAACCATGCTGCCAAAGGAAGTTATTCTGGATTAAACTACAGCGAAGTTGCTGCAAATTATTTTCCGCGTCTTGGTTATGCGCCAGATCAAGGGTACCGAAGCGCTAGTTTATATCATTCAACAGAAAAGAATTATGAAAAAGGCACTCTCAAAGAGAGCGGCTGGGGTTTTAATGGCAGCTGGTCAGAAAAGCTGAATGGCGATAGATATCAGCTGTCTGGTGGTGGAAGCTTGTTTTCGACTTTTCGCAATGAAGTCGCACTTGGCTTAAGTTATAATCAAAGCACTTTCTTTAGCTCTGTCGATCATAATTTCAACGCAAACATCAGCTTTCCGGCAAACAACTCAAATCGCAGATTGTCGGCATCATATACCAAAGGTGATTTTGCCCGAAAAACATACAATGATTTCTCTCTTTCTGGCACCTACAGGCTATCGAAGAAGCTGGCTGCTGGCTGGTCCAGTCAATGGGTTGAACACTATGATAGGCGTAGGCTGAGCATTTTTACTTTCAACTACGACCTGGGTGACTATCAGAATTTTGCTGGAAGGCTGATTGAAAGCGAAGGGGATATTAACTGGCACTTAACGTGGAGAAAAGCAGGAAAGGAAGGAGCTGAGTATTTCTTAATTCTTGGCGACCCCAACTCTAGAAACTTTCGTAGGAGCTTGATTCTCAAGGCAGTTTTCCCTCTTACAGTTAATTATTGACTGAAGAGGAAACATAGGGTTTTGATTCTGAAAGCAGAGCCTGCCGTTTTTTGGGGCGACAGGCAGATGACGGGGCGCCCTAGCCCCAGTCTATAGGCCGGTTAGGGACCAAATGAAAAAGATTCATCAAGAACTGTTTAGTCTGCATCGTTCTGGCCCGCGATTCTGTAAACTCTAGAAAGGTGACAGAAAGTCAATCCACAGTGCGTCATTTGGATGAGATCCTTCATGACGATCGGATTCACGACGTGCTCTCCCTTGCCGCACGGCTGAGGGAGAGTTCCGGCGGGGTGCTTGACGATGCTGCCATTGAAGCTGTTGCTGAAGCGACTGGTGCTCCTACCGATTACGTTAGGGTCGCGATCAAGTCGCTGGAAGCGCCCAAAAAGCAGACCCTGCTGGACAAAACCCGCCAGCAGATTGTTTCGGTTGATGCCCGCCTAAGATCAAGTGTTGCTGTTGCCTCCCTTGGTTTGGCGAGCGGTGTTCTTTGGACTGGGGCGGCTGGGCTGCGCTCTGGCGGCCAGTTCACGGCCAGTCTTGGCTTTCTTGCCATTATTGCTGCCTTTGTCACGGCTTGGAATTCAAGAGATCGGCAGTCTGCTGGTCTTCTTGGCCTCATGTGGGGAGCTGTCCACTTTTTCAGCTATCAGCTGATTGCGGGCGTGGCTGGGTTTTTCCCTATGCTGCATCAGTTTGAAAAGCCCTGGCCCCTTGTCATCCTTTTTCTCTTCGGCGGCTTTTTTGTCGGTGTTGTTGGGTTTGATGTTTGGAAGAAGGCAAAGATCGGTTTTGGGTTTAGAGATGCTGCCGAAGAAAGACAGGCCTTGGTTCAGCAGCTGATGGATATTCAGGATCGACTGAAGCAGGAGGAGATGAGGGCAACCTTTCTCAGCTTGGATGTTGTCGGCTCTACACGGATGAAGACAGAGAACGACGCTCTTTCTGTAGAGTTCACCTTTAGCGAGTATCACCGTTATATAGAAGTTTTGGCGGGCCGGCACGGGGGCAGAATTCACTCGACGGCTGGTGACGGAGTGATCTGCGTTTTTGATGAACCGAGTCATGCTTTTGATGCCGGTCGAGCCATGCTGGGCGGGCTTTTTGAGTTCAATGCTTTTCGCAATAGGCTTAACACTTCTATCGACTTGAGAGCGGGTCTGCACACTGGCACGGTCTCAGCGCCAGGCAACGATGCTTCAAGGGTTGACTTTGCCCATGTCATTGATCTGGCTGCTCATCTTCAGAAAGATGCTGAGCCTGGCACCTTGGCTGTCAGCAGAGAAGCGGCCATGGATCTTCCTAGAGGACTAGATTCTGTGGGTTCAGAGAGGTTTGAAATAGATGGAATAGAGGCCGCGCTTTGGCGGCCACGAAGCCGGCCCAGCCTGCCCCCCTCGCCAGAATTGAGATAACGGGAAGGGGACAGAACCTGAGGGCCTGATCTTAACTCGGTCAGTCGTTGGATGGAGGCTCGATAAGGCCAAGCCTCACTAGACCGTCGTAAGGTTCAGAAATGCTGCAGCTTCCAAAACCGTAGCAGTAATCGCCAAAGAGTTCAAGATCCTCTGGTCCAAAGCTTCGGTCGCCGGCATGAAAAGCGTTCTCAGTAAACCGAAAGGCGCTGGATGACTGCATTTCCAGGATTTTTTCAACTTCTTTAAGGGGAGCGTCGTTGGCATAGACGGCCAAAGCTGCCGCTAGGCAGTTAAGAAAGCCATGTCGCCACCCGCCAAAAATGGGATCGTTATGAGCCAGAGGGTTATGCAGCCCAGCTGTGAGACGCAGGGGAACATCCATGCCGGCGGCTTCTACCAGAAAATCGGCTGCCTGCTGAACCGATGGAGTCTCCGCCTTGGTGGCTCCGCCCATCCGAGCTTTGTAGCCAAAGCCCTGCCACAGGGTTACTGCCTTCTCCCCAGCTGCCTTGTAGTCCTTGTTCCATCCAAATTCTAGAAACACCGGGACATCCAGCTTTTGTCCCATGCTTTTAAGGGCCTTAAGGTCGGCTTCGCTGGGCTGGGTCCCCACAAAGGCTTCAACAGCAACTGGTTCAAGCCAAGAGTCCGCATCCCACGTGTCGGCCAGGGCCTTCGCCTCATCCGCCAGGCTTCCTCCTTCTTCTGGCTTAAGAATGAGAGTGACCGCCAGGGCATCGCCTTCATCGAAAAGTCCTTGAGAATCACATTCTTTTTCGAGCGCTGATGCTAGACGAGAGGGCACTACAAAGCCATTGACTAGGAAAGAAGCGGGACTTTCCAGCTTAGAAATGAACTGCCCGACGGCGTCTGGCAGGCTAAGCTGAGCAGGAGGGAACAGCCCGGCATAGTCAATTACACTGCCCAATAGCATGTCGAGGCTGCGAGTCATAGCTGTAGTGTATCCCGCTGGTAGACTAATCGCTTAAGAAGGGCAGAGCGGCCCGGGAAACGCAAGACCGATGAGAATTCTGATTGCCGACGACGATCCCATCATCCGGCTTGATCTGCGCCAGATGCTGGAAAGCATGGGCCATGAGGTCACAGCCGAAGCCGAAGATGGACGTCAAGCCTTGGACTTGGCCCGCAGCACACAGCCCGAAATCTGTGTCTTTGACGTCAAGATGCCTAACATGGATGGCATTGATGCCGCCGAGGTTGTTTATGATGAAGGCATCGCACCCGTTCTGCTGCTTACCGCCTACAGTGATACAGAACTGATCAACCGCGCCAACTCGGCCAATGTTTTTGGCTATCTGGTTAAGCCCTTTAAGCCCAGCGACCTCAACCCCGCGATTGAAGTGGCTAGAGCTCGTTTTGAAAGCACTCTCGCCTTAAAGAAGGAAACCGAAGACCTTAAGGAAAGGCTGGAAGCACGAAAGGCGGTTGAAAAGGCCAAGGGGATTTTGATGAATCAGCATGGCTTGAATGAGGCAGATGCCTACCGCCGTATTCAAACACAGGCCATGAACTCTAGAAAGTCGATGAGGGAGCTGGCCGAGGCCATCATCCTTGCTTCTGGAATCTGACCATAGCCAGAACATCTTGAACCTAAGCTTTTGGCCTTAGCCGTCTCTTAGGTTCAAGATGCGGACTTTTTGGGCAGGGATCAGTCCTTGAGCGAGCTGAATCGTTTTACTTCCTGTGACCTTTCTTTGGGCAGAACCATCACTTCATCGGGAGTAACGACGACGACAAGGTTGTCTACTCCCAGCAGATTGACTCTTTGCCCTTGAGTTGAAACAACGCATCCGCTGGATTCAATAAGGCGTGCCCTGCCCTGCACTGTGCTTCCAGATGAGTCAACTCCCATGCTGCGGGGCAGAGCATCCCAGGAACCCAGATCATCCCAGTCGAAGCTTGCTTCGACTCCGAACACCTTGTCAGATCGTTCCATTAAGGCATAGTCAATGGAGAGGCTGGGGAGAAGGGAGAAGACCAGTTCGGCTTCTTCCAGTCTTCCTGCCTTGAGGTGGTCTGTCACCTCATCAAAAACCTGCTTCATTCTAGGACGAGCGAGTTCCAGTTCACGGGTGAAGCCCTTGGCCGTCCAAAAGAACATGCCGGCGTTCCATAAAAACCGACCAGATTCCACAAACTCCTCGGCTGTTTCTTGGTTTGGCTTTTCTCTAAATCGTTCGACGACAAAGCCTGCCTCTGCCTCTGCCCCCATTTCAAGGTAGCCAAACCCTGTTTCTGGGCGTGTTGGCCGAATGCCTATGGTCACCAACCCTCCCGTTTCGACTGCCAGATGAATCGCTTTTTCGGCAGTAGTCAAAAACTCTTCCATAGGGGAGATTCTCTGGTCAGCTGTCAAAACGGCAAAGACAGCATCATCAGCATCTTCCAGGGTGGCAGCAATCTTAGCCATAGCCCAGACGAGTGCGCCAGCTGTATTTTTTTTGTAGGGTTCGGTGAGAATGTTTTCCGGCGGCAGGCTGGGAACAGCTGCCTGGCTCGCATCTTTCAGTCTTGGAAGGGTGGCAAGATAAACCTGTCCCTGGTCGGCCAGAGCCTCGGCCCGTTCGATGGCAAGCTGAAGAAGAGGCTTGCCATCACCAGTTAAGTCCAGCAGCTGCTTGGGCCGCTGTGGAGTGGAGAGGGGCCAAAACCTCTCTCCAGATCCGCCTGCCATAACGATGGCGACCCTTTTCATTATTTCTGCCGTTTGAATGAGCCAGAAGCTCCTGCCGGAATAGATTGGTTTTTAGGGGTGAGCACGATTTCTTCATCGTTCTTCCAGGAAACTGAAATTTCCAGTTCCTGAGGGATGTTTGCCTGAGCTTGGCTCAGCATTGCCGCGGGAATCCCAGGTGCATCCAGCTTCATCTCGGTGACCTTTGCGGTCAGGGCTTTGTCATCGTAGGCCAGCTTGCCTGTGATTGTGATGGAGTTGCCCATTACCGATGCTGTTCCCTTATAATCACTGCCAGTGACCGTCATCGTTTGAGGAACTTGGCCATCCTGGACCCAGGTGCCCTCAAGAGTACGGGCCGAACTGCAGCCCAGTGCAAAGATTCCGAAACAGAGGGCTGCCAATCCCATCGAGAGCGGGCGATTCATAAGGAGTGAGTGTATCCTCTCAGCCTGGCGAAGGAGCAGCAGTGATGGCAGGAAAAAGCACGAAAAACGCTGTTCCCGGCAGCGCGCCCCTTATTGAGTCGCTAGACAGGCTTGAAACTCATTATGGGAAGATTCGCTTCATTCCACGATTTGAGCCCATGGAAGAGCTGATTTCCTGCATTCTCAGTCAGAGCAGCAGCGACTCTTCCTCTTTCCCTGCCTTTACTCGGCTGAGAGCGGCATTTCCCGACTGGCTGGCTATCGCGCAGGCTGCACCCGAAGAGATAACGCCCTTGATAAAAGCAGCAGGCTTGGCAAATCAAAAAACCAAGGCCATCCAGTCCTGCTTGAATGAAATCTATGACCGTCTTGGCAATTTTGACCTAGAGTTTTTACGTCACATGCCAGAACCAGAGGCGATGAGGTGGCTGACTTCACTGGCCGGAGTCGGCCCAAAAACTGCCTCAATCGTGCTCTGCTTTGCTTTTGGCAGGGCCGCCATACCTGTTGACACCCACGTTCATAGGGTTTCGCAGAGACTGGGTTTTATTGGCCCCAAAACAAATGAGATCAAGGCACACAAAGAGCTTTCGGCCATGGTTCTCACGGCTGATGCCTGGAGGTTTCATACCCTGTTGATTCAGCATGGCAGACAGATCTGCAAGGCCCCCAAACCTCTATGCCACGATTGTCCAGTACGAGAACTCTGCCCCAGTTCGCAGGCACTCGCTATGGCCTAAATAAAGAAGACAGAGTTATTACGGTTCTGCCAAGGATGAAAGGGCGTCAAACATGGCATCCCAGGATTCCTCCGTCGAGGGTCCGATAATCATGAGCTGAGCCTTGGGACACCAGGCTGCCGCTCGACTTGGCAGGTCGGGTTCAAGCAGCTTTCTTAGTTCATCAGTAGGGTCGATGCAGAATGCGAAGCTGGGGTGCAGGCTTGGAGGCAGAATTTCCTGAACCATTTGGCTTTGGGCAGGAGAGAAGGAGGGCGCCACAAGGGATTTGATCCAGCCGCCTTGACCGAAATCTCCAACGGCCAGTCTTCGCCAGACCTCCTGGTCGGCCAGGCTTTCTGGTCCCCAACCCAGGGTGGCCATTCGGGCTGTCTTCATGTCGTAGGCTCTGCCATCGAGGCCCAAAAACAGGCAGTCGGGCATGACAAATCCTTTAAGGACAGCAGCTTTTTGACTCTGCCGCCACATCATTTTTTATCTTTCCTCTGAATTCCGTAGACAGTGGGAGTCTCGGGAATCGCGCCAGTGACAACTATTCTTCCTGGCCCGATGGCATCTGTCATGCCCAGTGAATCTTTGCGTTCAGAAAGAGTCACTTCCCAAGCGGCAAGTCTGGCCCTGTCGATCTTCATCGTCTGTCCGTGAGCTAAGACAATAGTTTCTCCACCACCGCATGCAGTCACCAACAGGTCCCCCTGGCCATGTGTTTGAACCTGTCTGGCTGGGTCGCGCCCCTTAAGCAGACTGCCAATCTCCTCTATATCCTCGCCGGTCCAGGCGACAAAGGCATCCATTCTGCAGGTCATCCCCTCTGCATTTTCCAGCCAGATAAGCTCTCCAGGCATAGCGCCAGCCAGGATGATCCACCCTCCGCCCCGAACCGCACCCAGCCTGATGAATGGGTTTCTCTTGGGACCTGATAGGGTTTGAAACGCTCTCTTTAAAAATCCCTGCGATTGACTCGGTTGAATGGAGGGATCGCAGGCGGCGAGTCTCCCCGACTGAATAAGGATCTCCTCGCCCAAGTCAAGGTTCACTTGGGCAAGCCCACTGCCTTGAACAAAGTCCCTCCTCATGGCAAGAGGCTACCCAAGAGCTTTCTGCTGCAAGCCGCACAATAGCTTTCATGCCTTCCGACTCACTTAAACTGTCCGAAGGCCCAGCCTGGAAGGTGCTTTGGACTCTGGCGTGGCCTGCGGTTCTGCTTAACAGTCTTCAAACCATCAACTCGCTGCTAGATGCGGCGTTTATTGCTCATCTTCCTCCCTCGGCATTAACCGCAGTCGGCGGTTCAACTCCTGTTATTTTTCTTTTTGGTTCCTTGACCTTTATGCTGGGGACTGCGGCGACAGCGATGGTTGCCCGCTTCTACGGTGCTCAGGATGAAAAATCGCTGATGACCGCATCGCAGAAGTCGCTGGGTTTGGCACTTTACGTCGGGATTCTTTTGGCCGCCATCGCCATTCCTTCGGTTCAGCTTTTTGCCCCCCTTCTTCTGCCGCCAAACAGTGCAGAAGCGGCCAAGTCAATGGGGGTTTATCTGGGAATTTTTGCTCTCAGTCTCCCTGCGATGAGCCTGATTCAGTGTCTTGCGGGAGCTTTGAGAGGCATAGGAGACACAAAGAGTCCGATGGTTCTTAGCGGCCTGCAGATTCTTCTTCACATTCTGCTCAACTGGCTGCTTATATTTGATTCGCACGATCTTGGATTTGCAGTTATTCCCGGAGCAGGGTGGGGGCTTGCTGGGGCGGCAGGATCGCTGACCATCTCCGCTTGGCTGGCCGCGATAGGCTACCTGTGGTGGGCAAAGCAGACTCCTCTTAGGTGTCACCTAGAACTGACTCCGCCAGGACTTGAGTGGACAAAACGCATCCTCAAGATTGCCATTCCGACAGGTGTTCTTTCGATTGTACGGGTGGCTGCCCTTATGGCATTTACCAGCATTCTCGCCAAGGTTCCCCACGGCGAATCGGCAGTGGCTGCCTTGAGAGTTGGGTTTAGTGTCGAATCTCTCGCCTTTATGCCAGCCTTTGGACTGGCGGTGGCAGCATCGGCCCTTGTCGGCCAAAGCTTGGGGATGCAGGACCCCAAAAGAGCTATGAGGCTTGGCTGGCTTGCCGGGCATCATGCCGCTGTTGTCAGCACGATCGTTTCAATCTGTCTCTTCATTTTTGCCGGACCCATTGCCTCAGCATTGGTGCCAGAACAGCCGGATGTTGCTAAAATTGCCGCCCACTACATTATGTATGTGGCGGCCACTGAAACCTTTTTTGCCTACGCTATGGTTCTTATCGGCGGCATGCAGGGGGCAGGAGACACAGTCACCCCCCTCGTCCTCACTGTGGTCTGCATGTGGATGATTCGTGTGCCCTTAGCCGCCTGGCTTTCGCTTCCCTGGGGAATGAATATGGGGGCAGATGGGTGCTGGCTTGCCCTTTCCTTGACCCAGGTTGTTCAAGGAATTCTAGCGATGGGGTTCTTTGCCTGGGGGCGCTGGCAGAGGGCAAAAGTATAGGTCCGACCTTTCTAGTTCCAGTCCGTGCTGCTTGATGTCGCATCGCCGGCTGCCGGTTTAAAGATCCAAGCCATTACGACTCCTGCCGCCCCAATGGCAGCCAGAACGGCAAGCACTGAGTAAGGAAAAGCGACAAGGGTGCCAATCCAGGCTCCAGAAACGAGGCAAAGAGCCAGCAGGGTCCAGCCTAAAACCAGCCTGCCCACAAATCTGCCTCTCAGATCGGTTCTTCTAGCTTTTTCAAGAAGGTAGGGCTTGCCGCACTTGACGCAGGCAATGAGTCCGGGAGCATTCAAGGCACCGCACAAGGGACAGGCGATGGGCTGGCAGAGTTTGGGGTCTGCGTGCCTTTTCCATTCCTTCAGCCTCAGCTCTTCGCTCCGAAAAAGATCGCGGACGGATCTGTTTTGAAAGCCGTCTGCCGTACTATCCAGGTTTTGAATTACTTGGTCTGCAGTGGCAATGGCATGCCCCTGCCACCCGTGCCGCCAAAGACATTCTGCCAGCGAGAACCATGCGGCAGTGTTGTCCGGCCTTGCGCTGAGAGCGGCATGAGATTTCTCTAGTCTCTCAATGTTTATTTCACGGCCCACCTGCCGGCCCAGCTGCCTTTCGGCAAATGGATAGCCAACAAGAAGAGTAATGGTGATGACCATGATCGTTCCGGGCACGATTGGGTTTTTAGCTATAATGGCAGCCCCTAAAAGCACCACTGTTATGCAGAGCGCTAGGGTTCCGGTTGCACCATCCATGCTTTTCATAATCATCTGGCCGATGATCCATACGATGGCAAAGCCCATTGTTACAATGAGAGCTAGGGTGATGAGAAGGGCAGGAACTGCATCGAAGGGGCTGGACATCCTAACCTGCATATTACTAATTTGGCGGGTAGATTTGAGCGCTTAAAGCTGAAGTTCTGTCATGCCGATGACGTGGCAGGTATCTTATTAAAGTCATGCAGTCCAGGGGCGTTCCCTTGCTCGCCATCATCGGCGATGGAGTCCTGGCCGCCATGACATTTGTCGGCGAATGCACCCTGATTTTGTGGGATGCTGCCAAACGGGGTGGACGCGGCTACTTAGAAATAGGTGAGACCGTAAACCAGATGGCTTTCATCGGTGCGGCTTCCATCCCCATTGTCGCCTTGACCACCTTTTCATCTGGTGCGGTGATATCGCTCTACTCAGCCGATATTTTGGTTAAATACGGCGCTGCTAATTTAGCGGGAGCCACAGTGGCCCTTTCGGTAGTTCGAGAAATAGCTCCAGTGCTGGCCGGAATCATGGTCGCCGCCAGAGCTGGCTCGGCGATGGCGGCTCAGATTGGCACGATGGCGGTGACAGAGCAGCTGGATGCGCTTGCTGCCTTGAATGTGCATCCCACCAAATATCTGGTGATTCCCCGTTTGGTAGCTGGGATCACGGTACTGCCCATTTTGTGCCTGGTGGGCTGCTACACAGGAATTCTTGGGGGCTACCTTGTGTCTGTTTTCGCCAGCGGGGTTCCTCACGGGTCTTTTGTGCAGTCGATGCAGCAGTGGCTTGAGCCAAAAGATTTTTTTGGGGCGATGTTAAAGACAGCGGTTTTTGGATTGATTGTCAGCCTAGCCGCCTGTCAGCAGGGCTTAAGAACACGAAACGGAGCCGTTGGAGTAGGGCAGGCGACTACCACGACTGTCGTTGTCACGATGGTCCTTATTTACCTGGCTAATTTCGCTCTCACCTGGCTTCTCTTTAAGTAGTCAGCCAAGGTTGGCCCAGCCGAGTATCCTAACACCATGGCCCCTTGGAAGATCTGGATGGTGGACTTTGCGCGGGAACAGGCTCCCACTCGCGATCACCTCTACCGCTACGCCAGTCACGCTCTTGATTCGGGCTACACCGCTCTAGGGCTTTACCTGGAACATCGTTTTGCCTACCCCTCGGCTCCTTGGGCGCATGGAAGGCAGGCCATCACGCCAGAGATGGTGCGTGATCTGCAGAGCGAGTTTCCTAGTCTGGAAATTATCCCGTTCATCAACCTTTTGGGGCACATGGAGGGCTTTATATATGCAGAGGAAGGCAGGCAATGGCGTGCTGAAAGGTTTTCTGGTCTTCAGGCTTCCGCAAATGCTCCCGGGTTTTACGAATTTGCAGAAAAGCTGCTTGATGATACGATGGCCGCTTTTTCCAGCTCAATGATCCATATTGGCGGAGACGAGACGGCTCAGCTTATCAGTCATCCCCGAGATGCAGAGGCGGCAGCCAGTCACGATGGCGACCCTAAGGCCTTTATCTATGCAGATCACTTTGGACCCCTGATTGAAAAAGTATCGAAGTCAGGCCGGATTCCTGGTCTTTGGGGGGACATGCTTTTGGAACATCCCGAAGCCCTTTCGATTCTGCCTAAAGAGGCAGTTATTTTTGACTGGCAGTACGATCGGGGCCTGGCTTTAAGCGCGCCGAAGCTAAAAGAAGCCGGGTTCAGCGTAGTGGGGAGTCCGACTCTACATGTCTTTAACGCCCCTTGGATGCACATGGATGCTGCTGACGCTAACGTTCGCATTGTCAGTCAGGATGCTCTTGATCTTCAACTCGATGGAATCTGCCTGACAACCTGGGAGTTCGGTCTTTTTGGTGCCGCTGACACACTGTTTAACGCTGTGGCTGGTTCCAGTCGAATCATTGATGACCCTGCCAATGCCCCTCACCTTCTCGAATCGTATCCCTCAGATTCTGGCAGCCGCGAGTGGGCTCAGCTAATGAGTCAGGAACTTCAGAAGCTAGGCCCTCCGTTTTCTTATCCCTCGATACGAAATGGGTTAAAAGCCAGGCTTCTGCTTTACAGAAACCCCTTTTTAGCCTGGATGCGCCATGGAGATGAGCTGCTGGATGGCAGGGCACAGCAGGCTATGGATATCTGCACACGCGCCATGGAGGCAAGCAGCGACGAGGGAGAAAAAGGTGTCAGCCAGTTCGTTCGCTCTGCTGTTGAGTTTGTTTTGATGGCAGAAACAGCCTCAAGACACTATGTCGAAGGACGCCCTGAGCAGGCAATATCTGCCTTGGCCCCAACGAGGCTGCTGTTCGATGGTCTTGAAAATGTGGCGCGTCATACCCACAAAAGAATCGGAGGCAGTCTGGCTGACATTGAAAGGTGCAGAGCTGCCAAAGAACACGTCGAAACGGTTATTAAGCGGATTCGTATGTATGGAGACAGGCAGCTGGGCTATCTGCCCGCTTTTGATATTCTGACTAATCCTCGTTTTATGCCCCACGATCAGGGCTCTTGGTGGCTGATTAACAAATGGGGCAACGAATGATTAAGTATGCGGTTTTAGTGGGAAGCAAGGGCAGAGGCAGCAACATGGCTGCTCTGCTGACTGGCAGCGAATCGGGCGTGGTTCCCGCGCAATGTGCTTTGGTGGTGAGCCCTAAGGACGGGACTCCTGCCCTTTTGAGAGCAGAGGCGTTTGGAGTGGAAACCGCGGTTCTGCCCTATAAATCTGAGAGCTATGGCCTGAAGCTGATGGAAACATTAAGGAGCCGTGGGGTGGAAATTCTTTGTCTTGCCGGCTACATGACTCTGCTGCCTGCAGAGGTTGTTGCGGCTTATCCAAAACGGATTATTAACATCCACCCTGCCCTTCTGCCAAAGTTTGGCGGCAGGGGCATGTACGGCCGATTTGTTCACGAAGCTGTCTTGGCTGCCGAAGAGAAAGAATCGGGCTGTACTGTGCATTATGTGACAGAAAAATATGATGAAGGCGAAGCGATTGTTCAGCTGAGATGCCCCGTCATGCCAGATGATACAGTGGAGTCTCTTTCTGAAAGAGTCTTAGATTTGGAGCACAAAGCTTATCAAGAAGGGCTGACGATTCTGGCCAATAAATTGACCAGCAAGGAATGACAAGCAGTGGCTAAAAAGACTGATCCTTTTGCATATAAGCAGCCTGCCTTGGTGCCTTTTTTGCTATGGCTTTACCGTGCCGTTGTGGGCAGGATTATTTTTACGCTGACAGGAGGCTTTAAGGTTTTTGGCAGGGAGAAGGTTCCAAAAACGGGAGGTCTTCTTATTCTGCCAAACCACCTCTCAACTATTGATCCGCCTTTTACTCAGTTTGTCTGCCCGCGGCGGATTTACTACATGGCGAACAAGGAGGTTTTTGAATGGGAGTCCGAGGGAGCAGATGGCAGGCCCCCAGGACTTCTACATAAGTTTTCTTCATGGCTTGCTTTTTTCTACGGGGCTTTTCCTGTTTCTACAAAATCTGCTGACCGGGCCGCTCTGCGTCGGGCGGTGGAGCTGCTTAAGGCAGGAGAGACAGTCTGCATTTATCCTGAAGGCGGCACATCGCCCGGAGGCCTGCAGCCGCTTTTCCCCGGATCTGCGCTGATTCTGCGTCAGGCAAAATGCCAGGTCATCTGTCTTGGGCTTCGTGGCACAGGCCAGGTCATTCCTCATAAGGATCTTAAGCCGCGAAGGTCGGGCAGGCCGATAGAAGCACATTGGGGTGATCCCCATGTTTTTGATGAAAGGGCGGGGCAGGAGGAGATTTTAAGCTGGATTGAAACCGAGCTTTACCGTCTTACTGGGTTCAAGCCTGAAGATCGGGTGATTGAACAACTGCCACTCGAAGATCAATCGGGTCGTTAAGACTTTCAGTTGAGGGATTAAACACGTTCCTGCATGGAGCCCAGGCAGGGCTGCAGTCGGTGCATTTCTATCCTGGGAGTGCTTCCACTGGACCCAAAACAGCCTTTCTCGGTCCCCTTCTTTGCCGAAGTCTGCAGCCCAATGGGTACCCTTTACGTTGAACATGAGTGAGGCAGACTCATATTTTATGATAGTCGTCAGGAATATCTGCCCACTAGCCAAGGATTATTAAGAAAATGAGCAAAGTTGTCGGCATTGACTTGGGAACGACAAACTCCGTCGTCGCCGTGATGGAAGGCGGGGAACCCAAGGTTATCTCCACAGCAGAAGGCACACGCACCCTTCCATCGGTTGTTGCCTTTAAGGCCAACGGTGAAAGGCTTGTTGGCGTCACCGCCAAGCGGCAGGCTGTCACCAACCCAGCCAATACTGTGGCCTCGATTAAGAGGTTTATGGGCCACAAGATGAGCGAGGTTTCTGAGGAGGCCAAGAGGGTCAGCTACAAGGTCGTTTCTAACGATAAGGGCATGGCCTGTGTTCAGATTCCGGCCGTAGATAAGATTTTCACTCCAGAAGAAATCTCTTCGATGATTCTTCAGAAGCTGAAGGCAGACGCTGAGGCTTATCTGGGCTCACCCGTCACTCAGGCTGTCATCACTGTGCCTGCCTATTTCGATGACGCTCAGCGCACTGCCACCAAGCAGGCGGGCGAGATTGCCGGACTCAACGTTCTGCGAATCATCAACGAACCCACTGCTGCCAGCCTTGCCTATGGCCTGGACAAGAAGGGAGTCAGCGAAGTCATTCTTGTTTTTGACCTTGGCGGCGGCACCTTTGACGTTTCGGTGCTTGATGTCAACGAAGGTGTTTACGAAGTTAAGTCCACCGCTGGCGACAGCCACCTGGGCGGCGATGACTTTGACCAGAAGATCGTCGACTTTTTGGCCAATGAGTTCATGGGTCACCATGGCATCGACCTTCGCCGCGATCCCAAGGCCCTGCAGAGGCTGAGAGAAGCCGCAGAAAAGGCTAAAGTCGAACTGAGCAGCCAGGTGACAACTGAAGTCAACCTGCCCTTCATCACGGCGGTGGACAATGAGCCCGTTCACCTTGAAGTCAGCCTTACCAGGGCTAAGTTTGAGGAAATGTGTCAAGACCTTTTGAGGCGCATTGAAGATCCTGTCAAGCGCTCTATTCAGGATGCAAAGGTCAGCCTTACTGAAATTGATGAAGTGATTCTTGTGGGCGGTTCCAGCCGAATTCCCATGGTTCAGGAGCTCGTTCGATCCATTACTAACAAGGAGCCCAACCGAAGCGTCAATCCAGATGAAGTGGTCGCTATCGGTGCCGCTATTCAGGGGGGCGTTCTGGGAGGAGATGTCAAGGACATTCTGCTTCTTGACGTGACTCCTTTGAGTCTTGGTGTTGAAACGCAGGGGGGAATTTTCGACAAGCTGATTGAGCGAAACACGACTATTCCCACCAAAAAAAGCCGCACCTACACCACGGCTGCTGACAGTCAGACCGAGGTGACGATTCATATTCTTCAGGGAGAAAGAACCTTGGCTAAAGACAACAAGTCTCTGGGCCAGTTCAACCTGAGCGGAATTCCTCCTGCCCCGGCCCGAGTTCCCCAGATCGAAGTTACTTTTGACATCGATGCCAACGGAATGCTGAATGTCACGGCCAAGGATAACGCAACAGGAACTCAGCAGAAGATCACCATTACAGGCAGTGGAACTCTGAATAAGGAGGAAGTTGAGCGAATGGTGAAGGAAGCTGAAGCCAACGCCGAGCGTGACACCCAGATTAGGGAGATGGCCGAGCTGAAGAATGAAGCTGAAAGGCTGATTGGCCAGGTTGAGAAGTCCATGAAGACTCTTGGCGACGCAGTTACTGAATCGGATAGAGCCAGGATTGACGAAAAGGTTCAGGGCTTGAAGACAGCTTTGACTCAGGAAGATGCCGAAGCCATCAAGACCGCAAAGAATGAGCTTGAGGCAGAGAGCCACAGGCTGGCTGAGCAGGTCTATAAGCAGACAGAGAATCAAGGCCAGCAAGAGTCTGGAGCCGCTGAAGGTCCGGCTGATGAAGACATTATTGATGTCGATGTAAAGGAAGACAAGTAAGGGGTTATAGACTCCCAAAGTAAAAAGCAGGCAGCCTTAGCTGCCTGCTTTTTACTTTGTTCTTACAGTTTTACTAGGGGCATGGAAGGCATAAAAAGACCGCAGATGAAGAGATTCACCTGCGGTCTGGCGAGCCAGTTTGCTAAGACTCAGCTTGATAAAGAAGCAGCTTAGGGCTGCAAAGAGGGGGTGGTCTTGGGCCGAGTCAGCTGTTTGTAAAGGTAGCGGACAACCAGACTCATAATGTGGGGTCTTTCGTGCTCTCTGCCCATGCCGTGATCGCCACGAGGATAGACAAAGGTGTCGAAGTGCTTGCCCTCTTTAATCAGGTTCTCCTGGAATCTGACCATGTCCTGATAGAGAACGTTGTCATCCAGCATTCCGTGAACAATTAAGAGGCTGCCTTTAAGACCCTTTGCCTGGTCTACGGGCGAGGTCTTTTTGTAGATCTCGGGGTCTTCTTTGGGCAGATCAAGGCGTCGGCGGGTGTACCACTCGTTGTAGTTTCTCCAGTCCCCGACGCTGGCTACAGCGACGCCTGTATCAAAGGCGCCATTGCTGGTGGTCATCATCATGCAGGTGAGAAATCCGCCGTAGCTCCAGCCCCATACTCCCACACGGTCGCCGTCTACATAGCCACGGGCAACCATGAATTCTTTGGCCTTGACTCCTTCTTGAGTGTCAATGATTCCCATGTTTTTGTAGTAGCCGCTGTTGAACTCTCCGCCATAGCCCCAAGAGGCGCGGAAGTCGATGAGCATGACCACCAGGCCGAGTTCTACTGCCATGTAGTTGGCGTTGTAGCCGCCCCAAGCCTGCTTGGCCGAGTTGGCGTACATATCGCTTATCACCATGGGGTGCTTTTTAGTCTTGTCCAGTCCGGGCCTGGTTAAAACGGCTCCATGAACCATTTTGCCGTCGGGGCCAGGGAAGGAGACCAGTTCAACATCGGCCCAGACGATCTTTTTGAACTCTTCAGTCTGGCTGAAGGTCAGGCGCTTCATGGTGGGTTCGATGGAATAGAGCTCAGGGTTGCTGGCCCTGTGGCTGACCATGCTGGCCATTTTGGTGCCATCGTCGCTGACCATGGGGGTTGAAGCATCGTCGAACTGGTTGGGAACGCTGGCTCCCTGCTCGACCGGAATATGGGTGGTTCTGGTGCCGTTGGGCTCCTGAATCGTGATCTCGTTGATCAGAGGATTCCGCTTCATGGTCACAAAAATCAGCCTGTCGCTGTCCTTGGGCCGGTTGACCGAAGCGATGTCGTGATTCTCAGCATAGACCTTATCTACCTTGCTGCCCCAAAGGTCAGTCTTCAGCAGGCTTCTGTTCGCCCACTTGCCATCAATGATGTCGGTGGTGAACATGAGGCTCTGTGAGTCTCGTGACCAAAGCAGGTTTCGGAAGTCAGGAATGTAGTTGCTGGGAGCCTTTTCGCTGTAGATTCTGCGCCTTTTAGCTTCTGTGTCAATTGAGACAATGTTGGCTTCCTTGAAAGTCTCCGTGATGTAATAAATCGCAATTCTCGATGAATCTGGGGCCCACTGCAGATCAGTCATCCACATGTAGCGGGGAATATCTGGGGCGAACTTGATGATTCCACCATCTGCAGGCACCATCCCGATTTGTGAATCGATCCCGCCTTCACCGTTCCACATGCGGCTGATGCCCACCACCTGAGCACGATCCTTGGTGAAGTCCATCATCTGTCCGCCGCCAAAGCGGCTGGCGCTCCAGCTGACGGCCAAGAACCTGCTGTTCGGTGACCAAGTAAAGCCATCGATGTTGGTGCCGCCTTTGCTGATGAATGTCAGCTGCTTGGTAAGGCCTGTTTGACGGTTCCACTTAAAGACGTTCTGTCCTCTTTGAAAGCCAATCCACACGCCGTCAGGACTGTAGCGAGGGGCAGAAATCTGATCGCTGGAATCCATCATGGGGCGTAGATTCGTCCCATCTGGGTTCATCAGCCAAGTTCGGCCACGATACTGAAAAAGAATTTCTTTGGAATCTGGCGACCATTGATAGCCCCCGATTCCTCCATCGTAGGTGACTTCATCTTTCTTCTGGTCTTCAGTTCTTTCATCATCCTGCCGCAAAGGCTTGGGAATCTTGTCTGATTCCAGGATCATTTTTGGGGTGCCAGAAGGGAAGTCCATGATGTAGACATCCACCATTCGGGCGCCAGTTTTGTTCCAGCCAAAAATAACCTTGCTGCCATCGGGAGACATGGCGGCACCAGCTGGAGACCGGCCATGAATAGAAGGGAATGAGTTAAGGCGCTCGACTGTGAGGCCGCTGCTGGGAGTGGGAAGGGGCTGGGCCAAGAGTCCAGCTGTCAATCCCATCACCGCCAGGCTGACAAGTAGGTGACGTCTCATAGAGAGTGAGTCCACTTTACCCAGGCGGAGAGGAGGTTCAGTTGAACCTGAAAGAAGGGAGGGCTTTCCTGCCTGCTTTGGGCAGAGATCAGCCCGTTTATTTGAAGATAGATTCTAGGGCTTCTAGGTTTAAGGGAGCAGTCAGAGAAGGCCGTCCTCTATTGGTTGTGCCAAGACGAGCGACAAAACAAGAGGCTATTAGGGCTTTGACTGAACTTGGACCTTGGTTTGTTTCTGCTCTTATGAAAGTTGAATGGCAGAAAAGCCTCCTGCCCGAAGGTCATATTCTCCTTAAGGGGCGCATTGTTCCACTTGTGTGCAGGCAGGATCAGGCATCGCTGTTTATCCTCAGTGATGCCGGCCTGCACGTTAAGGCAGAGAACATGGAGAATGCCGAAATCGCCGCCCTTGGCTGGCTTTATCGTCAGGCAGAAAGAGAGCTCTTGGCTGGTGTTGCGGATTGGTCGCAGAAAATGAGCTTGAAGCCTAAAGGGGTGAGGGTCAGTGAGACTTTCTCAAAATGGGGTTCCTGCACTAAACGCGGCGACTTAAGCTTCTCCTGGCGGCAGATTATGGCTCCCTCCGAGATTATGGAGTATCTGGTGGTTCACGAGCTTAGCCATATTCGGCATCCACATCACCAAATGAGCTTTTGGAAGGAGGTCGAGAAATACTGTCCATTTTGGAAATCAGCAGATGAGTGGCTGGCAAAATCGGGGACTGTGTTGATGAACCTCTATTCAAGACAGTCTGTGACCACTTTGAAAAAGGTTAGGCCCCAGCCGCCCATTAAGCCAGGTCAGCTGGAGCCCTTTACGCGGTTATATGCTTTTAAAGACGAAGCCTGATTCGTCGAGATCAACCAGAAGGTTTGCCCCATCGGGAAACCTGCCTTCGAGGAGGGCCATGGCTAAGGGGTTAAGAATTTCCCTTTGAATCGCGCGTTTTAGGGGTCTTGCGCCATAAATGGGGTCAAACCCTTCTGCCGCGATTCGGCTGAGAGCAGCTGGAGAAGCCTCAAGGGTGATTCTCCTTTCTGCCAGTCTTTCTCGAACTCTGGCCAGCTGGACATCAACAATCTTGATAATTTCTGGTCCGCCCAGGGGCCTAAAGACAACCACATCATCAAGTCGGTTTAAGAACTCTGGTCTAAAGACAAGCCTTAGTTCATCCAGCACCCTGGTTTTAATCTGCTCAAACTCGCCTTCTTCCAACATTCCGTCGCCGTAATGGTGTGCGCCGACGTTGCTGGTCATGATGATGACGGTGTTTTTGAAGTCGACTGTGCGGCCTTGGCCATCGGTTAAACGCCCGTCATCCAGCAGCTGCAGCAGAACATTGAAGACCTCTGGGTGAGCCTTCTCCATTTCATCAAGCAGAATAACGGAATAAGGGCGCCTTCGCACCGTTTCGGTCAGCTGTCCTCCCTCTTCGTATCCAACGTATCCTGGGGGAGCCCCGATGAGGCGGGCGACCGAGTGCTTTTCGCTGTACTCGCTCATGTCGATTCTGACCAGGGCTTTCTCGTCGCTGAAAAGATATTCGGCTAAGGCCTTGGCTGTTTCGGTTTTGCCTACGCCAGTTGGGCCAAGAAAGAGGAAAGAACCAATGGGACGGTTGGGGTCGGCAATGCCAGATCTGCTTCGTCTAATGGCATCGCTGAGAATCCTTAAGGCATCACGCTGGCCAATGACTCTCTGCTCAAGAGTTTCTTCCAGCCTGACAAGCTTCTGCAGCTCGCCTTGAAGCAGGCGGCTGACAGGGACTCCTGTCCATCGGCTGACAATCTGGGCGATGTCTTCGTCTTCGACCTGCTCTTTTAAAAGGCGCGAGCCATCCTGCTGAAGCAGGTCAGATGAGATGTCGAGCTGTTTTTCAAGAGCAGGGATGTCTCCATACTGAATCTTGGATGCTTTTTCCCAGTCAGAATCTCTTTCTGCCTGTTGAAGTTCTGTGCGCTTCTGCTCAATCAGTTCCTTTAGTTCGCGCAGACGCCCAATGCCGCCTTTTTCGGTTTCCCAACGGCCCTTTAAGGCTCCGGCCGTCTCCTGCAGGCTGCTCAGCTTTTTCTCTGTTTCTGCAAGCCTTTCTTTGCTGGCAGAATCTTCCTCTCTCAGCAGGGCTTGACGGTCAATTTGAAGCTGGATGATCTGCCTTTGAACTGTATCAAGTTCCTGAGGCACCGAATCAATCTCAATCTTCAGTCGTGAAGCGGCTTCATCAACCAGATCAATGGCTTTATCGGGCAGAAATCTATCGCTGATATAGCGGTCGCTTAGGGTGGCTGCCGCGACGAGCGCGCCATCCGCGATCTTAACCCCGTGGTGGATTTCATACCTTTCCCTAAGACCTCGCAGAATCGAGATTGTCTCGCTGACAGTTGGCTCGCTGACGAGGATGGTTTGGAACCGTCTTTCAAGGGCTTTGTCTTTTTCGATATGGAGCCTATATTCGTTGAGGGTGGTGGCGCCGATGCAGCGCAGCTCTCCTCTAGCAAGCATGGGTTTAAGCATATTTGCCGCGTCCATTGAGCCTTCGGCTTTGCCTGCCCCGACCAAAGTGTGCATTTCGTCGATGAAGAGGATAATGCTTCCCGCGCTTTTTTGAATTTCATCGAGAACAGCCTTAAGCCTTTCCTCAAACTCACCGCGGTACTTAGCGCCTGCCACCAGGGCACCCATATCGAGAGCGATGACGGACTTGCCCCTCAGGCCCTCGGGGATGTCTCCCGAGACAATTCTCTGCGCCAGGCCTTCAACGACTGCTGTTTTGCCGACGCCTGGTTCGCCGATGAGAACAGGGTTGTTTTTTGTGCGTCGGCTGAGCACCTGTATCGCTCTGCGAATTTCTTCGTCGCGTCCGATAACAGGGTCAAGTCTGCCTGCCCTGGCCCTTTCCGTCAAATCGATGCCGTATTTTTCAAGAGCTTCGTAGCTGCTTTCCGCATTGGGATCAGTCACTTTTTTTCCTGCCCTTAAACCTTCGATGGCTTTGCTGAGGGCCTCTTTGGTGACTCCGGCAGTTTTTAACAGGCGGCCGACTGCTCCGGAATCTTCTGTCATTGCGAGAAGAAAGTGCTCGGTTGATACGTAGGCATCCTTCATCTTTTCAGCGAGGCTGAAGGCAGTGTTAAACAGACTGGAAGCACGGCTGGAAAGGGAGGAGCCGTAAGTGGAAGAGCCAGAAACTTTGGCCATCCGTCCGAGTTCAGTCTGGACTTCTGATTGAACTGTGCCAGCGGCAGCACCAACACGATTGATGAGCGAGGCGGCAATTCCTTCAGTATCTGCAAGCATGCCGGCCAGGACATGCTCTGGCTCTATGAGCTGATGTTTTAGCTCTGCAGCCATGTTTTGAGCGGCCTGTATGGCATCTTGTGCCTTGACGGTCAGCTTATCAAATCTCATATTAGTCTTAGGGGCTCAAGTGACTTGACCCATTTAGTAAGACGGTGTTGACTATCTGTCGGTTTCCAAGTCCCAGGCTTAACCTCGTCTTTGTCTCAAAACGTGCTGGAGTTATATGGCGAGGAGGTTGAACCACCTGTTTCTGCCAGGCAGAAGGTGATTTGTCAAACAAAAAAGCCCCCGCTCTGAGTTTCAGAGCAGGGGCCTAAGGCCAGTCAAAGCAGAAAACTACTCGGCTGGGGCGATGACGATTTTGCGGTTGGGCTCTTCGCCTTCGCTGTAGGTGACAACACCGGGGTAGTCCGAAAGAGCCTGGTGGACGAGCCTGCGCTCGAAGGCAGGAAGCGGATCCAGAACAGCTTCCATTCCGTTGGCTTTCACCTGTTCGGCAATTTCATGTGCCTGAGCGGTCAGCTTGTCTTCACGAACCTTGCGGAAGTTGTTGCCATCCAGAACGACTCGAACTCCGTTGCCAAGCTGACGGGAAGAAATAACGTTGCCAAGGTACTGCAGGGCGTTAAGGACTTCGCCTCGCTTGCCAACAAGGTAGCTGACGTCTCTTCCGGCCAGTTCAAGATTGATGTACTTGCCATGAAGGCTGGCGAGGCTGACCTCTGCGTTTAAACCGCCTGCTTCGATGATATCGTTGAGGAAGCCGATAAGCTGGTCGGCGTCTTCCTGTGTGGCCACGGGGCCTTCTGAAGCTGTTTCTTCTTCAGGTGCGCTCACGGAATCAGCAGCTTCTGCCACGGGGGCTTCGACAGCTGCGGGCTTTTCGGCTTTTCGTCGTCCTTTGGGTTTGGCTGGGGCAGCTTCTTCCACGACTGGCTCTGCTTCAGGTTCCGGAACGGCTTCTGCGACTGGAGCAGTCTTGGAGGCCTTTTCCTTTGCTTTGACAGGCTTGGCGGCTTTGGCTTCAGCACGGACTTTAAATGATCCGGCTTTGCCAAAAAGTCCCTTCTTTTCTTCAAGAACGGTCAGGGTGATGTCTTCTGGTGCCGCACCTAGCTGCTCGGCCGCAAGGCGGCGGGCATCTTCAAGGGTAGGCGCTGTGAGCTCGATCGTCTCCATAAATCTTGGTTCCTTTTTGTGGTTTGAGTTTTATTTTTTGCCGGGTCCCGACGAGTCGCCTTTCTTTTTGGGCTTCACCGTTTTGGGGGTGCCAGTCTTGCCCAGGAACTTGTCCACTCTGGGCTGGTGGGCCTCTGTTTCACTAGGAATCGCCCCACCTTTAACAGTGGCCACCTTTTGTAAAGGAGGCATGGGCATTCGATAGGTGATCAAAGACTGGGTTGTTGATAGAATGTTCGCAAAAGTCCAGTAAACCACAAAGGCAGATGGAAGTGGCCAGAAGAACATCATGATTGAGAAGAAGACGGCAACAGAAATGCCGATCATCTTCTGCTGTTTGGCGTTAGATGGGTCGCTGACAGGCTGCAGAAGTGTTGCAACCACCATAGATACGCCATAGATGGCGATAAGAATATAGTCTCTTTCGCCAAGGTTTGGACCTATAGGAATTCCGAGGAAGCTGGTTGCTCCAGGGTGAATCCAGAAAAAGTGTCCTTTAGTGAACTCAAACTGATAGTTGAGCATGCACTGATAAATGACAAGAAAGAACGGCAGCTGTACCAGCATGGGGCCGCAGCCCGCCATGGGGTTTATCCCATATTCTTTGTACAGCTTCATCGATTCCGCTTGGAATCCCTGCTGGTCAGAAATCTGTCCGCTTTTCTTGTCGGTAAATTTTTCCTTAATCTCAGCCATGTAAGGGCCAAGCTGGCTCATCTGCCTGCCCCACATAATTTGTTTGTGGGTCAGAGGCCAGATGATGGCGCGCACGATGGCGGCCAAAAGGAACCCGGCCAGCCAGTAGCTGACTGCGGGGTTGGCACCAGTTAGGTTGACCAGAAAATCGATAAGGTAATAGCCAGGAAAGAGTCCCCAGACATTGTGAGTTCGGCTTTCTGTGCTTAACTCCTTAACAAGCCTTTCATAAAGCTTAGCCGGAGAGGTTGTTGTTTCAGGAAGGCCAAGCCTTGGCGCGGGTGAAACGGCAAACTCTTTGTTCCATACCGCATCTGTGTGGTGGTCCTGCCAGCGCGGTTTTAGGTGCTGAGTGTAGGCCCGGTTCATTTTGTCCCAGGCATAGGCTTTACGCTCTTTATCGATCTCGCGTCGGTAAAGGCCGCTTTTTAGTTCTGTGTCAACAACAAGAACAACTCCCTTGAGCTCTTCTTCAAACTTGCGCTCAGGCGTCCATTTCTGCTTATTAGCTTCATCAGAAACCTGGCGAAGGTAGGCAGGCAGATCACGCCCAATCGAGACATCTTCAAGTCTCGCTGCTTTGGCGAGCATTGAAGCGTAGATTTCGCCGGTTGGCCGAGTTTCCTTAGGGCCCTGCGCGTTGAAAATGAGCATGAAGCCCAAGTAAGCCAAGGCGGCAATTAGGAGGGTGTTGATTAGGCGGGCGCCTTTTGGCTGCTGGCTCATTGCGGATGAATGGTTGAGGCAGGAGTATAAATCCTTCCCAATTTATGGGACAGGATCATCACCACCTGGGTTGAAAGGATGACACCTGCTGATTCTTTTAAATCCCATCCATGAGCCTTTCAGCACCCCGTAGCGGCTGATAGCCTCAAGGGTGTATTGGCTGCAGGTAGGGGTAAAGCGGCAGGCGGCAGGACGCCACTTTGCCGTTTTTTGGTAAAGGCGAATCATGCCTACAGCTATTTTCTGCCCGGGATTCATCCCAGCCACCCTTCGTTTTTAGCAAATTCTTCGACTTCATTTTTCAGGCGAGTCATCTCTTCTACCAGCTCCTCGTGAGATTTGGTTAATATCGAAGGACGAGCCAGGCAGATGCAGTCGAGAAAAGGTGATGGCTGAAGGGCAGGCCAGACGGCCTTGATTCTTCTTTTGTGGCGTTTGCGCCGGGCATGGCACCCTATAGCTTTAGAGGCAGTGACTCCAAAAAGTCCCTGCCCCGGCAAAGCCATGATTCTTAGGCTTTCGCTAGATGCACGAAAGCCTGATTTGAAAATGGCATCGAAGCGTGAAGAGCTAAGGCTCTTTACGCGGCGAGACGATGTCGTCCGCGGGTGCGTCGTCGCTTCAGAACGTTCTGTCCGTCGGTCGTGCGCATGCGGATGCGAAAGCCGTGTGTCTTGCTTCGCTTTCGATTGTTTGGCTGGAAAGTCCGCTTCATTACTGGTCATCAACCCCCGACAGGAGAATGCAGGTGGGAACTATACCGCCTAAGATTTCGCGTCCCGGGACATGTGGAATCCACCCGCCGACGAAACCAAGGGCCTAGACCCCGGTGGCAGTGGCTATTGTGGCACGAGAATCTGAATCGCCACTTGACATGACTAGGACAGAGGTCTGGACAAGGGGCATTGGACCCTGGCTAGGCTTCTCTGTCAGAATGAATTTCAGTTCTTGATGTCAGATATCTCCGACTTGGCGGCCCAATGCATTCGGTGCGGCTTCTGTCTCGAATCCTGCCCAACCTTTATGGTGACAGGAGATGAAAGCCAGAGTCCAAGGGGGAGAATTTATCTCGCCCGCAATGCTGAGGAAGGAAAGATTGCCTGGAGCAAGGCAGACCCCGCCTTGTCTACCTGCCTGGGATGCCGGGCCTGCGAAACTGCCTGCCCGAGCGGCGTTGAATACGGTTCGCTGCTGGAACTGGCCCGTGAGAAGGCAGGCAGAGAAGTCCCGAAGCGAGCAGAAAAGGGACTGCTTAAGATGCTGACCAACCCAGCCCTGGCAAAAACAGGCTTTGCTGCTTCTGGCTTGATCCCGGGCGGACGGATGCCTGAGCTCGTCTCAAAATCGCTGTTTGGCCATGCCGCCGAAGCTGATTCGCCTCGTCCGCAGAAGCCTGCCTTGTGGCCTGAAATGAATGAGTCTAGGCTGCCCCCCATCAAAGGGGAGGTTTATCTGCTTGAAGGCTGCGTGATGAGGGTGCTTTTTCCTCGGGTGCACCAGGCGACACGGAGGCTTCTGCGGAGAATTGGTTTTGTCCCAGTAGAAGTGGATGGAGGCTGCTGTGGAGCTTTGCATGCCCACTCGGGTGAAATGGCGGAGGCGGCGAAAAGAGCAGAAAAGCTGGGGAAAGTCTATTCCCAAAACCTGCCAATTGTCGTCAATTCAGCCGGGTGTGGATCGACTCTGAAAAGCTATGGCTCTCACTTTGGCGAAGAGCGCATTGCGCGGCAGACCCTGGATATTTCTGAGTTTCTCCTTCAGCATGGACTGGCTGAAATTTTGAAAACCTCGAAGGGAATCAGCGCGGTGGCCGTTTACCATGATGCCTGTCATTTGGCGCATGGGCAGGGAGTTCGTACTCAGCCACGCAGTCTTTTGAGCGCTGTGCCGGGGCTGAGGTTGAAGGTTCTGCCCGAAAGCGAAACCTGCTGCGGAAGCGCAGGAATCTACAACATTGCCCAGCCTGCCATTGCCAGGCAGCTGCTTGAACGCAAGTGGAAAAATGTAGAGTCAACTTCTGCCGAACTCGTGGTTAGCGGCAATCCGGGGTGCCATGCCTGGCTGGAACAGGCCTCTAGAGAAAAAGGTGGAAAGGTGAGGGTTCTGCATACCGCTGAGGTGCTGGAAGCAGCTTTTTCTGGCCTTGAAGGCCTGCTTTGGGACTGATGGATAAAGCCTCTCATGCAGGTTTTGACTTACCTACAGAGGCTGTTTGAGCTGAAAACTCATCTCTTTTGCCCCTCGGCCTCATGAGGGCTAATGAACTGAGACAAAATTGGCTTCGTAGTTAAGGGGAGCAGTCTGCAATGCGCAGCCACTTCCCATGGCCACAAATTTCAATCCAGCCGTGAGTCTCCCCGACATTCAAAAAACCCCTGACGCACGCAATATCGCCATCGATAAGGTTGGCGTGCGTGGCGTGAGATACCCGATTGTGGTTCTGGACCGAGAAAGGCAGAAGCAGCATACGATCGGCGACTTTACTTTGACCGTGGATCTTCCGGCTGAGTTTAAGGGCACACACATGAGCCGCTTTCTTGAGGCCTTGAGTGAGCATGGTCGTGAAATCAGCGTTGAGGCCCTGCCTGTTCTTCTTGAAAGTTTGAGAACAAGGCTTCATGCCCAAGCCGCTCATGTGCTGGTTCACTTTCCGTTTTTTGTTTCCAAAAAAGCGCCTGTGACTGGGAAGGAAGGAGTGATGCCTGTTGAATGTGGCTTTGACGCTGAATTTAATGGGAAACTAAATGTTGGACTTTACGTAAAAATTCCCGTTGCCACCCTCTGCCCCTGCAGCAAGGAAATAAGCAGTTATGGCGCGCATAACCAAAGAGGCTGGGTGACGGTAAAAGTGAAGGCCGAAGAGCATATCTGGCTCGAAGAATTGATCGATATGATCGAAGCCTCCTCTTCATGCGCTCTTTATCCTGTTCTTAAAAGACCAGATGAGAAATACGTTACCGAACGAGCCTATGACAATCCTCGGTTTGTTGAAGATATGGTGAGAGAAGTCTCGCTTAAGTTTGATTCTGACAGTCGAATTCTTGGCTATTCTGTTGAGGTGGAAAATGAGGAATCTATCCATGCTCACAATGCCTATGCTTACCTCAGTCGGGGCATGTAACGAGTGAGGTGACAATAAAGGCGATTGTGCTGCGGCCGGTAGATTAGCTTCGAAAGATCCGCTTCGAGATTGAGGCAATGATAGGGGCTTTGGCTGTGAGTCGGTTATCTAGATGAAGTCATAGTCGAAACGGCCTGCAATGCAGGCTTGAGCTATGACCTATGGCGCAGAGGCTGTAAAGGCGATCCTCTCTTCTTTGCCAGGAAGCAGGCTGATGGCGGCGTGCCGTTTATGTTATTTTTCTTTGAACATGTTATTCACTGAAAAGCTGCTTTAGAATCATGTTGGATCGATACAGTTAGGCTGTCTGCTGGCTCTGATGAGATGCCAGTTATCTTCTAAACTTTGCCATTCAGGCTAAAAACATCGCCACCGTCAAATCTGCACATAAATGTGTTAATAAAAAATTTATTTACTGCCTTTTGTGGCCTAATGACTTGCCCCTGGTGGTGCCGAGATAGTTAGTGAGGACTGCAGCAGGCCACAGGTTGACTGGTCCCAAGGAATAAACATGAAGCTAAGACAGAAGCTGCTGCTATTTACAACCGCTATTTCAGGTGGAACCGCAGTTCTTCTGACCCTCGTTGCCACCTGGCAGGTCTCAGGTTTTTCATCAGCCGCAAAGGTTCCTGTTCACGATCTGCAGGAAAGCAGTCTTGACCATGCTGTAACTAGTGGACACAAGGCACTGGTGGCGGTATCTGACCTTATTTCGGGCATGGTCACGGCTCAGCTGAATGAGCTGGAATTTCAGTCTGCAAAGGCAGGCGGCTTTGTCCAAACAAGCCAGGTTGTTCCCTGGAAGGCTGTCAATCAGTTTACAAAAGAGACTCATGATGTTCAGCTGCCAGCCATGTCTCTTGGCGGCAGTCCCTTGCCGCTGCTGGATAGTCTCCAGAAGCGGCAAGGGGGATCGTTTACAGTTTTTCAGCGAATGAACCAGGCTGGCGACATGCTAAGGATTGCCACCACTGTTAGAGATAAAGATGGCAGGCGAGGTACAGGCACCTACATTGCGGCCAAGATGCCTGATGGAAGGCCGAACGCTGTTGTCGCTGCTGTGATGTCTGGCAGGTCATACGCCGGGCCAGCCTTTGTAGTGGACAGCTGGGTTCACGGCGAATACCGCCCCCTTAAAGATGCTTCAGGAAGATTGATTGGCATGCTTTACTCGGGTCAAAAACAGCAGTCCAGTCCAGCTGTTCAGCATTACTTTGAAGGAGGCGCCATTGGGAGCCTAGGCAGAATTTTTGCTGTAAAAGGTGGAGGCTCAGATAAAGGCCAGTTCCTGGTTGCGCCACAAGGATTCGAGGAAGGTCAATCGGCCCTTGAGCTGAAGGACAAATCTGGCACGCCTTATCTGAGCCAGCTGGTTGACGAAGCAGTCAAGAGTAAAGATGGGCAGATTGTCACTCGCGTAGAGTCAGTGAACTGGGATAGTTCGGGCTATCAGAAGGTGAGGTCAAAGGCTGTCTACCTGCCCGTTTGGGACTGGGTGATTATCGCCGAAGTTGCTGAGAAGGACCTCAATGCCTTCGGAGCCCTTCTTGACCAAGGCGAGCAGAGGACTCTTTTTATGCTGACTGCAGCCGGGGCGGTATTGCTGGCGGCTTCGGCATTGGCAGCGTGGTACATGGCCAAGGGCATGGCTGAGCCAATTGAAAAGGTGGCGGCTTTAGGGCGTGTTTTTGCTAAAGGTGAAGATGTCGCAGTGCCTTTGCATCAGAGAAAGGATGAAGTTGGCGATTTGATTGATTCGTTTAGTGAAATGGTTGAATATCGGCTTCAGCTGGCTGACTCAGCTAAGGAGTTTTCTGAGGGCGACCTTACAAGACCAGTCTCAGCCAAATCTGAGAAGGATGTGTTGGGAAGCGCTTTTGCCCAGATGTCTGTGAACCTGCGAGGGCTGATTGGCAGTCTGCAGGATCGCATTGGTGAAACTTCTCAAGTGGCTTCTGGTTTGAACTGTGCAGTGGAAGACTGTTCGAGCGCAGTTCTGCAGGTCTCAGATTCTATGAAGGAAGTGGCCTCTGCCACGATGGAATCGGCTCAGACAGCAGGGCAGATCGCAGAAGGCAGCGAGAACCTTAACCTGCAGATTTCGGCCGCCTACGATGCAGTCAACCGCTTAAAGGATGCCTTGTCCGAAGTGACAAGGGCTGCACAGAGTCAGAGCAAGGCAGCGGGTGACGCTGCTCTCACTGCTGAAGAGGGCAGCCGAGCTGTTCAGGCGACTCTTGCCTCTTTTGACGCTCTGAGAGATCATTCCTCACGCACGGGGCAGGTAGTGAGAGACCTGGGAGAAAGACAGTATCAGATAAGCACCATTGTCAAGGCGATCGACGATATTGCCGATCAGACAAATCTGCTGGCTCTCAATGCTGCCATCGAGGCGGCAAGAGCAGGCGAGCACGGGAGAGGGTTTGCAGTTGTCGCTGACGAGGTGAGAAAGCTGGCTGAAAGAAGCGGAGAGGCCGCCAAGCGGATTGAAAACCTTATTAAAGAAGTCAGCGCTTCGGTGCGGCAGGCTGTTACAGCCATGGAAGAATCTGGGCGCTTGGTGGAAGATGGCGCTTCATCTGGGGCAGAGGCTAGGTCCGCGCTGCTCCTGATTATTGATTCGGCTCAAGGAGTGCAGCATCTGCTGGTGGAAAGCAGCGCAAAGGTGGAGAGCATGGCAGGTTTGGCCATTGAAATGGGAGATTCCTTGAACTCGATTGTCTCGATTAGCGAAGAGAATGCTGCCGGAGCTGAGCAGCTGAACGCAGGGGCAGAAGAGCTGGCAGCAGCGGCAAACGAAGTGAGTCATGCTCTGGATCTGCAGTCCAACGCCGTTTCTACGATCAGCGGTCTTGCCCAGAAGCTTCAGCAGACTTCTGACCAGCTGGACAGCGCAGCATCAGAGTTTCGCCTGGAAGAGCGGGATACCAAGGTGCGCAAGGCTGCGTAGCATCTGCTCCTTAGGCTTTCACTGCAATGTTCTGCTTTGCAGTGAAAGCCTTTTAGTTTTGTGCTCTCAGATAGGTTGTAATCCTGTCCCTTAATCTTTCTCTCATCTCATTGGTCATTCCCATGCCGAAACTAACCTCCTTGCCCAGAGCATCTGTCAAGAGGATTGCCGTTTGAGGCATCTGGCCATTTTTGGTGGAAACGAGAACACTTGGTTTTCCTATACTGGGCAGAGAGTTGGGAGCGATGACAAAGTCCTTAACTGTTTCAAAGGGGCCAAGGGTGCGGGTGATTGTGAGCGTGCGCCCGATAAGCTTGATTTTTTCCTCTGCACCTGCTTTAAAGGCTGAGCTCACCATGGCAAAGGCGCCCATGTAAAAAAGTGAGTAGAAAAGAACTAAAAGAAAGGCTGCAGGCCCAAAAGCTTGGCTCATTCCCCATATCATCACAATCATATGAAAGGTCACGAAGGCTAAAACGCCTCCCGCCATAAAGAGCTGTCCTATCGCGGCTGCCATCTGCTTGGGCGAAGCAGTCTCTTCAAATACAGAATCAGGGAGTATTTTTGTAGGAACTCCTATCTCCTGCCTTGCCTCTCTTTCATCAAGTCGATCCTGCAGGGCATCAAGGTCGGGTATCCCACGAGGATCTCCAGGCCGGACTTTTCCGAGAAGAACACGAGTGTCTTGTTCAAGTGAAGGAAGCTGTTCCATCGCTCTCCTAAAGGTATCGGCCAGCTCCTGTTCTTCATAGCCCATGTCGCCGAGCCGCATTTTTAAAAGAGGACCATCTTTTTTTAGCTGCAAAATCAGGCCGAGTCTCTGCATCACCTCTGATTCGGTATGGACTTCTTCACTCATGAGCAGAGGCGTAAACGAGGCAAGCCATGCCTGCACTTCGTGCTTAAGCTCCTGAGGCGGCAGATGAGAAAGACCCTCCACTCTGGGTGTTGTACCGCTTTAAGGGCGGGATGGTGCCCCCTCATCTGCCGGATTCAACGGTAGCATCATGCCTGCTGTGAAGGCCATCGCAAAGACGCGCCCAGCCCCTGGGGTCGAGATTATTGAAGTGGAAGAACCTAAGGTTCTTCCTGGTCATGTTAAGCTTAAGGTCGAAAAGGCTAGTGTCTGCGGCACAGACCTTCACATTTATCTTTGGGATAAATGGGCTCAGAGCCGAATTAAGCCCACCCGCATCATTGGTCATGAGTTCTGCGGAACAATTGTTGAGGTGGGAGAAGGAGTCACCGACCGTAAAGTCGGGGACTTTGTGGCCAGCGAGAGCCACATTGTTGATCTTGACAGCCCTGATTACTTAAGCGGGGAAGGCCATATAGATAGGACTACCCGCATTTTGGGAGTGGACGTTGATGGTGGTTTTGCCCCTTATGCCGTCATTCCCGCAATGAACGCTCGGCCCACGTCAGCAAAGGTCGATAAGGGTGTCGCCAGCCTGCAGGATGCCTTGGGCAACGGAGTTCATACCGTAATGGATGGTCCGGTTGAAGGCCAGTCGATATTGATTACGGGCTTGGGCCCGATCGGCCTTTTTGCTGTGGCGATCTGCCGGGCCCTGGGTGCGAAGAGAATTGTGGCGACTGAAGTCGCTGATTTTCGCATTGACCTGGCCCACAAACTGGGCGTTGACTTGGTCATCAATCCGCTTAAAGAAGATGCTGATGCAGTTTTGAAGGGTTTGGAACCAAACGGATTTGACGGAATTTTGGAAATGTCTGGCCATCCCAGCAGCTTCAAGCTGGCGGTAGATAATGTTCGGCCTGGGGGAAGGGTCAGCCTGCTCGGCTTGTTTGGCGATGACCTGAAACAGGTCGACATGAATAAAGTGATCTTTAAAGGGGCCCGCCTTCAGGGAATCGTCGGCCGCCGTCTATGGGAAACCTGGGATCAAATGGACTGGCTTTTGAATGAAAAGGGTCTTGATGTGACCCCAATCATCACTCACGAAATGCCCTTTACCGAGATTAATGACGCCTTTGAGATTTTGAGGGCGGGACAGGCCGGAAAGATTGTCTTGACCTTTTAGGCAGATTTCTTTGCCTTTTTGGGGCTGGCCTTGCGGACAAGGATATTTTGGCCTGACTGCTGTCCATCAGGCTAAATTTACTTATTGTGTTTGAGTGGGCAGCAGACTTGTCAGCTGCCCACTCAATGCCCTTAGGTCAAGCTTCAGCTCTTGTTGCGGATGTGCAGCAGATCACCATCCTGAATAACATACTCTTTGCCCTCAAGAGTCATTTTGTTTGCCTTGTAGGCTGCATCCAGGCTGCCCTGCTCAAGATAATCTGAAAAGTGAACAGTTTCTGCACGAATAAAGCCTTTAGCAATATCGTTATGAATCGTTGCTGCAGCCTTGAGAGCTGATGATCCTTTTTTAAGAGGCCATGCTCGAGTGTCGTTTTCACCGGCGGTGAAGAAAGTGATTAGCCCCAAGGCGTCATAAATGGCTTGTATGACTCGGTGAGAAGCTGGCTTGGTGAGCCCGAGGCTGGTGAGAAACTCTTCGCGATCGGCTTCATCAAGCTGAGCAATCTCTTCTTCTATGCTGGCGCAGACAGTAAATGCCTGGGTTCCCTTGGCGGCAAGCTCTTTGATTTTTGCCTGGATTTCAGGTGAAGCCTCGGCAGCTTCATCTTCCCCGACATTAAAAGCAATAACTGTCTGTTTTCCAGAAAGAAACTGGTAGTTTCTTACAATTTTCTGCTCGTCTTCATCCAGCTCAATGGCTCGAATGGGACTGCCTTCTTCGAGCAGGGGTTTGATGCGGTTGAAAAGTTCATTTTCAAGATGATCTGGATGGCCAGGTGTCTTGAGATTAAGCGATTTCTTCAGCCTTTCCAGTCGATTTTCAATAATCGCAAGATCGTTGACTACCATTTCAACCTCTACTTCTTCAAGGTCTCTCATGGCGTTTACATCGGTGTGATAGGCGGCAACGTTGCTTTCAAAAGCTCTTACAACGTGAAGCAGACAGTCCATTTTTCTGGCTTCGTCCAGAAATTTTTGGCTGAACATTTTCTGTCCTGCTGCTCCGTTAATCGGCTCTATGTGATCGTGAAAAATGACTGTGGCAGGAGTGGCTTTTTTGGGTTGAACCTGCTTGACAATGGCGTCAAACCTTTCGTCAGGCACCGGCACCGCGTGCATGTCTCCTTTGGCCTGACCAAGGGCGGCAGCCTGGAATAGACATGATTTGCCTGACTGCTGGAATCCGATAAGACCGACTTTCATGGGGAGGGATTTGGGGCGGCTTCTAAAGGATTGGGGCTGCCTGGCACGGATTCAAACTCCACCTGAACGGGTCTTCTGCCAAGCTGAGCCGGCAAGACCCAAAAGACATATAGACTGCCAAGCAGGAGAATCAAGGCGATCCATACAGTGGATCTCCGGCCGGTTGGTTCCTCCCTTTTCACCGAACTCTCATTATGCAGCCCCCAAGGGTTTTCCATTGGTCCAGGCTTAATGCTGGCTAAAAATCATTTGATTGAGCCGATTTATAGAGAGTGAGGTTTGTCGAAGTATGGAAGGTTGTTGTCTTGAGCCTTTTTTTCGGGTCGGCAGTCACCACCTTGGGCTGCAGGCCAAAACTGCACCGGCTTGAATCAGTTGGAATCAAGTCCTACGACACGGCTCTGAAAAAATCCTTAAGAAGTGACAAACCATTTCTGATTATCATTTCAGCAGCCTGGTGCGGGGCTTGTCAGGCAATGGAGCAGGGACTGATGGAGCCCGCAGCGAAAAGGGCCCTGGAAAAAACTTCTTACTTTAAGCTGGATTTCGATAGCCCGCGAACTCGAAAACTGAGAGATAAGTTCTATGGCGGGAGGGGTGTGCCCGAGATGATCTTGGTCTCTAATGAGGGCAAAGAACTGATGCGCCAAAGCGGCTGGGCTGGGTCTGAAGCATTTGCTGTACAGCTGAGGTCCGCTGTTTCTAGAAACTGAGCTGAGCAAAACATTTTAGGGTTGGTATAATTGAACTTGCCTCTGCTGCTCTGAGGCGGCCGTTAATGGATATTCAGCAGCTTTTTGATGCGGGCTTTCAAGCTCGGTGCAATGGACAGTACGGATTGGCGAGGACCTACCTGAATGCGGTTCTTGCGCAGGAACCCCATCATGCCGATGCTAGATGGCAGCTTGGATTGGTCATGGGCTTTGAAGGCGATTTTGATGGATCGCTGGCCGCCCTTAAGTCTGTCGTAGCCGATCACCCAAGCCACGTTTCGGCACATTACGATCTTGGAATGACCTATATGATGCTGGGAATGGATGCTGAGGCTGTCGCCTCGTTCCAGAGGGTTGTGAACCTGGACCCGACTCACGAAAACGCCCAAAGGCAGCTCGCCTACTTTTAGCCTGCCATGAACCCCCGGGGACCTTTCACCGGCGGAAAATTCGCCCTCGTCATTATTGCCCTCTTGGCGCTTGTGCCTTTGTGGCCGGTTTTTCTGGGCAATGTCGTCGGTCCTTTTTCGCAGATTCACGCCATGCTGCCTTGGAGCGGCCAAGCTCAAGGGTCTTGGGATATTTTACAGGCGGATGGAGTCCTCCAGTTTTGGGCTTGGCGGAGCTTGGTGCTGCATGGCTGGGGGAGTTTTGACTTTCCTTTTTGGAATCCCTATCAGCTGATGGGAGCGCCGCTGCTTGCCAACTCGCAGTCGGGGGTTTTTTATCCACCTCACATTCTGCTTGGGCTGCTTAAAGTTCCGGTTGGCTTGGCACTCAACCTCTTGGCTTGGGGGCATCTTGCCTGGGCAGGCCTTGGGGTCTATCTGCTGTCACGTCGGCTGGGCGCATCGTCATGGGGAGCCGTGTTTGGCGGTGCCTCATTTGCCCTAAGTCCTTTTCTCCTGGCCTGGCTGCCTCTTTCCTCGGTTCCCGCTACTGTCAGCTGGATTCCTTGGTGCCTGGCTTTTGCTGCCGGATTGGCGGGCGGCAGAGAAAGGTGGGGGACTCAGCTTGCTGGCCTCGCTTTCTGCTTTGCCATGTTGGTTTTGGCTGGGCATCTTCAGTTTGTTTTTTATGGCGGCTTGTCCATAGCTTTGGTCAGTCTCGTCCTGCTTGGCTTTAGGTTCAAAGAAGGAGGCTTCAAGCCAGCAGGCATATCGTTGGGATATGGCCTTTTTGCGATTGTTTTGGGCGTGGCTATTGCTCTGCCTCAGCTGGCTCCGGTCCTGACTAACAGCCGGACGAGTCACAGAGTGGCTTCCGCAACTCAGGAAGGCTACAAAGCCTACGTAAAGGGAGCACTGGCACCCTATGAGCTTCCGGGATTGGTTTTTCCTAGTCTTATGGGTTACCCGGGCCAGCCTGCCGCAGTTGATGTGGAGGGCACGCCTCCTCTCGCCTCCTATTGGCCGGCATACATCCGCATAGGGGCGGCTCCGGGAGAAGGAGCTTGGGGCGTTGGGCCGTTGGTTTTGGCATTAGCCTTTTTTGCCTTTAGAAAAGTGCGAAAAGAGGGGAAGTGGAATCTTGAGGGGACAGCGCCAGGAATTTGGGCAGGCGGAATCCTTTCGCTCTTTGCTTTTCTGCTGGCGCTGGGGACTCCTCTCAACTCGCTGCTCTACTTTGGTGTTCCTGGATTTTCAGCAACTGGCAGTCCCGGCAGAGTGATTGTTCTGCTGGTTCTTGGACTCTGTGTTTTGGCTGCCTTGGCTTGGCCGCAAGAAGAAGAGGATGAAGAGCTTGATCAGAAAAGGCTGCTGATCTTCGGGGCAGTTCCGGTTGTTATGGGGCTGGCGTTTGTTGGACTCTTTGCCAGGGGCAATGCTTCGTGGATTAAAGATTTCAATGTGGATGCCTTGGTATCGGCGCAGTTTAGCCAAGGTCTTGTTCCGCTGCTGCTCACTGTTGTGGCCATGGCGGCAGCTCTTCATGAAATAAGAGCCAAACGATGGCAGACTGCTTTAGCCGCTGGCTGTGTCGCCCAGCTTGCCCTGGGGGCTTGGATGTTTGTTCCAACTGGCAGACCCTTTATCGAGCCCCAACCCGCAAATTCCGAGCGATTTGTAGCGATTAATGGGCAATGGGATCTGCTGATGCCATCAAAGGCAGTTCTGCCACCGAATACAGCCAGCGTGCTGCAGAGGCGTGATGCCGCTGGCTACGATTCGCTGCTGAACAGAGATACCGTTGAGATTTTAAGAGAGGTCAATGCGGGACAAGATCCTGCTCCTCCCGCCAACGGCAACATCATGCATGTCAAGCCAGGGGCTTCACTTAAAGCATTGGCTGATGCTGGCGTGTCGTGGCTGGTTGTCGCAGGGGAAGTAGAAGAGCCTCCGATTGCTTTGCCTGATCCAGCTGATTCTGAATCAAAAACGACCCTCTACTGGCAGAAAGTAGATGGATCTTCAGCCCCTAGCGGATTAAGCGGAGACGGGGTTTCTGTTTTTAGCATTGCAGGCCCGGGCCGAGCCTACATAGAAAATGACGGCAGAACGAAAAAGGTTGATTTTGCTCAGGATGGCCTTTCCAAGCAGGTCTTGAAGGTGGCTGGGCCAGGAAGGCTTGTCATTAAGGACCGCATGATGGAAGGCTGGCAGGCTTCAGTGAGCGGCAGGCCCGTTGAACTGAAATCAGACTCACGGTGGAGAGAAGTCGAAGTTCCCGAAGGAGATCATGAGGTTGTCTTTACATACACTCCCCCAGGAATGGGCCCCCTCACCTTTGCTGCCAGCATTGGCGCGGTCATTGTGGCTTTGTCTTGTTTAATCTTTAGCAAAACACGCACATCTAACAGGTCAAATAAGTCGTTAGGGCCTGTCGAAACCAGCCCTTAGTTGTGCAAAAATAGGTTTGTTAAAGACAATGGCGTCACAGATCGAACAGCCGATGACTGCACCCCTTTACCTGCCTGTCATTGAGCCAAAGCTCGCTGGAGATCGTTGGGGCCTAATTATCTTCAATAATGATCACAATTCTATAGATGAGGTTATCTTTGGCTTGATTGCTGCAACACATTGCGAAATGCAGGAAGCGGCGATTGAAGCGTGGGAGGCTCATACACATGGCATGGCTTGGGTGCATTTTGGAAGTCAGGATGACTGCAGAAAAGCCTCTCTTGTTATGGAAGCGATCGGAGTTAAGACAGAAGTGAGAAAGGAGTGGGACGAAGAATGAACCAGGATTCAAATTCACGGCGGCGGGTTTCGCCGAGAGAAGGCCTGAACGCTCCCATCCGTCGTGCTTATCGAGCTCAAAGAGCAGCTCAGGGCCTTAAAATTTCCAGCCCAGTGATGGCGGCTTTGGATGTTGTGGAAAACGCAGCTATGCCCATGCATGAGCTGAGCGAGCAGGATTCACAGCAGAAAAACGGTGGCTGGGGTGTGACCATTTTTAATAATGATGTCAACACCTACGAAGAAGTAATCATCATTTTGATGTCAGCAACAGGCTGTACATCTGAAGAAGCTTATATCGAAGCTTGGGAAGTTGACCACTACGGCCACTGCCTGGTTCACATCTCTTCAGAAGAAGAGTGCAAAACCGCCGCCAAGACTATCGCGACTATTGGCATCAAGGTCGAAGTCGGACCTCTGGGTTAGTCAGGCTAAGTCAACTGGCACCCTGGCCGGATACTTGGGTATGTTGAAGGTGGAAATCGGCAGTCCAGATTCGGATCAATGTCCACTCCCGAAGCTCAGAGTACAGTTAGAAGCGAGCACATGGTTGAGAGGCCAGGCGTTAAGCGGCCCCCCACAACCAATCCTTATGCCAAGCCAGCACGCCCTCAGCCTCTGCCAGCACCTTCAGAGCTGACACGCAGATTAAGCCAGGGCGATATGACGGCTTTGGCCCGAGCCATTACCCTGGTAGAGAGCAGCCATCCCAAAATGCGCTCCGTCGCTGGCGAACTGCTGGACCTCACCCTGCCTTTGGCGGGCAGGGCTAAAAGGGTTGGCATAACGGGCGTGCCCGGCGTTGGTAAAAGCACCTTAATCGAATCGCTTGGCCGACATCTCATTGAAGATCGTGGTTTGAATTTAGCTGTCCTTGCTGTAGACCCCACAAGCTCAACAACTCACGGCAGCATTCTGGGCGATAAAAGCCGTATGCCCTGGCTGGGAACTCATCCTCGGGCCTATGTGCGCCCCAGCCCTAGCTCGGGCAGTCTTGGAGGAGTGGCCCATCAGACTCGCGAAGCAATGCAGCTCTGCGAAGCAGCCGGCTTCAAAGTGATTTTTGTAGAGACAGTCGGGGTAGGGCAGAGTGAGATTGCTGTTCATTCTATGGTTGACTGTTTTCTGCTTCTTATACTCGCGGGGGCAGGAGATGAGCTGCAGGGAATCAAGCGCGGCGTCATGGAAATGGCCGATATTCTGGCCATCACCAAAGTAGATGGTGAAAACGAGATCCGGGCCAAGATTGCCAGGCAGCAGACCGAAAATGCTCTGCATATGACTGCCCAGCCAGCGAGCGGCTGGAAGCCCAGCGTCAGACTCTGCAGCGCAAAAACCAAGCAGGGAGTGCCGGAGCTTTGGGACGAAGTTGAATCTTTTCTATCACATGTTCAGCTGAATGGCTGGCTTTCTGAAAGGCGTGCGATTCAGGCAGGGAAGTGGATGAAGGATTTGGTGGACCGAGCCCTCCTGGAAAGCTTTTACTCTGATCCCGAAGTCAGCCGTAAAAGAGAAGCCCTTTCTTCTTGGGTTAAGTCGGGAGCCATGACGCCTAGAAAAGCGGCGGAGCAGCTGCTTCAGGCAGGTGCAAAAGAGCTGTGATTTCTGCACGGTTTGAAGATAAAGAAGGAGGGGTTTCTCATCTTGAGCTGGGCTGGTTTGATGTCCCTCGCCAGCATGACCAGGCCAGTTCTGGATCTTTTGCTTTAAGGTATGGCCGCATTTCAGCACGAAAACCTCAAGGGCGCCAGCCTCTTCTTTTTCTGGCAGGAGGACCAGGTGATTCGCCTTTAGCATGGCTGGCCCACCCTCATCTGCGTCAGGCTTTTGAAGAGCTGGCGGAGACTCAGG
>CAZSIM010000002.1:133486-272356 GCA_964607175.1 uncultured Fimbriimonadaceae bacterium
CAGGATGTCATCTTGTGGGAGCAGAGGGGGGGCGGCGAATCTGAGCCTAAATGGCACCTTGGCCCAATAGAAGGCAATGATTTCCTTGCCAGCGAGCAGGCGGCCCTGGATGCCTTGACACTTCAGGCAGAGTGTTTTAAGGAATCTGCACTAGATTTTAATCCAGCCTTTTTGACCCCCTGGGAATCAGCCCGCGATGTTCCGGTACTTGCCCGGCATTTGGGAGAGGAACGGCTGGATATTTTGGCCGTCAGCTACGGCACTCACCTGGCTATGGCTTTGCTGAAGGCTGCCCCCGAGGTTGTTGGCAGAGCGGTTTTCTGCGGGTTTGAAGGACCGGACCAGACTTGGAAGGCTGCAGCTCCTTTTCAGCGGCAGATCGCTTTGATCGGGCCTGGCTGCAGCTGGCCAGACTCCGCGGATTCTGTGAAGGGCGCTTTTGATCTGCTGCAGAGAGAGCCTCTGGTTCTGCCTGACGGAACCTGCCTGAGCAGTTTTGGCCTTAAATGGATGATGACATCTTGGCTTGGGCTTTCATCGCGGTTTAAGCTGGTTAAATCGGTCTGCCAGGGCATTGAGGCTGCAGATTTTGCTCCGCTTCAAAAAGCTGTCTCTGGGTTCAAAAAGTCACTCCAGAGGCCTGCTGCCTTCTATTTGAACGATCTGGCATCTTCTTCGTCATCGGTCCGCTGGCAGAAGATTCTTAATGAATCAGGAAGCTATTTTGCTCCTAATCCCAACTTTCCTTTTCCTCAAATTCGTGAGGCGTGGGGACAGGAGGCTCTGCCGGATTGGTTTCGATTTAACCCGCAGTGGCACGGCCCCCTGCTGATCTTGACTGGCGAGCATGACTGCTTTACTCCTACAGAGAATGTTTATGAAGCTGCCGCTGGCTTTACCAACATGACCCATCGAATCATGCCTGCGGCTGCTCATGACCAGTTTTTGGGCAGCAGTCTGGCCATGAAGGAGATTCTGCAGTTTTTTGAACCTTCGTGATCTTGAGAATCAGCCTGCCCTAAAGCGAAGCCTGCCGTGACCTCTGTTGGGAAGCACTTTTTAGAGAAGGAGAGGCGGCCTGCGATGGCGAGGCAAAATGCAGGAAACGAAAAGTGGGTCGTGTGGGACTCGAACCCACGACCCACGCATTAAAAGTGCGTTGCTCTACCGACTGAGCTAACGACCCGGGCCAAAAACAAAGGATACCTGCTGCACAAAAGACCAGCGGGCCTGGTATGACCAGGGGTGACCCCTTCTTCCTATCATCCTGCCAGGTAGAGTCATTTTTATGGCTGAAGAAGGCCTCAGCTACCAAAGCAGCGGCGTGGATATCGATATGGCTCAAAGAGCCCTGCGCAATGTTTCTGAAGACATTCGTGCCAGTCACAACGCTCAGGTGTTGGGAGGAATAGGTGGGTTTGGCGCCATGTATGCGCTTGATCTAGAGGGCATGGCAAGGGACGGCATGGCTCGTCCCACTTTGGTCAGCAGCATTGATGGTGTTGGCACCAAGACAAAGGTCTGCGCTATGGCGGGAGACTACAGCAGTCTTGGCGCAGATATTGTCAATCACTGCTTGAACGATATTCTCTGCCAAGGCGCAAAGCCGCTTTTCTTTTTGGATTACTTTGGCTGCAGCCGACTTAACCCTGTAGAATTTCAAGCCGTTGTTTCTGGGGCAGCAAAAGCCTGCCAAGCTGCAGGAATACCCCTGATTGGGGGAGAAACGGCGGAAATGCCTGGCGTTTACCACGATGGAGAAGTGGATATCGTCGGGGCTATTGTTGGGATCGTTGATTTTGACCGCAGGCTTCCCAGGGCAGGAATTCAGGCTGGCGACAGGCTGATTGGCCTGGCCTCAAGCGGCCTTCATACCAATGGCTATTCTCTGGCACGACGAGCCTTGTTTGAAGTCGGAGGCATGAGCGTTCGAGATCTTGTGCCTGGAACAGAGACGACGCTTGCCGATGCCCTGCTGGCACCACACAAAAGCTATGTCAACTCCGTTCTGCCATTGGTTCAAGATGTGGCAGGAATTCGAGCTGTGGCTCACATTACCGGGGGAGGTTTTTACGACAACCTGCCTCGCGTCTTCCCAACAAATCTTAGTGCTGTCATCACCCGCAGCTCGTGGGATGTCCCTGCACTCTTTAGGCTGATTCAAAGTGCAGGAGGCGTTTCTGACATAGAAATGTTCCGGGCCTTTAACATGGGTATTGGAATGATCTTGGTTGTGAAGGCTGAAGATGCCGCCTACGTGATTCAAAGGCTGAATGATGCGGGAGAGTTTGCTGGTGATATTGGTGAACTGCAGTTAGGCAGCCATGATGTTCAGGTGGTCTAAATATTCTTCTGCTTTTAATCGTGCAGTGATCCGCGATTACTAATGCGGTAGATTGTGTGCAGGTTCTGCAGGCTGTTTAGCAGTCAGCAGAACCTATTCTTTCATCTGCTGTATGTGAACTTGTCAACAATAACCTTGTTTTTTCAAACTTTAGGCTTCTCTTCTTTCATAAGCCAAAGATTGATGATTGCTTTTCCTTTGCATCATCCATGTCCTGAACAATGAACTGCCTCTGCGGGGCAGGCTGTGCCGGCGAAAGGGCTGCCATGGCTGCCGCATACATGCGTCTTAACTTTGTATCAGGCCGTTCTTCTGTGGCGGCTGGAAAGCAGCTTTTTACGGTCGCGATATTTGTTTACCGTCCTGCGCGCCACTTTCACTCCTTTGGCCTCTAGCAGCTGAGCAATTCTGTCATCGCTTAAGGGGCTGTCGGGATTCTCATGAGCTAAAATTTCTTCGATCATCTTTTGAATCCTAAGGGCAGGCTTAAACAAGACATCAAAAGCAACCACCTCTCCTGTGGCAAGCTGTAGAAACTTGCCATTTGTGGCGCGGCTTATTGTGCTTTCGTGAACTCCTAAATCTTTGGCCATCTGGCTTCTGGTCAGGCTGGCCAAAAACTTATAGTCTCCAGTTTTAACAAATCCAGATTGTTTTTCTACCAGATAGGTGCCAATATTCATCAGCTGCTGCTGTCTTTGGCTAAGAGCATCCAGAAATCTTTGCGCCCTATCTACAAACTCAGTAATGTGGCGTTTTTCGTCAAGACTGGTTCTTGCCGTCTGGCGTAGAACTATCAGCCTTCGTTCGTAGCTTCTAGAAATTCTTAGCGAGCTGCTCGAAAAGCCCGGAACCTCAATCATCCAGCCAGATTCCGTTAGGCTTAAGCTGACATCAGGTGGCGCTGAAACGCTTTTTGCCTGTCGACCTGAATGCTGCCTGGCTTCAAAACCCTCGCCAGGAAAGGGCTTTAGCGAAAGGATAACGTCAAAGGCAGCTTGGACCAGCTCTTCATCAGCTTTGGTCTTTCTAACCAATCCTCGAATGTTGCGCGAAACGAGATCATCCCATTCTTTGGCAACAAATCGCCGGGCCAGCCTTTCGGCGTCCGAATGTGGGGTGCGAAGCTGAAGCATCAGGCAGTCGCGAAGGTCGGTCGCCCCGACTCCTTCCGGCTCGCATTGTCGAAGTGTGTCAAAGACCTCCTGTGCCTCTTCTAGACTCACACCGCAGTCCAAAGCGGCTTCTTCTATTGAGATGGTCAGATAGCCACGATCATTTACCGATCCAACAAAGTAGTCGGCAGTTTTGTGAAGTCTGGCTGGCACCATAAGGTGCATCTGACCAATCAAGTGGTCCCATAAACTATCTGAAGAAGAGGCAAGATCGGTCCAATCAGTGGCCTCGCCATCGTTCGGGCGCGACCTAACCCCTTCGTAGCTTCCCCCTGTCTGATTGAACTCATCTGGAGCAATAGTACGAAGAATCTCTTCGTGGCTTACTGGCTCCTGAGCTTCTTCAATCCGCTCAAGAGCGGGGTTTTCCATAAGCTCAGATTCAATCGCCTGGTCAAGTTCCAGGCTGGAAAGCTGCAGAAGCTGGCTGGACAGGACGATCTTTGGATCGATCCTGACCTGCGCACTTTGGTTTAGCCCTGTTCTTAAGCGGGCGCCCAGCTTCATACTTTTACCTTCAGTCCCAGTAGATGAATCGGAGTTTCAACTCGTCCTCGGAACTGTAAATGTGCTGGAAACGTTTGCTCCATGGCCCTTTGGCACGAGGACTCAGAATCAGCCTGCTTTATGGTTTGAGCAGATGAGTTCCTTGGCTGAAGAGTTCCTAGGCTGACAGGCAGAGGGGAAGTAACCTCAGTTTATGTTTACTGGGCTGGTGCAGGGCTTGGGTGAAGTGTCACTGCTTCAAGGGCTTAGGCTCACGGTTTCTATCCCAGATGCCTGGCCAGGCGACCCTTTTGTGATGGGTGAGAGTGTCAGCGTTAATGGCTGCTGCTTGACCGTTGTGGGATTTGCCGGTGGCTTGGAGTTTGATTTAAGCGAAGAGACCTTGGCTAGAACCACCTTGGGCGGGTTTAAGCCAGGGACCAAGGTGAACCTAGAGCGGGCAATGAAGGCCAGCGATAGGTTTGGGGGGCACATTGTCCAAGGTCATGTCGATGGATTGGCACGCTGTCTCTCGGTTCAGGAACTGGCAGGATCGTGGCTATTTAGGTTCATTGCTCCTGGCGGGGCAAAGCATCTGGTTGACAAGGGGTCTGTGACGGTCGACGGAATCAGCTTGACTGTTGTTGATCCATTGGGAGAAGAGTTCTCTTTGGCTGTTATTCCCCATACCTGGCAGATGACAACCCTTCAGTTCACTCATCCTGGCGATGCGGCCAACATCGAGTTCGACATCCTTTCTAAGCATGTTGAGAGGCTGCTAGAGTCTAAACTTGCAGGAATGTAGCTTTGCCTGGGCAGTTATTGTCTGCCCAGACCTGAGTGATTTTCAGCTTACGTCCAGTCGAACTTGCCAGCCAGTTTGGGAAACCTTGTGGCTAAATCATCTCCTTCTTCATCAAAGGGGCGGCCAGCGGGATCTTCATCCTCGCCTGTTTCATAGTCCAGATTCCTTCCTGTCAGGGCTTCAAAAGCTTCGTCGGCAGCATAGTTAAGCATTTCGTTGTCGCAGTCTTCTTCTGTGTCTGCTTTGGTCACAAAAGAGCCGAGATCATCGGGAGAGGTGAGGGCGGTTTTGTAGGTTTCTTCGCCCTTGCCGATGGCCCATGCCTTGAAGTAGTGAAAGCTGTCATCACTGCATCCACCGTTGATGATATAGGCTGCCGCCCATACATCCCAATGATGAAGAGATCTGTGCTTTTCCCAGTAGATGCTGCTGAAGGTTTTGATCTCGTCTGGCGTCATGAGCTTAAGTGCCCTGCTTATCTTTTCCGCGGAGCCTTTGCTGCTGTGAATGAGTTTCCAAAAAGATGATTCGTCCATCTTTGATGCCTGCTTTATTATGTTCCCTGCCGTGGCTGAGCCGGCATTTTTAGGACAAGCTCTGCTGCGACAGGCTTGTGATCTGAAACGATCGGAACATCCAGTACTTTGGCTGAACCCACCTGCCAACGCGATGCTGGCGCGGCAAAAATAAAGTCGATCTCGACCTCTGGCTTGATTGAAGAGAAAGTCAGTCGGTTGTTTTTTGGCTTCTTAGCTTCAACAGCAAGACCCTGGAACAGCTTGATTGTGCGTGAACCAGGCTGATCGTTGAAATCGCCGAGCAGAATGTAGGGATTGGTCAGTTTTTTTAGGTGGTCGGCGAGGAATGACGCTTGAGCAAAACGAAACTTGTCGTCGTCAACCCAATCGAAGTGTACGTTGATGACACTTACTGTTTCTCCATTGGGCAGCCTCACATCTGCCTGTAGGGCCACACGTGGTTCATTTCCGTTTGGCAGTCTTATAGACTGTGTGTTGACAAGGGGAAATCGGCTGAGGATCGCCATGCCGTACTGTCCTCCGTCGTAGTCCATAAAAGCGCCGAAGGCCGCGTGCATTTTCAGCCTGCGTCCCAGTTCTCGGGGCTGGTTGACGCTGCCGCTGCGCCTGCAGTTAAGGTCAACTTCCTGCAGGCCAATAATGTCGGCCTGAAAAGCAGCCATCGTTTTGGCTGTCCTCTCAAGGTCCAGCTTGTCATCCGTCCCCGCACAATGCCGAATGTTGTAGCTGGCAGTTTTAATTTTGACTTCACTGACTGTCTTTGGCTTTTTGGCGAGGGCAAAGCTGGTGACAACAGCCGCATGATCGCTGGGAAAGAGCTGGGCGTGTGAATCGATGTGCTTTGACCCGGTGGAAGTCAGGCCCTGTCCTTTGTGGTAGATAAAGTCAATCCGATCCTGCTCCTGCTCAGGAAAGCGAGGAGTCCATGTTCGATCGAGCCTGCGGTCGATGACGGGGTTGTGGTCTCGGTAAGAATCTCTAAAGCCCTGCTCCAGCAGAACATGGCTGGTCGGCCAGTCAACTACAGCTTGGTAGTGATCTTTGGCGGCCTCGGTGTAATCCAAGTGAGACATCGAGTTGAAATCACCAGCGATGATGATTGGCACTCCTTTGTATCTTTCCCCCGACAGCCGCTTGTCGATTTCTGCCTTCATCTTGACGAGGTCTGTGGCTGAAGATGCGCAGGCTTTGAGCATGGAAGGGACATCTTTTACGTTGCGAGTCCCCGGCTCCCAGATCTCACCATCATAAGGAAGCCAAATGGAATAGACAGCCACCCGAGATCCGTTAGGCAGCTGAAGCAGGGCTCCGACACATTTGAACTCTTGGAAGACTGAAATATCTTCAATCACCGGAAAACGGCTGTGGATCGAAACATTAGTGCCCCTTGGATGAAACTTGAATCCTAACCCACGGCTGATGATTTCGCCAGAGCCATAGGTTTCCTGCATCGCGATAATGTCGGCGCCGCTGCTTCTAATAACATCAGTCACCCGCCGCGGGCCAGCCAATCTGCCATCTTCTCGCCCTCCCCGCCAGATGTTCCAGGCCATCACCTTGAACTCTGTCGTATCCTTCGCGGCAGGGTCGGTTTGGCTGGCACTCACAGTCAGGCAGAGGGCAGCTAGAGCCAGGGCTAAAAGAATGATCTTGAGATGAGCCATGAGAAGACTGGTTAAGTCTACTTGCTGGCCCATGCCAGTTTCTTTTACTTCTGCTTGGCGTAGGGGGAGCAGAGAGGATCGCCAATCACCACGTCCTTCCATCGGATGATTTTGCTGGCCGCGTAAAACGATTCGGCCAAGTTAGCGCCAGAGGTGTACTTGGCAAAAAGTGTCGGAGGTTCGGCTAAAGCAAATGTATAGGGCTCGCTGACATAGCCTTTTACACCAGTGACACCCTGCTGAATAAGGTCGGCGATGAGGGATTGGCCTCCCTCGGTGGGGAGGAACGTTCGGCCAGAAGTGGAAACGTAAGTTTCAGCCAATGCGCCAGGAAGGAACTTTAGCTTTCGATAGGCTGCAAGATCAAAGGCGCCGTCATTGCTGCCCCAGCTGGAATAGCCCATAAGACGTTCTGAAGGTGACTTGAACTCGGCAGTTGACTCGTAGCTTGAAGTGAATCCTCTGGCAGCAAGTCCTCTGTTGGCCTCTCTTAGCAGGTCCTGCATGCCTTTATAGGCCGGATCTTCTCGGTTGGCAGCTCCATCAAAAAAGAAGGGGCCCTTGGCTGGTTTGGCCTCCAAACTAAGATCAACCAGGCGAATTGCCGAGCCTGTGGTGTAGCCATCTAGCCTTGTGACAAGGTGCATTTTGTACTTGGCGGCAGAAAAGGAATCTCCTGCTTTGAAGTACGGATTTCTGAGGGCTCCTGCCAGTTCACCCTGGGTCATGGCGGGGTCTTTTTCTGGCAGATACATTGAGGCGAGCAGTGAATCTACAGACCTGCCTGAAAGGTCATCAACCCTGATGGGGACTCCTTTGGTGAGGACCACGTAGTCATAGGATGACCCTGGCTGTCCTAAGGCAGACTTGACCGGCCCTTCGATGTCAGTCCTGTATGTAGATGACTGAATTCCTTCGGATGTGGAGGTTTGAATTGTGAGGATTTGGGATTTGGCTATCCCGCGCTTTTGAGCGTAGTATTGGCCGATGGTGCCGCTGGCACTAGAGTTGGAATTGACAACGACCAGCACCCTGCGCGCCAAGCTGTGAGGCTGGGTTTTTTGCTCGCCTGCTGCTGCAGCAGCAGTTTTTTGCGGTGCAGATTCGCCCGTAGGTCTGGTGCGCGCCTGAAATGCGTTGAGGCTGTTTTCAACCTGAGAGCAGCCTGCGGCCAAGCCAGCGAGAACAACGATTCCTACCATGCGCATTCTTTTCCTGGCACTCCTTATGTTTATACGCACGAATCGTGCCTGAGCTATTGGAGGCGGAAAAATTGATCCGAGTCTTAGGCGGAAGTCAGCCTGCCTGATAGACTTAAACCATGAAGCTTCCTTGGCCTGTGGTATTGGCTTCCGCCTCTCCCCGCCGACAAGAGCTTTTGAAGCGGATTGTCCCTGAGTTTACGGTAGACGCTGCCGACCTGGATGAAGAGGCCTTGACCGACTGCGATCCTTGGGTGACAGCTCAGAAGCTGGCTCGGGAAAAGGCTCTTGTAGTGAGAGAAAGGCATGAAAACTCTCTGGTGATCGCTGGTGACACTGTGGTGGCTCTGCCCGAGGGAGAAGGCTGGGTTCAGCTGGCAAAACCTTTAAATTCTGACCACGCTCAGCAGATGCTGGCACAGCTTTCTGGGGAAACTCACACAGTTATAACAGGTGTCGCATTAGCCTCGCCTGGAGGCTTTAGCGCTTTTACCGAGGCCAGCAAAGTGACATTTCGACAGCTGGCCAGTGACGAAATCGCCAGGTATGTGGCAACAGGTGAGCCTATGGATAAAGCGGGCAGTTATGGACTTCAGGGCATGGCTAAGAACTTTATCGCCCAAGTTGAAGGCAGCGTTACCTGCGTGATTGGGCTTCCTATGGAAAGGCTTGAAGAGGCGTTAAGAAGCCTGGTGAAGAAGTGATTGGGATTGTTGATTACGGCATGGGCAACCTTAGCAGTGTCGCCAACGCCTTGGAATACTGCGGAACTCTCAACCGTGTGCTTGAATCTCCTGACCAAATGGATGACTGTGAAAGAATCATCCTTCCTGGGGTGGGAGCTTTTGGGAGAGCCATGGAGAATCTAGCTATGGGCGGCTGGGTGGATGCTTTGAGGTTCTGGGCGTCGGAAGAACGACCTCTTCTTGGCATCTGTTTGGGCATGCAGCTGCTGGTGGATGAAAGCACAGAATTTGGCCTCACCAAAGGGTTGGGTTTGATTTCGGGCAGAGTAGATTTAATGAAGCCTGAGGGACTTGTAGTACCCCATATGGGATGGAACTCTCTTGCCATCATAAAGCCGCATCCCCTTTTGGCTGGAGTAAAAAACGGCGACGACGTGTACTTTGTTCATTCATTTGCTCTTAAGGACAGCCCTGACTGCTGGCTTGCCACAGCAGATTACGGCGGCAAAATCCCCGCTGTTATTGGGCGCGGCAGTGTTGCAGGAGCCCAGTTTCACCCAGAAAAAAGCCTCGCGCCAGGATTGGCGATTCTTAAGGCTTTTTCTGTCTGGGATGGCGTTTGGCAGGAACAGTCCTCAGGCGGCTGACTCAGGTCAGCTGCTCATGATAACGGGACGGGGTTCAACTGGTTCAGCGGAGACCACAATCCAATCAAGATCAACAGCTCTTTCATTTCGTGAATGTAGGAATCCAACCACTTGGTTGGTTTCTAGTTTGTCTCCAACCTGAACGTCCAGTTCTATCCCCACCGAATGGTCAATAGTGTCTGTTTTCGCGCGTCTTCCTCCGCCTAAGTCAAGAACAAGTTCTCCGACTTTATCAGCGGCGACCTTTTTGACCCAGCCCGACGGTCCTTTGTAGACCAAGGGAGTGATGTGGGGGGCCATGCACCATTCCTCATCGTCAAAAATCTCAATGGTGCCACCTTGGCTTCTAACCCAGTGCATAGCCATCTGCATGGCGCCGCCGTTGTCAATGCTTTCTTTTACTTTTCCTGGGTCGATGCCCAAAGCCTTAAGAGTTTCTTCGGCAAACCAAAAGCAGAGCTGAGCAAAGCGTCCAGTTTCCTCGCCTCTCAGCACCCTGATGGCTTCTTTGACTTCCAGGGCATTCCCTACAGCGCGGCCAAGGGGCTGGTCCATATCTGTGATAGCCGCTCGTATGTTTATCCCCGCTAGAGTGCCGACTTCGGTTAGGGCTGCTTTGAGCTTTTCGGCTTGGGCAAAATTTTTCATAAATGCCCCCGACCCACATTTAACATCGAGGACAACTGTTTCGGCCCCTCCGGCGATTTTTTTGCTGAGGATGCTGCTGACGATGAGAGGAATCGAATCGACTGTCCCTGTCACATCACGCAGGGCGTAAAGGGCCTTATCGGCGGGAGCCAGGCGAGGAGTCTGGCCAGTCAGAGCGCAGCCTACAAGCTTTGCCTGCTTTATCAGTTCTTCTGGGGCTAGGTCGGTTTTGAACCCAGGGATTGATTCCAGCTTGTCAATGGTTCCTCCTGTGATCCCTAAGCCACGGCCAGACATTTTGACGATGGTCAGGTCGCAGCAGGCAAGCAGGGGGACGAGCACAAGGGTTGTTTTGTCCCCTACCCCTCCTGTGGAATGTTTATCCACCCAGGGCTTGGGCAGATCTCCAAGGTTCATCCTTTCACCGCTGGCAGCCATGGCCAGGGTGAGGTCTGCAGTTTCCTGTGGCGTTAATCCTTGAATGTAGGCTGCCATCAGCCAGGCCGAAAGCTGATAGTCAGGAACTGTGCCTTCAGCCGCCGCCTTCGCAATGGAGTTCAGCTCCTCGCGGGAATGAGTTTTCCCGTCTCTTTTCTTCGCGATCAGATCAAGAACTGTTGGCTCGGGCACGAAGAGAATGCTACTACGAAGCGGTCGTTGTTGGCCGGGTCTCAGGGATTCGTCATTTGAATCAGAGGGTTGGCTGCCTCTGACGGATGAAGTGACGCGGAAGACCCTGCTGCAGCAAAAACTATGTTTATTGTTTTTCTGGTTCAGTCGTTTCAAGGGAAGACTGGAGAAATCTGTGTAGGTTGGAAGATTGTCAGGAACTCCCGCTATCGCACTAGAATCGGCGCCTTGCTTTTGACTGTAAGGCTGTACAATCAATCTCATGCCATTGAGCCGAGAGCAGATGGCCGCTAGAGCCGCCGAAGAACTGAGAGACGGGTACTGCGTCAATCTCGGAATCGGCATTCCGACTCTAGTGGCAAACTGCATCCCCGAAGGAGTGGAAGTCGTGCTGCAGAGCGAAAACGGAATGCTTGGGATGGGCCCCTTTCCGTACGAAGATGAAGCCGACCCAGACCTAATCAATGCTGGAAAGCAGACAATTACGGAGATTCCGGGGACAAGCTATTTTTCCAGCGCAGATTCATTTGGAATGATTCGAGGCGGACACATTGACATCACTATTCTTGGTGCGATGGAAGTCAGCGAGAAAGGCGACTTGGCCAACTGGATGATTCCTGGCAAGCTGGTGAAAGGAATGGGGGGAGCTATGGACCTTGTCGCTGGGGTCAAGCAGGTTGTTGTGGTTATGGATCACACCAACAAAGCGGGAGATTCCAAGGTTCTAAAAGACTGCTCTCTGCCCTTAACTGGCCAGGCTTGTGTGGACCTGATTATTACGAATCTCTGTGTTTTTAAGGTTGAAAGGGGCAAAGGAATGACTTTGATCGAACTCGCTCCTGATGTGACGGAAGCGGATGTGAGGCAGGCAACCTCGGCTGATTATGTGGCGGCTGAGAATCTGCGCCAGCTATAAAGACTGGCTAAGTTAAGCAGAAAAGGGTCGGAGCCATTGGCTCCGACCCTTTTCTGCTTTTCACTGTTTTCCCTTATCTCCAGAACATTCTAGCGAAGGCATGGGCGCTGGGGATGCTAGGCCCTGCGATGCCTGTGGCTATTCTGTTCAGTCTGGACATGTCCCAGATTTCAATGGCTCCTGTTCCTGTCACAAAGATCAGTTCATAGGAGTTGGCTGTCTGTGTTTCTGCTGCTGCGACGGGGGTGAGTCCGGCGGGAACAGCGGGGATGTTCACAGGATTGCCTGAAACGGGAGCATCGGTGAAGCTCCTTGCGGACTGGAATACTCCAAACTTGTAGAGTCTTGCGGTCAGGATTCTGGTCGCTGTGTTGAAGATCAGGAGGTCCTGGTGGCTGTCAGCGTTGAAGTCTCCGACTCCTGCCAGGATTTCGTTGTTGGCCAGAGTGTAGAGATTATATGTCCCTGTCTGTGCGGTTCCGTTGTAGAGCCTTGCTGTGATGGCTCTTGTGGCAGAGTCATGAGTCACAAAGTCCATGCGTCCGGCGTTGTCCATGTTGGCGACGAACTTGAGGTTTTCTGTGGCTGCGAGGGTTATTCCAAGAGCGGTAGAGGTGCCGAGTGCGTTTGAGACGACTTCCTGTCTAAAGAGAGACCGGGTCGCGGATTCCATGGTCACAATTTCACCTGTGCTTGTGGAACCGGCCACTTCTCCTCCGCCCACCACAACATGGCCCGCAGGGTAGCTGCCTGTCAGCTGGGTGGTGATTCCTGTTCTGAAGTTGGCGGTTCGGATTGTCCTTGTGGCTGTGTTCACCATGGGTGCTTCGGCTCTGCCATTGCTTCTGACAGCGGTCATAGAAACGCTGTTTGATGCGGAGGCGAGAATGTTGGCTGATGAGACAGTATCGGGGAGGATTGCGGGTGTATTGCGGCTGGTGACAATGCTGCCGTCAGCCCTTTCTCCGTTGGTTCCAAACCCCCATGACCTGACCGCTCCTGCTCCAATGTAGAAGGAGTGCCTGTTGCCTGTTGCGACCTGTGTGATGTTGGAAGCTGAAGCGATGGCAAGCCAGCTGCTTCTTGCTGCGCTTCCTACAGCGGTTCCATCTCCTCTTTGACCGTGAGAGTTGCTTCCTGTGGTCATGACCTGCCTTGTTCCTCCGTAGGGAGGAATTCTAAGGAGGATGGAGTGGTCAAGTCCGCCCTGAACCATGCGGACGTCTGTGACGCCTGGGATGACGGTCGGAGCGGTTCGGCTGGTAAAGGTTCCATCACCGAGTTCTCCGTTAGTGTTTTTGCCCCATCCCACCAGCGATCCGTCGGCTCTGATGGCGAATCCATGCTGGTTGCCGGCTGCAATATCTACAGCGAACTGTCCAATGGGCAGCACTGCTGGGACGGTGTTGCTTGAACTTCTGCCGTTGGCTCCCAGCGAGCCAGAACCCCACGACCAGACTACGCCGCTTTCGCTGAGGGCAAAGCTGGCAAAGGCTCCGGCTGCGACAGTGACTATGTTGCTGAGTCCCGCGATTTTAGTGGGCACCGTAAGGTTGCCCAATGGGGTGGAGGCTCCCTGTCCCAGATTATTCTGTCCCCATGCCCAAACTTCTCCGTTTCCGTCGAGAGCGAGGATGGTTGGAGCGTTGGCTGAGATGAGCTTGATGTTTGAGATTCCTGGAACCTGTGTGAGGGATGTTTTAATGGCTGCCGCGCCGGAGGTTCCATCTCCGTGCTGGCCAAATGTTCCCTGTCCTACTGTCCAGACCGTTCCGTCAGATTTGAGAACGACAAGACAGCTTGCTGAGGCAGCGGCTTGAACAATGTCGTTGGATGTGTTGATGACGCTGAAGAACTCTCTGAACCTGTTGGTTCCATCCCCCACCGTGTAGTTGTTGTTGAGACCCGAGCCAAGAGTGTTCGTTGGTGGCCGCACCTGGAAGGTGTCAGTTCGAGTCTCGCTGTTGGCGTTGGTTGTCACAGAGATGTTGGCAAAAGCCGCCAGAGAGGAGGGATTGCCTAGCGTAAGGGGAGTGACGACGTATGGTGTGCCAGATGCGACCGAAGGGTTGTAGTTGGCCAGAATCGTCGTGTTGTTGGTTGTAACTGTGACAGGGACATTTGAAGGGGCATTGCCAGTCAATCTGGTGACGGCAAAGATCCTTTGACCCAGCACAGCATTCATGGGGTAGACGAAGGTGCCTGCGACAAGGTTGGGCAGAACAGAGAAGTTTGCGGTTCCAGTCGTTCCGTTCAACGTTCCTGTAACAGAGCCGCTGAAGCCGCTAGGCATTACGATATTGGGCGTAAAGGTGAAGTTGGCAGTGGAGCTGCCGCTGTTGACAACGACAGATGCAGTTGTTGAGGCGTAGTTTCCTGCTGGTGTGTAGGAGAGATTAACAGTCGTATTTGTTGTGACGGCTCTGTTAAGCGTGACAGTGCCAGTGGCGCTGACACCGCCTGTTAAAGTAGCTGAGGGGGTTGTCACGCTGGCAATAGCTGCCTTCAGGACAGTGATATTTGTCGATACGGGATTCCCAGCAACTGTGGCAGTTACTGACCTAACAGTATCAACAGAAACGGTTGAGGTGCTGATGGCAAAGTTAGCAGACGTGCTTCCTGCTGGCACCGTAACACTTGCAGGGCCAGAGACAGAAGCACCGCTGTAAGTCAGAGCTGCCGTTGTGCCGCCTGCCGGAGCTGGTGAGTTGAGGCTTACTGTTCCTGTCGCCGATGCGCCGCCAATAACGCTGGCTGGGCTGATTCCCAAGGTGTGAATATCCTGAACCAGGGTTCCCTGCCTTAGGGTGACGTTGTAGCTGTTCCAGGTGCCAGTATCTCCGGGGAAGTAGTCAGCTATTTCAAGAGTCCATGTTCCTTGTGGATTCTCTCCCCAAAAGGCATGGTTGGTGAAAGTCCAGCTGATGTTGTCTGCTGAATCAGAAACCGTTCTTTGCATCAGCCTGCTTTTGGTTCCGCTAGGTGATGTTAAAAAGGCCTGAAGGTCTCCTCTAAATGTATGTGAGACGTTGAGGTGCACCAAGACCTCTTCAAGTGGTGTTGTAGATGCGATGGAGAAGGTTCTTGAGAGAAACGTTCCAGGATTGTTGCTGGACGGCGAATCTGCAATGGCGGCGGTCACGCTGGTTGTGCCGGTCGATGTTGTTGTTAGGGCGGTGACACCGTTGTAGAGTGGAGCATTCTGAACAAGCTTCGTCGCGTTGATCATGCCAAAGCCATAGTTGTGGTTGAACTTGATCCCAGCACCGTTGGTCTTCCAGCCGCCATCGCCTGTATCTGTGGCATCTGCGGCATCAACAACATCACTAAAACGGGCAAGCAGATGCTTGGCAAACCGTGTGTTGAGAGCGGGTTGAACCTGTTTGACCAGAGCCAGAACACCTGTGACAAGAGGTGCGGCTGAAGATGTGCCGCCAAAACCATTGGTGTAGCTGTTGTCGGGGTGGCCGTTGTAGCCGCTGGCGCCAGTGTTGTCTGTTGTTATGATGCCAATAGAACCTGGCGAAGCGTTGAAGTTGATAAACCCGTTGCTGGGGGATGTGACAGCAACGTTGCCGCCAAAGCTGCTTCCGCCGTTGGAGCCCCATTCAGCAAAGTCTCCACGGGGAGCCAATGCGGCGACCGTGATGGAGTTGGGGTTGTTTTGGTTTACTTTCTTGACTGAATCTTCAGAGAGAAACTTTCTTTCATTTCCAGCTGAAAAAACATGAATTGTGCCTGCAGCAGTGGAAGTATCAATGGCGGCCGTGGTGGTGGCGTTGTTGCCATAGGTGCTGCTTGGCCCGTAGGAGTGATTCTTGATTTTAATGTGGGTGCCCTGCGCCACAGTTGATCGAAACTCAGTGGCGGCAGCGAACATTGCCGATGTTTGGTTGGGGAAGTCGATCCTTAAGCCGCCAATGCCTGCATGGGGAGCCGCTCCGACAACACCGATGGAGTTGCCTCCACGAGCAGCAGCCACGCCGGCGACAGCTGTTCCGTGTGCGTCGTTTGAATGGACTGGCGAAGGATCAGCATCGTTCTGTCCAAAGTCAAAGCTGTTGGCGGCCGAGATGTTTGCGGTCAAATCGGGGTGAGCAATCTGAACACTGTCATCAATAATGCCAATCACCACCCCTGTACCGGTAACGTCGTTAAGCCAAGGCGTCTGAACTCGGGCGTCGATATTGGCTCCGCCTGCGTTTGCCGTGTTGATTAAGTGCCACTGTCCCCACTGTCCGGCTGGACTGTTAAATGTAAAGTAAGGGTCATTGGGAACAAAGGCATTTTTAACATTAAACAGCCTTTGGTTAACCGCTGCATGTGAAAGCAGGGGATCGTTCTGCCATTCCTCGGCGAGCCTGACTGCATTTCCAACTGTGCCGGCATCATAAACCACCCAGCCTCCTGGATAACTTTCCTTGATCGGCACGCTTTTGAGAGTGCTAAAAAACCTGCTCATGCCTGGTGATTCAAGCCTGACTACAACCTCAGGCAGGTCAATGGCATCAGGGCGTGCTGCTTCCGCGGAACTGTTCTTCAAATCCTGCCCAGCAAAAGCAGTGCCTGTCATCGCAAAGACTGCAGCGACTGCAAGCAGAGCTTTCACCGCTAGAGGTGAAGGCGGGTAATGTAAGGGCCTTGACAATATAAATAAAACGTGAGCGCCCAATGCGGGCAGCCAACACGATCTCCACCAAAAATTATATCAGCAGACCAGTGAAAAACCTGTGAAACTGGGGGAGGATTTGCTGGCTTTTGAAGCAATGGCCGTCTTCGTAATGCCTGAGTAATGCTTTGCCGTGAATCTGGAGATTAAGTTATGAGTCGGCCTGTAAGCCGGATTCTGTTTTTGTGCGACGATTTGGCTGATGCGGCCAACCCGGAGAGTCGGCGAGCAGCGTCATCCTCTCCCTATTTGGCCTTGCTTCGAATGGGGTTTGCCCAGCCGCCCAGTTGCCTGGAACGCTGGTGAGCTCTTGCCTCACCGTTTCACCCTTGCCCGCTGACCTTTGCAGGTCCCGCTGGCGGTTTAGTTTCTGCTGCACTTTCCGTCGGGTCGCCCCGCCCTTGGTTGCCCAAGGCATTCCGCTCTGTGAAGTCCGGACTTTCCTCCCCTGGAGACATGCTCCTCAGGCCGTCACCCGGCCGACTCAGGTCCATTATGGCTTGTCTCGCTGAGAGAATCAGTCTCATGGATTCACTATCGGAAGCCTCACGATCAAGGTTCTCCATAAGTCGCTTGCTTTGGCAGGAGTTTCCACACTGCTTATCTTTATAGATTCCTTGCCAGAAATGGGCCAGAGTGTTCAGGCTTTCCAGTCACGTGGATCAATAGGTTTCGAGAATGAAGTCAAGCAGTGGCAGTTTTAATCCTTTATCTCGCTTGGCTGCCGAAGCCATTTCGTTGGCGGGCCAGGCAAGGGTGGAGATTCTTTAAGTCGAGAGGACTAGGCATTGCGCGAACTGTCACATTACCGGTGCTTTGGTCGGCAGGGCGACAGTTCGCGGGCGGAGGCTGTGTGACCTAAGGCTTTGCACCAGCTGCTTTGGCGGCTTCTTCAGCTTTCCTCTTTTTCTGGAAGATTCTGGTTTCTGCGAATCTTTTGTCATCCCAAATCAGGTCCCATATCAGTCCTTTTGGTGCATAGGCAAGAGAAGCTTCCGCCATCTCAAGCGCCTCTTCTGGCTTTCCTTGGAATATGAGTAGATCGCAGAGGTTAAGAGCAGAAAGCGACTGCTTCTTATCCAGCTTCCAAAGCCTTTCAGCGTGGATTTCTGCTAGGGCTTGCATCGAGCCAAAATAGCGTTGAACGGCAGCAGCTTCTGCCCAGACTTTGGGATCCCTTACATTCTGCACTCCCCTGTCCCCGAAATAGTCGATCAGCCTGGTCCCGTTAATCATTAGTTTGGCCAGATCTTCAATCTCTTTGCTGCTCAGCTTGTAGCCCTTGCTGGTGATCTTCTTGCCCAGGGCAAGAGGGGCAAGAATGGTTGGATACTCAGTTTCTTTAATCTCCTCGGGCGTAAATTCGCCCAGCCACTTGTCTCTTTCCGCAAAACGTCCCTCGTAGTCGGCAAGCAGGCAGGAGTAGATTCTGAATTCAAACCAAAGAGCCTTCCATTCTCTTGAACCAGAGTCGTGCCTTGCCATTTCTTCATACATAAAGTCCAAACCCCTTTTGGCCTCTGCCGGCCTGTGAAAACATATCTCGTGATGAGGCAGAAGAAGGCCCTTGGGCCACTCCCTTGTGAACTTCAGCCTTTCGGCTTCAATCTGTTCAGGTGTCAATTCCTCACGACCAGTCTGCTTAAGCCTGATGATCTGAGGTTCCGGCTGGCGTGGCGGCTCCAACCCGGCAAGGTTGAGCCCGAGAAGGATGGCAATCAGTGTGTTCATTTCTTGGTTCCTTTCTAGGCCCCGTTCATAGTTGGGAATTCCCAACTATGAACGGGGGGTGACACTTCGCGGGCAGAGGCTATGTGACTTAAGGCTTTGCACCAGCTGCTTTGGCGGCTTCTTCAGCGTTCCTCTTTTTCTGGGCGATTCTGGTTTCTGCGAATCTTTTGTCATCCCAAATCAGGTCCCATATCATTCCTTTTGGTGCATAAGCAAGAGAAGCTTTCGCCATCTTAAGCGCCTCTTCTGGCTTGCCTTGGGATATGAGTGGACGGCAGAGGTAAAGAGCAGAAAGCGACTGCTTCTTATCCAGCTTCCAAAGCCTTTCAGCGTGGACTTCTGCCAGGCCTCGCATCGAGCCAAAATAGTGTTGAACGGCAGCAGCTTCTGCCCAGACTTTAGGATGCCTTACTTTCCGCACTCCTCTGTCCCCGAAATAGTCGATCAGCCTGGTCCCGTTAATCATTAGTTTGGCCAGATCTTCAATCTCATTGCTGCTTAGCTTATAGCCCTTGCTGGTGATCTTCTTGCCCAGGGCAAGAGGGGCTAGAAAGGTGTGGTGCCACCCAGATTCTCCAGTCTCCCCGGGCGTAAATTCGCCCAGCCATTTGTCTCTTTCAGCAAAACGTCCCTCGTAATCGGCAAGCAGGCAGGAGAAGATTCTGTATTCAAACCAAAGAGCCTTCCATTCCCTTGAATCAGACTCGTGCCTTGCCATTTCTTCGTACATAAAGTCCAAACCTCCTTTAGCCACAGCCGGCTTGTGAAAGCTTATGGCGTAAGAAGGATAAAGAATGTCCTTGGGCCACTCTCTTGTGAACTTCAGCCTTTCGGCTTCAATCTGTTCAGGCGTCTGTTCCTCTCTTCCAGTCCGCTTAAGCCTGATGATCGGAGGTTCCGGCTGGCGAGGCGGCTCCAACACGGCAAGGTTGAGCCCGAGAAGGATGGCAATCATTGTGTTCATTTCTTGGTTCCTTCTTTATCTATTGTCCCAAGAGATGTTGGTTTGTCCAGACGGGATGTTCTGTGCTTGGAGAACTGGTTCCCTCTGATTTGTTATTGTGAGTGATCTGCCACGGAGACGTGAGATTCGACCTTTCAGCCTTACCTGAACAGCTCCATAGGTTCTGCTGCAAAGTTACAGGCATGGATCCTGATGGCCAGGCTGGCTCGAACATAAGAAAAGCTTGGAATTCCATCTCCTGCTTAAGAAGTTTGAATCTGGGAAAAGGATATAAAGAGCCTTGCGTCGAAGCAGCCTCAAACCCAGGACTGTCATTGAGCTTGATCGTCTCTAAGAGCGAATTGGGTTTCGCAAAACCTGCACAGTAAGGATACTGATGGTCTAGGCCCCAGACATATGGGGAATTCCCATAGTCATGATTATCAATACCCGGCACGACCTCCTGAACCGTATAAGTTCTGGGTTTGACCATTTGGACAATGGTTACAGCGGATGTGCCATTCTTCAAGAGCACGGAATCAGGTTCCAGCACTCCGTATCCCAGCTGTCTGCCGAAGCCAGTGTCGCTTAAGAGCTTGAACCGGTCCATGTTCGACGCGTTATGCTGCAATTCATGTGCCCCAATCAAGTTCGTCGTGAGGACTGACTTAGGCGCGTCTATGTCAAGCCTTGTTCTTGCGTAAGCCAAGACACCTAGAGATGGAATAGATATTTGACAAATGATATTGTAAATGCCACTCTCACGAAAATAGAAGATCTTTGTGCTTCCTCCGCTGCTGGTCCAAGGGATCACTACAGCTGACGAATAATCTTGCGCCACAACATAGGCATCAAAGGGTCTGCCTCCTGAGTTGACCCAACAGAACTTTGCCGTTTCATTCGACAGACCCTGAATTGAGGCTGTGGCATTTACCCTTCCGCCTATAGGCGCAAGTGCCACATTGCTGCTGACTGCCACAGAGTCGCCAAAACTGATGAGGGCAGGATGGAGAGAGACAGAACACCACGCCTGAGCTGCCATAGAGCCAGATGATGATGAGGCAGTGGCAAACATGGGAACATCCAGACTGACACTCTCTGTGCCGCTGACCACTGAGTAGACAGTTCCCGTGATGACTTTTTTGATGTACCAGCCAATCGGAAAGCCAGGGCCCATGATTGGATGCGACGTGGTTACAGTGGCCAGACCCTGCGGTCCTTTAACCGAGACCGCTCCAGGTGAAGAGCTGCCAAACTGCCATGACTCGGCCTGAATCGTCACTGTCGTTTTGACCACGACCTGGTAAGGCGATTCTTCGTTCCCCTGCCATTTAAACTCCCAGTGAGCAGGACCGGCGGCGGAAGCCCTTCTTTGTCCGCCGCTAACCTTTCCTCCGTATAAGCCTCCGGACATCCCAAAACCCGATGAAACTCCCCCTCCAGTGAGGCTGCCCCCAGATGGACTGCCTGATTTGATGGTGTAGGAGGAAAAACAAAGGGACCCCAATGCGAGGAATACACCCATTGTGATCCATCGAAAAAGCGCACCATTGACAGACATGCCTTCATTCTAGAGGCTCTCCCCTGACCCCTCCCCTTTGGCAAGCAAATTGGGGCTAAGGGCCTGATCGGAGTTGGGGCCAGTTTGATGAAAGTTTCTGGCCGAGGCCTCTAGAGCCTGCTCTTTGCCTAGCCCTGTTCCTTCTTTGCGGCCCACCGGATGGCGCCGAGAAGATGCTTCCTAAAGTCTGGTTCGTCGTAGCTTTCCCTGGTGTGGCCGCCACCCGTATAGATGGCCCGTCCATTGCCGACTTCGTGGCACCAGGCAATAGGATGGTTTTCACCCATTTGGTGGCCAGTGTAGCTGCCAGTATCCAGCTTCAGGAGAATTTTTACGTTGTCTGCGGGCAGAGCGCTAAAGTCATACCATTCATCCTTTCTTGTCCAAGTGGACTGGAGGTGCTTAGTGGCAGGATGGCTGCGATCGACGACGTTGATTTTGGCTTCCTGAATATGGGGGTGGCTTTTAAAATAGCCTCCTACCAGTCTGCCGTACCAAGCCCAGTCGTATTCGGTGTCGGCTGCAGCATGAACGCCCACATAGCCTTTGCCTTGGGTTTCAATGGCAGTCACCATCTGTTGTTGAGCCAAGGGGTCGACGCATGCGCCGGTTGTGTTTAGAAAAACGATGACATCGTTTTTGTCAAAGAGGGTTTTGTTGAAGATGGATTTATCTTCAGTCCAAGTGACTTCCAGCCCTTCGGCAGGAGCAATATCGAAAAGAACCCCTACTGCCTTTTCGATCGAGTCATGGCGGAACCCTTCTGTGCGGGAATAGACAAGAACCCTGATCGGCTTTTTAGAGCTGCTTTTTGCTGTTCCCCGTGGCTGAGCCATTGTTACAGCTCCGACAGCAGCTTCTGGCGCAGGGGTTGGATCGTGAGTGCAGTGTCCCTCACATGCCCAGCCAGGAGCGTGGCCCGTGGCTGTCATAGCCGCAGCAAAGATCAGGCTTGTCATGATGGTTACTCTACACCACTCCAAGACGTTTTAGTTTGGCTAAAGCTGCGGCTGTGCGTTCTGCAGATTGGCAGAGCTCCAGCCACGCTTGCCTGGCTTCTTCGGGGCTTACTGCTAAAAACTGCACTGCAGCGCCAGGAGGCAGTTCTGCCAGGCGGTGAAGGTCGGAACGTATGACAGCTCCCAAGGCTGGATATCCTCCAGAAGTTGGCCCAGAAGGTCCATGAACCAGCAGCTCCCCTGCACGGGCAGCCTGGATGACTCCGGGCGCAGATGGCCTTGAGGCAGATAAGACGCCAAGATCAGGAGCAGGGCCAAGGAGCCTGAGGCCGATTCTTGATGATTGTGGGCTGACCATCCAGCTGCATTCTTCGAGCAGATGCTGATGGCCGGGGAGAGGGATGATTCTTATAGGAGCAGACTCTGATTTTGGGCTGGTCAGCAGGCTTCTAAGAAGGGGGGTAGCCGATGAGTTAAAGGCAGCTATGGTCCACCTGCCGCCAGATTCAGCGGTCAGTCCGCATGAGCCAGCTCCGACGACAAGGGCAGGAACTGAGGCTTCTTCCAGGCCCCGCACTGCCCATCCTTTCGAGCCAAATATGACCCAGGCGCAGGGATGGCTTGAATAGAGCCGAACAGCTTCGCCTGGGCCTGGCATCGCTGCTTCACCCAGCAGAAGGGGGGTGCCTAAGGCTTGGAAAATTATCTCTAGGGCAGGGTTCCAGCTGCCTTCAGGCGGAACACCGTACTTCCTTAGCCCAGGGGCGCGCCATGTAATAGGAGTCCATAAGCCAGAGGTTTTTTCTACCTTTGGGCTCACGGATGAGCGATCCTCCATCCTTCGTCTGTCAGGATTTTTCGCACTTCAGCCAATATATCGGCACAGCCAGGGGTATCGCCGTGAACACAAAGACTCTGGCAGTCTGGAGCCAGTTTGATGATGGATTCTCGAATCTCGTCTGGGTGTTTCAGCAATGCGTCTGGCTGGCTTCTGGCGATCATGCGGCCTTCTGAATCAAGACGTCTATCGGCAAAGCCTTCGCAGAAAAAACTCACTCCAGCCGCCCGTGCACTGGCAAGCTGCCTGCCGTTTTTCCATCCGACAAGAGGCAGCTTGGTGCGGAAAAGCAGAGCGGTGAGAACTCCAGAATGGGGAAGAGAGGTGTTGGCCTGATGGTAAAGCGCTCCGTGAAGCTTTACTGCTTCGGCATCCTTAAGGATTTCAACCTGTTTCGATAGAACATCAAGCAGCTGAGCCGCAGCCGAATCATCATCCAGCGTCTTGTTTTCTCTGCCCTTATGGGTTCGGTCGGGATACCCAGGGTGGGCAACAACCCTGACTCCACGGGCGCGGCATCTTGCCGCTGTTTCTCTAGCGAGTTCTGGGCTGCCAGCATGAGCCCCGCAGCAGACAGCGGCAGAGGTGCACAGTCCCAAAAGATCGTCATCCCAGGGGTCGCCCTCGGCCATATCGACGATAAGATCGATGGTCTTCATAGTGAACTGCTCTTGAACTCTTCAAATTCATTCTGCGAAATCGTCACCAGCTGAATTTCGTCGCCGGGTGCAAAGGGGAAAAATGAGTTTTGAGGATCGCAGATGGTTAAAGGCGTTCTTCCGACCAGCTGCCATCCGCCTGGTGATTCGGCGGGATAGATTCCCAACTGGCCTGCTGCCACTGCTGCCGATCCAGCCGGAACTCTCGTTCTTGGGGAGGATTTTCGGGGGACTTTGTCGAAGGGGGAAGGGAGGGGTCCGCAGTAGGGGAATCCCGGCTGGAAGCCCAGAAACTTAATCGGCCAGGAGGATTCTGTCAATCTGCTGACAACCTCGGGAACAGAAAGATCAAGAAGCTGGGCAAGGTCTTCCAGGTCTTCGCCAAGTTCAAAGCAGCAGGGCACTTGGTGAATTTTCCCCTGATGCGGCACGGCTTCAGGCTGCAGCATGTCTAGTATGCTGGAAAGAGAAGCCATGTCAGCGATTTCTGGATCAAGATAAACTCCAACCGAGTCCCAGGCTTGCGCTGTCTCGATGAGTCCCTTGATTTCAGCTTTTTCCAAGGCTCCAGCGACGTAAGCTGGGGATAACTGCCCCAGTTCATCCACGATGATTAGCTCTTCACCAAGCGGATTTAGCCGCATGGGGACTAGAATAGCCGAGGAATATGTCCGGCAGCGAAATTAACATACCGATTGCTTTGGAAGAAGGGGCCTACCTTCCCACTTATGCGACTGATGGCAGCGCCGGAATGGATCTGCGGATCATCGAGGACGTCCGGCTTGAAGCAGGGCAGAGAACCTTGGCTAGAACCGGAATAAGGGCCGCCATTCCTCAGGGATTTGAGGGGCAGGTAAGGCCGCGTTCTGGCCTGGCTTTGAAAAAAGGCATCTCGATGGTTAATACTCCTGGCACAATTGATTCAGATTATCGAGGAGAAATCGGAATTATTTTGATCAATTTGGGTCAAGATGTCGTCCAACTTAATGCTGGTGAGCGTGTGGCGCAGCTGGTGATTTGTCCTGTAACCAGGGCAGCATGGCAGGTGACAGACTCACTGGATTCCACTGAGCGTGGAGGAGGAGGCTTTGGCAGTACAGGGACAACCTAAAGAGAAGATGTGCCCCCAGTGTTTTGAGATTAATCCAGCCTCAAGCACTTTCTGCACCTTGTGTGGTGCTTCGCTGGCAGAAGGCAAGGAATCCAGCGAAGGCAGTGATACGGAAGTTTATAACGAACTAGCTAAAACCAATCTTCTACGGATGAGGGGGCAGTACAAAGATGCCATCCAGGTCTGTTTAGGAATTCTGAAAAAGTATCCTAATAACGCCACTGCCCATACATTGCTCGGTGATATTCATGCCGAGATGAATGAGCTCGCTCAGGCTGCCGAGTGGTACGAAATGGCTTTGGATTTGAGCCCGAACTCTGACGCCGACAAGCAGAAGCTGATGTCGGTTCGAAAAAGAATTCAGGATCGCGAAAAGGCGCAGACTGCTGAACAGATCGGCCTGGCAGAGACAAGTCGGCCAAAGCCAGGCGCTTATATTGCGGCTGCTGTTGCTGGAATTCTGCTGGTAGGAACATGCAGCTTTGTATTAGGGCAGATGGTGACCAGCAGTAAGCCAAAGCCACCCGTAACCCAGTCTGTCAATGTCGGCGATGCCAGCAAGCCCCCTGCAGTTCCGGCTGGAGAAGAGAACCCAGGTTCTTCACCTAAAGAATCTGTTCCCGTTTCAGCTTTACCATCCCCGCCAGGGCCAGATCGAGCTGCTGTCGAGTTTTTGAAGGCACGCGGGCAGGGTTCTGCGACCCTCTTTTCTGTGGTGGAAGACCCAAGATCCAAGCATTTGATCGTGTCGGCTGAACTTCCAGGGACGGCTGATGCGACATTGACTGCAGTGGGGCTGGTCAAGGATGTTTTCACACTTATTCCCGAGATTGATAAGGTGACGGTCAAGTTGATTCAGTCCGGAAACTCGGTTTACCTGGCAGATGCCTTAAGGACAGATTTTCAGTCTGCAATGGCTAATCTTTCCCCTGATCAAACAATTGGCGAAGCTGCCCCCAACTTTATAACCCATGCTTGGCCGGCCGCACAGTGACGAGGCGATCAGCTTTTGTAACAGGAGCCGCCCAAGGCATTGGCAGAGCCATTGTTCGTGCTTTAAGCGATGCTGGCTTCGAAGTGCTGGCATTCGATGTTTCCGCACCCGCCCTTAAGTCGCTGGATGAAGGTCAGAGGGCAGTTTTTGTTGGGGATGTTTCAGATCCTTCATCAATAAAAGCCGGAATTCAGGCTGCTGCAGGATTTGCTCCTTTGGCGGTGTGTGTCAATAATGCCGGGATCATTGGCCGTCTGCCTCTTCTAAATCTGACCGAGCCAGAAGTCCGACGGATTGTTGAAGTCAACCTTTTGGGCTGTTTTTGGGGGATTCAGGAGGCAGGCCGCCGCATGGTTTCCCAGGGCGAAGGGGGCCATATTATCAATCTCAGCAGCGGCCACGCAGTTTTGGCTGGTTACGACAGATCCATCTATGCTGCCACTAAGGCGGGAATTGAGGCTTTGACTAGAAATGCTGCCTTGGAACTAGGTCAGGATGGCATCTGTGTCAACGCGATAGCTCCTGGTTTCACCTTAACCGAAATGTCGAAAGGATCTTTGGTGGGAGACAGACGCAAAACCGTTGAGCGAAGGCTGCCTTTGGGTCGGGTCGGTGTTCCGGAAGAAGCTGCCGCGGCTGTTGCGGCTTTGGCCACCGGCGCAATATCAGGAATGACAGGGCAGGTGCTGCGTATCGATGGTGGCTGGTCGAATTCGGATGTACGCTACTCTGACTTAAAGGTTCCCGAATAGAAAACTGAATAGAAAACTCTTGTAATGGTATGAAGATGGGGCTTCATAAACAAACAAGCCCTGAGACAAGTCTCAGGGCTTGTTTGTGGGTGGGAGCCAGAAAAGTTTTAGTCTTCGATCTCGTTTTAACTCCTTTCAAAGCCAATCGATATCTCAGTAAACTCAGCTCACGCTGTCCAAGGTTTACACCTTTTTCTACTCTGCCTCAGCGCGCTCCTCAAATGAGAGAGCCTCTGGGCAGACACCCAAACCGCTGCATCCGGTCCAACTCAAAAACCCTGCAGAAACTGCAGGAGCCAAGCAGTTAAGATGCTTCAGCTTTGCGTGATTTCTGCCCAACAGAAATCACAACTCAAGAAAAGAAAATGTCGCTTTTATCTGTCAATGTCTCCCTTTGCTTAACTAGCAGGCTTTAGGAAAATAACAGCTATCCGCGAATCTTCTTTCTTAAGATTGGAAGTTCTTTTCAGATCTCCCATATAAATGCTACATCAGGAAAATGAAAATCGGTGATGAAAATCAAAAAGTTATCCCCAAGCTTTTGTCTGCCTCTACAGCCTGGCCAAAAAGGCACTGACTTCCTGCCAGTTTGGAATAGATTCCTGGGCTCCTTTTCGAGTTGTGCTCATTGCGGCGGCAGCCGAAGCCACCTGCAGAGCTCCTTTAAGCTCTAGACCTTTGGAAAGGGCTGCCGCCAAGGCTCCGGTAAAGCAGTCTCCCGCAGCCGTTGTATCCACCGCATCAACCTGGCAGGGAGGTATTGTTCCTATTCCTGAGGCGTAGCTGCCTTGGCTGCCACGAGTGATGACCACATGGCGGACTCCTTTTGCTAAAAGGGTTTGGCATGCCTGTTCACATTCAGCTTCGGTTTCTACAGAGTGCCCGACAATCAGGGCAGCCTCATGTTCGTTTGGAGTCAGTATCCAGGTTTGGGAAAGAATATCGTCTGGAACACTAAAAGCTGGAGCGGGATTAAGGATCAGTTTTCCGTGCTTTACTGCCTCGCCGATTCCTTCGTAGGGGGTTTCTCCCTGCATCACAATCCAGCTTGGCTTCAGCATAGTCAGGGCGAATCTCACCCTCTCGGCAGAAACCATGCGGTTTGCACCTGGGCCAACGTAGATGGAGTTGGCTCCCTGCGATCCGACAAAAATTCCGGCTGTGCCCGTTGCGACCCCATCTAGTTCGTGAAGATAGGAAACGCCGACCCCTGCTTTTTGGAGAACGCCTTTTAGAAGCGCGCCGCCGGAATCTTTTCCAAGGCAGCCCACCATCTGAACCCTGCCCCCGAGCTTGGCTGCGGCAGTGGCCTGATTTGCACCCTTGCCGCCCGGATGAATCTCATACCCATCGGCCAGCAGAGTTTCACCAGGGCCAGGAATCCTCTCTCCAACCCAAACGTGATCCACATTGCAGCTGCCGACAACGGCAATCAGCTCATCCATAGGTTACTTCTACCCCGAAACTTCCGTTCCAAACAGAGCTTCGGCTGCTACGACTGATCTCGCTTCGCCCTCGACCGAACAGATAAGCTGTCCTTCAGAGCCTAATCCCAAAGCGATGGCTTCTTCGCCTGTCGGAAGAGTGTAGATCTTGCCTGGAGTGTCGTCCAGCAGGCTCCAATAAGGAAGAAGCTCGTGCCAAGTTTTTATGAGAGCCAGGGGCTGAAGTCTGGCGAGCACCTTTGCCAGGGCTTCTTCTGGGCTGAGCGACACGCCGCGGCCAAGCAGAAGGCTTGTGGCTCGGTGGGCTATAGATTCGGGGAAGTCCTTGTTTGTCAGGTTGATTCCCATGCCGACTACAGGCTGGCTGGAACCATCGGCAAGGGTGATTCTTTCCACCAGAATTCCCCCTGTCTTCTTTTTTTGAATTGTCAAATCATTTGGCCATTGAACACGCACTGAAAAAGCGGCAGCGGCGGCGCAGGCAGTCATCATGCCGGGCAGCCAGGGCGCGGGGTGGTTACGCCACTCTGGCAGAGCCAAGCTCACCGTTAGGCTCTCCAGTTCCCTGCTTTCCCAAATGCGGTCAAACCGGCCACGCCCTTTGGTCTGGTGGCCCGCCATAAAGATCGGAGGCAGGCTTTTTCCTTCTGCGGCTCTTCTTTTTAGCTCGTCCTGAGTCGAATCAATGACCTCGACTCGTTCAATTGGCCAGTGGCTCATTCGATTTCTAGATGAAGGGCAAGTGAAGCTGCCGAATGAGTTAGAGCACCAATCGAGATGATGTCAACTCCTGTTCTGGCGATGTCGGCAACACGGTCTAGGGTGACTCCACCGGATGCTTCTAGCAGGGCTCGGCCCTCGACAAACTTCACCGCCTCCTGCATTTCATCCAGCGACATATTGTCCAGCATGATGATCTGGGCGCCGCCTCGTAGAGCCTCATCTACTTGGCTTAGCTTTTCACATTCGACTTCAAGCGGAACCATATGGCCAAGTCCATGCCTGGCGCGGCTGATCGCTTCTGTAATCGATCCTGCCGCCTGAATATGGTTGTCTTTAATCAAGAGGCCATCGTACAGGCCCATTCGGTGATTTTTGCCGCCTCCACACCTCACTGCGTACTTCTGCAGGGTTCTCAAGCCGGGAACAGTTTTGCGTGTGTCGACAATCTGGACCTTTGTTCCGGCAGCAGCATCGACAAACTTTCTCGTCAGGCTGGCCGTTCCGCTCAGCATCATAAGAAAGTTGAGGACTGTTCTCTCACGACTTAAGAGAAAGGCGCTTCTTGTCAGGCCGTCAATCAGCCTTTCACCTGGCTCAACTTTTTCACCGTCGTGTGCATGCAGCCGGGGAGTTCGATCTGGCCTTTCTGGGTCAGTCAGCAGGTGAAGAGCAATCCCTAGTCCGCAGACAACTCCTACCCCTTGGCTTTCAATAAACCAGTGACTTGTGTGGTCAGGGTCTAATAGGGCCGCCGCAAGGTCGCCTGACCCAAGATCTTCTTTCAGAGCCCCGTCGGTGGATTCCACCCAACCTTCAGGCTCAGGGTGCTTCCAACCTAGCCTCATGTCTTTTTCCTGCCCTAAAGGCCGCTGATAGCAATGCGGCTTCTGGCGGCAATTTCTTCAACTAGCATGGCATAACGGACTTCCATTCCGCCCCTATTCCAGCCTATGGGCACCTTGGTATGCCCGGCAACAAGGTGAGCGATTGGCTTGATGGTCATGCTGCTTCCGTTATATAAAAGGGTGAACTTGTCATCCGGCTCCGCCTTGATCTCACGGATCTCGCTGTAGGCGACACGTTTGACCCCTCCTTGGTGAGGAAATTCAAATGCGTCTTCGTAGAGCGTGTAGCCTTTTTCGTCCAAATGCCTAAAGGTCATGTCGGCAATGGCGCCCTTGCCTAGATCCTTAGCTGCCCTTGCGACCTTTTGAAAGGCATCTCCGATTGAGCCCAAGCTGGCATCAATGGATGTTTCCTTGAACCTGCGTTTGCCTTCTGCTGTGCTGGCTTTTCCGCCTTCATCCAGCCAATGCAGCACTTCGGGAGCTTTGTAAAAAACTGGCGACATCAGATGTTGTTCCTTGACCTACTTACCATCAGACGCGGTAGAGGGTTGAGGGTGGCTGCAGGTAAGCCGTTTAGTTTTTACTGACTGGCATTTTTTGGCCTGCTTCAGGCAGAAGGCTGATTGTCATTCCCTTGTTTTTATGTGTGGAAAGGGTCCAAGACCTCAGGTACTGACCGGAATCGACCGAGCATGGTACATTAGAAGGACGGACAGGTGGCTGAGTGGACGAAAGCGCCCGCCTGCTAAGTGGGTAAGGGATCACATCCCTTCTCGGGTTCGAATCCCGACCTGTCCGCCAGAAGCTTGCAATATGAAAAGGATCTTCATTTTGGCTTCTGTTTTGGTTCTGCCTTTGGCCGTGCCAGCTCAGACCTTTGATGAGTATTTGACTCTTCGTCGTACTCATAAAATCTCCCAATCAGTCGGTGCAGCCGCCCTTGAGACCTTTATTGGCAGCCGCGTCATGGAGGTGAGAGGAAGAACCACAGGAATGATTGGCAATGTGCTGATCTTGGAGAATCCTGACCCTTCTGGACGAGAGCTTTATGTCAAAGCACCAGAATCCCCTGACTGGCTTAAAACAGGCAGTCAGAATGTTCGCCTGATTGTAAAGGCGATTCGTGAAAGTGAAACATCTATGATCACCGCCGAGCTGCTTGGCGCGATTACAGAACCTTCTATTGCAGTCTGGGAAGAAAAGCAGAACGAAGCCGCCAGGCAGGCGGAGCTTAAAAAGGCTCAGGAAGCCACAAAAAGAACAGCCGGAAGCGCCACTTCTCGAAGTGGAGTCGCACCTAGGGTTCCTACAGGAAATCTTCCCACCATGGCCGCCAAGGCAGGGAACAGAAGCCTTTCGCCAGAGGTGAGAGCTCTTATTCCTACCTACGCTGGCTTCATGCAGAAGCAGAACAAGCGGCTGACAGCGGCTAAAGCCATTGATATCGCTGAGTCGGTGCTTGAGTTCAGTGTTTACTTTGGTGTTGATGCCCGACTGATCATGGCTCTGCTTATGGCAGAAAGCAACTTTAACCCCAATGCTGTCAGCCATGCTGGCGCCAGAGGTTTGGGCCAGCTAATGCCAGGCACAGCTCGCGGTCTTGGAGTCAGCAACAGCTTTGACACGGAGCAGAACCTTTACGGGACCACCAAGCTGCTGCGGTCTCATTTAGAGACTTACACAAATAAAACCGGAGATTCTTTCCGAGGATTGGTTTTGGCTTTGGCCGCATATAATGCTGGCCCTGGAGCCGTAAGGCGTCATGGCGGAGTGCCGCCCTACCGTGAAACTCAGAACTACGTAAAGAAAGTGGTTGAGTATTACAAGCGGCTTTCTGGCGAACAGTAGCTTAGGCCGCTTTATCCAGCAGACTTCTCACCGCCTCCATCACCATGGGGACGGTGATTTGATTTAGGCAGGGGTGTCCTGCCACGGGGCAGTCAATCGCCATACAGCCTCCGCATGATTGATGAATCTGTAGAACCCGAACTTCTTCGCCGAAGGGCCGCCAGTCATCTTGTGGGGCTCGGTCGCTGAAAATGCTGACGACCGGAGTTCCAGCCGCCCGAGCTAAATGAGTTGTGCCGGTATCCACCCCGATAAAGAGCTGGCAGCGTGAGAGGAGAGCGCCAGAATCGAGCGGGGCAAACTCGCCGCAGGCATTATGCCCTCGGCCCCAGGCATCAATCAGCTTCGAAGCAGATTCTTTCTCGGCAGGTCCTCCTACTATCACCAGGCTGATGTTGTGATCTTTTAGCAGCTGGCGGCCCAGTTCTTCAAATCTTTCCAAGGGCCAGTCTTTGCTTGACATGGCCGACTTGATTCCCATGGCAGCCAGGAGCTTTCCATCAAGATTTCTCGCACCTATCCACTTGGATATTCGGTTTTGCTGGTCGGATGAAAAGTTGAGCCACGGCAGAGAGAGATCGCTGGGAGAGGCGGGAATTCCGCCTTTTTCCAATCTTTCTAAACGGCTTAAAACTTGGTGCTTGATTTTGGGATCGGGTCTGCCATCGATCCTGCGGTTGTAGACATCATCCTCAATGCTCTCAAAGCCGATCAGGTTTTTGACTCCTGCGAGCTTAAAGAAGAGTCTGTCTCGGCTGACCTGTTTTTCTGATCTCGGAAAAGGCGCCAAGTAGCAGACGGTATCAAATCCTTGGGCTCGAAGCGAAAGCAGGGCCTTGACTTCCTTAACAGGAAGCCTGCCGCCTCTTTCGTAGTCAAAAACCTTGTCAGCCAGCCCTTGAGGCAGGAGAACATCGGCTGGGGTAATGCGTCCGGCAGGAACTTTGAGCTGCATGAGAGTCAGCTCAGACCCCTTGAAATGACGTCGAATGGCGCGGTGAGCTGGAATGGTGGTGAGCACATCGCCCAGCATTCCGATGTTATAGATCAGCACCTTGTTCGACATAACTCTGCTCCATTATCGGCTTTTTTTCCTTTCCTTCTGAGAGGGAATGAGGCAGTATGAGTAGGACCAAGTCTGGCTTGCCTGCCTTCGAGATAGCTCAGAGTCCCATTGACCCATATAGGCTTGTGGCATTCTTCTTGGACTCTCACAGGAGGCGGAAGCATGATGATCATTCGTACCAAATATTCCGGCCTCATCTTGGCGGCTGTCTAGTCGGTTTTTTACCGCTCCCGCACCAAGATGGTCCGAAAACACGGACCCCTTTAATCACCTATTTGGCGGAGTTGTTCTGCCTCCTTCCCTGGGCCATATTACGGCCAAACTGTGCAATGAGCAAGTTTACTATTCATCCTTTAATATCAGATTCTGACTGGCAGGAAGCTTTGGCTATCCGCGCACAGCTTCATCCCGAGTTTCCTGTATCCCGCGCCGAGTACGAGTCGGAGGACAGGATGTTTGACGGCAAGGTTCTGTACCGAAACGTTATAAAGCACGGCGAAAAAATCGTTGGCATGATCATTTTTGCCGAAGCCTTTTGGTACAGCGATCCGAATGGCTTCACTGGTCGAGTGGCTGCTCTTCCTGATGATCTTGAGGTCTTTGATTTTGGGTTTAAGCATCTGCTTGAGCTTGGCGAGAGGCATAAAGCCCAGAAAATCCATAGCGGCATTGAAGACCGGTATCCGAAAATTACGGTCATGGCGGAGAGCTATGGCTGGAAGACCAAGATGGCCCAAAAGGTCTCCCGGTTGAATCTCTGCGACTTTAACCAAGCAGCAGGCGAGCTTGACTACGAGATTCTGTCTTTGCCAGAGCTTAAGGTGAGAAAGCCAGATTCCTGGCTGCAGGAATATTGGCGTCTTGACATGGATCTTCTGAAGGATGTCCCCATGACTGGAGAGTTTGTTGAAGACACGATTGAGTTCTTTGAAAAGTTTATGGATCATCCTGGCTTTTGCCATGAAGGGCTGCTTTTTGCTGTGATGCCAGATGGTGCTTTGGCGGGAACAACCAGCCTTTCTCCTAGTCTGGTTGACCCGAAGGTTGGCATAACAGCCCTTACCGGGGTTCGAAGGGAATACAGGCGTCGGGGCATTGCCAAGGCCTTAAAAACTCGCAGCCTTTTGTGGGGAAGAGAACAGGGGATTGAGTTTGTTATGACTGATAACGAAGAAAAGAACCCTATGTATCTACTTAACGAGGAACTCGGATTCCGATACGTTTTTAGTCAGCTAGCTATGGTTTGGGAGCGCAGCTCCATCTCTGGTTGACTGACTCGCTTGAGATCTACTTCAAGCGTGGGTCATCCCCGAAGCAGAAGGACTACGCAGCCTTTCAAGCAGAGGGGCTGGGAATCTTGGAAGGAGTCATGTCCGCCTCGGTGGCGGACATGACAGCCTGAACTTGCACTGAGGCAGTGATTAGTGGCAGGATAGATTTCTGATGATTCGGCCTCAAGTGAAGTATGTAAAGGCTCTGTGGGGCATGGAATCCGTTCCGCATCCTGAGGCGGCCAAGAAAATTGCAGCTGCCGGATTTAGCGCCATTGAGGCCCCGGCAGTTTCTGTCAGCAACCCTGCCCCCTTTTGGGATGAAGGGCTTGGCTTGGTGGCCATGCTTTTTCCCACCTCGCTAGAAGACTATAAGGTCGGGCTTGCCAATGCAGCTCGGCTCGATCCTTTAATAATCAATGTCCATGCTGGCAAAGATTGGTGGAGCTTAGAGCAGGGAATAGAATTTTTCTCTCAGGCAGTCAGGCTCTCATCCCCTGCACCTGTTTATTTTGAAACCCATCGAGGCCGGCTTCTGCATCAGCCTAGCTCGGCCAAAGCTCTGTTGGAAGCTGTTCCGGAACTTAGAATAACCGCCGACTTCAGCCACTGGACCTGTGTATGCGAATCAATGCTGGGAGACCAGAAGGCGGCCATGGATTTAGCAGTGAGTCGAACCCGTTACATTCATGCAAGGGTCGGTCACGAAGAAGGCCCTCAGGTTTCTGATCCTCGTGCGCCGGAATGGAAGGATAAGGTTGAGCACTTCTGCCGTTGGTGGGACCAGATTGTTGAGTCAGCAGGAGAAAGGGGGCAGAAGGAGTTTTATGTTGATGTTGAGTTTGGTCCGCCAAACTATATGCCGACGATTCCCTACACTCGGGCTCCCGTCGCAGACCTTTGGGACGTCTGCATCTGGATGAAGGATCACCTGAAAGAGCGATGGAAAGGGGTTTAGCTTAAAAGCCGTCCGGATTCTTCCAGGCGTCAAGCCCGCTTCGCTTATGCAGATCCCAGACCAGGTTTCTCGCCTCGTCCGCAGGGATATCTGTGATAGAAAGAGTGGTGCCTCCGGCCATGCTTGCCGTTGAAAAGGATACAGTGGCCAGGCCAAAACGCCTCTGGGCTGGAGTTTGGTTGAACTGAGCCATCTGAAGCTTTTGTATGGGAGCAATTTGAAAGGTGCGCCAGATTCTGCCTTTGCGGACGATGATTCTTTCGCCGTCATCTCTTAGGCCAATGCCAGGACGTTCAATCCAGGCTGAAAGGGCGGAGAGCGCAAAGACACCTAAGAAGGCAGCGACTGCCCAATAGTGAAAAAACCAAGCGATCGGCGCAGAAATGATGAGGGCAGGGACAAAAGTGGAGTAAAGGCTCCGCCAGATCATTGCGACTGGCGGGGTTCTCCAGCCTTCTTCAGCAGGAAGGTAGGAAGGGAAAACCTTGACTAGGATTTTCTGAGCCCCTTCGGCATCAATAATGGGAGCCATAAGGGGGGTAGGTCTGGCAGAATGCTGGCCATCATTTTCACCTGACTGGCTATACCCGCCCGCCGTATCAAGGTACAGCTTGCCGACTTTAAACATTCTCTGAAAGATATTGTCCGTAATGCGGGCAGATTGAATTCTGCGGGCAGGGACAACGTTTTCAAACTGATTTAGCAGGCCATAGTGCCGCCTAAAACTTCCGTCTCGCCAGGCAACCTCGAAACCCCAGTAAGAAACAAAGGTGGCGACAATTGATGCCAGCCACCCAAAGGCAAGGGCGATAAAAGCGAGGATCGCCCAGAGAATCCAGTCATTGGGCGATCGGCCCGCTGTTTGGGCGGCTCCCTTTACTGCTTCGGCGGCTGCTTTGGTAATTGAATCCATTAAGCCCGGCAGAGTGGCGACAATGCCAACAACCGATAAGATCATTATGAGAAGCCTGTTTTCAGTGGCTCCAGCGATGAACAGCTCTCTGGGCGATGCCTGGTAAATCACTTCCTCACGACGGGCTTCGATAAGGGCGCTTGATGTTGCTTCGTAGCGGCCAAGCAGCCTCTGTTTGAGTTCATGGGCTTGATCTTCGGTGACGGCGCTAAGCACTGCTTCGGGTTTGCCTCCCCCTGCCGTTTCAATTTCAAGGTCAACAAGGCCAAGAATCCTATGGATCAAGTCTCGCTTGAGGTTGATGTTTTGAATTCTAGCCAGTGGAATAGTTCTTGCCTGCTTGGTAATGAATCCCTGCTTTACCAAAAGTGATCCCTGTTGAATGGAATAGCCGAAGGTGAAGTAGCGAACCAGGGCAGAACCAATAACTAAAAAGCCTAGACCTGCGAATATCAGTTCGCTTGTATCCCCAATGCCCTGGCCCGTAAGCATGTTAAAGCCCACCAGGATGATGACAAAGAGAAACCGACTTACCGCCCGCCAGGTTTCGATAATGATGGTTAAGGGGTGAAGCCTTTGAAAATCAGGATTCATGGATTTTCTGTGAATCGTCTGTGCTGCTAAGGGGTTCCTGTGGTGCCTCGTCTGCTGGCGGAAGAGGAGGCGGGGCCGATGCCTGCTGTGGAGGGGCATCTATGGCAGCCTGGTATCTCACCATGCTCCCTTCCAGCAGAGTCTTCTTTAGTTCTTCGGCGACATCTGGAGTGAGTCCGCTGATCGAAATAGCTGCTGATACACCTGTGCCCACATGCACGCTGGCTTCAACCAAGCCAAGCATTCTTGAAACCGGACCGGCAGTAACATCGACATGCTGGATTCTGGCTCGGTTGACGTAGCGTTCTGACTTCCAAAAGATGCCCTTCATATAAGCCAGATCATCTTCACCCAACCGATATCTGGCGTTTTTCCAGCTTAAGTTGGCAAAGATGATTCCGGGAAGGGCAAAAATGATCAAAGCGCCAAGTCCCCATAGCCCAAAGGGCAAGGGGTAGCTGGACATCTTTCTCGTGATAAGCCATTCAAAAAACAGACCGATGGCTCCGACAGAAATGCCCGTTATAACGGCGCTGACCCGCCAGACTGTTCTGACTTTAGGGTCTAGGCTTCGCCATCCGTCTGTTGGCCGGCTCATGTTGACTGGTGTTTGCTCTGCCGACCGATGAGGCCTTGAATCTCTCTGCGCCTTCTTCTTAGAAGCAGAGCTTCTCTGGCCATATCAAGGTGATAGAGGGCAGTTGCATTTTCTTCACAGGCCAAATCACGACCTTGAAAAGAGAGCAGCTTGTTTACCAGAACGTCAATCACATCTTCAATACGACAGCCGTTGATTCCCACAACTTCTGGGTGTCCGTGCTGAAAAACGATTCTGATGTGATCCGTCTCAACAATCGCTTCGCTTCCGTCCAGGTGACGGAACTTTTCCATGTTCTCTCCCATATAGCCTCTCTCTACGAATGTACCTGCCTCATCCATCCTCCGCTTCATTGTTTGGGTGGCGAAAGCGATGAGTTTGGGGCCACTGGCTGGGCGGGATTCAAACTTCTGTCTATCACTGTCGAGGCAGTTTATCTTGCGATTTCAATAAGGATTCCCTGCCGCCAACCTATTGATCTCATCAGGGGCTAAACTGATGTCATGCCAGTTGGCCGCTTCATGTTGGTGCTTCACACCCACATGCCTTATGTTCTTTCCCACGGACGAAGCCCACACGGAACGGACTGGATTTTTGAAGCTGCGGCTGAGTGCTATCTGCCTTTGCTCGATGCTTTAGACAGGCTGAGGGACCAGGGAATCAAGCCCCGGTGGACCTTTAACATGACTCCGATTTTAGCCGAGCAGCTGGATGATCCCAGCTTTAAGGCAGGCTTTGAGGAGTACTGTCAGGAGAAGATTGATGCTGCCTTAAGCGATATGAAGCGCTTTGAAATGGAAGGCGAGCTGAACCTGATTGGCACGGCAGGAATGTGGCAGAGGTTTTATACCAAGGCTCTTGTTCAGTTCAAACATCAGTGGAATCGATCGATCTGCGATGCTTTTAAAGAGTTTGAAGAGCAGGGAAGCATTGAACTGATTACCTGTGGCGCAACCCACGGATATTTTCCTCTTCTTGGCACTGATGAATCAGTACAGGCTCAGGTAAAGGTGGCGGTGGACAGCCATAAACGCCGGTTTGGCAAGGCTCCGGCAGGAATCTGGCTGCCTGAGTGTGCCTATCGGCCTGCCTACAACTGGAAGGCCCCTGTAGGGGAAGACCAGCATGTTTGGGCCAGAAAAGGCGTTGACGAGTTTTTGAATGAAAACGGCATCAAGTTCTTCTTTGTTGATTCTCATATGATACGAGGGGGAGAACCTCTTGGCACCTATTGGCAGAAGTTCCCCCAACTGGCTGAGATGTTTCAAAGGAGCAAGCACCTTTTCACTCCGCCTGAGGAATTTAGAAGCGAGTATGAGCACTACCTGACAGCCAGTGACGAAACGGTTTTTTCGCGAGACCCCCAAACGACTGTGAAAGTTTGGTCCGGCGAAGTTGGCTACCCTGGCGATCCGTATTATCTAGAGTTCCACAAGCAGCTTTACCCTGGCCGGCTTCGGTATTGGCGCATCAGCGAAAACAAATCGGACCTCGGTGGCAAAAAACCCTATCTTCCTTGGGAGGCTTGGGAGCATATTCCTGCCCATGCCAAAGACATGACCGAGGTTTTGAAAGGGGCTTTGGCTGGCTACCGCGGCCAGGCCAACAGAGAGGGGACGGTGGTGGCCATGTACGATACGGAGCTTTTTGGCCATTGGTGGTGGGAAGGTCCTGAGTTTCTTTATGAACTGGGTGTTCACCTGCACAACGACCCCGATATTGAGTCGGTGACTCCCAGCGAACTGATTGAACGATTTCCCGCAGAAAAGTCGATTCCTCTCCCTGAAGGATCATGGGGAGAAGGGGGCTACCATTCTGTTTGGCTTAACCCCGACAATGTTTGGACCTGGGAAAAGCTCTACCCCTGCCAAAGAGAAATGGTGGCTCTGGCGCGGACAATCACCGAGGGACCAGCTCTGGAGTGGGCAACTCAGGCTGGCCGTGAGCTGCTTTTGGCTGAGGCCAGTGACTGGCAGTTTCTTATCTCAACCTGGTCGGCAAGGGATTACTCTGAGGCCCGCTTTAGCGACCATATTGAAAGGTTTGGCAGGCTGGCTGCGATAGCCAGGCAGGTGAAGGATGGCTATCGCCCCATCGCCGAAGAACTTGAGTTCTTAAAAGAGTGTCAGGTGAAGGATGCCCCCTTCCCTCATTTGGACATTTCTGTCTGGGCCAATCTGGATCGTCCTCTTCCTGAGGGCGCATGGCATGGCTAGAGTTTGATCTTCATCCCTTAAGGGGAGACTAATAGGAGCCATACTTGGAATGATGGTGGAATTCCGAGGACGACGCGATTTGACAGGAGCCAAGATCGGCATTGTTGTTTCGCGGTGGAATGAACTGGTGACCGAGGAACTGCTGAAAGGGGCCCTGGATGAGCTTAAGCAGATGGGTGATCCCAGCGTGGCCTTGGTGCGTGTGCCGGGTTCTTGGGAGATTCCTCTCGCAGTTAAGGGTCTGCTGGATCAGGGAGAAGTCGATGGTGTGATCTGCCTGGGCTGTATTCTTCAAGGAGCCACAAACCATGCTGCCATGCTTGGCGGCGATGTTGCCGGCAGCCTGATGAGTCTTCAGCTTGAATCTGGAACCCCTATATCTTGGGGAGTTTTGACTCCGGAAAACCAAGATCAAGCTTTGGAAAGAGCCGGCATGAAGCTTGGCAACAAGGGCAGGGAGGCAGTCTCGGCTTTAGCTGAGATGGTGACTCTGCTGGCTAAGCTTAAGAGCTAGGGAAAGATATAGACAAAAAACCCCTCAGAGCTGCTGCTCCGAGGGGTTTTTTATCTATCGTCTGCTTAGGCTTTCTGCTGTCGTCGGCGTCGCAGGGCGATGCCGATTCCGGCTGCTCCAAGAATGCCCATAGTGAAGGGCTCTGGAACGGGGCTGGCTGTCAGCTGAGATTGTGCTCCGTTGGCGCTGGAGCTGTAAAGAGTGACCAGCACATCGCCTGGATCCACTGCTGAGGAGAAGTAGTTGGAAGCAAAGTTCAGTGCGTTGGCATTGACATTGTTCACCTTAAAGTTGGCTCCATTTGCGTCGAAAGCGGGGCCGCCATCAAGCAGTGCTGACCAGATTGCCAGCTGAAGACCAGCCTGCTCGTCGGCAGAACTTGCATTAAAGTAGTTGGTGGCCAAGATCTTTCCAGCAAGGCTCATGCTGCCACTGCCGCTAAGATCAACAAGGCCAGCAGAATATGTGTTGAAGCTGCTGTTGAGGGTGGCGAGTGGATCGGCGCAGTAAGTGTAGAGAGTCTCGGTTCCATCTGTGAACTTGAGACTTCCTGCGTAGAGGGTGGAAAAGGCACCGCCGTTGACAGAAACGCTGGCGGTCAGCGCATCTGGTCTTGCCAGACCGTTGTACTGTAGGTTTTGAGCTGCCGCTGTGCTTGTCAGCACGGCAGCCGCAATAACCACGAAAGCTGCTGAATAGGATTTCATAAGAAGGCCACCCCATTGGGGAAGAAAAAATTGTCATCTAAGCCCTGGCAGCTTTAGTTAGGCAAAACTGCCAGGGCCATTACAACCGTTATTGTGACTCCTTCCCACCTTAAGTGTTTCTGAAGAGGGAATAAGCTAGTGATATTACTGGCAGGACTCGCACTCGCCGCCATTCAGCATGGCGTCTAGACGGCAGGCTGCGGCGGCAGAAGGAGTCACTTCGTCGGTTTCTGCTGGGACTTCCAGCCGGGGCACATCGGACTTCTTTTTGCTGACTGTAGCCTTTTCGATGTTCGAAGCACCCAGGGTTCGCAGGTAGTAAGTCGTCTTGAGGCCAGTTCTCCAGGCATGTCGGTACATGTGGCTGAGGATCTTGAGATCTGCCTTGCCCAAAAAGAGGTTGACACTCTGTGACTGATCAATCCATTTTTGTCTGCGGGCGGCGGCATCCAGCACCCACTGGTACTCAATCTGGAAGGCGCAGCGGTATTTCTGCTTCAGCCAGTCGGGAAGGCCCTGAACAAATTCCAAGTCTCCATCGAAGTACTTAACTTCTTCACGAATGTCTTCCGTCCAAAGTCCAGCTTTCTTTAGGTCCGCCACCATGAAGGGGTTGAGAACAACGAAGTCGCCGCTGAGATTGGACTTGACATAGATGTTTTTGTACAAGGGCTCAATGCAGGGTGATGTGCCCATGATGTTGGCGATGGTGGCAGTGGGGGCGATGGCCGTCACATTGGAGTTTCTCATCCCTTGCGATTTGATTTTTTCCCTCAGTACCGCCCAATCCAGCTTTCCTCCACGGGGAACTTCCACTGGCACGCCTCTTTCCCTCTCAAGAATTTCCAAGGTGTCTTGGGGCATAAGGCCGCGCTGCCACTTGGAGCCTTGATAGGTAGAGTAGCTGCCTCTTTCTGCCGCCAAGTCACTTGAGGCTTCGTAGGCGAAGTAGCAGATTGCCTCCATGAACTCATCATTGAACTCAACCGCTTCGGCTGAATCAAAATTGATGCTTTTCATATAGAGGGCGTGGTGCAGACCCATGATTCCCAAGCCAACTGGCCGATGCCTTTGGTTGGACCTTTGGGCAGCTTCGGTTGGATAGTAATTGATGTCAATCACATTATCCAAGGCACGAACGGCGATTCGAATTGTTTCCTTTAGCTTCTCAAGATCCAGCTCACCGTTGGGTTTGATATGAGAATCAAGCACGACTGAACCCAGGTTGCAGACAGCAGTTTCGTCAGCTGATGTGTTCAGGGTGATTTCTGTGCAGAGATTGCTGGAGTGAATGACTCCGATATGATCTTGGGGAGACCTGAGGTTGCAGGGATCCTTAAAGGTGATCCATGGGTGGCCTGTTTCAAAAAGCATTTTGAGCATGGCCTTCCACAGATCAATTGCTTCAATCTTCTGGCCAAAAATCTCGCCTCGCTCGGCCATGGCTTCGTACTCTGCGTACTTGGCTTCAAAGGCTTTGCCGTACAGATCATGAAGGTCCGGGACCTCGTTGCTTCGGAACAAGGTCCAGTGCTCTCTGGCTTCCATTCTCTTCATAAAGAGGTCAGGAATCCAGTTAGCGGTGTTCATGTCGTGGGTGCGTCGTCGGTCGTCGCCCGTATTCTTTCTCAGCTCAAGAAAATCAAAGACATCGTTGTGCCAGCTTTCAAGGTAGGCGCACCCGCTGCCAGCCCGCTTGCCGCCCTGATTGACAGCCACGAGCTGGTCGTTGTGCATTTTGAGGAAGGGAATAACTCCCTGACTTTCCCCGTTGGTGCCCTTGATGTAGCCGCCTGTGCCGCGAACCGATGTCCACGAACCACCCAATCCGCCAGCCCACTTGCTAAGGAAGGCATTTTCTGCGATGCCGCGAATCATGATTGACTCGATAGAGTCATCAACTTTATAGAGGTAGCAGCTTGAAAGCTGACTGCGCAGAGTCCCAGAATTGAAAAGAGTAGGAGTGGAAGAACAGAAGCGGCGGCTTTTGTATAGCCCATAAAGCTCCATGACTCTTGCCTCTCTATCGCCAGGCTCCTGTCTAAAGATGCCCATGGATACCCTCATCCAGAAAAGCTGAGGAGTTTCCAGGCGGCGGTTCTTCTTTGCCGTCTTGTCTGTAATCAGGTAGCGGTCGTAAAGGGTCTGAATACCAAGGAAGTCGAAGTCAAGGTCAGCAGAAGGGTCCAGCGCTTCGGCGAGTCGGGCGATGTCGAAAGACTTCATGTCTTCGGCCAGTCGGCCAATTTCAACTCCTCTTTCAATGTACTTGGGAAGAGCCTTGGCGTGGAATTCCTTCAGCTTTTCAATGCCGTCGGTCTCAATGCTCCAGCCTAGTGCTTCTTCGTAAATGTAGGTGAGGAGAATGCGCGAAGCGAACCGGCTGAAATCGACATCCTGCTCAATAAGAGTTTTTGCATTGAGAATGATGGTTTTCTGCAGGTCAGGACGGCTGATCTCTCCCGTGACCGACCTTAAAAGCTCTGACATGAGCCGGCTCTGACTCATGGGGAGTTCAAGGCCGATGAGGGCGTAATCTATGCGGCGGCGGAGGTCTTCGCCATCCCAGAAAACGGTTGATCCATCTTCATTTTTCAGAAGGATCATGGCGAACTGGCCCGAGCCATTTGTCTCGTCGGCTTCTTTCTGGGCGCGAATCATCGCCCTTTCAGCGCGGTAGACAATGTAGGCTTCAGCAACCTTAAAAGCCCCGGCGAGCATCAGCTCTTCCTGGACGAGGTCCTGTACACGCTCAATTGAAATGTAAGCCTGGCCAAGCTTATGGGCGCGGTCGGTGACTCTTTCAGAGATTCTTACCGAGGGGCTGGCATCGAGTTTAAGGCTCAAAAATGCCTTGCGGACGGCAACTTCAATCTTGCCGTCGTTCCAGGGCACTACTCGGCCGTTGCGGCGAATCAGCTTGAGATCATGAGAACTGGCTTGGGCAGCATCTCGTTTTGCGCCCCGCATTAGAACTAGAGCCTTGGCAATTTCGAAGGCATCGTGAGCGATGAGCTCAGCTTCAATGAGGACTGAAATATCGTAGGAAGCAATCGTTACTGCACCGCCGCTTGAATCGAGAGTGGCGAGCCTGCTGATGACTCCCATCGTTACTGATCGGACGAATCGGGCAGCTTCTTCCCCAGTGAAATCAGGTCGGCCACGGCTGATCCACAGACCAGCCAATGCGTCTCCAACCGTCTGAGCTATCTCAGCTGGATCCAGTTCCTTTACCCCATCCTCGCGTTTGACAAGCACTTCATGGGGCAGGATCAAGCCTTCTGCTGCCGGCTTCCAATCGTGCAGGGGACGGCTGCCCTCGGTGGTGACAATACGTTTGACCTCAAGGTCTTCTAGAATGGGAAATCGGGGCTGCATGACTCAGTTGACCTCCAGGGTATCCGCTTTCACGGAGTTCACAGAGAGATTGTTTTTCCACATCATGTGGAAAGCACGGCTTGGCTTGGTCTCAACAGACACACTATGCATGGTCTTACACAAAAAGTTAAATGAATGCAGATAGAAAAACCTTAGACCTAAGGCGGCTTATCTGCCCACCTACACGGTCAGCTCCCTCGCAAAAGGTCGTGCTGCTGCAAAAAATCCAGACGAAACGAGCTCCGCAAAAGCACCACATGCTTTTCCACAGAATCCTTCCCGACGCTGACATTGGATAATTTCCTCTTCAGTGCAGGAAAGTATACATTCGTCTAGGCGTTGTCTGTCAAGTCCGTCTGTTAAAAATCCGTAAATCCGCCGTAAGCCTCTCATTCCACGCAAATCTTGGCTTGCCTGTTCCTTTCCTTGGCCTTTCGCCCGGGCTGCCTATCGACTAGGGAAGGTAAAGTCACTGCGTTGTTCTACGACTTCCTTGCCTGGCTCCAGAAGGATCATCCTTTCTGGCTCGGATTGATCAGGGTTCTACTTCTGGTCCTTCCCATTCTCATTCTCGTTCCGGGAATGATCTGGTGGGAGCGTCGGCTTTTGAGCTGGATGCAGGACCGTATTGGGCCGAACCGTACTGGAACTCTGACTTTTCCTGATAAGTTTGCAATCAAGGCTTTACGGGGTAAAAAGATTCCTTGTGCTGGCCTTCTACAGCCTATTGCCGATGGCCTGAAGCTCTTTTTGAAGGAAGATATTACGCCTCGCACGGTTGATAAGGTTATTTACTTCACCGCGCCTTGGGTTGCCCTTTTCCCTGCTTTTGCGGTAGGCGGCACTCTTCCTTGGGGTCCAACAAATGGCTTCTATGGCTTCTTGACCCCCGTGGCAGATATTGAGATCGGGATTCTCTATGTCTTGGCTATCTCCAGCTTAGGCGCCTATGGCGTCGTGCTTGCCGGCTACGCCAGCAACAACAAATACTCTTTAATGGGCGGCCTGCGGGCCTCCGCTCAGCTGATCAGCTACGAACTGGCGATGGGCATGAGCCTTGCCGCTGTCGTCATGGCCACCGGAAGCCTCAAGATGAGCGAGATGGTTAAGGCTCAGGAGGCACCCCTCTGGGGAATCCCCGGGCTCGAAGCCTTTCAGAACTGGTTTATCTTCACACCTTATGGATTTCTTGGCGCAGTCATCTTTTTGATTGCAGTCATTGCTGAAACAAACAGAGCTCCTTTTGACCTTCCTGAGGCAGAGAACGAGCTGATTGCTGGCTATCACACTGAATACAGCTCTATGAAGTTTGCCGTGTTCTTTATGGGTGAATACGCAGCAATGTTCCTTTTAAGCGGCGTTTTTGCGGCTGTGTTCCTGGGTGGACATAACCTTATGCCCTTCAACTGGGATGTTCTGGCTGCTCAGGTTCCGGCAGCTTCCGGCTTTTTCGGAGCGATGAAGTCAATTACCTACTGGCTGGCTCCTTTAGGCTTCCTGGCTAAGTGCACCGCTGGCCTAACCTTTTTCATCTGGCTGCGAGCCACTCTTCCTAGGCTTCGCTACGACCAGTTGATGAACCTGGGATGGAAGAGCCTTCTGCCTTTGGCTGTTGCCAACTTTATCATTGTTGGACTCTGGATCGTCGGAACTCAGCTTTATGGGGTCTGGGCTGGCTGGGGAGTTTTTGTTCTGGCAGCTGCAATGGCTGGCGTTCTTTACATGAATCTGGTTTCAGCAGCCAAAAAGTCCAAGCCTTCGGGGCCGAGAAAGGTCGATTTGGTGGAGGACTCTGCTCCAAGCCGTCGGGTTTTGCTGGTGGACCCTGGCGCCAAGTAACGGCGGATTCTTAGACAAGCATTAGGCAGATTATCGTGGTGGGATTTTTGAATGACATTCTTGAGCAGGTGGGGAAGAGGTAGATGAGCGGTTCGCAGATCGTCTTCCTTATTCTGGCAGCGGTGGCGCTTTGCGGCGCTCTCGGCGTGGTTGGCTTTGGCAGCAATCCTGTCTGGTCGGCTATCTGTCTGGTGGTCAACTTCTTTGTTCTTGGGCTGATTTATTTCACCATGGGAGCGCAGTTCTTGGGAATTGTTCAGATCATGGTTTACGCCGGGGCCATCATGGTTCTCTTCCTTTTTGTTATCACCATTCTCAGGCTGGCTAACAATGTTAAAAAGCAGGACGAATCCGGTCCTTTCGTCAGGCTGCTTGCCCTGGCCTCGGGTCTTGGCTTTGGCGGAATCATATTGGCTTCTGTCATTTGGCCTCTTGCCAGTCTGCCATCAGAAACCTTAACTCAAAAGTTTGCCAGCGATCTAGCGAAACCACAGGCTATTGGGATGGCAATGTATTCCGAATATGTTTGGCCATTTGAAATTGCCAGCATTCTGCTTTTGATTGGTGTTGTTGGTTCCATCCTCTTGGCTAAACGGAGGCTTCACTAATGCATCCTTCTCTCGCAGTCCCTGTCGAAGGCGCAGTGCCGCTTCATTGGTATTTGATTCTTGCCATTTCTATGTTTGCCATAGGTGGCGTGGGCGTTGTTCTTCGGCGGAACCCAGTTATAGTTTTTATGTGCATTGAGCTGATGCTTAATGCCGTCAATCTCACCTTTCTGGCTTTTGCCTATCAGCTTCCGGCCAACCCTATGTTGAGTGCTGAAGCGGTGACAAAAGCTGCCATGACAGGCCAGATCATGGTTGTTTTTGTTATGGCCGTTGCAGCAGCCGAAGTTGCTGTTGGCCTTGGAATCATCATGGCGATCCTGCGCAACAGAAGTGAAGTTGACATCGACGACATGAGCACAATGAGGGGCTGAAGAGAATGGCAATTGAATTCAACTTGATTTGGCTCGTTATTTTTCTTCCCTTAATGGGAGCCATTATTCAGGCGGCGGTAGGCAGAAGCTTTATTGCTGCTCTCGGCCCCAAAAATGGCCGTTCCTTTATGGGAATCCTGGCGATTCTTCCGATCCTGATCAGTTTTGGTCTGGCGGCGGGAATCACATGGAATCTTTGGAATCAGAGCCCGGAAAACAGGCTTGGCATTGTAAAGATTTTTGACTGGATTACTCTCCAAAGCATCTCAATTCCATTTGAGCTGCGGGTTGATCCACTCTCGATGACGATGGTGCTGATCATCACCGGCATCGGCGGCTTGATCCATATTTTCGCTACGGGCTATATGGCAGAAGAGAAGGACTATTCAAGGTTCTTCAGCTACCTTAATCTTTTTGTAGCCTTCATGCTGGTGCTGGTGCTGGGCAACAACCTTGTTCTGCTTTTTGTAGGGTGGGAAGGTGTCGGCCTCTGCAGCTATCTGCTTATTGGCTTTTGGTACCAAGACCTTAACAACAGCAGGGCGGCGAATAAAGCCTTTATCGTCAACCGCATCGGCGACGTTGGCTTGACGTTAGGCATTTTCTATATAGTCTTCCTGCTTGCAGGGAATAAGGCGGCTCTTGGCATTACCGATGCCAGGTGGCTGAGCTACGACGTCATTCTGCCTGCTGCAGAATCCATCTTTAAGCTCTTCCCAACTGAGACGACGATCATCTGTCTTCTGCTTTTTGTCGGAGCGATGGGCAAATCTGCGCAGTTCCCGCTTTATGTCTGGCTGCCAGACGCCATGGCGGGTCCAACCCCAGTCTCAGCCCTTATTCACGCCGCAACCATGGTGACTTCGGGTGTTGTTCTGCTCAACAGAATGTCGCCTTTGTTCAGCCAGTCTCCCATCGCCCTTTCGGTGGTTGCAATGGTTGGCGCCCTGACGGCTCTGTTAGGAGCAAGCATCGCTTTTGGCCAAACCGATATCAAAAAGGTTCTTGCCTACTCAACTGTTTCTCAGTTGGGCTACATGTTTATTGCCTGTGGCGTTGGCGCTTACTGGGCAGGCATGTTCCACGTTATCACTCATGCGTTTTTTAAGGCCCTCTTGTTCCTTGGCTCTGGCGCAGTTATTTACGCCATGGCTCACGACCAGGACATGAGGAACTACGGCATGCTGGGACGCAGGCTGAAAATAACTTATGCTCTGATGGGTATTGGCTACCTGGCTATTGCTGGTGTGCCCTTCCTCTTTAGCGGCTTCTGGAGCAAGGAGGCTGTTCTTGGCAAGGCGCTTAACGATCATGTGACCCTGATGAGCCCGCTTGGGATGTCTTGGGGAAGTTTGGCGGGCTGGATTGGATTCCTGGTCGCGGCAATGACAGCCTTCTACATGACCAGAATGATGGTTCTCACCTTTGGTTCAGGCAGAGAAAGATGGCGAGATCTTGAACCGGCTCACGCTCATGCTGGCGATCATGGCCATGGCAGTCATGCTCATCACCACGCTCATGACGATCACCATGAGCAGCATGAAGATCCTCACGGCTTCTTTATGACTGATGCACATGGAGCCGAAGAACATGATGACCACGATCATCACCATGCCCTTGATAAGAACCATGAGCCAAAGGAAGTTCCTGCGGTTATGTGGGGCCCTCTAGTCATCTTGGCGATTGGCAGCTTAGGTTTTGTTGGCTACTGGGGGTACGGAAACATTTTTGATCCCAAGCACAGCCATTACCCTCTTAACGATTGGCTCTTCCCGGTTGTTCATGCCGCAGGCGAGCATGGAGCTGAGGCTGTAAAACACGCCAAACCATACGGAACTGAGTTCTTAATCGGGCTTTCTGTAGTCACATTCTTGATCGGTGTGGTCAGTGCCTTCCTTATGTACAACAAGGGGCTTCCTAAGAGTGAAGGCCATGATGAGAAGGCCTGGAATCCTGTTCTTAAGGCTGCTCAGCAGCAGTGGGGAATCGACTGGCTTTTCTCTAACTTCCTGGCTCTTAAGGTCGGAGCTTCTGTGGGCAATGTCCTCAAATGGTTTGATGAAAAGATTATTGATGGAATCGTGATGGGTGCAGGGAGTGTTTCTCAGCTTGTTGGCAGTTTGGTAAGAAAGCCGCAGACAGGAAAGGTGCGTGAATACGCCCTTTTAATGCAGATCGGTGCAGTTGCTTTGGTTGTCTGGATGGCGTACTTCTTTGGAACCATGGGAGGCTTGAACTAATATGGACACCTCGGCTCTGGCGATTGGTGGCCCTGGCCTTCTCACATTTCTAATCGCTCTTCCCCTTTTGGGAACGATGCTTTTGGCTTTCATTCCAGAAGAGTTCTCAAAGGCGATCAAGGGTTTTGCCATCGGCATGACGGGCGTGGCCTTTTTGGTTTCGCTCGGACTGCTGCCAGTCGTTACAGGCGGCAGCTATCACATGCAGATGCAGGAAAAGCTGAACTGGCTTCCTCAGTTCGGCATCAGCTTTCATCTCGGTGTCGATGGAATCAGTCTTTGGCTGATTCTGCTCACCACCATGCTCACTTTCCTGAGCTCGATTTTCAGCATCTACATTGAGAAGAGGGTTAAAACCTACTTCATCATGATCCTGATGCTGGAAGCGGCGATTTTGGGAGTCTTTATGGCTCTCGATCTCATCCTCTTCTACACCTTCTTTGAAGCATCGCTTATTCCTATGGCCCTGATGATTTACATCTGGGGTGGTGAGAATCGAAGCAAGGCCGCACTTAAGTTTTTTCTTTACACTTTCCTCGCCTCCATCTTCCTGCTTATCTCCATCATCGTGATGGCAGGAATCTACAAGGATTCGGCAGGCCAGCTTTCCTTCAATCTCCTTGAGATTCAAAAGCTGGTGGCAAGCGGTGAGTTCTGGAGTGCGGATGCAGTTAAGATGCAGGCCCTGCTCTTTTGGGGATTTGCCTTGGCTTTTATTGTCAAGTGCCCCATGTGGCCTTTTCACACATGGCTGCCCGATGCACATACCGAGGCTCCGACTGCTGGTTCTGTTCTGCTGGCTGGCGTCCTGCTCAAAATGGGAACTTATGGCTTCCTTAGGTTCTGTCTGCCACTCTTCCCCGATGTAGTCAGCGGCAATATTCCAGCCTTAGGAGCGGTAACTGCTCCTTGGGTGCTTATGGTGCTGGCCATCGTTGGCATTATCTATGGCGCAGTCGTTGCGGCCATGCAGCCAGATGTGAAAAAGCTGGTTGCTTATTCTTCTGTGGCTCATATGGGCTTTGTGGTGCTGGGAATTTTCAGCCTCACCCACACTGGAATGATCGGCGGCACTATTCAGCAGCTTAACCACGGAATCAGCACAGGCGCCTTGTTCCTTCTCATCGGTTTGATCTATGAAAGGATGCACACAAGGCAGTTTAAAGATTACGGCGGCCTTAAGCAGCAGATGCCGATCTTCGCCTTCTTGTTCCTTATCGTGATGCTTAGTTCCGTCGGCCTGCCTGGCACGAACGGTTTTATCGGTGAGTTTCTAGCGATGATGGGGGCCTTCGAGGCTGCCTTTGCCGGCGCTTACGGTCTTCAGATTTGGATGCCAATCGTCGCTGCCACGGGCGTCATCTTGGCTGCCGTCTATCTGCTCTGGATGTTCATGAAGGTCTTTTATGGCCCTATTACGAACCCAGCCTTGGCTAAGCTTAAAGATCTTAAGCCGTGGGAAATTGGCCTGACATGTGTCTTTGTTGTCTTTATCTTTTGGGGCGGTCTCTATCCCAACACCTTCCTTAAGCCAATGGAAAGAGCTATCGGCGCGGCAAGGCAGATGGCTGTGAACCCCGAAGGTGAAAGGCCAACATGGACTGATATCAGCCTTGATATTGATGAACAAGGAAGGCTGGTGAGGCTGCAGCCCAGAGCAAGGGCAGACGAATTTGGACCAACACAGGTGATTGAGGTGGTGAACGATGGCGGGATGCACTTTGAGATCAAAACTCCAGAAGCGCCTCCGGCAGACGAACACTCTGAGATTCATGCAGCAGTCCACAAAGAGGAGGTTAAGTGACGGGGCGGGAAAAGCTGGTCGCGGCCTCACGAGGTGGTGAGGTGGATTCAAAACCATCCCTCGCATGGCTGGGCGGCGGTGAGCTTCAGCTTAAGGCAGATGGCTGGATTGTTGATTCTGCCGAGGATGTCTCTGCTGCCAGAAAGGCTTCCACCGATGCCTGTGTTTTGGTTGCGGTTAAGTCTCCCTTTGGCTGGTCAAAGGCAGAAAATCTAGATTTGATGTCTGCGCTTAATGAGAGTCCAACCGCAGGTGGTGAGGAGCTTTCCCGCTTGGCAGATAAATCGCGTGAAGAGATAAGGCAGGCAATGGATCAGGGTGCTGATGGCATCTGCTATATGCTGGCCGGAGCGGAACCTAGCCAAACCACTCCCATGCAGTACGGAGGCTTTCTTCTTGAGCTCGATCGTGAGATTCTGGAAGAGTTTTCTGGAGCGGTTTTCAACGCTGTTTGGGTTCAGGGAGAAAGCGAACCCTACCTAGAGTTCGTTGCAGACCTGCCATGTCATGCTCTAGGCTGGAACTCATCTGCAACCGGAATTCATACAGATTCTATCCGCCCTTATAGAAAGGGTGCATTTTTCGGTGATTCGCCTGAAAGCGATATCTGTCTGCTGAATCACCCTACAACGTATCAACTTTTTGCTGCCTCACAGGAGGCTTCTTGCTAATGCAGCCCTTTCAGTTCCCCGAAATCGACTGGCTGATGCTGGCCCCGGTCATCGCCGTAATCATCACAGGCTTGGCTGCCTTGATGATTGAGGTGCTTCAGCCCAAGCGAAACAACGATCTGATGATTGGGGTTTCGCTGACAGGTTTGGCTGCAGCAGGCTGGCTGCTCTTCATTCAGTTTCCTATGGCAGATGGCCAGACCTTTAATGGAATGGTGAGCCGAGATATCACGGCTTTGGTTCTGCAGGCAGTGCTTATTGCCACTTGTTTTATAGTTTTCCTCTTTTCAGAAGGATATTTAAGAGAGCGTAAGATAGCCTGGGGCGAGTTCTATCCTCTTGCTTTGTGGTCTACAGCGGGGGGGATGCTGATGGTTGGCACGCACAACCTTCTTATGATCTTCCTTGGCTTGGAAGTTCTTTCGATTTCGCTTTACATTCTTGCGGGAATGGCAAGGGAAGAATCAAGATCAGAAGAATCAGCCATCAAATATCTATTGATGGGTGCTTTTGCCAGTGCTTTTCTCTTGATGGGAATTGCTTTCTTCTTTGGTTCGACTGGGTCAGTCGATCTCGCTGCTGCTGCTTCTATGCCAGCCGAAGGGGCTTCGCACCTTACGAGGCTCTATTTAGCCGGCATTCTTTTGATGCTGGTTGGAGTTGGCTTTAAGCTGGCTCTCGCTCCTTTTCATCAGTGGACTGCGGATGTCTACCAAGGCGCTCCAACCAACGTCACCGCTTTTATGGCAGCTGCCAGCAAAACTGCGGCTGTTGGCCTTATGCTTAGGCTGCTGACGGCGGCACTGCCCGTCTACGAAATCTGGGTGCCTGTGGTGGCTGTAATGGCTGCCTTGACTATGATTGTGGGCAACGCTGCGGCTTTGGTACAGGTTGATATCAAGCGAATTCTTGGCTACTCATCTATTGCCAATGCGGGCTATGTTCTTGTGGCAATTCTGGCTCACGCCAAGTCTCCCCATATTGTCAGCCTTGTTCCCGTCCTCTTCTTCATGGCTGGCTATGCCGTGACTACTCTGGGCTCGTTTGCTGTTTTAACCCTCGCTGCCAAAGATGGCAAAGAAGCGACAAGGCTGTCCGATCTCAACGGTTTTTGGAAAAGATCGCCTTTTGCTGCTGCTTTGCTTATCATCTTTTTGGCCTCGCAGATCGGCATCCCTCCGACGGTTGGTTTCTTTGGCAAGTTTCTTATCTTCCAGGGGGCGGCTCAGGCAGGGTATCTATGGCTGGCTTTGATTCTTGCGGTGACCTCTGTTTTGGGAGCTGCTTATTATCTGGCTATTCTGAGAGCCTGTTTTGTGGCGGATGATACTGCTGTTCCCAACAAGACCGGCACGGCAGGCATTGGCCTTAAGGTCTCTTTGGTCGTCTGTGCAGCCGGTGTGTTTCTTGTTTCAGGAATCCTGCCTGGTCTTTACGCAAAGACTCCCCTGAGAGATCCTGATACTCTTCCTTCTGTGACTCTCACGGGCAGCTTGAAGAAGGTTGAAAAAGTGCTGGTGGATGATGTGACTGTGGGGCAGACAGGCAGCTTAATGCCAAGCCCGGCAGAACCGCCTTCTCCGGGTGAATAAAGAAGCAAAAGCCCCTTACGCATAGAGCACAAGGGGCTTTTGCTTTTACCGGGCGCGTCGAGATCGAACTGCTTCTGCCAGATTCTGAAGCAGGGTCTCAGTTTCTTCAAAACTGATGCAGGCATCGGTCACGCTTTGACCATACGTTAAGCCCTTGCCATCGCCCAGATCCTGCTTGCCTTCAACCAGGTGGCTCTCTATCATTACGCCAAAGATTTTGTCCGAACCTGCTGCCAGTTGTCGGCATACATCAGCGCAGACCAGGGGCTGCTTTTTGTGATCCTTAGAGCTGTTGCCGTGGCTGAAATCAATCATCACGCGAGGGTGAAGGTCGTGCCTGCACAATTTCTCTACTGCCGAATCGACTGCTTCTGAATCGTAGTTCGGACCAGTTTCAGAGCCGCCTCTTAGAATGACGTGACAGTTGGGGTTGCCAGTAGTTTGAAGTATCGCGCTGACTCCATCTTTTGTGATTGAAGGGAACCAGTGACTGGACATTGCCGATCTCACCGCGTCAATCGCCACTTCCAGCGCGCCGCTGGTTGAGTTCTTAAACCCGACGGGCATAGAACAGCCGCTGGCAAACTCTCGGTGAATCTGGCTTTCGGTTGTTCTGGCCCCGATCGCCACCCACGAAACAAAATCAGAAATGTACTGCGGAATGACGTTGTCTAAAAATTCGACCGCAACCGGAATATCTTTGGCGCTTAAATCTGCCAGCAGCTGACGGGCCAAACGCAGGCCTTTGTTGATTTGAAAAGTTTCATCCAGGGCTGGATCGTTGATAAGCCCCTTCCAGCCTGTCACAGTGCGTGGCTTCTCAAAATAGGTTCGCATAATGACAACAAGGTCATTAGCGTGTTTGTCAGCCGCCGCTTTCAGTCGGATTCCATACTCCAGCGCCGCCTCAACATCGTGGATCGAACAGGGACCACAAATGACCACCAGCCTGTCATCTTCGCCTTTCAGAGCTGATGCTACGGCATTTCGCGTTTTGACGACAAGCTTTTGAGCTTCGTCTGCTGCCGGAATATCTTCGATTAGAATCGATGGTGGAATGAGAGGCTTGACCCTGCAGATCCTAAGGTCGTCGGTCAAGTGGCTGTGAGGCATAGCTTAAAATCCCCTCAAGGGTTGCACAATCTGGTCTAGAGTCTGCTTCTGTAGGTCCTGGTTCAATGTCTCAAACTTTGGAACGTGAACGAACCCGATTCGCTTGTTGGGCTGGTGCAGCAGCAGCTGAAACAGAAGGGCATTGCATAAGTAGCCGCCTGCATCGCTGTTCCAATCCCAGTGGACGGCAGGTTCAGGAGCCTTCTCCTGCCATAGACTGCTCGCGAGCTGAAAGGGAGCAGAGGCATCAAGTGGACCTGGCCCCCAGATTTGGCCCTTTACATCTGGTGATGGCGAGGCTGCATTTCTTCCGACACCTTCAATAAGCAGCTTCTCGGCCTTGGCGCTGACTCCCAGAGAGAGAATGGCATCCCATTCCGAGAGGTCTGAGCGGGCGAAATCCTGCACGACATTCCAGGAAACTTCCAGGTTCAGCGAAGAGCTGCCCTTCCAGGTTTTAGACAGCTCTTCAGCCAAGATGCCAGATGGATTCTCTAGGACATCACGAAAAGGACCGAACCCTGTGATCAGAATCTTCATCCTGATACTGCGGCTGATCTTTTGGCTTCAACAGAATCCAGCAGTTTTTGAAAGGGCTGAACAAACTTGTCGACAGCTTCGATTTCAAGGGTTTTGGCAGCCTGGTCAAAAGCGACTCCCTTTGCCTCAAGCTCTGCCTTTTTTGCCTGGCCAGAAGCCACTGCGGCGGGGAGAGCTGCCACAAGGCTATCCTTTTCCAGCAGTCCCTTTACTGTGACAAGCGGAAGGGTGTTGACTGTGTCTGGGCCAATCAAGGCATCGACATAGTAGGTTGATGGATAGGCTGGGTTCTTTGTAGAGGTACTGGCCCACAAAACTCGCTGGCTTCTGGCGCCTTGTGCAGCCAAGGCCTGCCACTCAACTCCAGAAAAGAGCTGCTGCCAAATGCCATAGGCACAGTGCGAAAGGGCGATGGCGGCCTGGCCCTGATCTGCTTCCTCAAGCTTCGGGTCAAGAAGGGCATCCATGCGGCTGACAAAAAAGCTCGCAACACTTGCAACCTTAAGGCTCTGTCCCTTGCTGGCTCTGGCCCTCAGCCCAGCAAGATAAGCCTTGGCAGCATCCTCGTATCTATCGAGGCTGAAGAGCAGTGTCACGTTGACATTGATTCCGTCAGCGATGAGGGCTTCTATGACGGGAATTCCTGCTTCGGTAGCAGGGACCTTGATCATGACGTTGGGGCGATTCAGCTCTTTCCAGAGCCTGCGGCCCTCGGCAATCGAACCTTCAGTATCGTCAGCCAAAAAGGGCGAGACTTCCAAGCTCACATAGCCATCGACGCCGCTGGTGGCTTCATAAACCGGCAGAAAAAGGTCGGCAGCCGCACCCACATCCTCAATCGAGAGCTGGTCGTAGATTCCAAACGAATCCAAACCTTTTACGGCCAGGTCAGCAATGGCTGAGTCGTAATCGTTTGATCCTGCGATGGCCGCCTCAAAAATTGCAGGGTTGCTGGTGACCCCCAAAATTCCCTGATCTCGGTAGGCCTGCATTTCGCCGTTTTCCAGGGCTCTGCGGCTGATGAAATCAAGCCATGGAGACTGTCCGAGTTCTGCGAGCTTGTGGAGGGTGGTCACCCCTCCACTTTACTGTAATAAGCCTCTATGGCCTGGACCTTAGCAAGTCTTCGGGAGTGTCTTTCTTCCCCCGTGAACTTAGCTTCTAGGTAGGCCTTGACAACGCCCTTGATGACTTCTATGCCTAGAACTCTGGCTCCGACGGCCAAGACATTCATATCGTCGTGCTCGACGCCCTGAGCTGCAGAGTAAGTATCGCTGACGCTTCCGGCTCTGGCACCAGGAACTTTATTGGCGGCGATCGCCGCCCCTAAGCCAGACCCGCAGACAAGAAGCCCCTTTTCGGCTCCACCAGAAGCCACCTTTTCCGCCACCAGCCTTGCCCAATCTGGGTAGTCGCTGGCTTCAGCAGAAAAGGCTCCTAGATCCTCAACTTCGTGGCCGAGATCGGCCACAAAGACTTTCAGAAACTCCTTGACTTCGAATCCTGCATGGTCGCTGCCTATGGCGATCTTCAATCTTCGTCCTCCATCTCGTCCTCGTCTCTCTCCTGCAACAGAACAAGGAACTTGACATCCTCGACAATCGCTTCGACAGTAAAGCCGAGCTCAGCGTAGACTCTGCCTCCGGGGCCTGACATGCCGAATCGATTGATGCCAAGAGTCAGGCCAGAATCTCCGGCCAAGTCTTCCCATCCCGTCGTGACTCCTGCTTCCATAGTGACGACGGGCACTTCCATGGGGGCGACATCAAGAATGTAGTCGAGATCCTGCTCCCTAAAGATTTCAAGACAGGGGACAGAGATCACACGAGCCTGGATTCCTTCTTCTGCCAGAGCTTTTTTGACAGAAAGAGCCAGAGGCACTTCGCTGCCTGTTGCCGCCAAAATCACTTCTGGTTCTTCGTTTTCGGCTTCGTCCAGAATGTAGGCTCCTTTCTTGGTTCCTTCCCAAATTAAGGCCTGCTTATCCTTCATCACTGGCAGTGCCTGTCGGGTAAGAACGATGACTGAAGCCTGCTGGCTTTCGATGGCTGAGCTGAATGAAGCCGCTGTTTCGGCTGCATCAGCTGGCCGGTAAACCTTTAGGCCAGGAATCAGACGAAGTGAGGCAATCTGTTCGATCGGCTGATGGGTTGGGCCATCTTCACCGACAAATACCGAGTCATGAGTGAAGATCCAAAGTGAAGGCAGGCCCATGAGCGCGCTGAGACGAATAGACCCTCTCATGTAGTCGCTGAAGACCAGGAACGTGGATCCGAAAGGAATCAGTCCGTGAAGGGCCATTCCGTTCACCATCCCCGCCATGGCGTGCTCGCGGACTCCAAACCAGATATTGCGGCCTTCTGGCGTTTCTGGCTGGAACTTGGGGCTGTCGTTGATGACGGTTTTTGTTGAACTGGCTAAATCCGCCGCTCCTCCCATCAGCCAAGGCAGAGCCTGTGCTGCTGCGTTGAGCGCGGCTTTGCCAGAATCTCTTGTCGCCTGGCTTCCATCAGGAAGTGCAAGATTCTTTAATCCTTCATCCCAGCCTTCAGGGAGTTCGCTTGTGCTGATGGAAGTCACCAGCTGCCTGGCTGCTTCATCTGCTTTCGCAAGGTCAGCTTCCCATTCAGAGGAAAGGGCTGCTCCTTTGTCTTTAGCTTTCTGCTGAACTTCCGCAATTTCCTGGGGAACATAAAAAGGTTCGTGGCTGGGCCAGCCGAGCTTATCCTTGGTGGCCTTGGTCTTTTCTGTCCCTAAAGGAGCGCCATGGGCTTCGCTGCTGCCTTCTGCCGGGCTGCCGTAGCCAATCTTGGTCTTGATAACAATCAGGCTGGGCTGATCCTCAACCTTCTTGGCTTCGATGATCGCCTTGTCAATGGCTTCGATATCATTGCCATCAAGAAGGGTCTGGACGTGCCAGCCGCAGGCGGCAAACTTGGCTGCCGGGTCCTCGGTGTAGGCTAAAGAGGTGGGGCCATCCAGCGAAATATCGTTGGCGTCGTAAAGGTAAATCAGCCGTCCAAGCCTCATGTGTCCAGCGAGGCTGGCGGCTTCGCACCCTATGCCTTCCATCAGGTCGCCGTCGCTGACCAGAGCATAGGTGTAGTGGTCAACCAAACCCTTTGTTACGGCTCTTAGGTGGGCTTCTGCGACTGCCATTCCGGCAGCCATTGCGGCTCCTTGACCTAGTGGTCCTGTGGTCGCTTCGATGCCTGGGGTTTCGCGGAACTCAGGGTGGCCGGGTGTTCGCGAATGAAGCTGTCGGAAGTTCTTTAGTTCATCTAGTCCAAGGTCATAGCCGAAAACGTGGAGCAGTGAGTAGTTGAGCGCTGACCCATGGCCAGCCGAAAGGATGAACCGATCCCGGTTAAACCAGTCTGGCTTGGCCGGATCGAAGCAGAGATGGCGGCTGAAGAGAGTGTAGGCCATGGGAGCCGCTCCCAAAGGCAGGCCAGGATGGCCAGAGTTCGCAGCCTCTACTTGGTCCAGACTCAGACATCTCAAAGTGTTTACTGCCAGGGAATCAAGTTGTGCGTTCATAGCCTCTTGCCAACCAGTTTAGTTTCCTAAAGGAGGCTGCATGGGGGACCCATCAGCGCTGGAGTGACTCTTGGCTGGGGACAGGAGGAATGATGCAGTTTTTTACTGCATGCTGCACCAAAATCAATCCGCATAAGTGACCAGCTGCTGGTGACCTAGTAATGACGGCTTGAGGCAGGTCTAGGACAGCAGAAGAAGTGGAAAATGCGTCATACAACTAGGTCAATGCCCCAAATTCCCTTTTGGAAGATTCAGACAATTGGAAACCACTTTGTGCTGGTTCATGGAGAGGACGTTGAGGGGATGGACCTCGGAAGTCTTGCAGAGAAGTTGTGCGCCAAGCAGTGGGGGATAGGCTCGGATGGCCTGCTTGTTCTTTGGCCGATGCCGCCAGGTTCCCCTTACGATGTAGACATGAGGATGTTTAACCCGGATGGCACAGAAGATTTCTGTGGCAATGGCATCCGATGCGCCGCAGTACATTCGGCATCTCATGGGTGGGCGCAGGGGAAGTTTGTCATCCGGCAAAAGGGGATTCCGGTAAAGGTGGAAGTTCTGCCAGGCGATGAGGCTGCCTCGTGGCTCCCTGCCGCCTCATTTGAGCCAGCAGATATTCCCTTTACCGGCGAAATCATCGAGAGGACAGCCGTAGTTCAGGGTCTTTCCGGATGGCCAGTTTCAACTGGAACGACTCATTTTGTAATTCCGGTTGATAAACTGCCAAGTCAGGAAGTCTTCGAGGATTTTTCACCTAGAATTGAAGAAGACTCCTCTTTCCCAGAAAGAACATCGGTCATGTGGACCGAGAGGCTTGGAGATCGCCATATAAAGCTGAAAATCTGGGAAAGAGGGGTAGGGGCCACTCTCGGCTGCGGCACAGGCAGCTCGGCAGCTGCGTTGGTGACAGCCTTGATCGATGATTCTTGGGGAGAAATTCTGGTGGAGAATCCTGGGGGTCTTTTAAGAGTCACGATTGAACAGGAGAAGGGGGAGATAAAAAGTCAATCAAAAATTGAGACTCCCTTTTTCGGTCAATATGACCTTTAGCATTAGGCAGCAGATACCTCCTTTTTTGAACAGCCGAAGGAGATATCTGCAGAGGCTGTGATTTTTTCTACTTTTTAAAGACGGCCCTCAAGACAACAGGCTTGTTGGAACAGGCTTCAAGGTACATGGACCAGTAAACACGGTCATCGACTTCATCCAAGACACCGTTTGTTTCAACGACTTGTCCATTTCCTTTGATGGCAGATTGAATGATGACCAGCTGGCCTTCATCGCCAGGTGGAGATGAGGGAGATGTGGCCGCAGTCTGTTTGTCTTCAAGAAGCTTCTGCAGGTCCTGAGCCCATGCTTTGGCTGTCGCTTTCGCCTTCACCTCGTCTGTTCCTGGTATCTCCTTTCTAATCCATTCTGCGAAGCCTAGATAAACTTTGCGGCGGAACTGCCTTAGCCCTTCTTCAGGTTCAGTGATCAGCTGCATCAGCATGGGTTCGCTCGGCCCCATCATGATCTTAATAACAAGGTCTTTTACAAACTCGCCCGATTCGGTGATCTTTGCATCAGAGGCTCCGAGGGGCTTGAGATGTTTGGCAAGAATGGGGGCGACATCCTTAATAATGTCACTGGCAAGGGTTTCATCTTTGCCCTCCCATGTCCAGGTTTCGGTGTATTCCTGGTCTCCGTTCGGGAGAGTTATCAACCCGACTTCAACCTTTGCCTTGCCTTTTTTGCCATCCGACAGATGGTATTCAACTGTCTTTGGAGCGCCAGGGGCCATGGTTCGGCTGGCCGTCATGGTGGTCGCCATTTCTTTTGTCTCAGCTGATACTTTCCAGGCGCCCGGGTTGGCAAGAATCAAAAAATCTTCTGGCTTTGGCTTGTTTTCACCTCCCATCCCAGAATCTGTAACAGTGATGGTGAGCTTTCGATTCACTGCTCCAGTCGAAGTAATTTCTGACAAGGAAGAACTGCGGACGCAGCCGCCAAGCAGCAGAGCAGCGGCGCAGACCGTGATTAGCGGCGAAAACCTCATAAGAGAATGATAGACCTTTTTTAAGGCTTATTCCAAGAGTCGAGTGTCCCGGAGAAGTGCCAGAAGAGCGGGCGAAACCTTGCTTTGTTGTAAAGTACAAATCAAATGGTCAATTCGGCTTCGAATCAGGATGTTGTCGATAGGGGCTATGCAGATCCTTCTGTTTTGGTCTCAACGCAGTGGGTGGCAGAGAGCCTTGATAATCCTAAGGTTTGTCTGGTCGAGTCAAATGAAGATTTTCTTCTTTATTCGTCAGGACATATTCAGGGAGCCCATGAAGTTGATTGGACCAGGGACCTGAACGACCCTGTCGTTAGAGACTATCTGGGACAGGAAGGCTTTCAGAACCTCATGCGTCGGCTGGGGGCCGATGAAGACACCTTGATTGTTTTCTACGGAGATAGAAGCAACTGGTGGGCCTGCTACGCCTTTTGGGTTTTTGCTCTGTTTGGTCATGCCAAGTGCGCCGTGATGGATGGTGGAAGGCAGAAGTGGGTTAAGGAAGGCCGTCCTTTGGTAAAAGACCTTCCGAATGTTCAGCCTTCGAGCTATATCGCAGGGCCGCGGGATGATCAGACCCTAAGAGCATTTCGAGAAGATGTTCTGCGCCATTGGCGGGCAGGTGGGCAGCTGGTTGATGTACGTTCGCCAGCAGAGTTCACGGGAGAAAAGCTGCATATGGAAGGCTATCCTCAGGAGGGAGCGGTGAGAGGAGGACATATTCCAGGAGCGAAAAACGTGCCCTGGGCAAAAGCTGTGAACCCCGAAGACGGAACATTTCTGCCTGGCGATGCCCTAAAGGACCTCTATTTAGGGCAGGCAGGATTGAAGCCCGAAAAAGATATTGTCGCTTACTGCCGTATCGGGGAAAGATCCAGCCATACATGGTTTGTGCTTCGTCACCTGCTTGGCCTGCAGCATGTGAGAAACTACGACGGAAGCTGGACCGAATGGGGCAACTCAGTCGGAGTGCCAATTGAAAAGGGCGAATGAGTCTTCCGCCAAAGCTATCTGAAACTATCGAGGATCTGAGTTTCTTTACTGATCGAGCAGAAAAGATTCAGGTTCTTATATCTATTGCGGAGCGATTTAAGCAGATCTCTCCAGAATTGGCTGTGCCTCCTTATGACGAAGCTCACAAGGTTCCTGCCTGCGAATCAGAAGCCTACGGGTGGTGCTGGGTTGAAGAGGGAAAGCTGAGGCTTGAGTTCGCTGTCTTGAACCCACAGGGGATATCTGCCATGACCATGGCGGTAGTTCTGCGAGACGCGCTAAATGGGGAAGATCCTGATCTGGCGGAAGGCTTGACCGAAGAAGTGGTTTACAGCATTTTTGGCAGAGAGCTATCTATGGGCAAAAGCGCGGGCCTCATGGGAATGGTCAGCCTGGTTCGCCATTATGCTTCTCTCGGGCGTTCGACTCCGTAAGGAGCAGGTTTGAAATGCTCTTCCCCTCACTGACCCTGTTGGCCGGTGAGGGGAAGAGATAAGACTCAGGCATCAGCGAGAGGGAGGGACATCGCCTGAACCGCCTGTCTGATCTCCAGCAGTTTTTGAGCTGGACCAAATGACTTCATTCCCTCTCATAATAGTCAGGCCTCCTTTGCCATCCGCTTCAATCCGGGTGCTGTCTTTGGCAGAAGAGAGCTTCATCTTTCCTGTTTCAAGACTGGATGCCGCCTCGAAAACCTCCTTGCCTGCTCGGTTCATCAGTCTTACCTGGCCGCCTTCAGGAGTAGCTGTGACACTAAAAAGGTTTTGGTTAGTTCGGCCAGACATAGTGAATGCTGAATCATCGTTCAGATTCAGCTTAATGGATCGATCCTGCTTAATCATTTCAACCCGGGCTCCCTGTTGTGTCGCAACGAGATTGGCAGTGGCTCCGCCCTGACCGACGGCAGAAACTCCTGCTGTTGTGGCGCTTGCTCCGACAATAACCTGGCCTCCGGGCCCTCCTTCCATCGTCACGCTTGGAGTGCCGTTTCGGCTGAGAAGCACAAGGCTGAGGCCGTTTTGGGTGATTCCAAAAAAGCCTAAGGGTCTCTGCCTCATGTCAACAATTCTCAGCCCCCCATCAGGGACTACAAGGGTTTCGTTTACAGTGACCTGGGTGGTTCCTGAACGAATCTGGGCCGAGGCCGTGGTTTTGGGGCTTAGGGCAACCCAGCTCCCAATAAGACATCCGGCAAAAGCGCAGGAACAGAAGGCAAGGAACTGAATTGGTTTCATTTTAGAGTTAACCCACCTATCGGACGACTCAACAAGCCTCTTGGTTCGGGTTCAATGTCTGTATGACGCCCACCGCTTTGGCCGTTGGACTACTGATTGGGGCTCCCCAGCCAGCAGCCGGACCTCGCCTCACGAGAGAGGCGCCCTATCCCGCATTGGGAAGTGTTCTGCTTGACAGCAGGCTGGCCAGCTACGGACTTCTCAGGTCTTTTACAAAGGCAAGAGGACTAGAGGCCAGAATTTTATGGGTTGATGCCACAGCCAACATGGGTTCAATGAACTCTGAGGCCAAAGTGGAAGGCCTTGTGGCAAAAGCTAAGGATGCCGGTTTCAACTGCATTGTTTACGATGTTAAGCCCATCATCGGCTATACCATGTATCCCAGCCAGCATACAAAACAGCTGACTTCATGGCGGGGAAACACCTTTGCTCCTGGCTACGATCCTGTCAAGCCTCTTCTAGCGGCGGCAAAGCGTGAGGGAATAAGAGTCTATGCCGCTCTTAACGCTTTTTCAGAAGGCCACAGGGTCATTAAAGATAGACCGGCTGAGTTCAAGCCAGTGCCCAACGATGCAGGCTGGGGCTACAATCACCCCGAGCTTCAGACAATGCAGGCTGTGCCTTCTCCTCAGGTGACTCTTGGCAGAAGCGTGACAATCAATCTTTCTGAGTCGGCAGGGGGCGAAGCAGAAGAAGCCGCCATCTGCATTGCTAAACCCAAGGCAGGAGTTTGGGCTCTTTTCGCATCCCTTGATCTGGCGGGCAGAATCACTCAAGTTTCAAACGAACCTCTTGATGTCCCAGCAGGGGGGTCAGTTTTGGCTTTTAAGGCAGCCGCCGCTCAGAAGGTCGAGAGATTTTTGGCTCCTGGAGTTCGGCCAGAGTTCGGCAGCTCCACCGCCTTCAGCCCAATCAGCGAAAAACAGACTCAGTTTCCTTTGATGATGAATCCTCACGATCGTCGAAACTGGGATCGAGCTTTTACCTTTATCAAGGAGGTTCTGGACCGCTATGATTTTAACGGCGTGATCTACGATGACCGTTTAAGGTTTGGAGGAATCAATGCTGACTTCCATCCTTCAACCAGGCAGGCGTTTGAAAAGAAAGTAGGGAAGAAGCTGTCATGGCCAGATGACGTGTTTACTTTTCCATACAATCATCGTTTGAACCACGATGACCAGGGTCGTGCTTTTAGGTCTGTGAGGCCAGGCCCTTACTTTGATGCCTGGATGGCCTTTAGGGCCGATACAATGACCGCTTTTGTTAAGGAGGCCGCCTCCTTGGCTCACAAATCCAACCGTCTTTTTGGCGTTTATGCCGGGTCATGGTATGGCGATTACGCTCAGTATGGCAGCAACTATGGGTCAGGTGATCTTTCTGCTGGCTTCAGCTTCATGACGCCTTCTTACCGCAGGGCAGGGTTTGCCAGCGCGATTGATTTTCTTATCACAGGCTGCTATTACCCCGTGGCGACAATGCAGGAAGCGGTCGAAAGGGGCATGCCTCCTGGGCGGTCAGTTGAGGCTGGCGGGATAGTGACCAATCGTGTGACACGAGACCAGACGTGGGGCTACGCAGGGATCATGCTTGCCGATTACGCCCGAAATCCAGACAAGCTGGCCGAAGTGCTTCAGGCAGCCTCATTTACCACTCACGGAGTCATGGTGTTTGACTACAGTCATGAGATTGACAGATATCTGCCAATCTTGAAAAAGGCCTTTAAGACTCCGGCACGCGGAATTCCTCACGAACACCCGGAGGCAGTAAGAAACGCTATGCGAACCAGAGCCATGTGGGAAAAAATGGGAATCAAAGATGCCCCCTTCCCCATTTTGGAAGGCGCGCCAGGAACCGGCTTCTAGAGAGTCGTCCGCAGCTGTAAAGCCCTGACTTCTTACACCGAAAGGTAGCTGTAAGGAGTCAGGGTGCTGAGGCTGATTTCGTGATGAATTCCTTTGGTGACAAGCTGAGCATCGGCACCATGGAGGAAGAGATCGGCCAGAAAAAGCTCTGGCTTGACAACTTCCGCCATCATGTAGACGCCTTTAGGCAGAGTGCCGGTTGACCATTGGTCAAGGCAGCAGGCCACACAAAGGGCCGTGAAGTCGATGACATCTACATGGCGAAGCCTCAACCGAAGCTCTGCCTTTTCACCCCTGGCTGTTCCCTTGGCATTCAACACCATGACGATTCCCACACCAGGTTCTCGCACCCATTGCGAGGCGCTCCGGAGCAGGTTGGCAGCAGGTTTTGCCAAGGATCCGTGAGCCTGGCTGAGCCTGGCGGCAAGGGGTGCTGCCAGCTTTTCCAGCGCCCAGGGGCCTTGAGCCACATAAAAACCTGTTTCATGCAGAAACTCCATGTCAGCGCTGACGCGGACGAGTTCTGGCAGGTGATAAGGAGCGCAGCTTCTGGCGCCAAACCCTTCGCCAAAGTCTTCCACTATCGCATCCATGTTAAGGGCGCTTCCTTCCTTCCATCGGCCTTCTTTATAGGCAGCTTTTCTCATGCTGCTGGCTTCTTTAAGAAAGTCAAGACCGGAACAGGGGCCGAGAGCATGCTTCAGCGAGCAGGCGGCAGAAATCCTTGCCGAGTCGATAATGTCTAGATGATCCTGGCACCATCGCAGGAGAACGCCAGGAAGTCCGGGTCGGCAGCCTGCTTCTGTGATCCAGGTGCGGCCAGTCTGACTAAAGTGCTGCCTAAATGCCTTTGCTTCGTTCCATTGAGTTGGGCTGGAATGAATGTCAATCAGGTCGCAGTTTTGGCGCAGAGCCGCTCTGGCTATTTTGTCAATCTGGTCCCGCGTCGCAGAGCAGATGATGGCGACACTGACCCCCAGCATCGCCCGTTCGATTGATTCCTGGTCAGAGGCATCGCAGACAAAGGGCTGCAGTCTTCCGGCTGAAAGCCATGGTCCGGCACTGCAAAGCTGCTCGGCAGTTTTAATGTTTCTGCTGGCCAGCCTTAAGTTGACTGGTGTCGTCTTCAGCAGAACTCTCGTAAGGGCGCGTCCCACACGACCGCTAGCCCCAATGATGAGAACTGGTTTTGTCACTCCAAACCTCGTCTGGATCATAAACTATACCCATGAAGTGCGGCCTCACAACCTTGGAATTAAGAATAAAATCAAAAGAAGATAAGGGGGTTTTAGTTTTTTCTTAGGCTGTGCATGTCGTACCGGGCACAGAATCCCTCAGTTATTTGTCTGAAGAGGTTTTTTTGCGCTTTGAACCCTTAGCCAGCTGCAGCGGAAGAAGGCAGGCGCCTGGCGAGATGAGAAGAATACAGCTCATTATTCCAAGGCGGACTGAGTTGAAGGCTTCCGCAGCTCCTCCGGCCAGCGGTCCACCCACAATCCCCCCCAAAGCTTGAGTCTGTCCTTCAAAACTAAGGACAGTGGCCTTCACTTCTTTTGATGAATGAAGAGCCAGCCAGCCAGACATAAGAGGGCTGTTGGCTTTGCGGATTGTTCGACAGTAAAGGAAAGCCGCAAGAGCCGCCCAAGTGTTTGGAGCAAAGGCAAAGGCGGCAAGACCGACGGGCATAGAAAGAGTCATGAAGGCGAGGACTCGGACGATTGCTTTTTCATCATTCAGATTGACTTTGGCCTGAACAAGCGCAGTTGATGCCCATGCAAGAAGCATGACTCCTGCCGCCAAAAATGCCCACCAGAAGGTTTCGGGCAGCGGTCCAAGGCTTGGCAGGCCGAGCCCATCGCTTTTTTTAAGATGAAGCTTTGCCAAGCCATCAAACCCCTTGCTGCTCATTCCATAGCTGAGGGTCAGAACCATGAGGACCACCATTGCCCCGCTCCCTGTGATGAGCTTCCATCCATCTCGGCAGCTTTTGAAGGCTTCAGCAAAGCCAGAGCTGGGGCGATGTGTGCGGCTGAATCCACGCTCGGAAAAAACGAACCATCCCACCGCAGACAGCAGAAGGAAGCTGAAGCCAGAAACCAGCAGGGGCAGCGAAAGATCGATCCAAGCAAGGAAGGCGGAAAGGGTGATTCCGGCCAGGCCCCCTATAAATTCAGCCTGGCTCCCTTTTAAAAAGAGGCTTGCCGGAGAGAGGCTAGGCTGAGCAGAAAAGGGCAGCTCTTCTACTGCCCAGGCTTCTCTTGCCCCAGAAATAAAGGTTTCGCCTATTCCCCACACCAAAGCTGAGGCGAAATAGACCCCGAATACCGTTGTGAACCCCATCACCAAAAAGCTGATGCCAACTAGGAAAAAGCCCAGCAGGACACTGACCTTGCGGCTGACCAGATCGGCAAAGGCGCCAGTAGGGACATCAAAAAGAAGGATGCCAATAGCCAGGGCTGTTTCGACCCAAACAAGCTCCATGACGCCAAATTTCGCCTTGTCAATTTGGTAGATCATGAAGTAGGTCGTAAAGATTGCCCTGGCAAAGCTTTGAGAGAACCTAAGGATTTTGTAGCCTCTTATCGGCTCAAGCACCTAGGGACGTCTCCGCGCAGAATTCAGCAGATAGGCAGTCGAAAAGACCATGGGGGCATTGTAGGTAATGCAGTGTTCCTGGCTGACCCAGTCGGCTGATACGTCTCGGTAGCATTTGGCTGGCCAGCGGGAGTAGAACCTGCCTTCGTAGCGATTGGGGCCGCCAGACATGTAGCCAGGAGGGCACTGCTCCATTCTGTCATTGTTGTAAATCTGACTGTAGACGTGCTTTACAGACTCTTCGCCAGCACCAGAAACAAAAGAGACTCGGACAGGGTTTGCCCCCAGAAGATAGTCGTGATTTCTGATGGCTGCTTGAAGCACATCTGCTTCGCCAAGCTTGTGGGCTCGGCTGTTAAGGGCCAAAACCTGCAGGGTCTGAGCCGATGCTGCATTTGAGCTCCAATAGTAGTTTTCGTCCAGCAAAAAGTTCCCCCAAGGAAGCATCTTCCACCTGTCCAGCTGAGTTTTTCTCCAAGTCTGGAAGGAGCTTTTATGCCAGGCGGCCAAGGCAGGGTCTTGGCGGGCAGATAAAAAGTAGTGAGGCCATGCGAGCATCGTTCTTTCGCCGCCGGCATTGCCTGTTTTATCAGACCATGCAGACGCGAAGTTTTTGTAGTTTGCCTTGATGTAGCTGTGGTATTTTTCATCACCTGTAAGGCGATAGAGGGCAAAGGCGGCCCAGAGCCTGTTGTCCTTGTCGCCCTTTTCACTGTAGGTCATGCCTTCGGCAGCAATCTCATCAGGGTGCTTTTCCAGCCATTCCCAGGCTTTTATGGAGGCAGCCTTGCACTGCGCGGCAAAGGCAGGCGCAGACTTTGCGAAGACGATTGAGGCATGGGCCAGGGCAGCTGCAGCATTGGCCGCTGCAGCCGTCGGAAGAATTGAAGAGCCGTCTGGACCTTTGTCGTAAATCTGGCGCTTTGTCTTGTCTTGGGCAGGCATCTGATCGACGATGCTTGGCCAAACTTTTTGGTAGAAGCCTCCCGATTCATCCTGCATCTTCAAAATCCAATCCAGCCCCCACTTAATCTCGTCTAGGAGGTCAGGAACGCTGTTTCCTGTTTCGGGAATCGAGAGGTGCTGGTCAGAAAAGAGGGTAGGGAAGCTCTCATAAGTCCACAGCAGGTCTCCGATCGCGACCGCTGCCGTCGGAACATACTTGCCATAGTCGCCCGCGTCGTACCATCCCTTTGAGGCATCGCGGGTGCCAGGTCTGCCCGATTGGTAGGTCAGGGCAGAGTCATCGAGGTGGCCAGCCTTGCGGCTGAAGATTCCTGCGTGACTGGGGGAAAGGTCGAGGCCGCTTCGTTGAAGATAGTAATAACGGCAGAGGTCACGCAGAAGCCCGGCATAAAGTGAGGGGCGTATTTCAAATGTGGTCGATTCACCAGCGCCATCTACTAAGAGTCGGAAGGTGCCCCTCTGCTTAAGAGGAGAAAAATCGGCGGTGAAAAGTCTTTCTCCAGAGGCTGAATCAAAATCTTTGAGGAGCGTTAAAGTCCCTCTGAAAACCACCTTGTCAGTGATATCCAGCACCCTAAAGCCTGAGCCAGCCTTGAAGCCGACCTCGCCGGCAAAACCGCTGACTATGGCTTTTTTGGGCCAGTCTGGCTCGTAGCCGACTTGGTTTACCTTGACAGATGGGGGAGAAGGCTCCTTGTCTGGAGAAGTGATTTTGACCGAGCCAATGTAGACTGCCAGCTCCTTGTCTCCGGTCAGACGAATCTCTGCTGTCTGGTTAAGGCGGAAGGGGCCAGGGTCAGCAATGATCCTTCTTAAGGGAATTTGAAGTTTCGTCCAACTGCGGCTTGGAACTGTGATGTTTTGGCTGAAGACGGTGGAAGATCTGCGGATAGGGTCACGGTCTGCGATGGCGACTTTGAATGTTTCTCCGCCTTTTTGTCCCTTCACTGTCAGTTCCAGGCTGCCGGAGTTCCAGTAGGGAGTCAGGTCGCAGCTTGCCCAGCCGGGGCCAGCTAGAGTGGCGGTCCACTGTCGGCCCAAGCCAGAGACGATGAGCCGCAGCGAAGGTTTATCCTGCCAGGTTTCCAGAGTTTCAAGAGGCAGGCCTCCCGAATCTTTGTCAATGAAAAAACCGCCCTCTTGGCTGACCGCTTGGGGCAGCCTTGTGCCTTCAAAAAACACAATGTCGATCAAGCTTCTAGGAACAGGCGGGGGCGTTTGTGCCATCGCCAGGTCCAAGAGAAGGAGGGCTGAGATCATGCCTTAGTCTGGCCCAAAACGCTCTTTAGCTGAAGAGCTTATGCATTTCTGAGAGAGGAAAGGCGGCCAAATCTGCAGCAGCTGCCACGACTCCTGGCAGGGCCATAGATTCCGGATAGGCAAGTGAAGTGGTCAGAACCAGGCAGGGGCACCCGGCCCGAAAGGCAGATTCGACTCCTAAAGGCGCATCTTCAACGACTAGACATTCTTCCGGGGCTGCTCCTAAAAGTTCTGCTGCCTTGAGATAGATGTCTGGTGCGGGTTTGCCGTTTTTGATGTCGGCTGCTCCGACGATGGCTCCGAATTTATGCCGAATCCCCAGCCCGTCCATGACGAAATCGATGTTTTCTACCGGAGCTGAAGTCGCCACTCCAAGCGCGATTCCGGCAGCCTCAGCATCGGCAAAGAGCTGCTCCAGGCCGGCTATCGGTGCAAGGCTTGGCTTGTAGAGACGGCGATAATGGGCTTCTTTTTCCTGGCTCAGTTTTTCGCAGTCTTCTTCGCCAAGGTCGCTGCCAAGAAACATTTTAAGGATGGGAGGATTTTTCATTCCAGCCGTCTGGCTGAAAAAGGTTTCTCTATTGAACGAAGCTCCTTGGGCCGTCAGCAGCTCAAACCAGGCTTCGTCGTGGAACCTCATGTTGTCCACCAAGGTTCCGTCCATATCAAAGATCACTGCCTTGAGCATCATATGAGTTTGGCCGAGGATCCATCTGCGGTCCTGGGTTCGGGGTGTGCTGCTTCGGGCAGGAGCGTGTTCACGCTGAAATGGCAGGGAGTTTCTTCACAGGTCAGCTTTGGTTTAACTCCGTGAAACTCACATGAAATTGAGTGGTAGAGTTTGTTTATATGAGCATGGGTTTTGGAGGTGAATCCAAGGTTGCGAAAATTCTCATGGCTGGCATTTTGATGATCATAGCCAGCATTATAGGGTTTGTCGCTTTTGGGTGGTTAACAATTCTAGCAGGCAGTGCGCTTGGATTGTTTCTTAGCGGTTTTTGTGTTCTGCTTGGAATCGGCGGATTTGGCACAATCGTTTATTCTTTGGTTTCCGGCATGAGCAGCGCTCTGCAGGATGATTCAAAGAAGCCAGTAGAAAGGCATCAAGGCGTTTATGTGATCAGCAAGGTCGTGACAATGGCTGACGGTGAGCCAGTTTTTGACCTAGAAGAGTTTGACGAGGATGAACTGCGATTTTATGTTCAGATTGAACTTGCGAATGGAAGAAAGACTGAACTGACCGTGCCTATGATGCTGTGGAATCAGATAGGCGAAGGAATGAAAGGCACCTTGACTCTTCAGGGCAAGTCAATGACATCATGGGTGCCCGAGATCGGAACCCAATCGCGGCACAACGACCGTGATATTCCCCCTGATCCATTTGCATCGGGTCAGCTTTAAGGCAGCAGAGGCTGCTTTTGCAGAACCTTCAGAATAATCTAGTTTTTGGGCAAAGCCTCTTTATCTGCCCTGACTTACAGGGGCGGCTGAGGGCATAATAAAAACGGTGTACGACGTTCAGGCAATTTGGAGTGAGTGCCTCCCCGAGGTCATGAACGCAGTGACGGGCATGGGCGTCTGGACGGCTTTAAAGTCGACTGTGCCCATCGCCTATGAGGATGGCGTTTTGGTGCTTGGTCTGCCCAGTGGCCAGACTGAGCTGGCAGGCCATTTAAGGCTGCCTCAGAACAAGCGAATTATTGAAGCCACTTTCCAGAAAAGGGTAGATGGCGCCAAGGTTGAACTAAGGATGATTGCCGGAACGGCAGTTTCTGATTGGGAAACCGAAAAAAGAAGGGACGTAGAAAAACGTCGTCTGCAGGAGCAGGCCCTGGCCAGGGCTCGGAAAGAGGTTGAAGCTGGCAAGAGCTGGGAAACAATTTACGAGCAGCTGAGCCGCAAGTACGCCAACACGCCTCAACGAAGCCTTCCACAGAATCGAGCGAAGTTCTTCTTAGAAGCGGTCGAGATTGTGGCTAATGCTCTGATTGAGACTCCGATTGCAGACGATATGGCAGAACGCAATTACGCAAGGTGTTTGGAGCGCATTGCCACCTATTGCGAGCTGCCCAGCGCCTACGTTGGAATTAAGGTTTTAGAAAAGTCTTTCGGAGGCTGATGCGAAAGGCGATTTTGCTGGGGACGGGGACTTCGACTGGAGTGCCCTTGATCGGCAAGAGGTATCCGGCTGAGTTTCTTGCAGATCCGCGCAACCACCGAACCCGGTGCGCCATGCTTTTTGATGGACCTGAAGGATCTGTGCTTGTTGATGCAGGACCAGATATAAGAAACCAGCTGCTAAGGCACGATGTTATGGCCATTGAGGCCTGCCTGATAACTCATACCCATGCTGATCACATTATGGGTTTGGACGACCTGAGAGCCTATTGTCAGCAGACGGGACGTCCGATAGACATTTACACTTCACCTCGATATCAGGAAGACATAAGGCGAGTTTTTTCCTACGCTTTTCTCGATTTTCCTCCGGAAATCATGGTCCCCCGTTTTGACCTTTACGATCCTGGCGAGAGGCTTTCGATTGCTGGCTTTGATTTAGAGATTATGTGGGTGGAGCATGGCCCCAACCCTGTGATGGCTGTAAGAACCGGTGGCTTTGCCTATGTAACCGATGTCAGTCGGATTCCAGATGAGGTGTGGCCGCGGCTTGAGAACCTGGATGTCTTGGTGCTGGATGCCGTGAGGCTGAAGCCGCATCCAAACCATTTTCACTTGGAGGCAGCCCTGGCTGCTGTCGCTGCCCTAAAGCCAAAAACAGCCTATCTGACTCACCTTAGCGATGATTACGATCACGGTCGAGACGAGAGAAACCTGCCTCAGGGGGTCTTTTTTGCCTACGACGGGTTGGAGATTGAGATTTAGAGTGAGTCGATAGACTTTTTTCAGCTTGATGTTTTACAGGCTGTTTTCAGCCTCTTGGCAGAGTCGCCAGAACCTAGCAATGACTCTTAATTTCAGGACCTTGGTGCCAAACCTCCAGTAGTTTTCCACATTTTGAACTGAAAATCCTCAGAAAAACTCTGAGACTCCTCTTTAGATCTTGCGGCAAAAAGCCAGGATGTTAATGGGGGATCTTTCTTGATGTGGAAGGATCACAGTGTAAATGCCACGAATCGTTGCCGGAATCCTTGGTTTAGCAGCCTTGGCATCCGGTATCTTCACAGGTTCAGATTCGCTCACCTGCGTTATCAATGGTGGCGTGTCTGCTGCTGTGGGATGGATTGTTGGTTCGATCTGGGAGGGTCTGACGCGATCAATTTTGTCAGCAAAGCCAGAAAAAAAGGAAGAGGATGTGGAGCCTAACTCTGCTCAACAGCATGAAGCAGCGTAGGATTTAGGGAGGAATTTGATTTATGTCTTTGTCGCCAGACCAGCTGCAGACCGCGTGGAGGGAATATAAGGTCTTTAAAAGCACCCACGCTCGCTCTGACCTGATCGCCCACTATTCCTACCTTGTTAAGATTACAGCCGGAAGGCTTGTTACCTCTGTCCCCGGCGGCATGGATAGAGATGACCTGGTTTCTGCAGGCGTCATTGGCTTGATCAAGAGTGTTGATCAGTTTGATCCCACCCGTGATGTTAAGTTTGAAACCTACGCGATTGCTTTGATTAGGGGGGCCATTTTAGAGATGCTTCGTGACGAAGACTGGGTTCCCCGGTCAATTCGCGAAAGGCTGAAGGCGCTTGATCGAGCCCAGCACAAGCTGGAGACCGACTTTGGCAGAGAGCCAACCACCCGTGAACTCAGCGAGTATTTAGGCATGTCTGATCAGGAAGTCTCAGAACTTCTTGTCCGCATGGGAAGGACTTCGGTCTACAGCCTTGATGATGTTGTAGGGGGAGGCAGCCAAGATGGTGATGATCACATTCATTTCGTCGAGATGATTGTTGATGAGAACGCGAGTCCCCTGGGTGAAATTGAGGGCAGAGAACTGCGCCGCATTCTTGCTTCTGGCGTTGACAGGCTCCCGGAACGAGAAAGGCTTGTTATTGCTCTTTATTATTTTGAAGGCTTAACATTTAAAGAAATTGGACGGGTTTTGGGAGTCAGCGAAAGCAGGGTCTACCAGCTGCACACCCAGGCAATGGGGCGGCTGAGAGGCTTTTTGAGAGAACAGGGCGCCACCGCATCAGCTTAGAAAAAGCCTAGACGCTTTTGCCTACCTCATTAAAATACGCATAATAATTGCGCCTGCAATTCCGCCAGAAACAGCGCTTGCCGCATAGTAGGCAAACTGCTCCCATTTAAGTTGGGCGGGGTTGATTTTCGATCTGTCTTTTACTTTAATCGTATCCAGGCCAACGTTCCACTTTGACCCAAAATAGTTGACCTGAAGTGTTAGGGCATCCTGGTTGAAGCTGGTCACTTCTGCCTCAATCCACGATCCGTAGTATTCGCAGTGAATTTTGAAGCCAGGATAAACCTGAAGTCTCTTAATGGCCGATAAAGGGAGTTCGCCATCTGTGCCAGACATAAACCGGACCTTCGCCATTCCTCTTTCTTCTGAAATGAACTTTGCCGGCACAAGCCACGCATCTTCAACACTGGCTAGGATTAAATCGCCAGGCTGAAGGTTCGGCCTAGCTTCAACGCTCAGCCGTTCGCGAAGGGCCAGCAGAGAAGCTCCTGAATCTAGGCCAGCTTCTACCATGGCATCGTATAGCTGCTTCGATTCTGGGTCTCTCAGAATCTGATCATCTGAAACTTCCTGAAGCTGTTGAGCCCGCGCAATGACTCCTGCTAGTTCTTCTGTCTTCATTCAGCTTTCCGCCCGCACTCTGCCTACGATTTTAGGCTGGCATAGGTTGATCAACCACTGGCCCCGCTGGGACAGTTTAACTGATCCGGCTGTCAGAGTCCTCCGCCTGTGACGAACCTGAAGTGCCAGATTGTGAAAAAAAAGCAAATGGGGTCATCTGGATGACACAATTCTAAGTAAATCATAGTTGAACCTACCGGAGACACGTGCTGACACTTTCACTTCTTATTGCGATGCCGTTTCAGGATGACGCTAAAGTCACCATTGATCTGCCGATTTCTCCCCTGCCAGTGGTGCTAAAGCAGCTGGAATCCCAGACTGGAAATTCGTATCATGTTTCCGGGCCTAACAGAGACCAACAGATTTTTATTCGAGTTAAGGATATGCCTTCGGCAAGGCTTCGCCAGGCTATTGCCAAAGCAACAGATGGGACTTGGTCAGTTTCTGGTGGCGCCTATTATCTGGCTACAAAAAATGACCTGACCCTAAAAGAAGCATCGTTTAGAAAGTCGATTTCAGCATGGTTTGCCAAGCAGAAACCAGTGGGAGCTATGAACCACGCTGGCATTGAGGCCAATATAAAGCGGTCAGTTCAGCTGGCTAAAGAAGCAGAAAACGACGAAAAGAAAATGACAGAGCTTTATGCTCTAGCAAGAACATCTCCCAATAAGCGGCTGATTTCTAGGGCTTTAATGAGCATTGGAGCCAACGAAGCTGCAAGCCTTGCTGAAAGCGAGCGGAGAGTCTATGCGTTTAATCCTACAGTACTGCAGAAGCCTCTGCCTGCTGCTCTTGGCAATGCATTGGCAGAATATCGGCGCGAGCAGGCCGAATATATAGATTCTGTAAGCAGGATTATGCCGCCTGTAAATGATATTGATGAGCAGAATGGTTATGGCGGATGGAATCCGGTTGTTGACCCATATCGTGGTCTCACTCACCAGCCTGCAGCAACAATGATGGTGGCTCTGCGCCGAACCAGCGGCACCGTAATGTATGAACTGATGCTTTTTGATGCCAAAGGCAAGCGTGTTGGTACTGAATCAGGCAGCCTTAGGCAGGATGCAGAAGAGACCGATGCAGACCAAGATGAACCTGGGCGAACTGTCAAGGCTTTTGAAGGCCTTGATATGCCTGTTAACCTATCTGAAGATGATAAGGCATTTGCTAAAGACTTGACAGTTCATCTTCTGGGGAGGATGATGACGGAATCAGCTGCTGATAAGCAGCCTGTAAGTGAGACTACCAAGCAGAGGCTGCTTAATATGGATAAGCAGGACCTGCTGACATTTGGTCCAACTCAGATGCTTAGGCAGTATGCTGATGTTGCTAAGAAGCAGGTTGTTGCAAAGGTGACAGACCTTGCTATCTTTTCAGTGGCTATTGGCACTGATATGGAGAAAGAAGCTACCCTGGGCTCGGCAGTGAGTCTTGCTTTGGGAGCCTTTGGAAAAGATTTTAGCGGCTATGAAGAGACTGATGATCTTATTACTTTAAAACCTGTTTATAGCGAAATGCTGCCTTTTCCGGTTGAAATGGATAGGAGAGCGACAGCGCAGTTTCTTAGGTCATGTGCAAGAGGTGAAGACACATTAGAAGCTGTGGCGGGGCTGGCCGCTAGTTCTGAAAGTCTCGATGACATTCAGCTTCCCATTTTTCTTTCGCTGCTTTTAGGTGGTGATTCCACTTACTTGTCTGCCATGCAGGGATTTGATTTGATTAAGCTCTATGGTCAGCTGAATCAAACGCAGAAGATGGCTGCAAAGCAGGGAGAGCTTGTACTTTCTCTAAACAACTTGGTTGGTCCTTTGGCAGCCCAGACTAGAAAAATCCTTCTTTCTGGTCAAGGTGGTTCGGCAGGAGTGGCAATGCCAGAAGGTGAAACTGAACTGACTGAAGCTACGATGTATGATATGTCTAGCAGTGACAGTTACAATGATGAAATTACTGTCAAGCTGGCAAACCTGCCTGCAGCGGCAGGCAGACTTTCGATTAGTCTGAAGAGTAAAGACGAGCTTTTTATGAGAATGGGAATGTCTATTCTGGGATCTCAAGCAGCGACGCCAATGACTGTTGCTTCTACTCTTGTCTATAGTGAACAGAACCCAAATGAGCCTTATCTAAAGCTGTCTGGTTTCTCCTATGGCCAGCAGAAGACCTTGTCTGCAAGGATTACTTTTGGGACAGAGAACATTTATACAAACAACCTCAAAATTCCTGTGTTTTCTAAAGATTCAAAGGTCTTAAAACTGACTGATCTTCCACAAGACTTTCAGAAACAGGTTGCAGAACAGCTTGCTGAATACCGAAAACAAATGCAGGGATTCCCTCCCGGCGGAGCAAGTGGCGGTATTAAGCCGCCCTAAACAGCGCTAGTTCTCAATGTGGCAGCCTCAATCGTCCGAGATCATCTTTGCTCATCATGATCTCGGACGAGAGCAGAAATAAGGTTTCTCACAGCGTGCTTGTCATGTGAATAGAGATGTCTTTTTTTATGCCGCTGCAGTCAAGGTAAACCTTGGTTAGTGATAAAATAAAGTAGCGAAATCACTATGATCTCCTGTCTCTTCTTTGCACAAATGCCTGCAGCTCAGGAATCAGCAAGCATCTCGCTTGATCTGCCAATCCTCCCTCTGCATTCAATCCTGCGGGAGATGGAGGCTAAGACCGGTCAGGTTTATAAAGTATCTGGCCCTGATCCAGAGCAGAGACTTTACATCAATATCAGGGACTTTTCGGTGGAGAGGTTAAGGGCGGCACTTGCAGAAGTCACTCAAGGTAAGTGGATTTATACAGGGCAGACATACACGCTTGAAACAGTCAGCGAAAGCCTGCTCATAGATAAGGGATATCGCGACGGTGTAGCTAGGTGGCAGAAAGCTCAAAAGCCTTTAGCTCCCATAACGGCAGAGGAAGTTGCCCAGCTGCAGAAAGAATCTAGCGATATTACTGCTGCAGCAGAAACTGATATCACCAAAGCGAGGCAGCTGAATGCTTTTAGTGATAAGTCACCGAGTTCCAGGCTTGTTCGGAAACTTGTCGCTCATATTCCATTGGAGGAGATGACTGCCATGCAGAATGGCGAGCGCAAAGTTTTTTCACTGAATCCAACAATGCTGCAGAAAGCACTCGATCACAGGGCTCAGAACGATTGGTCTGCGTACTTAGGTGAGATTGCCATTTTTAAAGAAAAGGCGCTGCTTTTTCCTCAGAACACAAGGGTGCCGTCGCGCTTCTGGAACCCTATGGTTGATCCTTTTCGTGAAGGAAACGGGAATCCACCCCTGAAAACGTTTTTTGTTTGCCTGAGACGGGAAGGGGCTATTTTGAGTGCATCAGTTAAGACTTACGTTGATGGTGGGTTTTTAGGTGGCACGAACAGCATCACTATTGGCGGCACACTAGCGGCTTCGGAGAGTGGAAAGCCACAGGAACAGAACGCATTCGATGCACTGGCAGGTCTTGAAGAAACAGTAGTAACAGATCCAGAAGATGAGGTGTTTTCTGCAGATATAGCTAAGCTAAGAAACTCATCTGGAAGAACTGTTATCGAAACGAGCGAATTAACAAAGGAACGCTTGGCGAATATGGATAAAGTTGATCCTCTTCTGTATGGACCAACTAGAATGATGAGGCAGTTTGCAGGGCTGCAGAATAAGAATATTGTTGCTAAAGTTATTGACTTGTCGTTTCTTGTTCCTGCTTTAGCTAGTCAGCCTGGCGAAAAGGTAAAGATGAGGGATGCTCTTCGGTATTCGATGGGAGCGTTTGATTCTGTCGGAGATTTAGTAAAATCTGAAGCAGACCTCATAACCCTTCGGCCGCGTGTAACGGCTTCTATGCCATTTCCATTGTTGATGAACCGTAAAGAATCTGCCAAGTTTCTGCGTTCTGCTTGGAAAGGCGGCAGCATAGTAGATGCACTGGCCATACTTTGCGCTGGATCGCAGTCAACTCGCGATGTCTTGATTCCCTCGCTGCTTGCGAGTCTATATGGTGAGTCAGCCATGTTTTCTTATGAGGAGGATAACTTCAACATGCTTAAACTTTACGGCTTGTTGACCCCTCAACAGAGAGAAGAGGCTAAACGTTCCAAAGTTGTTATATCTATGGCAGGTCTTAATCCAGCTATGTCACGGCATGTTCAGAAAATGTTGTTATGGTCAGAACGGGGCATTGGTGTCCTTCCGCCGTCACAGGATGGCGCTGACATCTCTGATAATGACGATGGGAGCAGTGATGGTGAATATAGTTTCCGTGACTATGAACATGAGCCGACTGTCGCATTAACTCGTGCTTCTCTGCCTCACTCCACTATAACAATCAGTTTTAGTCAAAAAGATCGGCTGATGATGCAGCTAGGAAGCCCCGGCGGGACTGCTTCACTTCAACATGCAACAACAGACAACGTGGCTTGGCAGTTGTACTTGCTGGAGGCAAGTCCCGGTAGAGAACGCTCTATGTTATTAGGTTTTCAGCAGGGGGAGCAAAGAAGACTGAAGGTCGTCTTCGATCTTGCTGGTGCTGGATCTCAAACACGAGAGATAAGTATGCCGAAATCGAAGGGGGGAAGTCTAATGAAATTCGATGAGCTTCCAGAAGAATTTAGGCAGGCTGTATTGGTGAAGAAAGGAAGATTCAGGAGTGACTTAGTTCAATCTGGAAACAGTGGAGCATTGAAGCCGCCGTAGTTTTCTCGTAGTTTTGCTTGGAGGCTGCTTAACACTAGGCTTGCAGTGGGTTATTCTTGCGGCCCTACACTGCGAGATTGCTTTCCTGCATGTCTTTCTAGAAGTAGAAACTTCAATTCCAGGTTGTCTTTGTTAGGTTTATGTAACTACCTTGCATGAAACTTGATGCCTTATTAATGCTGTTGAAGTAGGTTTCTGATTGACTGCCATTCTTTTCTTGCCATGACGCTTTTGTGCAAGTGCTTAACGTAAGAGATGTGGATTTGATCATTGTTTGATGCTTTACGTATCTTGTTCTTCCAGAGCATTGCACCCGTCCCAGGACCGAAAGGCTGCCCAAGTTTTGTTCTGTGAATAAAAGCATAATTATTCTTATGTCTGCTCCCAAACCTGCCAGCAGAGCGGCACAAGCCGCAGATGTGCTTAGGCAGGAGATATTGGCAAAGGGGCCAGGAACTAGGCTATCTTCTGTAAGAGAGTTAAAGGCCCGTTTGGGATTTAGCCAGGCAAGTTTGGCTGCAGCTTTTGAACAGCTTGAGCGAGAAGGACTGATTGTTCGCAGGCATGGTTCTGGTATTTATGCGTCAGAAAATGTAGGGCAGGTGCGGGTCGCCTTTGTTATGGACCCCAAATTTCTGCTCTTGGCTAACAGATCCCCTGTGTGGCACTTAATTCTTAATGCATTGTGTAAAGCAGCAGATGCTAGAAATTGGTCATATACTCTTCAGTTAGGTGCCTATGTTCCTGCAATAAATGGTTATGGAAGCTTATCTCCAGAAGCTCTGCCAGCCGCATTGCTGTCAGATCTTGAAAACAATAGATTTTCTGGATTAGTGGGTATCGGCCTTAGCCAAGGAGCTGCAAATGTTATTACGCAATACGGAGTTCGAGTAACTGCTTTATCTGGCTATGGCGAAGCAATTGTTGAGTTTCATCATCAAAGTCTGCTTAGCCAGGGTCTGCTTGCTTTAAAAGAAAAAGGAGCTCAGTCAGTTTCTGTGGTGGCCTCGCGGGCATGGGATTTAGAGCGGATTGACAGTTTTGCAGAGGAGTTTGGGATTGAAGCTGAAGGCTGTTTGTTGGGTGAGGCCGAGCCAGCTGAAAAGCCCTTGACATCTCCAGACCCAATTCAGCTAGGGTGGCAGTGGGCAAGAGATCTTGAGCTTAAGAAAGGTGCTGCAATTCTAAGCTGCGATGACATGCTGGCCGTCGGAATTATTATGGGTTTGTTTAGCAGAGGTCTTGTTCCCGGGCGTGATCTGCTTATGGCGACACATTCCAATAAAGGTTCATCGACACTCACAGGCTGGGATCAGTGTTTGATTCGAATGGAATATGACCCTCAAGAGATTGCAGATACTCTTTTGAACCTTGTAGAACAGTCATTCAGCAAAGAGACCTGGAGTAAGGCTAAAGCTGGGAGCGCACCATCACTTATGTATTCAGAAGGTGGTGAAAGAATCTATCCCATAGCCCCTCATCTATTTCTGCCTGAATAATCTGGCGCTAGACCGGTATTCTGCTGGTCATGAACGACCCGCGCATGACGCAGCTGGCGCAGAGGCTCTGTACTCATTCAACCCAGCTCGGGCCAGATGATAAGGTGCTGATTCATGCTTTCGATCTGCCCGAGGCGATGACGGTTGAACTCGTAAAAGCGGCCCGCGCGACAGGTGCTCAAACCTTTGTGAAGATTGAAAACACAAAAGTTCAGCGCGCCCTAATGATGGGGATGTCGGAGGCAAATGCCGCCACCCATGCAGAAATCGACCTGCATGAAATGAAGCAGATGACGGCTTACATCGCTTTGCGCGGCAGCGATAACGCCATGGAAATGTCTGATATCTCTGCTGAAGTCAGGGCTATGTGGCAGAAAGTTCATAGTCAGCCTGTTCACATGAACCAAAGGGTCCCCCACACAAAGTGGGTGGTTCTTAGGTGGCCTAGTCCTTCAATGGCTCAGATGGCGGGTCAATCTACCGAGGCTTTTGAAGATTTCTACTTTGATGTCTGCACGCTGGATTACGCTCGAATGGAGGCGGCAGCCAAACCTCTTGTGGATTTAATGACCCGCACCGATAGGGTTCGGCTTGTTGGGCCGGGCACAGATCTGAGCTTTAGCATCAAGGGGGTAGGGGCCGTTAGCTGCCACGGACGCCGCAATATTCCTGATGGCGAATGCTTCTCAGCTCCCGTTCTCGGCACTGGCGAAGGGGTTGTACAGTACAACACGGTCAGTCTTTACCAAGGAACAGAGTTTAAAGATATTCGCTTTGTTGTAAAAGGAGGCCGTATTGTTGAGGCGACAGCCGGAGATAAGACTGAGCTTCTGAATAAGATTTTGGATACCGATGAAGGCGGGAGGTCATTTGGTGAGTGGTCTTTGGGCTACAACCCTTATGTGCTTCATCCAATGAAGGACACCTTGTTCGATGAGAAAATCGCCGGTTCTTTTCATCTGACCCCAGGCAACTCATACCCACCGCCCGGCGGCAACGGAAACAAGAGTGCGATTCATTGGGATATTGTCTGCATACAGAGGCCGGAATATGGGGGCGGTGAAGTCTGGTTCGACGATGTTCTTATTCGCAAAGACGGTCTGTTCGTCATTGAAGAACTGGCTGGTCTTAATCCAAAGGAGCTTTCCTCTTGACGAGTCTGCTTCTTCTGACAGCGTTCGCTGCTGCTGCACCCCAGCCAAGCATCTGCCTTGATCCAGGCCACCCCAGCGAGGTCGGTCGAGGAACTCAAGGCAAAAAGGTGACAGAGCTTAAGGCCGTATGGGAGATCGCTGTCGCGGCCAAGACATTGCTGGAAGCCAAGGGAATCAAGGTGGTTATGACTAAATCTTCAGAAGAAGAATTTGTCGCCAACAAAAAGCGCGCAGAAACAGCAAACAAGGCAAAAGTCAACCTTATGGTTAGGCTGCATATGGATGCCGCACCTACCGGTGGGTGGGGAACCTATTATCCGCATCAACAGGGCACTACTCAAGGGGTGACAGGTCCTTCTAAGGCCGTTCTCCAAAATTCCAAAACTGCAGCGGCTGCCTTTCATAAAGGTGTCTTTACCGTTCTCAAGGGCAGGCATCAAGATAGAGGCTTGATGACAGAGGCAAAGACGGCGGTAGGTGCCAGGCAGGGGGCTTTGACAGGCTCTATCTTCTCAGAGGTTCCGGTGGTTTTGGTCGAAATGGCTACTTTGACCTTGAAAGATGATGAAGCCTTTGTGGCCTCTGCTGCTGGCAAAAAGCTCCTGGTTAATGCCGTTGTGGCAGGAACTGAAGCGGCTCTTAAAGCTATGAAGAAGATGTAAATTGGCAATGCGAGCCTGCTCAGCAGTGAGCTGATCTCAGTTGGGCAGGCTTAAGGCTGTCATAGACTAAAAATTATCCAGCTCAAAGTGATGTGTCTGATTTGATGTGAAAAGCTCATTAAGCTCGTTTTGACTCCATCGGCCAGAGATAGTTTTCACCATCGTCCAGCTGCCAGATTTCATTTCTGCTCCTTCTAAAAGCCATGGCGGCAGCAGTGCAGTCTGGCGGGCCGGCAGCTTAATGTTCACACGGCTTTTTCCTTCGGCTGCTGCCCATGAACAGGCCGCATGGGAAAGCTGCTCAAGTGCTGCTTGGCCGCCAGAAGCTTCGGTCAGTTCCAATTCAGAACCGAGACTGGCGATCATATATCCAGCCAGCTTTTCTTCCTCCCACGCCAAAAATGTACGGCATTCCGGACGGTTCATCCTTTCTCGGTTTGCGCCATTCCATTGCTCTTTATCTCGGACGACTGATGCCGAAAGGCCATCAGAGGCGGCATTGTAAAGATCCGCAAGCATCATCGGCTCATTCAGCTTCCACCAGTCTTTTGCTTCGATTCTTAAGCTGCTTACCGGCTGATCTGGAACTGATGCCTGTTCCTTTTCACGCCAGCTTCTGGGGACCTCAACCCAGCCGTAACGGGCGTAGTGGCTTTGAACTCCCGTGAAAAGCATCGACCATTCGGCTCCCTGCTCTATCATTACCTGGTCTACGCGCTTGATCAAGCGGCCAGAGAGTCCCTGGCTGCGGTAACAGGGGTGGGTGCAGACAGTGCCAATGCCAGCCATCTTGGCTGTTTGAGCATCGGGCATTCTCACCTGTCTAAAAAAGACATCGACCAGGCTGACCAGCTCGCCATCAACCCAGGCTCCGCAGGCATCGCTGAACCTTCGGTCTAGGCTGCTTTTGTGCTGAGAATGAAATAGCCAGGGGCCGACTCCAAAAACCCTTTCGGCAAGAACTAAAGCATCAGGCCAATCCTTCTCGGCAAGCCCACGAACCTCAATGTCCATAGGCTCATATTGGCAGAGCTGGTGCGTGTGGCAGGGGGCTATCGCTTAGCTCTTTGAGCAGTGATCACTTCGGTGTTCATGCCTGCCCAGTGAAGCTGGCCGCCAAACCTTCCATGTTCCATCTTTATGCACTTGTCCATCACCACTTTAAGGCCGGCAGCCAGGGCGGCATCGCCGGCCTCAATATCGTAAAGTTTCAGCTGAGACCACACTGCCTTGGCGCCTATCTGGATGGCAGTGGCAAAAAGGGATGGGAGTTCTGCCGAGGGCCGAAAGCAGTCCACAAGATCGATTTCAAAAGGGACTGATTCAAGGCTGGGATAGACAGTTTCGCCCAGAAGGGTGCCTCCACGAGGACTAATCGGCACCACTTTATAACCTTCATCCTGCAGGTAGCTGGCCACCATGCTGCTTGGTTTGGTGGTGTCGCTGCTTATCCCAACGACAGCGATGACCTTGGATTCCGCGATAATTGAGCGGATGACCCTTGTGTCCTGAAACCTGCTTCTCGCTTCGGCAGGCAGGGAGGAGTTTAAGCGGATATCGCAGTTAAGGTTTTGGGACATGGCGGCTGCAACCGATTGCTGCATAAATTGTGACGGATTTTAAGCCGGCTCGGGGAGTCATCTATGATGAGAGTGTTCATGCAGCCCTTGGGATCACGGCTTTCCCGGCTAAGCAGGCCGTGCCGCGCAGATACAATGTGCATGAGAAGGGTGACGGCGAGGGCCCTTTAGGTCTATGCTTAGACATGGCCAAGGACGCCCCATCTCGCAGAGATTTTCTTAAGTGGACAGCAGGCACTGCCGCCGGATCAATGCTTCCCAGTTGGCTTTTATCAGAAGAGTCTGTTCTTTCTGCTGAAGCTCAGTCTTCTCGGCCAAGAAGAATCGGACCAAACGATACGATTCAGATCGCATTGATCGGCCCTGGTGGCAGTCTGGGAGGCTATCGGCAGGGGCTGGGAGTCACCAGGTGGCTGGCAGGCAAGCCTGGTGTTCAGGTCGTTGCGGTATGTGATGTCGATTCGGTTCATTTAGATGAAGCCGCCGCCGTTTTCCCTGGCAGCAGAAAGTTTAAGGATTACCGCGAGCTGCTGGCCGCCAAGATGGCTGATGCCGTTGTTATAGGCACCCCCGACCACTGGCATTACGATCAATGCATCGATTCGATGAAGGCTGGACTCGATGTTTACTGTGAAAAGCCCTTGACCCTTTCTGTGAAGGAAGGCAGAGCTATCAGCGACGAAGCCAAAAAGAGAAAAAGGATTTTTCAGACAGGCAGCCAGCAGAGAAGCGATGCCAGGTTTCGTTTAGCCTGTGATATTGCTCGGTCTGGCCGAATCGGAAAACTGATGCACGCAGAGGTTGTTCTGCCGTCAGGTCCAACGGGCGGTCCTTTCACCAAAACCGCTGTTCCTCGAACTCTTGATTGGAATATGTGGCTTGGTCCGGCCCCTTATACGGAATACATTAAGGAGCGCTGCCACGGAAACTTTCGTTGGTGGCTGGAGTACTCCGGCGGGATGCTGACCGACTGGGGAGCGCACCATTTTGATATCGCCATGTGGGGTCTTGGATTGGATGGCAGCGGACCGACCAGGCTTGAGGCAGAAGGCACGCCTCCTTCTGGCCTTAGCGACAGGCATTACAACATTTTCCCCCATTTTCAGGGCACCTTCTATACTGCCGATGGTCCGACGATCAAGTTCACTTCTAAGGGAGATAACGGGGTTAAGTTTGTGGGATCGGAAGGATGGGTTTTTGTCACAAGAGGCAAAATAGAGGCCAGCAGTCCAAAGCTGCTCGAAGATCCTCTGCCCGATGGTCCACAGAGAGTTTATCGGTCTGATGACCATGGACAGAATTTCCTCGATGGCATTCGCACCCGCAGAGAGTGCATCTGCAATGCTGAGGTCGGACACAGATCAGTGACATTGGCCCACCTAGTAAACACAAGTTTAAGGCTGGGTGGCCGGTCGCTCACTTGGGACCCCGTGAAGGAGACCTTCCCCAACGATGTAGAGGCGGCAGCTTTGCTGACTCGATCTCGCAGAAAGTGGGAATAAACATGCTTCTTTGGCCAGGAAAGGTGAAAATCATCGATCCTGGCTGAAATGTATCGCTAGGCTGGGCTTGCGGCCTTTTTAATTGTCTGCTGCGGCCCCACTATCCCCCCACCCATGTTTGGCCTCCCGGTATCCTTCAGTGAGGCATGAAGCTTCACGAGTATCAGTCAAAAGACCTTCTGGCAGCGCACGGCGTTTCCGTGCCGGGGGGCAGGGTCACCAGCGATCCCGAGGAAGCTCGTGCTATTGCCAAGGAGCTGGGCGGCAAATGTGTTATCAAGGCTCAGGTTCTTATGGGAGGCCGAGGCAAGGCAGGCGGAGTCAAGCTGTTTGATGATGCCGATTCTGCCGCGGCTTTTACCAAAGAGCTTATTGGCAAGCGCTTAATCAGCTATCAGAACCCAGCCGGCATGATTGTCGATAAAGTCTTGGTGGGAGAGCTGGTTGATATTGCAGAGGAGTACTACCTTTCGGTTCTGCTTGATCGAGCCTCACGGCACTTGGTTGTGATGATCTCGGTTGAAGGCGGCATGGAAATTGAAGAGGTTGCCGCAAAGAATCCAGAAGCGATCGTTCGATTGGCGGTGGACCCAGCCTGGGGTTTGGATGACTATCAGGTGAGAGAAGCCTTGGTTAAGGCGAAGATTCCAGCCAAAGCTCACAGGCAGATGGTGCCTATGATCAAGAGCCTTGTCAGCGCTTACCTAGAGAGCGATGCAGACTTGATTGAAATCAATCCTTGTGCATGGACTGCAGATGGCAAGCTGGTGGCTGCTGACGCCAAAGTTTCAATTGATGATAACGCCCTCTTTCGACACAGCGATTATCAGGCAACAGCTGCCGATGCGGCTGAAGATCCTCTTGAGGCAGAGGCTGCCGAGTTTGGCATTGCTTATGTGAAGCTGGGTGGAGAGATTGGAATTATCGGAAATGGCGCAGGACTTGTAATGTGCTCGCTCGATGAAGTCAATAAAGCCGGTGGCAAGCCAGCCAATTTCTGCGATGTGGGAGGCGGCGCTTCGGCGGAAAGGGTGAAGACCTGTGTCGAAATCGTTCTTAAGGATTCGAATGTAAAGGGTCTGCTCATCAACATCTTTGGAGGAATTACACGAGGCGATCAGGTGGCAAAGGGACTGCTTCAGGCTTTTGAGCAGCTTGATATTAATGTTCCCGTTGTGGCAAGGCTTGATGGCACAGCAAAGGAAGAAGGTTTGGCCCTTCTTGTTGGCTCTCAGATCATCGGTGCGGCCAGCATGCAGGAAGCAGCTGCCAAGATCGTCTCTTTGACCCGTTAAACAGGCGATATAACAATGTGGGCCAGCGCAAAACTGCGCTGGCCCACATTGTTATATGTGACCAGTTCAGCTTCTGTTAGTTAAAAAGCTTGCGAGCATGCTGCCTTGGTTTTGGAACTTGGACATTGACTCTTCCATGACGGCAAACCTTTTTCTTAGGGCATCTTCCTTCAAAGTCAATGAAGTATTGATCTTGGCAATTCTTTCATCCATATCTTCCAGCTGAGTCTGGATAGACTTATCCATGGCAGTAAGCAGTCCATTTACAGAATCTGTGAATGAGAACATTGCATCTGTCATCTGATTGGCGATGCCTTGAGAGAAGCTAATGCTGCCAATGTTTCCAATGGCATCTCCGTTTATCATCACCTGCAGTCCTTCTACATCTGTGCCCGTGTTCGCCATTAAAAACTGGCCTGTGCCGGTAGCAGCTTTGCCATCAATGGTGCCCATAACATCAAGCCCAGTCGCTACCGAAAGTCCAGTTGTGCCGATTCCCGAATTGTCTGTGTCGGCGGATTGGTCTGACGAGACTGTGAAAGCACCGCCAGCGCCAAACTTTCTAGATTCAATCTGCAGCCTGCCGTCTTCGTCAAGTTTGGCCGAAACATAGTCTCTCAGTCTTGAGTCATTGTTGATTTGACTGACGAGATCGCTGGCGCTGCCTGCTCCTGTTGTGAGCGTGACTGTCCTTCCGCCGAAGACAGAGCCGCCAAAGGTAAGAATCTCGCCGCCTGCGGAGTTTGTGGTTTGGGCTGCTGCTGTGGTTCCTGCCGATTTAGTTGCGGCTTGGGTGATGTTGACTTCGTAGCTGCCAGCCTTGGTTTTGGTGGAGCTTGTGACGTAGCGAATGGACGAATTTGAACCAGTTCCAGAGGCAGCCATGACTTTGGCTACAGCATCGGGGTTGTCTGCAAGCACCTTGGAAAAAGCAGATTCATCAAAAGTCACCTTTCCATCTTCATCAAGGCTGAATCCAAGCTGAGTCAGGTTCTTGACAACTCCTCCTCCAACCGAACGCAGCAGAACATCGTTCATGGATGTTTCAACCTGAGCGGCAGTTGTATTGCCAAAGAGGGGGCCAGATGAGTAGGTTTCACTGTTGAATGAACTGTTCTGGCGAATGTAATCGATAACCGAGTTGAAAGAGTCTCTAAACTCCCTGAGTTTTGACTTTAAGGCTTCGGAATCCTTGGCAACAGTCAGGGTCGTTTTTTGTGATCCATCGAGGTTCGCCTTTTTAAGTGTCAAAGTCGAGCCGGGAATAACGTCGGTGATTTCGTTTTTCGATGAAGTGAGGCTTAATCCGTCGATCTCAAACTCAGCATCTTGTGCGCTAAGAATCTCTGTGCTTATTCCGCCTAATGCAGCAAGGGCAGTGCCGCTTACGTCTTCCAGCGCAATCTCGCTGCCCGCGCCAGATGATTTGGCGGTAAGGGTTAAGTATGCCTTTCCGGCTCCGCCATTGATAAGGCTGGCTGTCACGCCAGAATCAGCTCCATTGATCTTTCCGGCAATAGCAGCGAGGCTGTCTGCAGCTTCGACTGTAATTTCCTTGCCGTTGATTTTAAACACCCCTGTCTGCGCCATGGGGTCAGATGTGCTGGCTTGGGCGGTGCTTGAGATCTTGTGTGCCTGAGCAAGCTTAAAGACTTTTAGTTCGTAAGTTCCTTCGACGGCCGCAGAAGAAGCTGAGATTGTGGCAGTCTCTGAACTGCTGGAGGCTGCTGTTAAGGGATTGAAGGCTGAGGCCTGGTTTAATCCGCTGAGGGCAGAAGTAAAGGAGGTGATTCTGCTGCGAAAGCCGCTATAGACGCTTTGATCTTGTGTCAAAAGCGCCTGCTGTCTTTGAATTCGCTGAATCGGAATCTTTTCCAGGTTCATCAACTGGGTGACAATCCCGTTGATGTCGAGACCAGAACTTAGTCCGGAAAAGGTGATGCCTTGGCTCATAGCTGTTCTCCTACAAAATGCCGAGCATATTCTTTGCCTGCTCGACCGAAGCAGTCATCTTCTGCTTAATTTCCTCGTAGTCGTCAGTCGAAAAGCCAGCCCAATCGGCTGCTCTCGATAGAATGGGAGTTTTCAAGCCGACAAAGGCCTGATCAGAAATTGAGTCGGAAAGGATGTCCGAGATATGGGCGATGTATTCCTGCACCGGCTCGCCGGCACTAAAATCTCCATCATGAGCACGGATCATTGCGATCAGCTCAGGAGGAAAGTTCCATCGTTCGGCCAGTTCTGCGCCAAGTTCAGCGTGGCTTGCGCCAAGAACCTTCTGCTCAACCAGCCTTAAGGGAAGGTGGCGGTTTAGCGATTCTTTCATCACCTGCTGGTAAGGCAGGTTAAAAAGGGTCATGAGGAAGAGCCTGCCAATATCGTGCAGCAGTCCGCCGATGTAGGCAACTTCTGTTTCCTGTCTGGACAAGCCTTTGCGTCGGGCAATGAGCTCGGCGCAGGTGCCAGAGGCAAAGCTGTGCTGCCAGAACAAGGTCTGGACTTCTTGAATGCGCGGGTTGCTGGAACCAAGCGCATTTAGAACACCCAAGCTCATGGCCAGATTGCGAACCTGCTGGAATCCGAGAATAGCAACGGCGTGTGAAATGTTTGTGATCTGCCTGGGAAGACCGAAGTAGGCAGAATTTACAACCTTTAGCACTTTGGTTGCCAGGGCGGGATCTTGACTGAGAAGCACTTCAATATCGTGTGTGGTCACCCCTTCGCGATCCGTCGCACGAATGACCTCCATAATGACCGCCGGCATTGCCGGAAGGTCCACCATCGCCTTCTCTATGTATCGTCTGAGAAGAAAACTCTCAGATCTTAACGCCATGATTCCTCCATGATTCTGTCTTCCTTACCTTGTACTATCGGCATTACGCAGCCAAAGCTGAAGAGACGTCTACAATCAACGCCACTCTGCCGTCACCCAAGATCGTTGCTCCGCTGATTCCTTTCAGCTCGCCGACGAACCCACTAAGCGACTTAATAACTACTTCTTGTTCCCCAATCAGGTCTTGGACCACCAGTCCCACCCTGCTTTCTGCAAGGCCTACGATAACCACGTAGCCAGGACTTGAGCCTGCTTCTGCCTCGCTTTCAAAAAGATGAGGAAGCCGTACCAAAGGTGTGGTCACACCTCGTAGGAGAATGACCTCTTTCTGGTTGATTGACTGCACTTCATCTTCTTTGAAAAAGAGAGTTTCAACAACACTGCCCAAGGGCAGTACAAAAACATTTCCACTTTCCCGGACCAAGAGCCCACGAATGATTGCTAGGGTCAGGGGCAGCCGAAGAGTAAAAATGCTTCCTTCGCCAACTTTTGACTCAATGTCGATCATGCCTCCAAGTTTCTGAAGGTTTGCCCTGACGATATCCATTCCAACGCCGCGGCCAGAAACTTCACTGATTTCTTTTGCTGTGCTAAAGCCGCTGCTATAGATGAGGTTCAAAGCCTCTCGGTCGGTCAGCTTATCGGCCTGATCTTGATTGAGGCGGCCTGTTTCAACCGCTTTGACTTTAAGCCTGCCCGGATCAATGCCTCTGCCGTCATCTCGGATCTCAATGATAATATGGTTTTCCTGGTGAGAGGCCGTTACAGTCACGGTGCCTTTTCTTGGCTTTCCTTCAGCCTCTCGCTGTTCTGGACGTTCGACTCCGTGATCAATCGAGTTCCTGATAATGTGCAGAAGGGGGTCCCCTATGACTTCAATGACACTACGATCAAGTTCAGTACTGCCTCCTTTTAGCACCAGGTCTATATCTTTATCCAGTTTATGGGCCAGGTCGCGAACAGCGCGGGGAAGGCGGTTGAAGACCACTTCGATCGGCAGCATTCTCGCCTTCATGATCTGGTCCTGAAGGGCGGTGGTGATGCGGCCTATATGGCTGACTGTTTCGTTTAGTGCCTCGACCGAGTGGTGGCCTGCGGCGGCAGATAGTTCTGCAGCAGCCTGTGACAGTCTTGTTTTATCGATGACCAGTTCTCCAACTAGATTCATCAGGTCATCTAGCCGGGCGACATCGACTCTAATAGTCTGTCCTGTTTCAGACTTTTTCTGTTGAGATTCTGTGGCGGATCTGCCTGGAACTGCTGCAGGGATGTCGTTGACCTTCAACTCAAGAAGGGGGCCTTCTTCTTCAGGGGCCTCTTCATGTTCAACAGCTTCGGGGGTCTGCCATGGGCTGACTTCAACATCCGAAATCTCCGATATCTCCCTAAAGAGTTTTGCGGCCTCTTCGGTGGTAAGAGTGGAGTTGAAAACAAGCTCAAAATCGCGGTCAAATCGTTCTTCTTCCAGATCTTCCTGCAGAGGATAAGTGGCTAAAAGTTCACCCATCTGCTGCGCCACGTTTACTGCCATAAAGACGCGGACAAACTTCATGGCGCAGTCAGCTGATAGCTGGATCTTGGCGTGATGAATAGGAGATTCGGCTGCTGCCAGTTCAAGCGCGGGCCAGAGTTCTGGATCTATGCCAGTTGAGGTGCTGCCGCATCTGGTGACGGAAAGGACTGGAGTCCTTGCCGTTTCGCCTAAGCCTGACTGCAGCCTTTTCAGTTCTTCGATGAGGGACTGAGTTTCTACCTGCTTATCTCCCAGCCCTTCACTTATAGAGCCTTTCATGTGAGCGAGGGTGTCGATACAGGATAAAAGGCAGTCAGCCGAATCGATTGTCACTGAAAGCTGGCCAGACCTTAAAAGGTCCAGCACGTTTTCCATCTCATGGGTGAGCTCGGCAAAGTGGCTGAAGCCCATGGCTCTGCTGCTGCCCTTAAGAGTGTGAGCCGCCCTGAAAATGGTCTGGAGTCTTTCGTCGTTGGGGTCTGATTCCAGTTTCAGCGTTTCCTGTTCAAGGATCTCCAGCTGCTCATCGGCCTCTTGAAGAAAGAGGTCGAGGTACTGGTTCATATCTTGGTTCTGGCTCATGTCTGCCTGCCTTAGAAACTGCACTATGGTTCTGGCTATGCGGCCAGAGCGTGATCGAGGTTAAGAAGTGCCAGGATTCTGCCGTTTGTTTGGGCCAGGCTCCAAATAAACTCAGCGCCACTTTCGCTGATAGATTGGGGAGGGGTCTGGAGGCTGCTTTCAGGTAGGTTGAGAACCTCTGTGACGGCATCGACAATCATTCCGATGCTGTCTCCATCAAGGCTGACGACAACAATTCGTGTCGCGTCAGTTTCTTCTGTAGATTCCATCCCCAGCCTAAGCCTCATATCCATCACCGGGATTGTCTTGCCACGAAGGTTTATGAGCCCCTTTATGTAAGAAGCTGTGCCAGGGACAGGGGTGATCTCCTTTAGCCGGATAATCTCATTGACCCGGAAAATGTCAATTCCGTAGGCTTCTGCTCCTAAGTGAAAAACAACTAGCTGATGAACGGCTTCGGAAGCTAGGTCTGGGTTTTGGCTATCCTGCATAGAGGCTCATCTGGTTTATCGGTTGAAGCGCCTGATACCTTTACTAGAGAGTGGGTCACGGAAATAAATGTCAATTATCCTGGGGCTTGGTCAGCAAAACGAAGCTGGAGCGAAGCATAAGTTAGTGTTTACCCAGGCAAGTGGTCTGGGACCGAGCTGCGCGGGTGGGCAAGCCGGGTAAGTTCTCAAAACATCATGATGGAAACAAAGAGGTTTCGAAAAGTTTATTGGGTGACCGAGCAGCTTGACTCAGAAGGCATTTCTTCAGTGGCTGGCGTCTTCACATCAGTCCACGATCTTGTTGAAAGTGGATTGAAGGGAATGGAAGGATGCAGCAAAGATGCTGGCTTTCGTCTGACCCTTGTTGAACTGGATAAAGTTGGCCCCTTGGGGACTTGGTCCAGCCCCGACTATGCAGGTCTTTCTGATGACCTGGAGCACTATGTTGGCACTGGCGAGGTGGCAGTCTATGAAAAAGATGACCTGATCGCCAACCTGCAGCAAAAACCTGTGCCGAACAGAAACAGCTGATTTTCTCACTGAAAAAACCTTGTGTAGGAGTGGGGAGAGCGTGCCTAAAACAGTAGACATCTGACGGGTCTGCTGGGGGTATCCTTTCGATAATGTCTCTTGACAAGATCGTGGTGGTGGGGGCGAGGGAAAACAACCTCAAGAACATCACGGTAGAGATTCCGCGTGACAAGCTGGTGGTTATCACCGGGCTTAGCGGAAGCGGAAAATCCTCCCTCGCTTTCGACACGATCTATGCCGAGGGACGCCGCCGCTACGTTGAGAGCTTAAGCGCCTACGCCCGCCAGTTTTTGGGGCAGATGGATAAGCCCGATGTTGACCACATTGAGGGGCTTTCTCCTGCTGTGTCCATCGACCAAAAGAGCGCCAGCCGCAACCCGCGATCCACGGTCGGCACGGTCACAGAAATCTATGACTACCTTAGGGTTCTTTACGCCAGGGCGGGAATACCCTATGTTCCAGGCACAGATATTCCTCTGGAGCGGCAGTCGGTTGATCAGATTGTTGAATCAATCATGTCTCTGCCAGAAGGGACGAGGATGCACATTCTTGGCCCTATTGTCCGTGGGCGCAAAGGCGAGTACAAAAAAGAGCTGAAGGAGGCTGAAGCTCAGGGCTACGCTCGGGCCAGGGTCGATGGGACAATGTATGAGATAGGGGATGACATCCCCATGGATCGCTACAAGCAGCACACGATTGAAGTTGTCGTTGACCGCTTGGTGATGAAAGAGGGGCTGGAGCGGCGGCTTTCCGATTCTGTCGAAACATCCTTAAAGCTTGGGAAAGGGATTATTGTTGTCTCCTTTCAGCTGCCGAACGGAGTGGGTTTGGATTCGATTGCGCTGCATGTGACGGCAGAATCGAAAGACGCTGAATGGAAGGATGTGATTTTCAGCGAGCACTACACCAACGTAGAGCACAACTTTTCAATGCCAGAACTGGAGCCGCGAATGTTTTCATTCAACTCTCCTTTCGGGGCCTGCCCAGAATGTACTGGCTTAGGCACCAAAACAGAGTTTGATCCTGAACTGATTATTCTCAACCCCCACTTGCCGCTGAGAGATGGCGCGATTCAACCCTTTGTTTACAAGTCGGGCGAGAGCAAAGAGTGGTGGCCTGATGTTTTGGATGGAGTAGGACGCGCCGCCGGATTTGATGCCTCTCTGCCTCCCTCGAAGCTGACGCCAGAACAGATGGCGCCAGTATGGCTTGGGCTTGAGCAGCCAGTTGAAGTCCGCATGAAATACGCCAAAACAGAAAGAGTTTTTAAGCACAAATGGGATGGCGTTATCTCAGTTCTGCGGCGCAAATACGACGGCACAGAAAGCGAGTGGGTAAAGCAGGATCTGGAACAGTACATGACGACAAAGCCCTGCCCTGCCTGCCAAGGTCAGAGGCTGAAGCCAGAGACCCTTTGCGTTAAGGTAGGGGGAAAGAATGTTGCTGAAGTCAGCTGCATGAGCGTTTCCGGCGCTCTGGAGTTTTTTCAGCACCTTTCTGAGAAGCTCAACACCAGGCAGAAGGCCATTGCCGAAAAAGCCGTAAAGGAGATCATCGAAAGGCTGAGGTTCCTGAACGATGTTGGCCTGAGCTATCTGACCCTGGATCGTACAGCCAGCACTTTGGCTGGCGGCGAGGCCCAAAGAATTCGTCTTGCAACTCAAATTGGCAGCGGCTTGATGGGGTGTCTTTATGTTTTGGATGAACCTTCAATCGGGCTGCATCAAAGAGACAATGACAGGCTGATAAAGACTCTTATCAGACTGAGAGATTTAGGCAACACCGTGCTTGTTGTTGAACATGATGAAGACACGATGAAAGCTGCTGACTGGCTGATAGACCTTGGTCCGGGGGCAGGCGAACACGGAGGCCAAATAGTCAACGAAGGCGCTTATGATGACTTTATCACGAGAGAAAGCCCCACATCGGTTTACCTCACAGGGGTTCAGAAGATTGAAGTGCCAAAGGAAAGGCGGCAGCCAAGGGGACCCCACCCCAATGACGCCCTTGAGATGACGACTGCACCAGATGAAGAGGCTCCGCCGTTGAAAACAGCGAAGCCCAGAAAGCAGAGGCCGGTTAAGTCAGCTCAATAGGAATACAAAGCTCGGTCACCCACATTGAAGGATCAGGTTCTTCGCTGGGATCAGTCACATAGCTGTCCCAGCAGTTTCCATTCTGCTTGGCGTTAAGGGCTCCAAGCGCTTTCCACATGTAGCCCCAGCTTTCATGAAGGCTGGCATAAGAACCGTTATGAATCCCCATCAGCACCTGGCCTCCTGGATAGGTTTTAGATGCAGCCTGACCCGATACAGATGCAGGGTCTACCGGAAAGGCGGCTTCAATAGTGACTCCTTCCTCGGTGAATGAAGTGTAATAGACCCTCGGGGCTTCTATGAGTTCCGCTTCTGGTTCGGCTTCAATCAGCCTCTCGTAAAGGCCAGAAACACAGTCTCCTAAATCTTCATGTCTGCATGACCCGGAAAGGTAGAGACAGAAGCAGGGATCTACTTCGACAATCTGGGTTTCGATCATGCGCCAAGTGTAGCAGTAGGGGCAAAAAATGCCAAGGCATAAAACAGTAAAGCCCCGGGCTGACCAAATGGTCAGCCCGGGGACTTTTGTTTTTGTGCAGGCTACGCTGGCTCGATTTTCATCAAGCGGCCATTGCCTTCGTCTGTCAAGAAGTAAATATAGCCGTCTGGCCCCTGCCTCACATCTCTGACTCTTGTGCCGATCTGGAATTTTGTCTGTCCCAGCACTTTGCCGCTGGCGTCCAGATCAATGCGTCGAATATCCGAACCGGCCAAGCCGCCTGAGAAAAGATCGCCCTTCCATTTAGGAAAAACGCTGCCTGTGTAGAAGGCAAGACCAGATGGAGCTGGATTGGGATTCCAGACAACAATCGGGTCTTCCATGCCGGGCAGAGAAGTTTTGTCAGTTATGGGCTGTCCAGAGTATTCGATGCTGAATGTTGCCAGAGGCCAGCCATAATTGGCAGCCTTTTTAACCAGGTTAATTTCGTCTCCCATTCGGGCGCCATGCTCGTTTAGGTAAAGCCGGCCTGAGGCGTAATCCATGGCCAATCCTTGAGCGTTTCTGTGCCCATAGCTCCAAACCTCCGGCGAGAAGCTTGGGTCAGTTTCGTAAGGGTTGCCTTTGGCTGGCTTGCCTGTATCAGTCAGGTGCAGAACCTTGCCGAAGTGGCTTTTTTTATCCTGACTGAACTGGCGCATGCCGTTGCCCTCGCCGATGGTCAAAAAGATGGTCTTTTCTTTGGTGAAAACGATTCGAGAACCATAGTGCAGTCCTCCTCCCTTTGTCTGTGGGTTGGCATAAAGCACTTCAACGCTGCCGATCTTCGATTCGTCAAAGGTGCCTCGAATCATAACCGTTTTATTGGCGTTGTTTGAACCAGTAGAAAGGGTGATGTAGACCAGCTTGTTCTTGGCATAGTCAGGGTGAAGGGCAATATCCATTACCCCGCCCTGGCCTCCTGCATTGACTTCAGGACCCCCTTCGATCGGGATGGAAGTGAAGCTGCTCCCCTTAACAATCGCCAGACCACCTTCTTTTTGGGTGACAAGAATTCTGCCATCGGGCAGCCAGCACATTCCCCAGGGACGTCGAATGCCTCCTGCGACCTGGGTCATCTTCCATCCTGTTTCCAGTGTGGTGACATCGGTCATTTGAACCTTTGCCTGGGCGGCTTCAGAAGTGACGCTGTTGGGTTCGCCAGCTAGGGGCGCTTCGGCCGCTTGGCAGCCCAAAAGCGCAATCGTAGCAGCAGAAATAATCAAGCTGTTGGGAGTCATGGCTCGCATTTGATCCTACGCTGCCAGGCCTTAATCCTGCACGGCTGACCTAAAAAAAGGTGTCTTTGAATCATTAACTGCAGCTGCAAAGGGCGGAATCTCTGCCTGTCATCCTTTTGTGATCGCCTCGTCAGTGCTCATCAGCACATTCACAACCATCAGCCAGGCAGCGCCTTCCACATCCAAGCCCAGCTTCCCAGCCTCTTCTGGCCTGCCTGCATAAAGCTTCACCTGGTCCTGCAGCAGCTTTTTAAGCGCCGATTTCTCCTGGTCCTTCATAGGACGGGAAAGGATCCATAGGCTTGCCATTGATAAACGGTGGTCGTCTGATCCTCCAAGTTTTTGAAGCTTGGCTGCCAAGACTTTTGCCGATTCGATGTAGACCGGGTCGTTCATCAAGACAAGTGCCTGCAGCGGAGTATTGGTTCTCAGCCGGCGGGGCAGACACTCCTCCCGGCTGCCTCCATCAAAGGTCATAAAGCTGGGGTAGGGTGCCGTTCGCTTGGCATAGGTGAAGATTCCCCGGCGGTAGCGGTCCTCTCCGCTGCTTATCCGCCAATACTCTCCAGAATAGGGAGAGTTCCAGGTGCCCTCAGGCTGATAAGGCATCACACTGGGGCCGCCGATTTTTGTTGAAAGGAGTCCAGAGGCGTGAAGCAGCGAGTCCCTGATCATTTCTGCCTCCATACGGAATCTTGGACCGCGGGCCATCAGCTCATTGTTGGGATCGCGCTCAAGCAGCTCTTCGCTGATTTTTGAGCTCTGCTGATAGGTTTGTGAAGTAACGATGGTGCGGTGCAGCCATTTTTGATCCCAACCGCTCTTGACAAACTCACTGGCCAGCCATTCCAGCAGTTCGGGATGGCTGGGGGCAGCGCTGCGAACTCCAAAGTCATCAAGTGTTTCCACCAGGCCACGGCCAAAATACTGCTCCCATACTCGGTTGACATGCACCCTTGCGGCCATGGGGTTCTTATCAGATACCAGCCATTTTGCCAAGCCAAGGCGGTTTTTTGGCAGATTCTCTGGCATTGGACCGAAGACATCTGGCGTCCGGGGAGTCACAGGTTCTGCGTCAGCACGATATTCTCCTCTTGCCTTGACAAAGGTTTTAGGGATGTCGATTTTGGGGTCATCTCCCATGACCCTGGTTTTCGGAATCCGTTCAGTCAGAAGGCGGATCTGGGTGTCCAGCTTCTTCTGTTCCATGGCGTCTTTGGTGGAGGATCGTGCTGCCCTTAGTCTGTTCAGCTCTTCTTCCTGTCCCGGGCCATAGAGCCACAGCTCGTTCTCCCATAGGTCAGTCTCAAAAGGAGGACTTCCTAAAAGCCGTACATTGGGCTTGTTGAAAAAGGCATAGAAGGAAAAATAATCCTTGTGGCTGATCTCATCAAACTTGTGGTCATGGCACCTAGCACAGGCTAGTGTAGAGCCCATCCAAACAGAAGCAGTGGTGTTGACTCGATCAGAGATAATCGCGTACTGAGCCTCGCCGTCATCAACCCCTCCTTCAAGATTCTGCATTGTGTTGCGGTTGAAGCCTGTGGCTACAATCTGGTCTCGTGTGGCATTTGGAATCAGATCGCCAGCCAGCTGCTCGATCGTAAACTGATCGAAAGGCATGTTTTTGTTGAAGGCTTCAATCACCCAGTCACGGTAGGGCCAGATGCTGCGTGAGTTGTCTTTTTCAAACCCATTCGAGTCGGCGTACCTGGCAAGGTCAAGCCAGGGGCGAGCCTGTCGAACTCCGTACTGGGGGTTTTTCAGCAGATTATCAACCACATCAAGATAGGCAGCATCGGAAGGATTCTTTAGAAATGCCTGAACTTCCGCCGGAGTGGGCGGCAGCCCGATGATATCCAGAAAAACCCTGCGCAGCCTTGCGGCGGGCTCGGCTTTTGGACTGAAAATGAGGTCTTCTTTTTCCAGCCTGGCAGCGACGAAGGCATCAATCGGGTGCCCCTTCGATGGAGGGTTTGGCGTGGAAAGGGGCAGGTAAGCCCAGTGCGTTTCTTTGGCGCGGCCAGTTGAGGCAAAGCTCGCCCCCTCTGCTATCCAGCGTTCAATGAGTTCAACTTGTGAATCTGGCAGAGCAGGGAAGCCTTTAGGCATCCGCTCCATGCCGCCCTCGCCCTTAACCCGGGTCAGGAGGGTGCTCTTTGAGGGACTGCCAGGTGCAAGCACTTTGGCGATCTGTTTTTGGTCCCTTAGGTCAAGGCCTGCGCTTGGAGAATCGGCGTGACAGCTTAAGCAGGAGGCCCGGATGATTGGGGCAATATCAAGGGCGAAATCGACAGGATCAGAGAATCTGGCTCCCTCTGAAATCCATCGTTCAAACAAACGGATGACATCATTTTCCAAGGGCTTGGCTCCCATGGGCATCCGTTTGACACCATTAGTGCCGTTAAGAGCGTGAATCAGCCTGCTTTTCGCGGGGTCTTTGGCGACGATGTACTTCTTCAAACCTTCCGGGGTGGATAGATCCATGAGAGACTTTTCGCCATGGCAGCCGAGACAGCTTGCTTTGAGGACGGGAGCAATCTGTTTAGAAAATGAAATGCCGCCATCTTTGGGGAGGACAGAGACAGGGGCCTGAGGGTCGCCAATGGCTAGAGCAGCCAGGAGGACGAGCAGTGAGGCACAAAAAAGCATGGCCTTCATTTCAGCAGCTTCTCCTGGATTTCTCCAAAGACGTCGGTCAGCCTAAAGTCTCGACCCTGCGACCGGTAAGTAAGCTTTGTGTGGTCCAGCCCCATTAGGTGCAGCAGGGTGGCGTGGAAGTCATGGACAGAAATTTTGTCTTCTACAACATGGTAGCCAAGGTCATCGGTGGCCCCCACGGTGATTCCAGGCTTGATGCCGCCTCCTGCCATCCAGATAGTAAAGGCTTTGCCGTGGTGATCGCGGCCCAGATAACTCGACCCATGCCTGGCTTCGTTCATGGGAGTACGGCCAAACTCACCTCCCCACACAACAAGTGTGTCATCCAGCATTCCTCTCTGCTTTAGGTCTTTTACAAGCGCGGCAGAGGCTTGGTCGACTTCTCTGCACCTGGCAGGCAGCGCGTGCATCAGGTCATCGCCTGTGCCAGTTCCATGTGAATCCCAGCCTCGGTGGTAAAGCTGAATAAAGCGGCTTCCTCGTTCCAGCATGCGTCTAGCCAAAATGCAGTTGTTGGCAAAGCTTGGCTGTCCTGGTTTTGCACCGTAAAGGTCTAGAGTTTCCTGGCTTTCCAGCTTCAGATCAACAAGCTCGGGAACTGAGGACTGCATGCGATAGGCGAGTTCGAACGAGTTGATTCTCGCTGCAATTTCAGGATCGCCAACCATTTCAAAATTCTGCTGGTTCAGCTCTTTAAGTGTGTCCAGAGCGCGCCTTCTCATCGCATCGGGGATTCCGTCTGGGTTGCTGACATACATGACAGGATCACCCGAGCTGCGGAACTCAACCCCCTGATAGATGGAGGGGAGGAAGCCGCTGCTCCACATGCACTTGCCTCCATCGGGGTTGTTTTGGCCAGAAAGCAGCACGACAAATCCAGGCAGGGTTTCGGCTTCGCTGCCTAGTCCGTAGCTCAGCCATGATCCCATGCTTGGGCGGCCAGGCAGCTGGAACCCTGTGTTCATGAAAATCTGAGCTGGGGCGTGGTTCAGCTGATCTGTGTGCATTGATTTGACGATGGCTATATCGTCTGCAATCGATGCGGTGTGGGGAAGAAGCTCGCTGATCCAGGCGCCAGAATCTCCGTGTTGGGCAAACTTGTAGGGTGAACCTAATAGGTTTGGCACGCCTTCCATGAACGGAAATTTGTCGTCACCCAAAAACTCTTTGGGGATGGGCTTCATGTGGTTTTTGCTGAGAACTGGCTTGGGGTCAAAAAGATCGAGCTGCGATGGAGCTCCTGCCATGAAGAGAAAGATGACCCGCTTGGCTTTTGGCGTAAAGTGAGGGGGGCGTGGGGCAAGGGGATTCTGTGCTTGAGCTCCTTGTGAAGTTTTGCTGGAAGCGAAAGCAGAAGTCCCCAGCATCTGCGCCAAAGCCAGAACCCCGATACCGTAGCCTGTCCTGCCAAAGAGCTGCCTTCTTGTCAAAAGCTTGGCTTCCTCTTCTTTGAGTTCCTGCCCGAGCCAATCCATGGGCTCCATTGTTCCTTATAAGCACCTTCAGGTGAAAGGGGCAGGAGCTGTCTATTGTGGGCAGTCATGATTTTTCATGAAGAAGATGAGGTGCAATGGTGGTTATGAACCTCCAGACTCTCGACTATCCCATCCGAAGCGATAAGCTGCGCATGGTGACTGAGATCACTGGCACTCTCTGCGATGTGCAGAGTCCCTACCAGAGAATCGAAATTGTCGAGACCCCCTGCCTTGGCAGGATGCTTCTGCTGGACAGGCATGTGCAGCTTGCCGAGGTTGATGAGCGCGCCTACCACGAAGCCTTGGTTCTCATTCCTCTGCTCAGCATTAACCAGCCCAAGCGTGCCCTGGTTATTGGCGGGGGCGATGGCGGCGTGTTGAGGGAGCTTTGTCGGTCAAAAACCCTTGAAGAGATCTACATGCTGGAAATCGACAAGGAAGTTGTCGATCAGTGCCGCGAACATCTGCCTGGCCTAAGCAATGGAGCCTTTGAAGACCCCCGAGTCAAGCTGATAGTGGGGGATGCCTTTCAGGAGATCAAGAAGCTGGAAGGACAGTTTGACCTTATCATCACCGATGTTACGGATGTTTATGAGGAGGAAGATGAAAGCCTGAGCGAAAGGATTTTCACTTTGGATTTTTACCGTGACTTAAATGATCGTCTGACCGAAGGCGGATTTGTCGTGACTCAGGCTGATAACATGCTTTTCTGCCCCTACAGCCTTGAAGGAATCCTGGAAGACTTCAGCAGTGCGTTCAGCGCTGTAGGATCCTACTGGTCTGTTATTCCTTCTTTCGGCGGGTTAAGCGGCTTCGCATGGGGCAGCCGAGGTGCAGGCCTCAATCCACAATGGCCCACCGATGCACCGGCTGGACTCAGCTATCTCAGCCCAGCAACATGGAGCCTTGCTCAAATCGCCCTGCCACTGGGTTAATAATGGCTAGATTAAGGTGAAGGTCATAGCAGGTTTGTGCCCAGTTACGGGGCAGCTTAATCATTAAGGGCAGGCATCTCAGGAAGTTCACGGCAGTAATGCTGGTTTAAGCATTTGTCCCCCTGACAATGCTGGGGAATAATGCCAGCCGCTAAGGAATGATCACCTCGGGCGGCGGGAAGAGGTGACGCCATGATAAATGCAGCTTCAAGGACGATGGCCAGCGCTCTGGCTCAATTGAAAAGAATGGAATCGCAGGTTCAGGCGACTTTAGATCGCATTGAAAAGCCTCCGGCTACGCCTCAGGCGAGAGAAAGTTTGAGGGCGGCTGAAAAGGCAAAGGAATCTGTAAAATCAGCAGTTCACGAAACGAGTTCAGAACTGATGCAGAGCTCCTTTGACATAAAAGCTTAGGCCCCTCGGGTAGCCTTCTTTCATGGCAAAAGATGGCGGACTGCTTGCGAGAATAGCGGTTATCTCTGACCTTCAGGGCCGTCTGCTGGACCCAGTATTGGCTCATGCCGGGCTCACGCTAAGCTCATTTCAGCTGCTTGCCGCGGCTCATGCAGCAAGAGGGCAGGTTCCTCAGGCCGAGATAGCCAGTCGGTTAGGGGTTTCGCCAGGAACTCTCAGCGAAGCTGTGGCAGAGCAGGTTAAAAATGGCCTTCTTACTCAAGAGGCTCTGCCAAAAGACAAAAGAGCAAGAACGCTGGTTCTTACCCAGCAGGGCGAAGCCAAGATAAAACAGGTGCGCCGCATGCTGGATAAAGTGAACTCATCTATTGAAGGCGAACTGCCAGATGACCTGAAGGCCCCGACTCTTGCGGCTTTGCACGCTATGGAAGCCAAGCTGCGAGCCCTAACGTCAGAAGAAGAGTGACTGCCGCCATTTTTGCCCTGCTCCTTGCTGCTCAGCCCAGCCTGATCTGCGAAATCAAGGATAAGTCCATAAATGAGAGCTCTGGTCTTGGAGCCAGCCCAAGCCAGAAAGGGGTTTGGTACACCCATAACGACAGCGGCGACAAAGCACGGTTTTTTCGCTTCACAGAAAAAGGCGAGGTTACGGGCGAGTTTCTTCTTAAGGGAGTTAAAGCCTTTGATTGGGAAGATATGGCGACAGCCCGCGTAAGGGGTGAGAACTGGATTTATCTTGGCGATATTGGCGACAACGCCAGAATCCGAAAAAGCGTTATTGTTTACCGAGTTAAAGAGCCCAAAGCGAAAGAGAAATCAAAAACCCTGGAACGCTTTGACACCTGGACAATACAGTATCCAGACGCCGCCCATGACTGCGAAGCCTTAATGGTCCACCCATCGACGGGAGACATATGGCTTGTAACAAAAGATAGAGGGGAAGGAACCCTTATCTATCGAGTCAAATCGCCCAAGGGCAATAAAGTCATCACGGCAGAGAAAATGGGATCTATCACCATTCCGTTTGCTGGTTTGGGGGCGAAAATGGTGACGGCAGGCGATATCAGCCCTGATGGCAAATGGGTCGCTATTCGATCATATGCTGGGGCATTGGAGTTCCCAACTCTCACAGAGGATTTCTCACTCTGGTTTAAATCAAAGCCGAGAACCCTTAGGCCAGCTGCAGAGGCCCAGGGTGAAGCCATTGCCTACAGCCAGGATGGAAGGCGAATCTTGACCACAAGCGAAGGGACTCCCTGCCGAGTTTCCCTGGTTGGAATGCCATGAAAGCTGAACTAGACTAAGCAGAACCACCCTCTGTGGCTAGATTTTCTAGGCAAATTTTTTATTTAGAAAACTTTTGTTGAAAAACTTAAACATATTTAATTGCAGTGTGTGGAAAAAAGGGTCCTTCTTCCCAGGCTAAAGTCGTCCGAATCGTTTCTCATCGTCAACATTTGAACCTGAGAGAGGATTTTCTGAAAAAGTCCTTTTTTGAATGCTAGGGTAGAGTTCCTTTCAATGCAGTCCGCATGGATGCGGCAGAGCAGGGCATTGTTCCTTCTCTGCGGAGCAGCGGTTGTCTTGGGAACTCTGGGAGTGAGAGGCGCGAAAGCGCAGATTATTCCAGTACAGGAGATCCAAGTAACTGAGAGGGTGGAAACCACTCCTCTTCCTGTTCCTGAACGCCGCGAAAATCGAACCGATCTGCCTGTCGGAAAAACCAAAACGGTTTCTCCGGGAGCAGCAGGCTTTGAGACCAAGACCTTTCAGCAGATCAAGGTTGACGGGAAAGTTGTCAGCGAAAAGCTGATCCAGACTTCTCGAACGGAATCAAAGCCCACAGTCATCTATATCGGAGTTGGCGCCAAAGGCCGACCTGGCTCCGTTACCCTTCCCAGTCGATCGCTCACCCGTTCTGGCCGTACCGCTGTTGCCGCTGCTCAAGCGATCAATGAAGGCACTAGCTCAGAACAGCTTAAAGCTCTTGGCTTTGGTAAAGAGCTGTGGCCAATGTCGGTCACTCAAAAGGTCTACGGAAGACTCAACGGATGGAATCTGGAAGGAGGAAAGGTCTTGACTGTTAACTCGACCGCCTATAATCCAGATGCTGGCTTAAGCAATCCATCATTTAAAACCGCCACAGGACGTCCGGCACGACACGGCATGGTTGCTGTTGACCCGAGAGTTATTCCAATGAACTCTCTTCTCTACATTGAGAACTACGGGTGGGCCGTGGCAGCCGATACTGGCGGAGCCATTAAAGGGATGAAGGTGGATGTCTGCCTTGATAGCCGGCAGGAAGCAATGCAATGGGGTCGCCGCAAGATCAAGATCATCGTGTTTCCGAAGCTGGTGACACAGGACCTTCCCTCTCGCTCGCGAAGAAGTTAAAAGCCGCTGGCCTCAGCCCAAGACATAGCTTGGGCCAGCATTTTCTTATCTCTACTAGAGTCATTGGGCGGATTCTATCCGCCTCTTCTTCTTTTTCTGGAGTCCTCGAAGTTGGCCCTGGCCCGGCTGTCCTGACTCTGCCCCTTAGCTTAGAGGCTAAAGTTATCGCCTTTGAACTAGATGAGGGCATGGCCGCCTTTGCTCAGACCCAGGCTCCGACAGCAGATATTCAGCGAATTGATGCCCTGCAGGCCGATTGGGAAGGCGCTCTTATGGCCCTGCCAGAACCCAGAGGAATCGTCAGCAATCTTCCGTACCAGATAACTGGTCCTCTGCTTGGCAGGTGCGCCGATTCTGCTCATTTGATTTCAGGCTGTGTTTTGATGATGCAGAGGGAGGTGGGGCACAAAATCTTGGCTCTGCCCGGAGATTCAAATCGAGGCTACCTTTCCGTATGGCTTCAGGGAGTATTTGATATCACTCATGTCTGCGACGCTCCTCCAGGGTGTTTTCTGCCCCCTCCTAAGGTCAGCAGTGTCGTTCTTAGGTTCGTTCCTAAACCTGCCCGGCCCCATAACGACCTGCTGAAAATGATTAAGCAGGGATTTGTTCAGCCCCGCAAAACTCTATCAAACAATCTGCGAAGCATGGGAGCCACACAGGAAATGATAGAATCCTGCGGCCTGTCTGCAAGCGTTCGTCCGCATCAGCTTACAATGGAGCAATGGCAGAACCTTCACCAGAAGCTCTCCTCTCGCAGCGCCTGAAAAGCAGGGCGCACCAGATGGGCTTCGAACTGGCTGGCGTCTGCCTGGCTGGCGAACCTGCAACCTGGTCATTCTATGCAGATTGGGTCGCTGAAGGACACCATGCCGGGATGGATTACCTTGTTCGCTCGCTTGAACTAAGGAGTTCGCTCGATTCGGTTCTGCCTGGCACCAAATCTGTGCTTGCCCTGGGGCTCAACTACAATCACAGTCTAGATCACAGTGAGGGCCAGGCGAAAATCGCCCGCTATGCTCAGGGACGCGATTACCATCCTCTGTTTAGAAAAACTCTTGCCCGCTTGGCAAAGGAACTGAGCGCGGATTTTCCTGAAGCCAGGTTTCGTGCTGTGGCCGATTCGGCTCCTCTGCTAGAACGCGAGTGGGCTCAAAGGGCGGGGCTGGGGTGGCCCGGCAAAAATACCTGCTTGATTCACAGCCAAAAAGGCAGCTGGTTTCTATTAGGGTTTCTGCTTATGACCTTGGAGGCAGAGCCAGATATGCCGGCAAAAGGGGGCTGCGGCACTTGTAGACTCTGCATTGAATCCTGCCCGACTGGAGCCCTTATTTTTAAGAACAATCGCTGGCAGGTAGATTCAAACAGCTGCATCAGCTACTGGACTATCGAGAACAAGGGGCCAGTTCCGGCGCACATCGCAGAGAGGCTGCAAGGCTGGACATTTGGGTGTGACATCTGCCAGGAAGTCTGCCCCTTCAATCAGCCACGGGCGTCACAGCCAGAAAGGGCGGCCGAGGCTGCCCATCCTGACCTAAAGCCGCGACAATGGCCCAGCCTTCAGCAGCTTGCTCAGATCAGTTATGCCGAGTGGGACGTGATGACCCAAGGGTCTCCGGTTAGGCGACGCGGCTGGCAGGGAATAAGGTGGAACGCTCAAGCCTGTTTAGGTTTGGATCAGGAAACTGATGAATCGTAATGTCCGAGATTGAGCTTGACATTGAGCTAGAGGCAGCACAGGGTTTGAAAAAGTCAAAGATGCTAAGCTGACTGCACCCTAAGAGGGCGGCAATAAAAATGGTCGAGAATTTCAATATCACAGGAGTGTTGAGGTGAACTGGAAGGAGGACTTTGATGAACTTCTTCCTGGGCTTGGCCACAGAAACTGGGTGATTGTCGCCGATGCGGCATTTCCTCAACAGACGGCGCCGGGGATTAAAACCCTTGTTTCTGGACAGGAGCACCTTGAGGTTTTGGAATATGTCTGGCAGAAGCTGAAAGAAGCTCCTCATGTTCACCCCGAAGTCATCTTTGATGCCGAGTTTTCCAGACTGAGTGAGAGTGATAAGGCAGGGGCAGAGGGGCTGCTGGTAAAGGTCTGCGAGACAATAGACTGCGAAGAGAGCAGGGAAGTCTGGCACGATGATCTTTTGCAGATTCTCGAGGAGCAGGGGAAGCTATACACCATGCTCTTTATAAAAACCACATCGGAAATCCCCTACTCCTCGGTCTTTTTTAACCTGGGATGCGGCTATTGGAGCGCTAATCAAGAAGATAGTTTCCGAAAACGCCTGCAGCGTGAAGGCTGAAGGGCGCGGCAGGTGTTGACGCAGCAAACCAGTCGAGATGGCTTTTTTGGTCCTTGTTAAAAGAGATAAGGAAACTCTGGCGGGACAAGGTAGGGTAGCTGAAGCGTGATGAAACTCGTTTTGAGGTCTGGTCTGGCCTTGACTATTCTGGCGGCTGTGGCCTCCGCCTCTATTGCTCAAGTCGAGCGTGGGACACCCTTAGTTCGCAAAGGAGCCTTGGGGGCTCAGCTTGCGCCCGCCTCTGCCGAAGAGGCCAAGGCCGCAGGCAGGGCATCAGCCGTAAAGATTGCTGGGGTCGTGCCGGGGCTGACAGCTGATCTGGCCAAGCTTCAAGTCGGGGACATTCTATTGTCAGCTGCTGGCAGAGAGATCGCTGCTCCTGGAGAAGTAGGGGCTCTGATTCTTCAGCAGACATCGGGCCGCCCGATTAAGTTTGAGGTTTTTAGAGGGGGCCAAAAGCTGTCTTTAGAAACAGCCTTGGCTGAAAAACCCAGGCAGAAGGAAGACGGGTTTAAGGTCGTTTACGACCAAGTGATGAGCAGAGATAAGCGAATCCGCATGATCATCACCCACCCAGAAGGCAGGGGGCCATTTCCGACTCTGTTTCTCATTGGCGGAATAGGCGCTTATTCGGTAGATGGAGATTTTGCTGCGATTCCCTATGGCAATGTCATTGGCCCCGTGGCAAAATCTGGCTTTGCGACGGTAAGGATCGACAAGCCAGGCCAGGGCGACAGCGAAGGCCCTGCTTATTCCGATCTGCTTTTTGATGATGAGCTGGATGCCTATATTCAGGCGGTTCGGATGGCTAAAACCCTCCCCATGATTGATGCTGGGCGCATCGCCATTTGGGGTCACAGCATGGGCGGCTGCTTTGGCCCTCTTTTGGCCGCAGAAGAAAAGATTGCCGGGCTGAGTGTTAACGGAACACTTTCAAAAACCTGGACCGAATACATGGCAGAAAATGTCCGTCGGCAGTCACTTCTGGGTGGAGGTTCTCCAGGTCAAGTCGATCAGGATATGCGGGGTCAGACAGCTTTGGCTCACCTGATCTATAACGAAGGCATGTCTCCCGCTGATGCGATTGCCAAGCATCCCCAGTGGGCTAACGTCATCAGGGCCAGTTATCCCGATGGCAAAACTTACTCTGGCGTGGGAATCCCATTCTTTCAACAGCTGGCAAAGAAAAACCTTATGGCCGCATGGGAGAAGGCAGAGACTAAAGTGCTTGTCACCTACGGAGAGAACGACTTTCTTTCCAGCCGCGAAGACCATGAGTTCATCGTCAACAGTGTCAATGCTCTTAGGCCCGGCACTGCTGAGTTTAAGCTGCTTGTCAACTCAGATCATGGCTTTAGCGAGACAACCTCGCAGAAAGATTCCTTGACTCGATGGAGAGTGGGAGGCAAGAAGTTTAATCCTAGTATTCTGACGACACTTGAGGAGTGGCTGAAGAAGATTTTGGCTTGATCTCAGCCAGCTGCTGTTGGAAGCAGTCAGTATGTGGCCCCCAGGTATTGTTGCCTTATGAGCAGCCTGGGGCGCCCTTTCTTGACAGCAAGGTGGGAAAACCTTCTCATGCTCAACTATCCCTGTCCGCCCGAGCTTTTGACGCCTTATCTGCCTGAGGGATTGGAGCTGGATGTCTGGCAGGGGCAGACTTTGGCAAGTGTTGTGGGCTTTATGTTCAAAGAGACTAAGGTTCTTGGGGTTTCCATTCCGGGTTATCTGAACTTTGAAGAGGTGAACCTTAGATTCTATGTCAAGAAATTAACGCCCCAAGGCGAGCTGCGGCGGGGCGTGGTTTTTATAAGAGAACTGGTTCCCAAAGTAATGATTGCCTGGGCCGCCAGACGCTTTTATGAAGAACCCTACCTCTCCGCTCCGATGGGCCATAAAATAGACATCGACCCTCACACAGGCGGAAGCCTGGAGTACACCTGGAACCTGCGCGATGCGGACTATCGTCTGTCAGCCACGGTAAAGGGGCCAGCTGCCCTGCCTCAGCCCGGGACAGAGGAAGAGTTTATTACCGAACACTATTGGGGCTACACCAAACGAAGCCGAGGCTATACCTCTGAGTATCAAGTCACTCATCCGCAATGGAAGGTTTGGCGATGTGCTGCTTGTTCCTTTGAAGGCGAAATTCCGCTGCTTTACGGCAGGGAGTTCACTGAAGTGTTAAAAGGGAAGCCTCAATCAGCTCTTCTTGCCGTCGGCTCAGAGGTCGCTGTTTATCCAGCGGCTGCGGAGAGAGCCTGATCTAGATCCCAGAGCAGGTCATCAGTGGTTTCCAGTCCCACCGAGAGACGGACTGTTCCCGCCGTAATTCCGCCTGCCTTCAGTTCTTCATCGCTGTTCTGCTGGTGTGTGGTTGAGGCGGGGTGAATGACGAGGCTTCGAGCATCGCCGACGTTTGCCAGGTGTGAAAAGAGCTGCAGCGATTCGATAAAGGTTTTGCCTGCCTGTCTTTGGCTGCCAGAACCTGAATTGATTTCAAAGGCAAGGACAGCGCCTGGCCCTTTAGGAAGGTACTTTTTGGCTCTTGCATGGTGGGGATGGCTTTCCAGTCCAGCGTAATGGACTCGGCCAACCTGAGGATGTGTTTCTAAAAACTTTGCGATAGCCAGAGCGTTCTGCACGTGGCGGTCCATTCGCACAGATAGGGTCTCCAAGCCCTGAAGCAGAAGAAAAGAGTTCATGGGCGAAATGCAGGCACCAGTATCACGAACAGTTTCTGCCCTCAGCTTTACCAAAAAGCCGTAATGGCCAAAGGTGTCGTAAAACTTCATGCCGTGATAGGCGGGTGAGGGGCTTGCCAGATTTGGATAATTTGAAAAATCAAAATCTCCCGAATCAACTACCACGCCGCCGATTGAGTTTCCGTGGCCTCCAATGAACTTCGTTGCCGAATGAATAACAAGCGTGGCTCCCCACTCAATCGGGCGGCAGAGATAAGGCGTGGCAAATGTTGAATCGATGATGAGTGGGATGCCTAGACTCTTGGCCAGGCGTCCAAGGCCCTCAAGGTCAGGAATTGCGCCGGAGGGGTTGCCAACAGTTTCGACAAAGAATGCCTTTGTGTTTGGGCCAGCCGCAGCTTCCCAGTCTTCAACCTTGTCTGGGCTGACAAACTTTGTGTTGATGCCCAGCTTGGGCATGGTGTGAGCCAGCAGGGTTAAGCTGCCGCCATAGAGCTGATTGGAAGATAAAATCTCATCGCCGGATCTGAGCAGAGTCATAAAGACTCCGAAGATGGCAGCCATTCCGCTGGCGGCAGCCACAGACCCTGTCCCGTTTTCAAGGGAGGCCATTCGCTCTTCAAAAACCGCTGTAGTTGGGTTGCTGATTCGGCTGTAGATGTTGCCGTACTGCTTTAGCTCAAAGAGGTGGGCGGCTTCATCTGTGTCGTTAAAGACGTAGCTGGTTGTCTGGTAGATGGGAACAGCTCGTGAGCCAGTGTAGGGGTCCGGGATGTGGCCTGCGTGCAGCATCCGAGTTTCGAAGCCAAAGTTGCGCGGGTCGCTCATTTAGTACCGAATGTAATCCTTTACGGCGGGATCTTGGCATAGTTCGGCAAGGTCAGCCTCAGTGGGACGCTGAGGTCGGTCTCGTTCGACATTCACCACACAGGCAAAGGTCATTGGCTCACCTTGGTCGGCTTTGAACTGGTGCCATGTCATAGGAGGCACATGAACAACATCCAACATTCCTATTTCCTGAATTCTGCCGCCGACCATGACGTGGCCGTGGCCCTCGACAATCATGACCAGATGCGCGTGATGATGCCTTTCTAAAGTGGAATATCCGCCAGCCTGCATCTGAAACGCACGAAGTTCAACGGGGAGATCATGCCCCCCCGGGTAAAGAATCTGGCGGGAGATGCTTTTAAAGTGGGTGCCGTCCTCTTTGTAGGGCATGACTTCCACACCCTCCCAACGACAGCCGCCCAAGTGATTTTGGACGGCTGGAATCTGTTTGGCCTCGGCAGCCTTTGTTGACATAGGTGAACTCAAGATACCAAAGGGATTGTCAACGGCCTGCCGACTGCCCCATCTTTTCCTTGACGATTGCGAGGGCCTTATCCAGCTGATTGTCACTGCCTGGCTCGCCAAGCCTTGTGTCTTCTGTGATCTTCAGCTGCACTTCTATGTCGGCGGGAATGCCGCCTGAAACATAGGCGCCATCAACATCAACCTTGCGCGAGATATCTCGGCCGCTGGGGAGGAAGTATTTGGCGGTTGTTATCTTGGCGCTTGCCCCATCAAAAAGCGTAAAGACATTTTGAACAGATGCTTTGCCGTAAGTGTGCTCGCCAACAAGAATCGCCCCTTTAAGCTCCTGCAGCACCCCGGCCATAATCTCGGCGGCACTGGCTGATTCCCCGTTGATCAAAACCACAATGGGGCCGCTCCAGCCGAACTCTGGGACATTGGGTGCAGATTGGGTCGTGGTGCTGCCTTGGCGGCCTTTCATGGTCACGACTTTAGAGCCTGATCGAAAGCCGCCGATGATTTCACTGACCGATTCCAGAACACCGCCCGGGTTGCCTCTGACATCGATGACCAGCCCCTTGGCGCCCTGATCCATTAGCTTCGTCATGACTTCGCGGTACTGAGTTGGAGTCGTTTCTGAGAACTGAGTAAGGCTGATGTATCCGATAGTTGAATCGATTATTTTGCCTTCTGCTGTGGGAATAGTGATTCGGCCTCTTCGAATACTGAGAACACTTTTATCTCCCCTGCGAACAACAGTCAGCTTGACAACAGTTCCTTCTTCGCCTCGAATTCGTGTGACGATTGATGCTGAAGGAAGGCCAGCTACGCTTTCGCCATTCACCTCTGTGATGATATCGCCAGCCTGCACTCCCCCTCTCTGAGCCGGGCTGCCATCAAAAACTGTGACGATTTTGGTGCCCAAGGGGTCATCATCCAGCCTGGCGCCTATGCCGACAAACCCCCCCTCATTTTCAAGGGCGAACTGTTCAGCTGTGACAGGTTCTAGGAAGTTGGTATGAGGATCGCCCAGGGAGGAAAACATGCCCTGCATGGCGGAATATCTGAGCTGATCCTTTTCGGTTTTACGGTAATAGCGGGCAGCAATGGTGGCGTAATGCTCCCTGAAGACTTCCGACGGGGGCTTCTTTGCTGGCTGAGGAATGAATACCGAGGTCAGCTTTTCAAAATTCGGCGTGTCCCCATCCATAAAGTCTTTAAGGACAAAGCCTGATGTGAAGGCAAACAGGCTGGCGCCAAGGGTTAGGGCGGCCTTTCCGGCAAGTTTCAAACTCACTTCTTTTCACCGCCTGTTTTGACTGCAGCCGCTGGTCCGCCTGGCCTGAAAAGACCTGTGACCAGAGAATAACCGTCCCCGCCCTGAACTGAAAAAGTTTCGACCCAGGCCCGCTCGCCTGCCATTGAGGAACCCTTAAGTTTTGCCTGCCCTTGGCTGGATAGAGCCAAGGCAAAAATCTCGGCGGCTCCATGTGTGGTCTTATCAACCAAGAGAGTGAGTTTTCCTGGCTTGTCAAGGCCTTTTCGTACTGCCAGAGGTCTGGCATCTTTGTCCTTTTCCGTCACAAGGCTTCCGTAGATGCCAGGTGCAGAAATCTCTTCTAAGACTGACTTCAAGACGCTTGTGTCGCCTTGGCCCGTGCCGCGCAGATCAAGAACGACATCCTTGCCTGGGAGTCTTTCTTTTAAAAGCGCATCTTGAAGACCCCTAATAAACCTGATTTTAAAGCTGCCGTCAGCCTGTTTCACCAAAGGTGGAACCTGAGTGACTGCCTTTTTCACCGAGGCTGAGTAGGGAGTGTTCTGCCTCATCCATTCGACTTTTAGGGTGCCTTCGCTGCCTGTGGTCATCAGCTCTCTGGCACGAGAGGCCGGATAGTTGTGTTCACTTTTCTTTCTGTAGCTTTCCCTAATGCTCTCCAGTTCGGACCAGGGGATCAGCTTTTTGTCAGCTTTTTCCTGGACGCTCCTTAGCTCTTTAATGTCCAAAGCACTCAGCACCGCTCGGCCATCAAGCCCGACAATGCGGTCGCCTGGCTGAAGGCCAGCTTTTGCGGCAGGAGTCCCTTCTGGCACGGCAGTCACTTCCAGCACAGGCGGGAGCATTGAGAGATCTACATCCGGTGACTTATCCTGCAGTTTTTTAAGCTCGTTCTGGTCGTACCTCAGGCTAAGCTCAAGGCCGATTCCTTCGTAGGTGCCTGCCAGCCGCTTTGAAAGCGCTGCCATCTGGTCTTTGGGCAGGTAGGTGGAAAGGGGGTCAGCAAGGCTGCCAATCATGCCGCGAACAGCGCCGCTTGCAAGAGAATCTTCGTCCTTAACCCCGTCAACGTAGGTCTGTTCCAGCATTCTAGTGAGCTGGTAGAAATATTCACCCTCAGAAAGTGAAGGGGGAGCTTCTCGGCTGGCTAGAATCCTCTGGCTGAAAAGGGGTTCACCAACCGCAGCCAAAGGCTGGCCAGTATCCTTGGCTTTTCGGACTGCCAATCCGCCAGCAAAACCCGCAAGAATGAGTACGAGGGGAATCCATCCCCATTGGCGGGCAGGCTGTTGCATCGTGCTAAAAATCCTTACTGAACAGTTGTACCGTGGCCTGGGCCAAAAAAGACGGGCATAACTGCAGGCTGTTTCTGTTTACGTTTGAACCAGCCTACAAAGTTTCTGCAGCTTTTCTTACACTAGAATGATCGCTTTGCTTCAGCCTATCTACAACGGGGGCGGGCAGCTTAAATCTGCCGCTTGCGTTAAGCTGAATCAGGGCAAGCTGAACTTCTTCTGAGGCATCGGTGAGTGTGTTTTCAATCTCACCTTGAGCCACTGGTTCTGCCTGGGCAGAAAAAGCCAGCAGGGCGGCGGCTCTCACCTTGGCCGAAGGATCGACAACTGCCTGCCTAAGAACAGCCCTCTGTTCCGCCTTGGGTGCCTTCTGCATAGCCTGCAGAAGCATGACCCTTACGGTAGGAGAATCATCTTTGACACCCCTGATCGCTTCAGCACGAATGTCGTCGAAAGGACACTCAAGCAGGCGAGAAAGAGCGGTGGCCCTCACCCATTGACTTGGGTCGTTGACACCGGCATAAAGCAGTCGTCGGGCAGCGAGATCAAAGGTTGTATCCAGCGACTGGGCAATTCTCAGTCGGACAGTGGGGTGGGGTTCGCCTCGGAAATCAAGAGCTCCGGCTAAGGCCACTTGGTCTTCACGAGACCGGCTTCGGCTAAGGATTTCGATGCCTGTCAGACGGGTGCGCCATCCACGATTGACCAAGAGCACGCTGACCAGGTTTAGGGTTGCGCGGTCGAGCTCTCCTTTTAGGAACTCCGCTGCAAAACGTCGGTTGGTTTCAAAGGGTCCTTTTTTAAGGACATCAACCAATCCAGCCTGTCCCTCAGGTCCCTGTTCGCCCAAGGCTCGGCAGGCTAGATAAGAGTCTCCGATCGAGCCTCCACCTGCGATGGCTCTCAGGGGGCCAATAAGACGGGCATCTGGGTGACGGTAAGCCGCATCCATGGCCGTTGCTCTTATCCAGGTTCGGTCACTGTTGAGATACTCGTTAAATCGAAGCACCTTTGAGTCATCCCAGCCAGAAGAGAGGCTGGAGGACCAGGTCAGGATCAGTTTTTCTGCCTCGGATTCTTCAGAGGACTTGACGACCTGCAGAGCTTCTGAAGCGGGTACCGCTTTGACTCCTTGTATTTCAAAAGAAGTCTGTTCAAGCGGCCCCCTTTCAAACGGAACAGGGGGAGGCCCAACCTGAATGTAGGCTGCAGTTCCGTTCAGCTTCAAGTCATTAAAGGAAATTGAAAAATCCACCCAGTCTGAGCCGGGAGTCACCTGTTCAGAAGTCGCCTTGGAAAAGACTCTTCCGAAAGTGCCAGACATGCCGGGCATGTCCCCTTTGAGAAGACAGAAGTAGAGGGCTCGGCCTTTCTCGTCGGCTAAAGTCAGGGCAATAGGCTCCTGACTGGCTGACCGAAATCTAAAGCTGATTCCTGGTCTTTCTGTGTCCGATGCAGGGATTCGGAGCAGGCTGATTCCGCCCCGTGGGATGATTCCCGTGCTGCGGACTGTTGCCACGTCGTTGAGAGAAGTGGCTTCAACCTCGCCAAAAGAGTCAGTGACCTGCGGTTCAGAAGGCTTAAGGCTGCTGAGTGATGTGTTGAGGGACGAAAACTTGGTGAGAGCGAGGTCTCTAAGAGCTTCCTTAGGATTCCGCCTAGTAAAGCTGTTCCAGCTGATAGCCTCTGTTTCTTTGCCGTCTACAACAAAGCTGTGGGTTGGACCATCAAGTCCTGGATGAATGACAAAGGTGGCGGCAAAGGGGCCGCGGTACACGTTGTCGATTGCCTGAAAACGATCCGAGTTGGTCAGGCTGACAGCGCCTTCCCACATGACCCTGCGGGTCAAGGCATCAAGAGAGTCTCGTCCATTAAGCGCAATGGGGACAAGAGCTTCGGAGCTTGCAGCTAGATCGGCGGAATCAAAGAAGGTGGTGAGATGTTCGGCATCTTCAGAATAGTCGAAAATAACTTTGTACTTTCCACCTGATACAGATTCCACTCTGCCAGCCGCTTCGCTGAAGGCCGCTTTAATGTCGTCCACCATAAAGGGCTCTATCGAGGCTCTTCTGGGAATGACCACGCCTGAAGGCATCTTGACATAGGTGGTGGTTCTTGTTAAAAGAACCACCTTGACCCTCAGGGTTTCACTGCCGTCACTTGTCTGGGCAAGGACAGAACCCGCCATGACCAGAGCAGAAATGATGGCAGTGCTGCGCATAGGATTTACGATGATAGCCGACTCACTCGAAAATTCGGACGTCGAAGGGAGAAGAAGCATGTCCATCTCCTCTTGTGTACTGAAGCGTGTCTTTGCTGCCGATGCCGCTAAGATCTTGAGGAAGGCGTGAGATCAGGTCGAGAACCACGGTTCTTGCCTTTTCTGCGTTGCTCTTAAAGACTTCAAGAACGTTGTGAGCCGTAACCGCTTCGGTATCTGCAACAACGCCGCTGTCAAAGTCGGTGACGAGAGAAATGTTGACAACACCCATTCCCAGTTCGTGGCAGAGGTAAGCCTCGGGGTACTGGGTCATATTGATGATCTGCCATCCCATTTGGGTGAACCACATGGATTCAGCTTTGGAAGAGAATCGGGGGCCTCGGATGACGACGACTGTGCCGCCATCGTGGCAGGTGATTCCTGCGGCTTTGATGGCTTCTACAGCCAGCCCACGCAGGGTTTTGTCGTACATGTCGGCAGGAGAGAAGTGGGCGGTAATGGGGCCATCGTAGAAAGTGTCAGGACAGCGGCCATTGGTTCGATCGATGAACTGATCGGCAACCACAAAGTGTCCTGGCTCAATATGCCTCTGCAGAGATCCGACTGCACAGGGGCTGATGATGGCGCTGACTCCAAGCTTGTGCATGGCCCAGACATTGGCTCGGTAGTTGATCTTGTGAGGCGGGATAGTGTGGTGTCTGCCGTGCCTGGGCAGAAATGCGACCTTTCTTCCGGCCACTTCGGCAAGCATTACTGCATCGCTGGGTGGACCGTAGGGGGTGTCAACCTTAACTTCCGTTACATTCTCAAGCAGGCTGTAAAAGCCTGAGCCGCCGAAGACTCCAATTTCTGCCGTCATTTTTTGTTTCTCTTTAGTGGACTGTTGAAGGAAAAAAGAATTACTAGTTCTGGGCCCGAAGTTTGCCCACAGCGACCCCAATAGAGTCTACAAGCATTTCGATTCTGCCCCCTCTGCGAACGAGAACATCAGTTTCGATTTCATAAACTCGCTTCGCTTTAACTGCATCAACGCTCTGCAGTCTGGGATCAGTCAAGATTTTTGCGCCTGCTCCGGTGGATGTAAAGATGACTTGAGGGTTGGCCTGAATCACAGCTTCGACGTTGATGGGGGAAAAAGCCTTGGAATTAGGCCCAAGAGGCTTTGCGCCGCACTGCTTTAGAATGTCTGCCCAAAAACTTTCTGTGCCTGGCGCCATGTAGCTGCCTGGCTGCCCGATCATTATCATCATTCCAGGCTGATCAATGCCCTTTTCTGATAGAACTCCTCGTGATTGGGCAAAGCCGCGGTAGATGGAGTCAATGTATTCGGAGGTTGTCATTTCTCCCCCAACTGCAGAAGACATGGTGAAAATCTGCTTTCTGTAGTCTTCGAACGTAAGGGGGTCCCAGGCGATGGTTTTGATGCCAAGCTGATCGATTTTGCTGATTTCGTTTTCGCTGAAAAGAGATTTGTCGTAAAAGACGACATCGGGCTTTAGGGCCGCAATCTTTTCATAGTCTGGCACAGTGCCTTCCATGACGATTTCTGCAGAACTGATGGTTGAAGGGGGGAAGTTGCAGGCCGCCGTTCTTCCTATCAAGGTTCGGTTGAGGTCAAACTTTGATGAAAGCTCAGTTGTCGAAGGGGAAAGGCTTACAACTTGAGGAGCAGCAGAGGCTCTCGGCTGTCCTCCAATCACGGGTCCAGACTGACAGCCTGCGAGAACAGCAAGACTGAAGCAGGTCAGAAGGCCAAGAACGCCTCTTCGAAGCATAGGGCGATTGTGGCTGATTCGGCTCACGTCTCTTTTCAACCCTTGGGACCGAGCGGATGTGCCCGGGATATTTTTGAGTCCCGAAACGGGCTCGTACTGATCAGAATACAGCATTCTGATGCTGATCAAGAGGGGAAATGGCAGGGGCGACAGGGCTCGAACCCGCGACCTACGGTTTTGGAGACCGTCGCTCTACCAACTGAGCTACACCCCTGCGCGGGACCGAAATGTTACCACGATTAGGGATGCAGCATAGGGTGACAGGTCCTTCTGGCAGCCAGCTGCCCTGGCTCTGGTGCAGAGCAGCCAAGACACACGTCATGATGAATTCCAGCCAGATATGAGGCCAGATTCTTCTCCCATCATTCGACTGCTAGACCCTCATACAATCAACCAGATTGCTGCAGGCGAGGTTGTCGAACGTCCGGCTTCTGCCCTGAAAGAGCTTTTAGAGAATGCTTTGGATGCGGGAGCTTCAACCATTCATGTCGAGCTTGAAGCAGCAGGAGTCAAGCGCATAGACGTAAGTGACGATGGCTGTGGGATGAATCGTGATTCTGCCCTTATGGCCCTGCAGCGTCATGCTACATCCAAGATAGAGCGGATCGAGGATTTGAGCCGAGTGGTTTCTATGGGGTTCAGAGGCGAAGCCCTGCCAGCCATTGCCTCAGTCTCAGTGATGACCTTGGAATCTGGCTCTGATGAAGGGCGGCGGATCAGAATTAGGGTGGAATCTGGCAAGATCATTGATGAGCCCTCTGTGGCTGGTCCGAAGGGAACCAGGATTACGATCGAGGATCTTTTTGCCACCACTCCAGCCCGCCTGAAGTTTCTTAAAAGCGACTCAACTGAGCTCTCTCAATGTGTGGAAGCTGTAGGAAGAGCCGCCATGGCCCGGCCTGATGTGCGGTTTAGCCTAAGGCATAACGGCAGCACCCTGCTGCAGACTTCGGGTTCTGATAGTCTCGCTACGGCTGCTGCTGAAGTGTGGGGCCGAGATGCGGCAAGAGGATTAGTTGCCTTCGATAAGTTCGATGGCACCATTCGAGCTTGGGGGCTTATTTCTCCGCCTCACTTTACAAAGCCGACCCGAAGCCACCAATGGGTTTTTGTCAATCAGCGCCCTATGAAGGCCAAAATTCTGACTGCGGCCTTGGACCAGGCAACAAGGAGCCTGACGCCAGAAAGGCGATACCCTCTTGTTGTCCTCTGCATCGAAGTTGACCCCGCATCAATTGATGTCAACGTGTCGCCCACCAAGTCAGAAGTAAAGTTCAATCGAGAAGGCCCAGTTTTTGATGTGGTGCGTCGTGCGATTCGCGAGGCTCTCCTTGAAGCGGGCATGGTTCCAGATGCGGCTGGCCTGGCAGCAGCCAACGAGGCTCTACGCGGGCTTCAGCCTCAGTCAGGAGCTCCTCTGTGGATGTCGGTCGAGGCCCAGCGCCCTTTAAGTCAAGGGGAAATGAAGGGGGATCAGAGCTTAAGACTCCCCTTTGCCGAGCAGAACTATGCACCGATCAGCCAGTCTGACGCCCCCACTGCACTGCCAGATCTTCTTGCTGGTTTAAGAGTGCTGGGCCAGGTAGACAAGACTTTTATCATCGCGGAAAATGATGCTGGAATGCTGATTATCGATCAGCACGTTGCTCATGAGAGAATCATTTACGAGAGGCTGAGGAACACACGCGGATCACTGCCGATAGAAGTTCAGCCTCTTCTGACGCCAGAGGTGGTTCATCTAGAACGACGTGCCTTGGAAGAGGTCAAGCCCCGTCTGCAGGAACTGAGGGAAGTTGGTTTTGACTGCGAGATTTTTGGTGATGATTCCCTGCTTGTGCGGTCTGTTCCTGCTCTGGCAAGGGGACGCGGCCCCATGGCGATCCTTCGGGACATTCTTGATCAGCTTGCTGAAGGACAGACAGAGGGCTGTATTGTTCCAGCAAGAGACGAGGTTTACATCCTTGCTTCGTGCAAGATGGCGATCAAGGCAGGTGATGTGATAGGGATTCGCGAAATGGAGCAGCTGATACAGGACTTGAGCGAAACAGAAAACCCTTACTTCTGCCCTCATGGCCGCCCTATTTCAATCATCATGCCGAAGGGCGATCTGCGTCGGAGGTTTAAGCGATAAGGGTTTTAGGCATCGATCCTGGTTTTGAGCGAATTGGGTGGGGGATTGTCGACAGGATCGGCAGCCGTGTCTCGACTCCTGCTTACGGATTGATCAAGACTCCCAAGGGAGAGCTGGGGCCAAGGCTTCTTCAGATTCAAGAGGAACTTGAGGCTCTTATCGCCGAACATCGTCCTCAGGCACTGGCCCTGGAGAAGGTCTTTTTTACAAAAAACCAAACGACCGCAATGGACGTTGCCAGAGCCAGTGGGGTGATTTTAGTCACCTGCTGCTCCAAGGGGCTGGATGTCACTGAATACAGTCCGCCAGAGATAAAGCTGTCGGTGGTCGGGCATGGAGGGGCAGAGAAAAAGCAGATTCAGTTTATGGTGGTCAAGCTGCTGAGCCTGCCCGCGCCGCCCAAACCAGATGATGTGGCCGATGCCTTGGCCATCGCTTTGTGCCATGCCTTACGGTCTCCGGGCCGCAGCAGCAGCTTATAGTTTTTCTGCATGGGTGGAGCTGAAATATGCCCCCCCATGCAGAAAGCATGTCAGGGTTCTGCTAGTCCTTCCTTCAGGGCCTTCATTAGGGCTACACGGCCTTCGTTATATTTGGCTTCATTGCCAATGCCGTAGCGTCCCATCACCACAACCAAGCCGCTGTCGAGGTCAATTCTTAGAATGGAGGATGAGGCAGATCCGTGACCGATGACGTTGGGGCCAAGCACGCCTTCGGTGCGGGGACCATCTGGATCAGGCATGTGCGAAATGGCAAATCCCCACTCAAGGTTTTTGTCGGATAGGCTTGGAATAAAGGTTGAGACTTTTGAAGGAATGAACTTTCTCCAAGTCTCTTCACTCATGAACCTATGGCTGCCATAACTGCCTTTGTTGGCAATCACCTGACCGATTTTTGCAATATCCCATGCCGAGGCCTCACTGGCCCAGCCTCCATCAGGCTGATTGATATTTACCTGGAGGGGTGAAAAGAGCTGACGTTCCATGAGCTCAGATATCGGCCTGCCGCTGATAAGCTCCAATACCTTGCTGGCTAGGTTGTTGCCATCTCCGCCGTAGGCAAAAACTCTGCCTGGCTCAAGAGTGGGAGTCCACTGCAGATAAGCGCTGTCTAGAGTTGGGTTGGACCACCCTCCGTAGGTGCCGTGTCCGGCGATTCCTGATGTGTGGGTGAGAAGGTGCCTAAAGGTCAGTGTTTTGGGCCCCTTTGTTGGAAAGCCCTTTAGGAAGTCTCCAATAGGCTGGTCTGCCTGGGCTAAGCCTTGATCGACAAACTGGGCAAAGACAAGGCCAAAGATAGTTTTGCCTATGGAGGCAGGGTAGAAGACGGCATCTTTGTCCACCCCAAAACCTTCGTGGACAAACACAACGCCATGCCTGGCGATGACTGCCGAAAAGGGCTTGCCTTCTTCTTGTGACCATTTTGCCAGAATCGCCTTCACTTTCTCAGCTGTGCCTGGCTTCATGCCTGCCTCGGCATCGCTTCCAGCTTTGAGAATAGGAGCAGAAGCTGTCTTTTGAGGTTCTGCAATGCCTTTAGGAGCAATGCCAAGAGCCTTCAGCTTCACGCTGATGAAAAACCTGCCCTGGGTCTCGCTCCAGCCTTGGGGACTTGAGTCGAGAGGCTTTAATCCTTCGAGAGAAGCAAAGAAGAAGGCGGCTGAGTTTGAGTGAAAAAAGGCATCCGGGGCTTCATTGCCAAGAACTGCTGTAAAGTTCTTTCTTGCAATGTCCCAGCCTGCCTGCAGATGGGGGGCAGGAGCTATTGCCGTCGGATTGAAGAGCAGACTGGACCAGTTTTGATCGAGGTAAGGAGCAGTTTCTGGACTGGGCAGATAAAAAGCCAGAATTCGGTTGATTGGCAGTCCAGCTCGGCTTAAGCCTTCTACCCAGGCAAAGTAAAGTCCGGGCTTTTGGGCAGAATCCACTTCCGTTGAATCCTGGTAAAACCACTTGGTTTTAAGCTCGGGTGTACCGAGAAACCTTTCAACTGCCAAGCTGCTTTTGTAGGTGAGCTTGGGAAACGCAGGACCGCCAAGCACCCTGCCGTATCCGGAATGCTGTCCGGCCGTGATGTCCCACATGGCAATGTCACGGGCAAAAGCTGCCTCCTCTCGCCGCTTCAGCTCGGCTGGCGAAGGGATCGAAAGAGAAAAGCTCCAGCCTCCCCCTCCGTTTTCGACCTTGACCAGAAAAACGTTCTCACCTTTTTTGAGATGAACGGTGAACTTGTCTTCGTCTGGAACCATTGCTCGGCTGGCTTTGACCCTGTGAACAAGGACTCCATTGACCCAAACCTTGGCTCCATCATCAGAACCGAATAGTGCCGTCATGGTCTCGGCCTTATCGCTCCTGACTGTCCCTATGGCGTAGGCGACTTTATTGTCTGAAACGGGAAACATTGCGCCGAGATCGACAACTCGGCCTTTGGCTTTTGTGCCTTTAAGGGATAGGGTTTTCTCTTCACCTTTAAGAAAATCAATATCAAGACCTTTTCTTTCACCGGCTTCGAGGGGGTTGTCGTAAGCGGCAGATATGGTCCATTGGTCGGGAGCAAAATCGCCGGCAGCAGAGCCAGCTTTGCCATGAGCCGCTGCGCCTAAAGCCAGCAGGCAGGCAAGGAATAGTGCAGTCTTCATAGTCTCTCGATGAGGCCGTCATGGCTTCACCATGTTCAGAGTGGCACAGGCCGCAGTCTGTAGTGAGGAAAAGCAGGTTGTGTAGTCTTCATTATGGGCTAAAGGTTCCATGGCGGCTTTTCTCAGAATGAAGGGTGATGAGATCCTGCAGGCTGATAAGGGCCCGACGCCATTACCCGCTAGAGCGATACAATGCCAAGCGGATTCCACCCAGAGGAACATTGCCTTGGCCGATACCAGTGATTTTAAGAACGGCATGGCCTTCAACCTTGAAGGCGAGATTGTCCAGATTATCGAATTTCAGCACGTCAAACCCGGAAAGGGAGGCGCATTTGTCCGTACTAAGCTGAAGAGGCTAAAGAGCGGAAGCGTCATTGAAAAAACTTTCCGGTCAGGTGAAAAGGTCGATCCTGTCTGGCTAGAAAAGGTTGAGTACCAGTTTCTCTACCGCCAAAACACCGACCTCATCCTTATGGATCTCGACAGCTACGAGCAGATTACTGTCAGCGAAGCTGAGATCGGAGAAGGATCTAAGTTCCTTAAGGAAGAAGCCAAAATTTTGGCTCTCACAGCCAATGAGACGGTTCTCGGCTACGAAGTTCCCAACTTTGTTGAACTGGAAATTTCCCAGACCGATCCTGGGTTCAAAGGTGACACCGTCAGCGGATCATCTACCAAACCGGCCACGCTTGAAACCGGAGCCAGCATCAACGTGCCTTACCACTTGAAAGAAGGCGATATTGTTAAAGTGGACACACGCACAGGCAGCTACATCGAGCGTGTCAAGCAGAAATAAGCTGCAGCAGCTTATTCGCTTCATCTCCCTTTACGGCAGGTCTGTAAAGGGAGATTTTTTCTGCCCCCTGCTCGTCAGGCCACGATTGAATGAGAGTCATCAAGTTGGCTTATGGCCGAGCAGGAAAAGGATAATGTCAAACTCTGATGTAGGCCTCAGTTTCTGGAACTGGTGGAATCAATGCACTGAGGCAGGCTTCTCCCCGCGATTCAAGCGTCAGGGAACTCAGTTCGTCGTCGGTTCTTAAGGCAGCATCCAGAAGATTTCTGCCGTCTTAGAGTTTGTGCTGAGCGGTCAGCCGTAGGAATAGCAAGTTTAACCCAGCTAAATAGTGTTGTAGAGTAGGGCCGATTGGGAATATTTTGGATCGTCTGAGTTGTATATAAATATCAGTGCAGCAGTGTTGAAGCGTGAAAGGGTGCTGCCGCGTTAAAATGACAGGGGAAGAGGGCAGATGGGAAGAAAGGAGTGGAGAGAAGATAACCTGAGTGTGCCAGAAGGCTTGATGCCAGTTCTGGATACCTTGGGCCGAGCTATGTTTTACGGAGGATTAGGTTCCTACGTGATTGGCTTGGCAATGCTAGTCTTTACTTACCTTAACGGCAAGACAGGACAGGAAACCCAAATTGCCGGAAATATCGCTCTTTTTGGCCCCATGGCATTTTGGGGCGGATTAGCCTGCGGAATCGCTGCCTGCTGGCTCTTTTGGGGAGAGGAAATTCTCTCCGTTCTCATTCTTATTGCCGGCGCGTTAGGAGTCTTTGCCCCTTTCTATATTCCAATGATCGTCCAAGGAGCTTCTCCTCCTACTCCTGAAGCGATCCTTGGAGCCATGGCTACAGGTGGCTACGGAATAGGCATTGTTGGCTTGGTGGCTTTGATTATTGATGTCATCAGCAGAGTGCGAATGAGGGCCATGCAGGGAATAAAGGCAGAAAGCCTGAGATTTGGCAAGGGCCATAAAGAAGAAGTTGATACGAGGAATGTGTTTTTGGGCAAGTGCTGGCAGCTGCCCTATTGCAGAAAGTTCGTCCGAGAGCGATGCCCTATTTATCACACTCGCCGGACTTGCTGGAAAGAGCGCGTAGGCTGCATGTGTGAAGAGCAGGTGATTAAGAATGCAATGGAGGGCAAAGCGATTCCGAGAGACATGGTTGCGGCTGCTTCGTATATTCCTAAGAATTCCCGCTTGACTCCTCAGCAGAAAGCTGAGCGGTGTCAGCAGTGCGTCATTTACAACGAGCATCAAAAGCATAAGTACAAGGCAGCTCTTCCCACAACATTTGTGGCAACAGTTGGCCTCTATATAGCTCTGCGCGAACCAGCAGGCAGCTTTATTGGCAATGCCGTCAACCGAGCCAACAGCCTCATCAATCAGGCTACTTTAGACTCAACTGGCAAAAACTCGATTTCGAACCCTAATCTTGTTGGCAGTTTTGGAGTTCACGATCTGCTTGTCATCATTCTCTTTTTTGTTGGGTTCAGCTACGCAGTTCGAATGATTGAATGGTTCTTTTTTAGGCTTAAGGTTTAGAGCCTATGAGGCAGGACCAAAGCAGAACAATTACAGCGAGCGGAGCTCATGGTGAAGGGGGAGGAGCTCTTTTTCGCACTCTGCTTCAGATGGCCGCATTGACTCAGCAGGGATTGGTGCTGCATTCAATTCGAGGCGCTATGAGGCGTCCTGGACTGAATGCAGAAGACTTGACGTTTCTTTTGGCATTAGGGGAATCAACCGGCCAGAATTTTGAGGATTTGAAGCTGGGAGATGACCGGCTTGTCTTTCAGCCGATGCATGGCCCCAAGCCTCTTAGAGCCACGCTGGATGTTCATGCTCACGATAAAGGCACGCACCCTGGTTCTGCCTGCGTTGTGGGGCACGCTCTGCTGCCAGTGCTTGCTCAGGCTGGAGCCATATCTCGCCTGACTCTGCTGGGGGAAACCCATGGCAGCTCTGTTCTCAGCTACGATTCTCTTGAGCAGGGCACCCTTGCGGTTCACCAAAAGCAGGGCCTCTATTCATTTCCTTCACTAGTTGAGGCGGGTTTTGGCTTTGGATCAAAGGGCAGACTACACCTTGAGATAGAGCCTGGACCTTTTGAGGCTGTTCAGTGGCTGCAACGGGGGCAGGTTAAGGAATGTGGTGTCGTGGTGACCTTTCATCAAGAGGACTTTAATGCACTTGAGGAGCAGGCTATGACAGCCGCAGAGGACCTGAAAGCCAAGGGGCTGAAGCCTGTTGTAGATGTTCACGAAGTCCATGCCAAAGATAAAGGGGCAGGCTTGACTATATGGGCCAGGTGCGAAAAGGGTGGCGGCACCGCATCGGCGCATTTGGGTAAAGGTCTGGGACTGCAGAACCTTGCCGAGACGGCAATGAGAAGCTTTGACGATTGGTACCTTTCCGAAGCGGCTCTTGACCCTTTCCTTGCTGATCAGGTTCTGGTTCCGGCAGCCTTTGCCCCTGAAAAAACGATCATTACCACCTCACTGCTGACACGTCGTTTGACAACTATGGTCTGGGCAATAAAGCAGTTTCTGCCTATAAAGGCAACGGTTTTGGGCCGCGAAGGCGAGCCAGGCACGATCACCCTGGAAAGGTGACCGCGCTGCTGCTTATTGCTTTGTTCAATTCATCATATCGGTGCTTGCTGACTGATCATCATTAATATCTGCTCTTTGCCCAGCTTCAGCCTGGCATCGGTTGGGATGTAGTCAGGAAATGGAATGATGTTCCCTGACTGCGAGCCTGCTTCGATCCAGCCATCTATAAGGTTTGAGATAATCCAAGGAAGAGACAGCTTATCGTCTTTTGTCTCTGCGATCAATATCCATTCGATACCTTGATCGAGACTCCCAAAAGTGAACTGTCTGATTGGATCCTGTTGGCAGGCATCAATAAAATCATCAAGTTTTTCCAATTTTGATGTGGAAAAAACCCAGCTATCTGCTGCCTCTCTGAAGTTTGTGTCTAGGGAGTCTTGTGTGTCTTGAGAAATGTCATTTCTGGTTTTTGATTTTTTATATAGACTGCCAACTTCAGCAAAAGTGTTGAAAACTGCCCTGTCATCTTCACCTAAGATTAAGCGCATTGCCTTTGTGGAAGTGTGGAACGAATCGTTAGAGCAGAACTCTAGTTCTGTAAAACTATCCGCATCACTTAAAGATGGCAGGAGGCGGAAAAATCTATGGCTGGAGTCAAGCTCGTTAAGTGATGAAATGTCTTCTAGGCACAGCTGACCCTCCCTTATGATGGGGGGATTGAGCGAAACTTCAACCGATGACAAAGCTTCTAAAGGCACCTTGTTCCAATTGCCATATTTATAGGCGCGATCGTGGCGAGGAAAGTTAAAGATCGAAGCATAATAGGCAGGGCAGCAGCCTAAGAGGAAATCCATCTGTGAATAAGGGTTAAAGTAAAGCTGATGAGCCGCGCTGCCTAAGCTATCGGCGACCTCTGCTGTTAAAGAAGTCCACTTTTCATGGAAAGCATCATAAGCGTTCTTCTGCTTTGCCAGATAAAGGTCTCTAGCAGTCAGCCCTCCTCCCAAGGCAATATCTCCCCTATTGGGAAGTGCGTTTGCCTTTGCCAGAGAAGCTTTATCTGCCAGCCACTCAAACAAAGGCCTCATGCCTTGGTGAATCAACGAATCTAGATCATCTCCTTCATGTTTTAAGTGCTGATACAAGGCATCATGCGAATCCACCATGGCTTTGTGATCAAATGGGATTTTGGACAGCTTGATATGGGGCGCAAAAAAGGTTCGAAGAATTCCCGCACCATGTTCCGCTTTTGAAACTTGACCATGTTTTGCTCCATCAGTGAGGAAGGTTTGAAATGAGCTTAGTGAAATGACTGCATCAGCTAATGCTTCTTTATCTTGATAAAGTTCAAGCAGGTTTTTGTGCTCGTCTCCAATAAAACAGGCTGCCTTTCCGTTTAAGTCCCAACAAGCCAGGTCGATAAAGAGATGTTGTTTAAGAAATTCTGCAGACCTAAAAAGACAGCCGAGTGTTGTTGTTGATGATCGATAAATGTGGTCATATTCGTGAAAAAATAAGGCTCTTCCATCTGCAACATCTGGGTTTAGATGAAGCTGGTTTTCATCCAAAGTCGCCTGACCCGCCTCTCTCATGTCACGATCAATTTTCTGGATCTCATAAAAGCCATTGACGGCATCAAGTGTGCCCTCAAAAACGATTGAGGCTGTTCCAATATGCGCTGATGCTGAGAGATTATTCATGAAAATTTAACTAGGTTTTTTTGTGAACTCTATCAAGAGCACCATGCAGACAGCAAGCGCCAGGCAGCCAAGAGCCTGCATGTTTGATTTTTGAGCTTCAGGGATTTTAGGCAGGAAAGTTTGAATCAGCTGGCCAAGGCCAGATGCAACGAGAGCTTTGTCGATGGCAACCCTTGCCAAATCACCTATTGAACTCGGATCAAATCCTTTCGGAAGGTTTGGCAGGTTTTGCGCCAAGTGAGTGCCTAGCGTTGTGTACTTTACGCGGTCTTCTTTGCTAAGGCTGTCTGCCACTTCTTTGGCCAGATCCTCTGCGTCTTTTTCAGGGTTGGCGTTTCTTAAGGCTCCCTGCGGGGGAACCAGGCTGCTTACGAGGAGGGTTCTGGTGCCAGCAGGCAGAGAAAAAATCTTATCCAGATCTGCTGTAGTGAACGCGGCGCTCATGCTTTGGCAAAATGTACCTGTACTCCTTATAGTCTGACAACATTTAACCGTTAGTTTTGGGGGCATAGAAAGTGCCTGCCCTGGTTGAGTTCATTAATGTGATGCCAGGAGGAAGTGCCGATTTTCCAGACATTTTTCCTATTTTTCGCTTTGTTTGCAGCTGAGACCATCTATAGTTGCGTATGCAACTATAGATGGTCACTTTTCAAGATGCCGCGGAGAATCGTCGCTCCATTCGCAAGTACACAGGCGCTCCAGTCCCTCAAGAGCATTTGACCGATATCCTTCGCTTGGCGAGTCTGGCGCCTTCGCCTTGGAACATTCAGCCTTGGCGAGTGGTGGTGGTTCAGGATCCTGATGTTAAGGCAAAGCTAACCGAAGCCGCCTATGGTCAGAGTCAAGTTGGCAGTGCTTCTGCTGTCTTTGTTATCTACACAGATATGCCCAATGCTTTGGCTAACTTGGATGAAGTGATTCATCCTGGCTTTGGCGATGCGGCAGCTGGTGTTAAGGCAGGCATTGAAAGTCATTTCGGCGCATACGCACCGGGAGATTTAACATGGTGGGGAAGAGCTCAGGGCTATTCGTTCATGTCCTATCTTCTTTTAGCAGCTTCTTCTTTGGGGTATGGCACCAGCCCAATGCTTGGTTTTGACCCTGCAAAGGTGAAGGAGCTGCTTGGACTGCCAGAAGCAGCATCTGTGCCAGCAATTGTATCTATTGGTGTGCCGGCTGAAGAGGGTTTTCCAACATACCGTCATTCGCTTGATCGATTTGTTGACTGGAAATAACCCTATCCTGCATCGTCAAGCCCGTTTCTGCTTAGCAGAAACGGGCTTGACGATGCAAACGAGCGAGCCCGCCTCATCTATCTGCTAGATGAGAAAACCCAGAGCTTGACGGCCTGCTCCCTGGGTTAAGCTAGATTTTGGGCTTCACAACCACAAAGGCAGCAGCGAGCCAAGACCCGATAAGCAGAACTCCGCCGATGGGCGTAATCGCACCAGCCCAGCGGATCCCTACCAGAGAGATCAGCATGAGGGTGCCTGTGAAAATGAAGGCACCGACTCCCATTGTCCACGCGATGGTTTTCAGCCTCTTGTCTGGACGAAGAGAATCCATGAATCCCAAAGCAAGCAGGCTCATTCCGCTGATGACAAAGTACTCTTGGCCCGTTTTATAGGTGTTCAGGGCTTTCTCGGTAAGAATCTGCTGCAGGGCATGGCTTCCGAATGCCCCCATGGCAATGGAAGTGGCCATAACAATGGCACCGAACGCCAAAATGCTGCTCAAGCTTCTTTTCCCTTCGCTCATGTCACAGTCAGCTTCCCTTTATTTTGCGGGGGGATGGAGGGGCAGCCAGGTCCTCATCTGGGTCGATTGATCCTGCGAAAGCGAGCTTAATGGGCCAAGGACTTCTAGTTCTGCATAGGCAGATTCTGAACTGGCAAAGAAGATTTCATTCCAGACCCCTTCGTCGGGGAAGTCTCCCTGACCTGCCAGGGGCGAACCTGCGAACTCATTGAACATGGTGACGGTTCCCCAAGACCCTGTGGCGGTTATGCTTCGGCCACGGCCACCGATTTTGCGTGAAGAGCCTGGCGCGGATTTGAGAATAACTTCGCTGGAAGTGACCATGTCATGGCTGGGGAGAAGAGGATTTTCCTGCAGAAGCACATACCCTGTCAAAGGAAAAGCGCGTCGGTCGAGGCTGAGTCGAGCTTCAGAGGGGCGGTCCAGTTGAACTACCTGCCAGGGAGAAACTTTGAGTGTTCTCGGCCAATGGTTTGTAATTTTGCTGTCAATAATCAGTCGGGGTTCAGTGGGGTGAATTCTTATTGTTCGGGTCACCTGCAGGCCCCAGGCTTCGCTGTATGGACTTTGCAGGATGATTTCCGCGCCATCGATAGAAACAACCTGATGTTCCTTCTGCTCTAGCCAGGGGTCTGGCGGCCACGACCAAAGTGATTGAGGAGCAAACCACACCTTGTCTCCTCCGTGGTTGTGCCATCCGCCAAGGTTTTCCATCTTGGCAGGGGCGAAAAGCACGTTTTCACCACTTTTCAGCCGGAGGTCCATAATGCGTCCGCCAAGGCTGGGAACGACTGTGGCTTCAATCACAGGATTAACCAGCTTGTAGGCGTCGCGCCCACGCCAGAAGACCATTTCAATATCTGGCGCCGTGGCTTGTGGCTGAACAAGGGCGAGGACGGCAAGCAGTCCGGTGACCATTTATCTATTCTCCCCTATCATCAACATGCCTAAGGGTTGGACGCATAAATCCCTTAGGAGTACTGGGAGATTTTTAGATGGCAGCTTTGATGAGGGTTAAGATGCTCCTGCCTGTTTTGGCACCTGCATTTCAAGTGTGATTTTTAGGTCCTCTTCTGCCGGCTGTGAAGGATGTAGCCGGCTGCAGGCCGTCATAAGGAGTTCTAGTGACTTCATCACCTGGGACTGCTCCTCAGGCGCAAGAGTTTCCAGCACCGCCTGCGCCTTTGAAACCCTATCTCTTTGTCTTTGATCCATAAAGGCCTGCCCCTTTTCGGTAAGGCTGTGCCTTTTTACGCGGCGGTCGGTGCCATCAACCTGCGATGTCAGCAGCCCGGCTTCTTCTAGGCGGTGAGAAAGCTGACAGAAAGCACTGGCACTGATGTTCAGCTCAGCGCTGATTTCCGTGCCTGAGTAGGAGGCATGATGCAGAATCCGCATCAGACGCAGCTGAGCCAAGGGCAGGTCGCTGATTGGGTCCTCTTCACTAGGCTGGAAAAGAGATCTCATTATCTGAGGAAGCAGAGATTCAATCCTTTCTGCGTTCAACTTAGTCTTTGCCATCAGTGCTTGGTCCTCCGACCGGTTCAAGTTCCGAGGGGCCAGCAGCTGCTGGGCTTGGGTCCACTCCAACTGCTATCGCCAAGTCTCGTTCGTCTTTACGCAGTTTACGGCCTAAGTCATCAAAGAATGTGTAAACGACTGGAACAACAAAGAGTGTGAGAACTGTCGAGGTTGTCAATCCACCAATAACAACCGTGGCAAGGGGCGCTTGAAGCTGAGAAGCGGAACCCATGGCAACTGCCAAAGGCATCATTCCCAATACTGCTGAGACGCTTGTCATCAAGATGGGACGCAGCCTGGTAGGAGCGGCGGTGAGGATGGCGACATCTCGCGGAATCCCTCGGCCTCTTAGCTGGTTGGTGTAATCCACCAGCAGAATTCCATTTTTAACTACGATTCCCACCAGCATCAGCAGGCCGATAAAAGCAGTTAAGCCAAAGGCACGATCTGAAAGAAAGAGGGCGAGAATAACCCCCACAACGCAGAGCGGCACTGTGGTTAAAACGACCAAAGGCATGATAAAGCTTTCAAACTGCGAGGCAAGCAGCATATAGATAAGAGCGATAGCCAGAACAACAGCCAATCCTAATCCGCTGAACTCCTCCGCCTTTCGTCTCTGCCTTTCGCCATATTCCCAATAGATTCCCTGAGGCATTTCCAGCTTGTCGAGCCGAGCGGTGACTTCCTGCATGATCTCGCTTTCGGGCCGATCAGAAATGCGTCCTCCGACTGAGATATAGCGCTGACGGTTAAGACGGTTGATTTCGTCCGGGCCGCCCGTAATGACAGGTTCTGCGACCTGACCAAGCAGAATTGTCGCTCCCGTGTCAGCCTTCTTCACAGGAATCTGCATCAGTTCCTCAATTGATCGGCGCTCAGAAACTGGCAGCTGCACATAAATGGGATACTGGAATCCATCCTCTTGGAAATAGGTGGATAGTGTTCCGTTGGTGCCGGCCCCGATTGCTGCTCCAATGTCCTGGAAGCTGACTCCTAGAGACTGTGCCTTCTGCCGATCTACCTGCCAGTGAAGTTCTGGTGTGGCATCTTCCACACTCACATCAACGCCTTCAAGACCAGCGATATCCGAAATGGCTTCTTTAACCTGCTCTGCAGCCTGGCCAATCTGCTTCAGATCACTGCCAAAAACGTCGATCTGCAGGCCCTGGCTGTTTCCGCCTATGATGTTTGCTACCAGGTCGAAAGGAGATGCGGTGGCACGAATTCCTGAGATTCCTGCCAAGCCCTGCTCCAGCCGCTTGACAACCTGGTCTGTGGTGGCGCTGCGGTCTTTTTTGAGGTGAATGTTGGCGGCCCCGACATTGGAGCTCGAACCGCCAATACTTCCTCTAAACGAGATTCCTGCGCCAACGGCCATAAAGGCAGTTTCAATGTCAGGGTCGGCGAGAATGACCTTCTCAACCTCCTTCATCTTGTCCTGAGTTGTCGAAAGGGCGGTTCCGACTGGTAGACGCACTCTTACGTTAATGTCTCCCGAGTCAGTCTGTGGCAGAGATTCTGTTCCGACCATGGGCCAGAGGGGAATCACGGCAAGAGAAATCGCTGCCGCGCCGCCCACAACAGCCAGCCGGTGCTTTAAAGCCCATTCCAGTCCGTTTCTGTAGCTGTTGTCAACGGCATGAAAAGCAGCGCCAAGACGTCCAGCAATCCTGTCTCCCAGTTTTCTGCTCTTCATCTGCTCTTCTGGGTGTTCTAGGCTGACAACTTCTTTAATGTTGACGACCCTAGATGCCAGCATGGGCACGACGGTTGCCGCATCAAGCAGCGAAACAGCAAGAGAGAAGATGACTACCAAGGCCATCTGAGTGAAGATTTGGCCTGACTGTCCCTGGATGAGAAAGAGAGGGACGAAGACAACCATAACGGTGACAGTCGATGCCACCACGGCCTGCATGATCTCTCCTGTGCCCTGAATGCTGGCGTCAACGGCAGTTCGTTTATCTCTCTCTATATGGCGGAAGATATTTTCAAGCACAACAATGGCGTCATCGACAATCAAGCCTGTTGCCAGGGCTAAGGCGCTGAGTGAAATGGTGTTGAGCGTGAACCCGCAAAAGTACATCAGCGCAAAGGTGCTGGTGATAGAAATGGGGATCGAAAGGGCGACAACAATGGTTGATCGGAGGTTGCGGAGGAAGAAGAGAATGGCCAGAATGGCCAGGCTTCCACCGATGATTGCGTGCTCCTGCAGCAGATGGATTGAATCTTCAACAAAGCCAGATTGATCGTAGGCAGTGGCAAACTTCAACTGGGGATAGCGTTCTGCCACCTCCTTGATCTTTTCTCTTACGTTTTTGGCTGTCTGAATCGTGTTGGCGTCACCCTGCTTGGTAATGGTGATTCCAACTGCTGGCGCGCCGTTGACTCGCGTCCAGACTCTTTGTTCGCGGGCGTCATCTCGTACCGAGGCGACATCTTTCAAAAGAACCTGTCGGCCCCCGCTGCTTCTTATGGGAGTGTTTTCGGCATCCTCAACTGTTTTAAAGTAGCCAGATGACCGAATGACATATTCTTTTTCTCCCGTTTGAGCAATGCCGGCTGGGAGGCTGATATTTTCAGCCCTGATGCGGGCGACAACATCGGTCAGGGTGAGGCTGTAAGCCTGCAGCTTGGCCGGATCAACATCGACAATAATCGCCCTTTCTCTGCCGCCGCTGATAGCCACCTGAGCTACGCCGCTGGCCGATTCAATAAATGGGGCGATTTCGTTTTGCAGAAGCGTTCGCAGCTTGACAGGGTCTTCAATCCCTGAGACAGCTGCAATCATGATGGGGAAGGAGTTAGGGTCGAACTTGAAGACGACGGGGGGTGAAAGTTCGGGATCGTTGGGGAAGGATCGATAGGCTCGTTGAACGTACTGAAGCACGTCAACCGCTGCCTTGTTGATATCGACCCCGTAGTTAAGGGTTACTCTGACTGAGGATTCGCCCAGTTCAGATTGAGAAGACACAGAATAGAGCCCAGGTACGGTGGAGACGGCCTGTTCAATGGGCCTTGTGATCTGAGTTTCCATCTCCTGGGGGGGAGTGTTGGGCCAGGATGTATTGACTGCTACGACCGGCAGGTCGACTTTTGGCAGAAGATCGACTGGCAGGCGCAGGAAGCAGATAGCACCCAAGAGCACCAGAGCCGCGATTCTCATCGTCACGGCGACTGGTCTTGTGACTGACCACTTGGCAACAGACATTTACTTCTTCTCCTCAGAGGCGTCGTCTTTCGGCATCAGCCGACGAGTGCCATCGGCAAGACGCTCTGCTTCGATGTTGACTTTGGCCCCCTCTTTGACTGGGTTGAAGGCAAGAACAACAACACGGTCGCCTATCTCTAGACCGCTTTGAACCTCTACATCTCTGCCAAGTCTCCGTCCCAGGGTTACTTTGCGTTTCGCAGCTGCGTTTTCAGCATCAAGGACCGTGACTGAACCCTCCTCATCTATGGCATCAGTCGGGACAACTACTTTTGCCTGAGTGCGGTTCACTTCTATCTTCACTCGGGTGTACATGCCGGGCTTGATCAGTTTTTGAGGGTTTTCTACTCGAATCTTGACCTTGAACTGTCTATCTTGTGAGTTGGCCGAAGGCACAACCTGATCGACTTTTCCCTTAAAGACCTGGTCTTCAATACCGTCAATCTTGATTTCTACGGGCAGCCCCTTGGTGACTCGGCTTGATTCGCTGACAGGCAGGGAGGCATCAACAAAGAGCCAGTCTAAAAACTGAACCTGCAGGATGGGCTGGCTGGGTGACGCGATAGAACCTGGGTCTCCCGTGCGGGTGGTTACAGAGCCTGTGATGGACGACTTGAGCTCAGTATCTGTTCGATTGACTCCTGCTGCCTTAAGCTGTGCTTCGGCTGCACTGACTCCGGCTCTGAGAGCATTAACATTCTCGCGGTAGGCAGGAGACTGAGCACGATTTGCTTCAGCTTGAGCGAGGGCTGCCCTGGCTTGGTCAACTCTTGCCTGGCTGGCTTTGAGTTCGGCTTCCCCAGATGCTCTGATGGTTTTGACTCTGGCTTCGTTGGCCTCCAGCTGTACTTTCGTGGAAGCCAGATCGGCCTGAGCTGATTCGACGCCGCCATCTTTTACGTCGACGTTTGCCTGGGCGGTGGCGACAGCTCCTGCTGCCGTTTCTGCTTCCTGCGCCGCAACATAGCCTTTTTCCAGCAGGTTTTCAACGCGCTTTTGGCGGGAAAGAGCGTTGGCGAGCACCACCTTGACTGCTTTTAGTTCTGCCTCGGCATTCCTCAATCGAGCGGAAGCGGCTGTAACGGCGGCCTGTGAAGATTTTACAGAGGCTTGAACATCAGAAAGCCGCTCATCGAGGGAAGTTTTTGCCTGGGCAGCGGCAGCCTGGGCGCTTGCAACTTCGGCTCTTTCCCTTCTGATGTTCTGCTCAATCTGAACTTCGTTCGATTGGGTTGTGGCCTGGGCCTGAGCCAAGCGGGACCGAGCTTCGCTGAGAGTGGCTTGGTTTTCAAGGACTGCGGCGTTGGCTTCGCTGGGGTCGATTCTGGCTAAAACTTGGCCGGCTGTGACGCTGTCGCCTTCGCGGACTTCTAGAAAGGTGATTCTTCCTGCGACTCGGGGGCTGATGCCCACCGTGTAGGGAGAAATGACCGTGCCGACGGCATCGACTGAATCTACGAGGTCACGAGACATCGCGGTGGCGATTTCGACGCTTGGCGCAGCGCCTCTTCTGGCTTTCTGCTCTTGATCCAGCCTGGCATCTTCGGCACCCTTAGCCTGTATGCGGGCTGCAACCAGGCCGCTGATGACCAGGACTGGAATGATGGCAAGAAGCCAGCGGAACTTTGACGGCACAAAGGTTTATACTCATAAACTATTCTGTTGTTCGCCATCTGAAGCTGGATTAGGTCTGGGTTAAGAGAAATTAACCAAAAGCACCTTCAAGATATTCCTCGCCTGTTTACCAGGGCATCCGCTTTTTTCCTTTTCGATTCAAGGAATGAGCAGAGGTGTTTTCTGTGTGGGACCAACTGGCACGATTGCCAGAATTCTGTTTGGATTCCCCTAAAGATGCGAGGAAATCCTCCGACAAAGACGATGTGCCCCACTTGGGGCTAGTGAAATCACTAGGTGGCAAGCAATGCTGAATCGGCTTTTTGGAGTCCAATCAATCAACCTTGAAAGAGGGCTGGATCGAGCCAGCCAAAGGTTTTCGCTGGTCAGCACCAACCTAGCCAATGTCAATGTTCCTGGCTATAAACGAAAGGATGTTGATTTTGGTATTCAGCTTGCCCAGTCAGAAGATGCCATTCAGAAGCGGATGCAGGGTTCAGCTAAAGATGAGGGCGAGATTCGCATTGATGGCAGTTCGGTTGACTTGGAACAGGAAGCCATGGCCGTTTCTGAATCTGAGCTTCGCTACCAGATTCTTACAGAGATGACCAGCCGTTACTTTTCCGGTCTGAAAAATGTGATCAAGGAGGGACGCTAAGCCATGAGTCTTAACGGAGCTATGAGGGCCTCAGCAAGAGGACTTACCGCCGAGCGAATGAGGATGGACCTGATTTCGGTCAACTTGGCTAATGCCAACTCAATGAGAACCCCTTTTGCCGAGGCATTTCAGGCCAGAGTAGCTGTGCTTTCTGCCAGTCAGGATGGCCCTAAGATCGAGAGGATTGAACTGGATCGCTCGGAGTTTAGAAGAGTCAATGACCCTGGCAATCCTATGGCCGATGCTCAGGGATTTGTCACCTATACCAACGTCAACCCAATCAACCAGATGGTTGATATGATGTCGGCACAAAGAAGCTACGAAGCCAACATTGCTGCCTTTAACGCCGCAAAGACAATGAACCGATCTGCCCTTTCGATTGGAAGAGTTTAAGGAAAAGCTAAATGAGAATTGGCGGAATGAACCCTCAAATTGCTCAGCTGAGCCAGGCTGCATCTGGACTAACTCCTGGCTTTAAAGCCGAAGAACTGACCAAGGAATCTGGCGCAGATTTTGGGGAAATGCTGAAGGATGCCTTGGCTGAGGTCAATGGAATGCAGGGCCAAAGCAGGCAGATGCAGAACGATTTTTTGGAGGGGAAGAATGTCGAGTTCCATGACCTCATGATTACGATGGAAAAGGCATCTACCAGCATGGCTTTGACCATGCAGGTTCGAAACAAGCTGCTGGAAGCTTATCAAGAAATTGCCAGAACCCAAATCTAGTTTTTAACTCTCAGGTCAGCCTTCAATGAATTTTCAAGCCTTTTTTGACAAGATCCGGGAGTGGTGGGAAACGAGCGATCGGACCCAAAAGCTGGTCAGCATCTTCGGTGCTGTCTTCCTGGTCTTTTTGGTGGCAGGAACAGTCTGGTTCTCAACCCGGCCTCAAATGGAGCCGATTTTCCCCGGCGCTTCGCCTTCTGACCAAGGCATGGTACGGGACGCGGTTGCATCGCTTGGCTTTCCTGTTCAGATCAACAGCAGGGGAGACGTGCTTGTCGCCACCAAGGATCTGCCTGAGATTAGAATGAAGCTGAGTCAAGAAGGCAAGATTCCTGCCTCAGCCATGGCGTCTGTTGGCGGACCATCGGTGCCGAAAGAAGGCGGTTTTTTCATCACGCCAGAAGAAATGCAGCAGAGGCTTAAGTCGATGAAGGAGGCAGAGCTTTCCAAGTCGATCATGACCCTGCAAGGTGTCAAATCAGCCATTGTCCACATTAATTTCGGCAAAGATTCTCCCTTTGGAGACCAGAAGATTCCTCCCTCGGCGGTTGTCAACTTAACTGAAGACCCTGGCACGGGCTTGGCCGCGGGTGAAGGAAAGGCGATCGCTCGATTAGTTCAAAACTCGATTCCTGGCCTTCAGCCTTCCAATGTTTCCGTTGTTTCTTCGACTGGCCGGATGATTTACGACGGAGAAGAGCTGAACAGCGAAGATTCGGCAGCAACAAGAAAGCTGGATGCCGAGAAGGAAGAATCGAAAAGGCGCGAAAGAGACATTCAGCGCAGGCTTGATGCCGCCTTTGGCGAAGGCACCACCCTTGCCATGGTTCAGGTGGAGCTTGATATGGACGAAGTGGAGAAAAGGGAACAGAGTCAGCTGACTGGAGATACTCCCATCACCAAGGAATCCATGGTCGAGGAAATGAAGGGCTCTCCAACCACCCCGGTCGGACCCTCTGGAGTAGCCAGCAACCTTCCGGGTCAGCCGGCGGCAGCGCCAACCGATAACGGAACGCCTGGTGAAAGCTACAAGACAGAGACTGAAAAAGCTCACTACCCCACCAGCCTGGTCAATACTTCTACAAGGAAGGCAGCGGGAGAGGTGGTCCGCATGAACATTAACGTTCTGGTGGACTCCAATAAGGTTGAGGATGTGCCTGCTGTTCAAGACTTCCTACGCGGGCTTTTGGCGACAGCAGATGACAGAACTTTTTCTGCCAAGGTGACAGCGACGCCTTTCAGCACAGAGGCGAAGGCGGCCCAGCAGAAGATGGTTGAAAGCGCCACTAATGCTCAAAGAGTTCAGCAGGCCATCTCATTTTTGCCTATCGCGGCCCTGCTTGGCATCGGACTCATGATCGTTCGAGCGATTGGCAGGCAGGCGCCTCAGCCAGCTTCGGCAGTGGATGCGCAGGCACAGATGTCCGCTCTTGAAGCTCCTGAGGGGCTTGATGCCCTGCCATCCCCCAAAGAGGCTGAGATTTTAGGTTCGCCTGTTTTGGCTGAACAAGACCCAGTTTACGACCTGTCTGAGCTCGACTCTTTGACAGCCGACTCAATTCTTAACCCTCTTAATCCAGAAGGAAGCCTTTCAGAAGGTCAAGAGCAGAATCTGCAGGAATTTCAAAACATCATGGCTGCAAAAGGATACGAAGACGAAGAGGATGATCTTGATGTCATCACCCCGATTCGAGGAATCAAAGAAAAGATTGACATTCCTCTTGAACAGATTCGAAAGCTGGCCAAGGAAAGGCCCGAAACCGTTGCCATCCTGCTGAAGAGCTGGATCATGGAGGAGAACTAATGCTTCTGTCGAGACGATCTGAGCACGAACTGACCCCCCGCCGTAAGGCTGCCATTGTGCTGACAGTGCTTGGCCCCCGCATTGCAGGCGATGTTCTTAAGTACTTGACAGAAGAGCAGGTTGAGCTGCTCTCACTGGAAGTCGCGAAGCTGGAAAAGATTAGCCCCGACATGAGGCACGCCATTGTTCATGAGTTTCATGACATGTGCATGGCTCAAGACTTCATCGCCGAAGGCGGGGTAGAAAATGCCCGCAGGGTTTTAGAGCAGGCTTTTGGGTCTGAAAGGGCTGAAGTCGTGATTAAGAAGATCATGACGGCCATGCAGGTGGTTCCCTTTGAGTTTCTAAAGAAGGCCGATCCTGGTCAGCTTTTGGGCTTTATTCAAGATGAACACCCTCAAACAATCGCCTTGATTCTGGCCTACATGCCTTCAACTCAGGCAGCGGCAGTGCTTACCAAGCTGCCTCAAGATCTGAGAGGAGAAGTCGCTGAGCGAATTGCCTCAATGGATCAGGTTCCGCCGGAAGTGATCCGCAGGGTGGAAGCTGTTCTTGAAAGAAAGGTTTCCAGCCTTATCAACGAGGAGATCACCAAGGCGGGCGGACCCAAGGCTCTTGTGGACCTCCTCTCACGGGTGGACCGCACCAGCGAGCGGCTTATCCTCGACATGCTGACAGACAACAACCCAGAACTGGCCGAAGAAGTCAAGAACATGATGTTCGTCTTTGAGGACATTCTTGGATTGGACGACAGAGCCATTCAGTCGGTGCTCAAGGAAGTTGATGTCAAGGAGCTTGGTCTGGCCCTTAAGGGTGTCAACGACGAGGTTCGAGACAAGATCTTCAGAAACATGTCCGAGCGGGCAAGCAACATGCTCAAGGAAGACATGGACTACATGGGTCCGGTCAAGATGAGGCAGGTCGAAGAAGCTCAGCAGAAGGTGGTTTCAATTATTCGGCGGCTGGAAGAGGCGGGCGAAATTCAGATCGGACGCGGCGAAGAAGATGTCTTGGTCTAAAAACGTCATCAAGTCGGGGCAGGCTCAAAATGTGTGGAGCCTGCCCACCTTGGAGCAGGCAAGCAAAGAACTGCAGAAAGAGCTTGAAAAAAAGCTGGCTCCCGTTGAGCCAGAACCTGAGCCTCAGCCTAGCTTCGAAGAGCTTGCCTCAGCGGCAAAGCTGCACGGACATCGAACTGGCCTGGATGAAGGAAGGGCTGCCGGAATCAAACAGGGATTTGATGAAGGCTTTGCTCAAGGAAATCATGAGGGGCGCGAGGCTGGCCTGGCAGAGATAAGAGCCGAGATGGAAGCAGAGAGGCAGGCTCATAAGGAAGCAATGAGGAGTGAAGCCGAAGCCTTTTCTGAGCGAATCAAGGAGTTTGTGGAAGCAAGCTATGAGGAACTGAGGAAGTTTAAGGAGGAGGCCAATGCTAGTCACACAGACTTCGCTCTGGAAGTCGCTCGCCGCGCCATCCAATGCGAGCTTAAACAGTCTCCAGAAATTGTTTTGGCGATCGCACAGAGCGCTTTGAAGGAGCTTCATCAGGGCACAGAATTTAGAGTCTTGGTCTCACCCCTTGATCTGGATTTTCTTGATGCAAACAGGCAGACAATTCTAGAGAACCTAACCCACGTCAGGGGGCTTGAAATCGTTCCAGACCGCACTATTCAGGCGGGCTGCATGATTGAATCTGAAAGCGGCACTATTGATGCCCGCATTGAATCTTATCTTCGTAGAATGGCCGATTCCATCTTAAAGGACGACGAATGACACAGCTTGCCGATCT
>CAZSIM010000002.1:272366-416031 GCA_964607175.1 uncultured Fimbriimonadaceae bacterium
AAGTCAGTGCCCCGGTTTGACCTTCTGGGTCGGGTCATCCAGGTTGTAGGGCTGGTTATTGAATCAAATGGCCCGGTCAGCCGCATTGGCGATGTCTGCATGGTTGAAACAGACGGCTTCGGAACTGTTCCCTGCGAAGTCGTCGGTTTTCGCGCCGAGCGCGTTCTTATGATGCCGCTTGGAGAGATGACCGGAATCAGGGCTGGCAGCCGGGTGAGGGGCACAGGAGAGTGCCTGAGAGTTCCGGTTGGATCAGAACTTTTGGGCCGCACGCTGGATGGTCTTGGCCGCCCTATGGATGACCTTGGCCCCCTCCTTACCCACAAGACTGGCCCGAGCATCGCCGCCCCGCCAAACGCCATGCAGAGGGCCATGATCGAAAAGCCTTTCAGCACTGGCGTCAGGGCTATTGATTCAATGCTGACGATGGGCGAAGGGCAGAGAGTTGGAATTTTTGCAGGATCAGGGGTCGGCAAAAGCACTCTGCTTGGCATGATTGCCCGCTATGGAAGGGCCGATGTTAATGTGATTGCTCTGGTAGGTGAACGAGGCAGAGAAGTTCGCGAGTTCATCACCAATGATCTTGGTCCTGAGGGCCTGGCGAGAAGCGTCGTGATCTGTGCAACCAGTGATGAGCCGGCTTTGGTGCGAATCAAGGCTGCTCTTTCTGCGACGGCAATCGCTGAATACTTCCGCGATCAGGGTCTGAATGTCATGCTGATGATGGACTCAGTCACCCGCTTTGCCATGGCTCAAAGGGAAGTCGGCCTTGCTGTGGGAGAACCTCCGAGCACCAAAGGCTATACCCCCAGCGTTTTTGCCCTTCTGCCAAGGCTTATGGAAAGGGCTGGCTGCGGGCCTAAGGGAGCCATCACTGGAATCTACACGGTTCTTGTCGATGGCGACGATACGAATGAACCTATTGCAGATGCGGCCAGATCAATTCTTGATGGCCACGTCATGCTGGATAGAAAGCTGACCAGCAAAGGGCATTACCCCCCTATCAGTGTGATGAACAGCCTCAGCCGAGTCATGCCCATGGTCACCCACAACGACCATGTTAGGTGGGCAAACAAGCTGAGAGAACTGATTGCAGCCTATTACGAAGTTGAAGATCTGGTGAGTGTCGGCGCCTACAAGCCTGGCAGTCAGCCGATTAGTGATAAAGCCATTGCAGCATGGCCATCCATCAATGCTCTGCTGAGACAAGGCAAAGAAGAAGGAGCCGACTACCAGGCGACGCTGGAGAGACTGAGGATGATTGTTGATGGCTAAGTTTAGGTTTCGACTGCAGCGGCTGCTTGACCACAGGCGGTTTTTAGAGAAGTCGGCAAAGGATGCCTGGCTTAAGCAGAAAGCAGAAAAGCTGAATGCAGAAGATGAACTGGCGGCAATGATCGTCAAGAGAAATCAGCTTGCCAGTCGGACGGTATCTCACTTTAACGATCTCATTCAGCAGCAGCACGCTCTCAGCCGAATGGAGTCACTGGAACGATCCTTTCTTGCTGCTTTGGCTGTGCTTGAAAACGAGGAAGAAGCCGCCTACCGAGTGTGGATGAATGCCAAGCAGGATGCTGAAGTGATTGAAAAACTGAGGGAAAAGGCAAGAGAGTTTTGGAGCAGAGAAGCTGAGCGTCTTGAACAGGCCGAACTCGATGAATGGGCTGTGATGAGGAGGGCCGCGTGAGGCTTGAACCTCGAGGTCCAGAAGCGATTCGGGGCCGAATCGCTGAGATCCGATCCAAAATTGCAGGGCTTAAGCAGAACACTGGCGGCACAGGTCCGCTGGAGCCCGCCCCTGCGCCAAGACCTTCCTTGGAGACTTTTCCAAATCTGCAGGGAAGGCTGCCTGGACTGCCGACGGCCAGGATTCAGAACTCTGCTTTTTCTGGCGCTCCTGGGCTTTCAGGGAATATGCCTCTTGACCCCATGGCGGGCGGCTTATCCCTGAGTTCCCTTTCGACGGCTGCAGGCAGGGAAGCATGGCTGCCTGCGGTGAGAGAAATTGCGGCCAATCACGGACTTGACCCGGCGCTTTTTGAGTCATTGGTGGAGCAGGAAAGCGCCTTTAATCCTTCGGCAGTATCTCGTGCTGGAGCACAGGGGCTAACTCAGCTGATGCCAGCCACGGCGAAAATGCTGGGCGTTTCTGACTCACTTGATCCTATACAGAATCTTGATGGCGGGGCTAGATACCTTTCCCAGATGCTGAAGCAGTTTGGTGGAGACGAAAAGCTGGCTTTAGCCGCCTACAACGCCGGACCGGGAGCAGTAAGGAAGCATGGGGGAGTGCCCCCATACACCGAAACACAGAACTATGTTGCCAAGATCATGGCAAAAACCACCGAGAGGAGAGCTTGATAAATGTCTGAATCTGCTGCCCCAGAACCTATCGAAGAGATTCTGCCCAAAGAGTCGGCAATAGAGGAAAAGCCAAAGACAGGCAGAGCCAAAAAGGACAAAGTCAAGAAGGAAAGAACGAAGAAGGGCAGGGGAAAGACTTTTGTTGTCCTCGCCGTGATTCTGCTGATTGGAGGAGGTTTTGCCGGAGCGGCTGCTATGGGGCTGATTCCTGGCCTCAAACTGCCCGGCAGGCAGTTGGCAAAAAAGACGCCAGACCCTTCACCATCTGGTCAGGAGAAGGCGCCAAAGCCTGCAGCCGCAGCCGCAAAGCCTGAACCTGCGAAAAGGCCGCTAAGAGAAGCCACCCCAGAACCAGAGCCTGAAAAGAAAAAAGCAGCAGCTCCCACGATTGACCCTGATAAAGGGGCAAAAGCCATAGCACGGATCTGGGAAAAAATGGAGCCGGAAAAGCTTGTAGAAATCGCGGCCAGCTACAAAGATATTGAGCTTGCCCGGGTGATGAGCGGTATGGAAACGAAAAAAGCGGCGGCTCTTTTAACGCTGCTTCCGGCGCAAAGAGCAGGAAAGCTCAGTCAGGAAATGGAAAGGCAGGCCTCTATGATCAGTCCGCAGCCTGGCACATAGGATCAACAGCATAAGGCTTCGCCCTGCCCGCAGGTGCTGCTGAGGCAGGGCGAGATTTGTCTTATCAGTCTTTAATGCCCTTGCTTAAAAGGAACTCACGGCTTTTAAGAACTGATTCCATGGGGTCGATGCGGGGGGAATCGTTTTCGATGATAGCGTGCTCAACACCAGCCATCTCGCAGCTTTCAATGATGTCATCCCAGTCGAGAACTCCGTCACCAACTTCGGTAAAGTGGCCTTCGGTTGCCATATCTTTGAAGTGGACCAGGGGAATTCGGCCAGAAAGATTCTGGATATAAGCAGCTGGATCACCGTTGCCGTGGTGGATCCAGTAGCAGTCGATTTCAGCGATCACGTTTGCGCCACTTGAGGCAGCAAAAAGCTGCTCCAAACCAGTCTGGAGGCCAACTTTGACCATTTCAAAAGAATGGTTGTGGTATCCGAACTGAAGCTCATGGTCTGCAAGCTTCAACCCAGCCTGATCCAGTCTTCTGCCCAGGGCCGTCCATCCACCAGCGTAGGCTTCGGCTGGCACCCAGGGACAAACAATGTAAGTGAAGCCAAGAGTTTTGGCCATTTCCACCACTCCTTCCAGGTTCTCTTCGACTTCAGTGACTCCTGTATGAGAGGATGAGGCCTTCATGCCCAAGTCTGAGAGCTTTTGAGCCCATTCTTGTGGCGTTTTGTCATAGAGACCGGCGAGTTCTACATTTCTGAATCCTGCCTTGGAAAGCCTCTCCAAGGTGCCCCATAGGTCTTCTTCTAACAAACTTCTCAAGGTGTAAAGCTGAACGCCGATCTTCATGTGAAAAACCCCTCTGGATTTCAACTCATTATTAAGCTAAGAGATGCTGGGGGGGAGGGGCAGATGACCTGCTAGATGAAGCAGTTCTGAATTTTGTTTTAGTTCGTATGAATTTGTGTTAAGACGCTTTAACACGAGGCACCTAATCTGATATGATAGGCGCCTGGCCCTCGCGGCTATTTTCTCGGGCAGCGCCGCCCAAGCCTGCTACGGTGCAGTAATGAATCGGAAAGCATTTACCCTCATTGAGCTTCTGGTGGTTATCGCAATTATTGCGATCCTTGCCGCCATTCTCTTCCCAGTCTTTGCTCAGGCCAAGGATGCGGCCAAGAAGACCCAGTCGGTCAGCAACATGAAGCAGCTGGCAACTGGAACTATGATCTATCTGGCTGACTACGATGACACTGTGCCTCCCAGTGCCTACCCAAGGTTTGGCACTACTGGTGTAACAATTGTCTCTGTCTACGATTTGCTTCAGCCTTACTTAAAGAACGTCAACATCCTCACCAGTCCTTCGGATCAGCCTGCCCAGTCTTGGCGCGCTAGATTGACTGCCTTGGGGCTTCAGAACGACATTGTTGAGCGTGCCAGCTACATCCCCAACCTAGGACTGTTTGCTGACAATCTTTGTGGACTGCCCATCAAGTCAGCCTACACTCCTGTTGGAAGCCACACAGCTTTGAGCGATCCTGTTCAGACAATCATGTTTTTTGATGGCTACATCAAACAGGGGGTCCCAGCTCTTGACTTCTACACCTTCTTGGCTCAGGCTCGCCACGCTGAAAATCTGGTGATCAATTTTGCTGATGGACACGCCAAAACCTACAGGTGGAGCGCTGTCAAGTCGATTGCTTCTGGAACTCCGACTCCTGCAGGATCAAGAGCTCCCGTTTATTACTCGTGGCGAACCGACACTGCCAACTGTGGAGCTTCTGGCTTCTGCAAGTCAAATGGCCAGCTTCAGTCTGTGCCTTCTGTCTCCACAGGCTATGCAGAAGTCGGAACCGCTGGTCCATACAACGACCTTCACGGTGTCCCAGGTTCAAATATCACTGACTCTGAAGATACGGTTGCCTGTCCCTAGTCTTGGCAAAGACTGCAATAACTGCAAAGCCCCTCAGTGTTATCCGAGGGGCTTTGTGATGCTAGTTGAACGCTAAATAAACTTGGTCCCAAGATTAAAGAAAGAGGCCCAGGAGATATTGACCAACCGTTCAGTCAGGGGTCATGATGATAATGTGGAGATCTGAATCTTCACAAAAAGGTCATCCTTATGCAGTCACTCATTGTCATGGTCGGGTTTTGGGCAATTCAGCAAGGCTCCCCGCTGCAGAACTCTCAGACCCTCACCCTAGATCAGGCGGTTGCCTTGGCATCAACCCAAGCTTTTAGTGTGCGGACTGCCAAGGTCAACGCTGACAAAGCGCAAGACCTTGTCGATTTGGCAAAGACAGGTCAGGGGCTGAGTGTTGCTCTTAACGGCGGCTATACGCGGATAGAGCAGCAGGGAGTCAACAAGGTCCCTGGTGGTTTTGCTGGCGGGGCGCCTCAGGATGAAACAAAGGTGTCTCTTGCCATCAGTCAGGTGATTGATATCACCGGAGCGGTTGGCAAAGCAGTTTCTCAGGCGAGACTAAACAGAGAAGCTCAGCAGTACCTGGTTCTTTCTGAAGTGAACGGTGTAAAGGCCAGGGTGCGAACCGCTTATTTTCAGATTCTACAGGCAGACAGCCTTATTGCTGTGCAGCAGGCTGAGCTTGATGCTGCAAGAGAAAGACTTGCCAAGGCTGAAGTCCGCCACAGAAACGGCGCTCTGCCTAAGTTCGATGTTGTCCGCTTTGAGACAGAAGTGAGGCGGTCAGAACAGGCACTTGTGAACGCAAGGCTGGATACGGCTTTGGCCCGGCAGAACCTAAACAATATTTTGGGTCGGCCCATCGAAACCCCCCTTGAAGTTGTTCCAGTTTCTGGACTCCCAACTTTGGAGCTGAACCCAGACGAAGTGACACAGATTGGCTTAGGCAAAAGGCCAGACCTTATTGCTGGAGAGAAGTCGCTTCAGGCTCTTGTTAAAGTGCTGGAGAGGGAAAAGCTTGGAATGGGACCTCAGCTTTCGGTAAGTGCAAGCCATACAGAAGTTGTAGGCAAAGTCAACACCGGGGCTGCTCGCGGCCAGACCGTCGCAGGGCTGAATATCAGTCTTCCGCTTTATGACAGCCACATGACCAGAACCAAGGTTCGATCAGCAAACAAGGATGTTGAAAGTGCTCAAATTCAACTAGAGTTTGCCCGGTTGGGAATTGCTCTCGAAATCAGGTCTGCTTTATCTCGACTTATCAGTGCTAAGGAGTCTTTAACGACTGCTCAGAAAACAAAAGAACTCGCTCAGGAAGGCTTGAGGCTTGCCCAGCTTAGATACGACGAAGGAGTTGGTCTTTTTGTTGATTTAGCCGCCGCTCAGGCAGATTTTACTCAGGCATCAAATGCCGTTGTTCTTGCCGAATATCAGTACCAGACAGCTTATGCAGAACTGCAGAGAGCCGCTGGAACAGACACCTTGACCCAAGCTTCGTTGAAGCCAAATGCCCCCGCCGGAGATCAGAAATGAATCGTCTGCCATTGTATGCCCTTGCCGCAGTGTTTTTATTCACTGCTCCCGGATGCGTTGACCGAGATAGACAAGCTCAAAACGAAGAGACTAAAAAGGTAATTGGCGACCCTAGCGTTCCCGTTACTGTTCTTACAGTTTTTCCCCAGTCTATTGATGATGAAGTCGAGATGACTGGCCAGTTTCAAGTTGAGCAAGACTCGGTTATCGGCGCACAGATTTCAGGAAGGCTTTCTCAAGTCTTTATCCAAGAAGGTTCGCTAGTTTCTGCTGGTCAGGTGATTGCCAGAATGGAATCGCGTGACCAGGAAGCCAGGCTCAGGCAGGCTCTTTCCCAGGTAGATGCTGCCCGCTCTCAGCTTCAGCAGGCTCAAGCCGATGCTGCCGCCGCCCCCCAGAGATCAACTTCTGCAGTGAAGTCGGCAGAAGCTAGGGTCGCACAGGCCAAGCAAAGGCTGGCCAAGCTGCAGAATGGTTCAAGGTCGGAAGAGAAGGCTCAGGCGGAGATTGCCGTAGCTCGGGCAGAAAGCGATATGAAAACGGCCAAGGCGGCAATGGAAAGGGCACGCAGACTCTTTGCCGAGGGGGCCATTGCCAAGGCTGATGTTGAAACAGCAGAAAATCGCTATGACAACACTGTGGCAGCCTATAGGACTGCTTTGGAAAGCAGAAGCTTGGTTCAGGACCCCGCCCGCAGCGAAGACTTGAGATCTGCTGAACAGGACCTTGTTGCCGCTCAAGAAGCCTTAAGGATTGAAAAGACCAACAAGTCTTTGGATGTCACCTACACAGATAGAGTGAATGCTGCCAGAGCCAATGTTCGATCTGCGGAAGAGGGCGTTAACTTGGCTCGCAAAGCTTTAGAAGAAGCCGCGATCAAAGCTCCCTACTCAGGAAGAATTGTTGGCCGTCCGGCTCAAATTGGTGTTGTTCTTAATCCTGGCAGCACAGTAGCCCGGGTCGTTTCAGATGATTCTGTCTATTTTGAAGCTCAGGTTCCTGAGAGCAAAGTGAGCCAGATCACTCCTGGTGTGCCAGTCAAAATTCAGGTTGATGCTTTGGGGGGAACGAACCTAAGGGGAACCGTTTCTGTGATCAATCCAATGGCTACCTCGGTGGCCAGGCTTTACACTGTGAGGGTTAAGGTTGCCGATTCGGCGGCCATGCTTAAGCCAGGCATGTTTGGCAAGGGCAGCCTTGTCATAGGCACGCAGTCCGGCATTTATCTTCTTCCTGACGAGTCGGTCAAAGTTGATGGCAGCAATGCAACAGTCATGGTGATCGAGGGGGATAAGGCCAAGCGGGTTAATGTCCAGCCAGGTCGAATTGTCGGTTCAAAAATCATCGTTCGCGGTTTGACATCTGGAGCCAAGGTTGTAACTAGAGGCCAAGAGGGTTTGATGGATGGAGCCTTGGTGCGAATCGAGGACCCGAAAGCGGTTGAGGCTAACGCCGGGGCAGCGCCAAAGCCTGCGAGTGATCACTAATGAACTTGACCCTGACCGCAATTAAGCGGCCTGTACTTATCTTGATGGTCATGGTCCTGGCCATCATGGCTGGGTTTGTCGGCTATCGCTCAATGCGAGTTGAAGAGAACCCTGATGTTCAATTTGGCATGATCACCATCACCACGATTTATCCTGGTGCTGGTCCTGATGAAGTCAACAACCTCATCTCCAAGAGGATTGAAGATTCGGTATCGGGCGTTGCCAATATTGACGTAGTTCTTTCCTCATCGCTGGAGGGCGTTTCTTCTGTTCAGGTGCAGTTTAATATCGGCACCGACATGGATGCTGCTCTCAACGAGGTGCGTTCGCGTGTCGATCAGGTGGTCGGAGAACTTCCTCAGGAAGCTGAGAAGCCTATCACCCAAAAGCTGGATACAGGCAGCGAGCCTGTTATCAGCATGGCGGTTTCCAGTGATTCGCTAAGCAATCGCCAGCTGCGAGACATTATTGATCGAGAGATTTCGGACAGGCTTTCTCGAATTCCTGGCGTTGCTCAGATCGGTGTATCTGGCGGCGAGATTCGTGAGATTCAAGTTCAGTTAAAGAAGGACTCACTGATCAAATATGGCTTGGGAATTGCGGATGTGCAGCGGGCAATTCAGGGCGCTTCAGTCAACATTCCTAGTGGACGTGTTGTTGACGGAGGCGAAGAATACACAGTTCGAATGCTGGGTGAGTTCAACCGCATCCAGGACCTTGAAGACCTCTATCTTACGATTAGTGATGGCAGGGGACCTTCTGGCGAGAGTCGAAGCGTTCGGCTTGGTGACTTGGCATCTGTCCTTGATACAAGCCAGGAGCAGCGCAGTATTTCTCGCCTTGACGGCAAAGAATCTGTGGTCGTTGTCATTCAAAAGTCAAAGGAAGGCAATGCCGTCGATATCTCCAAGGCCTTAAAGGAACCTGATGTCATGCTTGACGGCAAGTCGCTGCTGGAGAGTTTGGAACAGCAGTACGGACTTAGATTTGTCATCACTCAGGATGTTTCTATCCGAATCGTTGAATCGATCAACGACCTCTTTTTCGCCATCGGCTTCGGCATCTTTTTGGTGACGATTGTTGTTTACATGTTCCTTCACAATCTGCGAGGAACCCTGATTGTTATTGTTGCTCTGCCTTTGTGTATTACAGCAACCATGGCCGCATTTTGGCTGCTTGGCTTTACGATCAACAACCTGTCAATGATGGCCCTATCCCTGGCCGTCGGCGTGCTTGTTGATGACGCCATCGTCGTTATAGAGAACATTTACCGTCACTTGACGATGGGCGAAGACCCTGAGGAAGCGGCGATTAACGGACGTTCTGAAATTGGCTTGGCTGCTATTGCCATTACCTTGGCTGACGTCGTTGTCTTCTTCCCGGTGGGTGTCATGGGGGGAATCATGGGCGAGTTTCTTAGGCCGCTAGGCATGGGATACGTTGTCTGCGTGCTCTTCTCACTGCTGGTTTCCTTTACTGTGACTCCTATGCTGGCAGCCCGCTGGTACAACAAAGGAGAAGACTGGGAGCACCCCAAAGGCAGATTTGCTCAGTGGTTTGAAGGGGCATTTCATAAGCTAGCTTCAGCCTATGGCCGCGGATTGGAATGGGCTTTGGCCCGAAGATGGTCTGTGTTTTCGGGAGGGTTTGTTATCCTGATCGCCACCTTTATGGCGATTGGCGGATCCAGCGTTGTTGCAGAGGAAGGGAAGTTTGCTGACAACCTAATGCAGGTTGCCATGATGTCGAGAAACTTTGTTGTTATCTCAATTGTTCTTGGCATCGCGGCTTATGTTCGCAGCCTCTTTTCCAGCAAGGCTAAGCCAGGCTGGGTTGTGATGGGCTTTGTCTGGGCTGGAGTTTTGGTTCTTGGTCCGATCGGAGGCTATGCTTACCGAAATCTCTACAAAAAAGAGGACGTTTTCAAGTTCCAGTTCATGCCTGAGCAGGACACAGGGATCATTTCGGTCAATATAGACCTTCCACCTGGAACAAGCCTGGAAGAGACAGAAAAGGTGACGAAGCAGATTGAGGCGAAGGTGGCTGAACACCCTGAAACTCATTATGTGACGACTAATATCGGCACCAGAGGCGGTGGTTTTAGTTCCCTTGACCAAGGAACAAACTTTGCCCAGCTTTCTGTGACCCTTTATGAAAAAGAAGCCCTGCTGGATAGGCTTGCCTTCTGGACGAAGCACGAAGAAAGGCTGAGATCGGGAAGCATCTCTACTCAGTCAGTTGTCGGTGACTTAATCAAGAAAGTTGGCAAGATTCCAGGTGCCAAAATCTCCATTAACCAGGCGTCTGGCTTCGATTCTGGGTCTGCTATCCAGCTGTCCCTGCAAAGCTCAAATCGTCAGCTGCTTTTGGAGACTGCGACTAAGATTAAAGATGCTTTGGCCTCAGGAGCTGTGACTGGTGTGATTAATGCCGATCTCAGCACCAAGCCAGGCAAGCCAGAGTTGAGAGCGATCCCCCAAAGGGCACGCATGGCTGATCTGAACGTCAGCGCCGCCACATTGGGGTCTGCCATGCGAGTTCTCTACGAGGGAGACGAGCAGGCAAAGTTCCGCGTCAAAGGCGAGGAATATGACATCAGGGTGATGATGGACCTTGATGATAGAAACAACCCGGCGATTCTGGAAGATCTTCCGATCACATTCAGCAGTCAGGAACCTGTTTTTCTGGGTGATCTCGCGAAGATCGAAAGAGATCAGGGTGTGGATAGAATCAACAGGCGAAACCGGCTTGAAGAAATTGTCGTCAAGGCTGACGTGCTGCCTGGTGTTGCTCTCGGACCAATCCAGGGGCAGATAAATACCTACCTGACTGACAACAACCTGCTGCCTCCTGGCATTGTTTATGATCCTGTGGGACAGGCAAGAATGATGGCTAGAGAAGGACCAATCATGCTTGGCGCCTTTGTAACCGGTCTTGTCTTGGTTTACATGGTGCTGGCCGCTTTGTACAACAACCTTCTGTACCCCTTCATCATTCAGCTGTCGCAGCCTCAGGCGATGATTGGTGCTCTGCTGGCATTGATCCTTACGGATAAGCCGCTGAATATCATTGGGTTCATTGGTGTTATTGCGCTGATTGGGCTGGTGGGCAAAAACGCAACACTGCTTGTTGACTACACCAATACTCTGCGTGATCAGGGCGTTGACCGCAATGAAGCGTTGATTAAGTCTGGCATGACCCGTCTGCGCCCCATTCTTATGACTACGATTGCGTTGATTGTCGGCATTCTGCCCGTCGCATTGGCAATCGGACGAGGATCTGAGTTTAGGGAAACGATTGGCATCATCATCATTGGCGGTGTCAGCCTTTCCACAGTTCTGACCTTCTTTGTCATTCCCTGCAGCTACACGATCTTTGACGATCTTTCACAGATGATTTCTAGGCTGAGAAAGAAGCCGGTGAACCTGCCTGTGAATGAGTCTGCAGATTAGCAGCTGAGCAGAAAAACAGCCCTGGACCATTTGGTTCAGGGCTGTTTTTTTGTAAAGGTGCTGTTCTTAGGTTTAGTTTTCAGGCTGATTCAACCCTTTGATAGTGGCCGTTCATTATGTTTTCGTAGGGGCCGCTGACAAACCATTTTTCAAGTTCCTTAGTTCTGTGAATCGGCATGGGATGGGTGGATTGAGTTCCGTGCATCAGATAGACCATAAAGCGCCCCATGGCATCCAGCCCAGACATTTCTTGATAGGCGCGGCTTTGGTCTAGAAATGAGTCGAGGCTGGCCTCATGCGCCAGCCTGCTTGGCCCGGCACAAAGAGCCATGTTAGATAAGGCAGAGAGTTCAAAATCCTGGCTGCAGAGCAGACCGGCTCTATCAGATGTAAGTTCAGCCTGCCGAGACCATTCTAAGAAAGCGAGAACCAGCCCTATGGAAACTGCATCTGTGATCCCTAGAGTTCTTTTCCCAACAAGCTCCATCAGGGGCATCAAAACACGAGCAATGGAAAAGTAGAGAACGTGGCCGCATTTAATGTGGCCTAGTTCATGGCCGATTAGGTGATAAAGCTGCTCGTCTGATAGGGTGTCGATCATTGAGCTGCGGATGGTGATGTAGGGCCGCTCGACTCCGCCAGCAAAGGCGTTCGGAAAAGGGTGGTTGGAGACGTAAAGCTCAGGAACTGGAACATCTAGGATCGTGCAGCAGTCTTCTAGAATCCTCTGCAGGGTGGGGTACTGCCTTCTGCCGCATCGAATAGACATGGCCATGTTCCATGAATACATCCAGCGGTCCACACCCATTTCGTGAAACTTTCTGACTACCAATGGCAGGAGAGGGAGCTTTTCGAGGGCTTCTCTTGCCCTGCGGTCAGCGTCGCTGCTGAAGGCATGGTGGCTGATGCCAGGGAAGCTCTTTCGTTCCATTGTTCTGCTCCTTACTGCGTTTGGCTCTTTTGGGGTTCAGGGTGATGGGCCCGTCTATGCTCCATTTCTGCATCGTGGGGCTCGTAGTGAATAGTCACCCATGCTCCTTCCAGGGCCTTTACGATTTCATTTTCGATCTGCTCTGCTAAATCATGTGCCTTTACAAAAGTCAAGCTGTCATCCATTGTAACGTGCAGACTGACCCTTTTCTCACGACCTGTCGTTCTGGTCATCAAGTTGTGGTAGCCCTTTACGTCAGGATGCTCGTTGAGAACTGCTTCAATCTTTTCAATTTCGTCTTGTGGCAGGGCGCCATCCATAAGAGGGTGCACAACAAGATAGATATGCTTAACAACGCTGATGGCGCCTATGGCAGTAAACAAGATCGCAGCCGAAGCATCAATCCACTGCCAACCGGTAAAAGTGTAAAGGGCCAGTCCGGCCAGAATTCCAACCGAGGCATAGGTATCCGAAGCAAGGTGAGCCGCTTCACCAGAGAGACTGGTGGCGCCAGTTTTTTTGGCGACCCCTTTAAGCCAGCCTGCGACTAAAATGTTGCTGATGACAGCATAGGCCATTGCCGCCATGCCCCAATCTGGCTTGATTTCATTGGGCGCCCAGAGTTTTGGCACAGCCTGCCAGATAATCACTCCCGCGACCATAAGGGCCATAAGCATCTGAAATGCCGTGGCCAAAAGTTCTGCTTTGGAATGGCCGAAGGGGTGGTCTTTGTCGCTAGGTTTGGCTGCTATCTTAACTGCCCAAACAACGATGGCCGACATGACGACATCGAGGATCGACTGCAGAGCCTCAGCAAGAACACTGACTGAACCTGAGAGCGCGGCGCCGGACAGTTTTACAGCCACAACCACAATTGTTGCGGCCAGGCTAACCCAGGCGGCATGTTGGGCAAGATTCTGTCCCTTGGGCTCGGCCATCTTTCTTATTGTGCCTAAGGAAAGGCAGGGGTCCTATGGAAGCGAGGGCGACGCCAAGGCCTTTCATTTCGTCTGAATCATCGGCTTATGCTCAGAGAACTTACTGTCGAGAATATCGCGATTATCGACCGGGCTGACTGTTCTTTGAACTCTGGTCTTACGGCCTTGACTGGCGAGACAGGGGCGGGCAAGTCGCTGGTTGTCGACGCCATTGGCCTAGTTTTAGGAGGAAGAGCATCGGTTGAACTCGTGCGAAGCGGGGCGGACAAGGGCAGCGCCTGGCTGAAGGCCGATCTTAGTCAAGAACCTCATATCGTGGCCCGATGCAGCGAACTGGGAATTGAGCTGGAAGAAGGCTGCCTTCTGATTCATCGAGAGCTGAGTGCTAAAGGAGGATCCTCTGTTCGAATCAACGGGAGGCCGGCGTCAGTTGGGATTCTTAAGGAGCTTGGCAGCCTTATGGTTGATCTCCACGGTCAGCATGACCACCAAAGCCTGCTGGATGAAGAAAAGCAGATTCAGTTCCTTGATACATGGATAGGAAAGGAAGCCGAAATGGGCAGGCATGCCTGTCATGCTGCCTCTGCAGAACTTGAATCGGTTCGCCGTCGGCTTAACTCATTACGGTCGGGCCGCAGGGCCAGAGAGCAGAGGCTTGACATGCTGCGTTTTCAGGTAGAAGAGATTGCCTCTTTGGACCCTAAACCTGGCGAGATTGAAGAGCTTGAAGCGCAGGTAAGAAGGCTGCAGAATGTTGAAAAGCTGAGGCTCTATGTGGGAGGGGCGCTTGATCTATTTAGTCTTCGCGAGGCTGCTTTGATCGACCAAATGAGCGAAGGTGTTGGTTTTGTTGAATCCGCCTCCCGGCTGGATGATGCCCTTGATCCCCTTCTGCAGAGCCTGGCAGGAGCCCAAACTCAGATGACTGAGGCAGCCAGAGACCTGCGACATTACCTTGAGGACCTGGAATCTGACCCTGAGGCCCTAGAATCCACGGCAGCCAGATTGGATTCTCTGAAGAAGCTGATCCGCAAATACGGTGAATCGATAGAAGAGGTTTTGAGCTACCTAGCCAAAGCAGAAGAAGAGCTTAACGAGCTTGTTTCGGATGAAGGATCTGAAGAGGAGCTTGAGGCGAAGGAAGGCGAATGCCGGACCAAGCTTTCTGCCGCCGCTGCAGCCTTGACTAAGATTAGAAAGCAGAAGGCTGCGGAATTTACCAAGGCAGTTCTTAGTCATGTTCGCGAACTGGCTATGCCCAAGGCTGATTTCCTGGTGAAAATCGAAGCCGTTGAACCAGGTCCTGAGGGAGCCGATGAAGTCAGTTTTCTGTTTTCAGCCAATCCAGGCGAGCCGCTAATGCCTCTTAGCCGGGTGGCATCGGGTGGCGAGCTCAGTCGAGTGATGCTCGCCATCAAGGCTTCTGGAGCGGGAAGGGCAGGAGTTCCGACCCTGATTTTTGATGAGGTGGATACGGGTCTTAGCGGGAGAGCTGCCGCTGTAATGGCAAAAAAGCTGCGGGAAATTGCCAAGTTCCGACAGGTTATAGTCATCAGCCACCTTCCTCAAGTTGCTGGGCAGGCCAACCACCACATTAAGATTGAAAAAGTGGAGCAGAAAGGACGATCTGTTACCAGGCTGACTGAACTGGGTTCAGAAGAGAGAGTTTTGGAATTGGCAAGAATGCTGGCGGGTGAGGAGATAGGGGAATCTGCATTGGCCAATGCCAGAGAGCTTTTGGCTGCTGATTGACTGCGTGCCCGTCCTTACTTTTATGTCTTCTGGCAAGGAATCGGGCGAGGCTTCTGTCTGGGTGAGGGGAGGTCCTTATGTTTGTCCTGTCGTTCACAAATCCATTTAAGGCTGGATATCTGTTTTTGTGGTGCTGCCTCAGTCAGAGCTACTAAATGTCGTAGAGCCTTTTCTGAACTCAAGCCGCAATAACTTGTTAGTTCTAAATATTTAGTCCTGACTTTAGAACCTCTACAAAGCTAGGTCCGCCGTAGATCCAGCCGGTGTAGGCCTGAATCAAATCTGCGCCTGCATCGAGCCGAGCCTGTGCATCGGCTGAATTCATGATTCCACCCACTCCTATAAGGCTCAGCCGATCACCAGCCAGGGACTTGACCAGCTTTAGGACTTCCAGAGATCTATGGGTGAGGGGGGCGCCGGAAAGGCCGCCATCCTGCCCCGGGTCTTGTGACAGTCCATTGCGGGAAAGAGTCGTGTTGGTGGCGATGAGCCCGGTTAAGCCCATATCGATGCAGAGCGCCGTAATCTCTTCTATCTGAGGTTCTTCGAGATCAGGAGCGATTTTAACGAAAAGCGGCTTGCTTCCATCAATCTCCTTTAGTCGCCACAGAATCTTGGTCAGGGCATCTTTATCCTGCAGCTGTCTTAGCCCAGGAGTGTTGGGGGAAGAGACATTGACCACAAAATAATCTCCCCAGGCTTTAAGGCGGCTAAAGGAGTAGGCATAGTCTTCGGCGGCCTCTTCTAAAGGCGTTATTTTGCTCTTGCCCAGATTGATTCCTAAGGGGATGCCTGGCTGGGCGGTTTCTAGGCGGGCAGCAAGGGCATCAGCTCCTTCGTTGTTAAACCCAAGCCTGTTGATGACAGCCTTAGATTCTGGGTATCTGAACATGCGTGGCTTGGGGTTCCCAGGCTGTGCGTGCCGAGTGACAGTTCCCACCTCGACGAATCCAAAGCCCAAATTTTTCCACTGGTTAAGGGCGACAGCATTTTTATCAAATCCAGCTGCCAGGCCAATGGGGTTGGGGAACTTGACGCCGAAAACCTCTTTGGCAAGTTCAGGGCGATTTTGAACCGGAACCTTTACCAGGCCCCTGCTGACTGCCTTAAGAGCTAGGTTATGAGCCTTTTCTGGATCCATTTGGAAAAGCAGGGGGCGTAGAAGACTCTGGTAGAGGCTCATGTATCTCTATTATCCCTGCCCTGGTTAGCACCTGTACCGTGCCAGTCAGGGCCTTCAAAGACAAGCCGCTGTTTTGACTTGATTCAGAAGGAGAGTTCCCGCTTTGGCCAGCTTAGGGCTATGCCGGGCAGGTATCCTGTAAATCAATCTTAGAGGCTGTTCCGTCCTTTATTGTAAGGGAAGCGAACCTCCTCTTCTCCTTTTTTGTCATGAGCGAATCGAATGCCAACCTGCCCCAGGATCCTCAGCCTCAGGATCCTGAGAATCAGCCTACTAGTGAAGCTTTTGATGAGACTTCTATTCCAGGCAAGGTAGAAGGCACCTATAACGCTGATGCAATTCAGGTCTTGAAAGGGCTTGAAGCTGTTCGACTTCGTCCCGGCATGTACGTTGGCGACAACGGCAAAAAGGGCCTTCACCAGATGTTCAGAGAAGTTTTGGACAACTCGGTTGACGAAGCTTTGGCTGGGCACTGCGATACTATTCGAGTCACGCTTCATGAAGACAACTCCCTGAGCCTAGAAGACAATGGTCGAGGCATTCCGGTTGATCTTCACCCAGAAGAAGGGGTTTCGGCCTTGACCTTGGTCATGACTATTCTTCACGCCGGAGGCAAGTTCGGAGGTGGAGGCTACAAGGTTTCTGGCGGTCTGCATGGCGTCGGTGTCAGCTGTACCAACGCTCTCAGTGCCTGGATGGAGACCACCGTTAAGCGTGACGGCAAAACCTACCGCCAAAGGTTTGAGCAGGGAATTCCTGTCACGGATGTCTTGGTTGTCGGAACCTCAGAAGGTTCGGGCACGATGCAGCATTGGAAGCCAGATGGGACAGTGCTGACAGAAACGATTCATGACGAAGCGATTATTCTGCGAAGATTAAAGGAAATCGCCTACCTTAATAAAGGACTGCGTATTATCTACACAAGTCAGGTTGACCCCGACAACAGTGCAGAGTTCCTTTTTGAAAACGGCATTATTCAGCTTGTAGAAGATTTGAATGAAGCGAATGATGTCATTCATAAGCCAATCTATTTCCATCGCGTAAGGCAGGGAATGGAGATGGAAGTGGCTATGCAGTACAACACTTCATACCACACAAATATTCTGGCTTACACAAACAATATTCACCAGCCAGATGGTGGAACTCACGTCAGCGGTTTTGGCCAGGCACTTACCAGGGTTCTTAATGCTTATGCCAGAAAGATGAACCTTCTTAAAGAGAAGGATAAGAACTTTACTGCTGATGATATTGCAGAAGGCCTGACTGCTGTTATTGCCTTAAAACTGGAGAATCCTAGTTATAACTCGCAGGATAAAGTCAAGCTGGTAACCCCCGAAGTTCAGGGCCATACAAACAGCCTGGTTGGTGATGGATTGACAACATTCTTGGAAGAAAACCCACAGGTTGCCAAGAAGATTGTTGATAAAGCAATGATCGCCCAGAGGGCAAGAGAAGAGGCTAGGAAGGCAGCTGAAGCCGTAAAACGCAGCAATGCCATGGATACCTTTGGCCTGCCTGGAAAGCTTTCGGACTGTGTCAGCAGGAATCCTGTTGAATGTGAGCTCTTTATTGTAGAAGGTGAATCTGCCGGCGGTTCTGCCAAGGGGGCGAGAGACAGAGTGACTCAGGCCATTCTTGGCCTGAAGGGAAAGATTCTAAACGTTGAAAGGGCCAATCTGGCAAAGGCGCTAGACAATACGGAAATCAGAGCTTTGATTGCATCTATCGGAGCTGGTTTGAACGTTGATACAGGGCGAGCGATTTCTGATGTTGAAGAAGATGGTGAAGAGAAGGGAAGCTTTGATCTTTCAAAGCTTCGCTACCATAAAATCATCATCATGACAGACGCTGATGTTGATGGCGAACATATTAGAACTCTTCTTCTAACCTTCTTCTACCGATATATGAAGCCTCTCGTGACCGAAGGCTACATTTATCTCGCCCAGCCACCCTTGTTTGTTATTAAAGTGGGCGCCAATGAAAGGCACTATGCACAGTCTGCGGAAGAAAGAGATGAGATTCTTAAGGGATTAAAGAAGAAAGATCCCATCATTACCCGATTTAAAGGTCTGGGAGAAATGGACGCCAGTCAGCTGGAAGAAACCACTATGGCTCCCGGAAAGCGGGTTCTGCTAAAGGTTGAATATGACAAGGAGTTTGATCATGATGTTGAAACCCTTTTCTCAACTTTGATGGGTGAAAAGGTAGAGCCACGACGAGCTTTCATCGAAAGGCACTCTAAGAGGGTTTCTGATATCGACTGGCATTACTAGCGGCTTATGCAGAGTTAAATGTGATTGGCTCCTTACTATTTAGTTTGGAGCCAATCTGCTTTCAGTTCCTTTGCCTAGTCCCTTCCCCTTGTTCCTGCGGTAAAGCTTTGTTGAGCTAAACTCATGTCAATGAGCTTTTCTCTTCGTCCGCACCTTTCGGGCATGTCTCCCTACTCCCCAGGCAAGCCGATCGATGAAGTGAAGCGAGAGCTTGGGCTGGATAGGGTTATTAAGCTGGCAAGCAATGAAAACCCCCTGGGGCCTTCTCCCAAAGCGGTTGAGGCTGTTGTTAAGGCCGCCGAAACACTGCACCTTTACCCTGATGCAGCGGCCTACAGTTTAAAGCAGGCGATTGCGGATGCCTTTAATCTTGCGCCCGATCACTTGATGGTAGGCAATGGCAGTGACGAGCTGATTCATTATCTCTGCCAGTGTTTTCTCGATGGACCTGAAACTCAGATGATGATGGGAAATCCATCCTTTGTTCGATACGAATCGGGTGGACAGCTGGCAGACAGCCAAGTGATTAAAGTGCCGTTGGACAGCGAATGGAGGCATGATGTGGAAGCGATGGCGGCGGCTATGACGCCTCAAACGCGGCTTGTCTTTATTGCTAATCCAAACAACCCGACCGGAACCATGATAACCAAATCTGAGGTTGATTGGCTTCTGGAAAAACTGCCAGCCGGGTGTGTGCTGGTTTTAGATGAAGCCTACGTTGAGTTTGCCGAAGGTGTCGAGAAGTTTCCCCTCAGTCTTGACTATGTTCGCAAAGGAGCCCCTGTTGTTGGACTAAGAACCTTTAGCAAGGCCTATGGTCTGGCTGGCATAAGGGTGGGTTGGGGAGCCGCGCCTCGCGCAGTCATCGATGCTGTTGATCGGATAAGAGAGCCTTTCAACGTCAATATTTTGGCTCAGGCAGCAGCGATCGCAGCACTTTCAGATCAGGATCATGTGGCCGCCACAGTCGCCTTAAACCGCCAGGGATTGAGTCGCCTTGAGGCTGTCTGTTATGAACTGGGCTTTTCGGTGGTGCCAAGCCTGGCAAACTTTGCCTGCATCGATCTAGGCAGACCGGCAAAGCCTCTCTTTGAAGCACTTTTGAAGGAGGGAATCATCTCTCGCTGCGGAGATGTTTTGGGCATGCCTCACCATCTTAGGGTCTCCATTGGAACAGAAGAAGAGATGGGAATCTTTTTGGAAGCCTTTAAGAGATTGGCTTGAGATCTGCCATAAGATGAAGCGCAAGTCCACCCTGAAGCTCTGTCTTCAGGGTAAACCCAAGAAATAATGGATTTGAAGCTGGCTGTCTTCGACATTGGAGGAGTGGTAATTGAAATCTGCCACACTTGGACTCAGGCAAGGGAAGTGGCTGGCTTTAGTGGTCCAGAGCCAAAACTAGACCGCCTTTCACATTCACCTTTTTTGGATGCCTATCAGCAGAGTGATTTAACACTTGATGAGTACTGCCAGGCTTTGGCTGAGAACATTGGCGTAACGCCAGATCAGGCTTTGGAAGTCCATAAAGGGATTTTGAGGCGGGAGTACGAGGGACTGCTGGAGATAATTACAGCTTTGAAGGCTCGTGGCATAAGGACAGCCTGCCTTAGCAACACAGCTGAAATTCATTGGCAGGAAATGCATCGGGCCGAGAGGTTTCCGGCCTTTCAGCTTTTTGATGTCAAAATGGCCAGCCATAGAGAAAAGATCAACAAGCCAGACCCAGCAATTTTTTATAGGATGGAAGAAAAAGCTGCCGTCGCAGGCGGTCAGATTCTGTTTTTTGAAGACACAGTACGCAACGTCGAAGGAGCCAAAGCGGTTGGCTGGAACGTGAGGCAGATTGATCCCACTATGAATCCAGCCGCTCAGATTAAGGAAGAGTTAAGAGTTTGTGGCCTTGACATATAGGCTCAAGAAAAGGTCCTTTGTGCAGTAAGAGTTAAACAGCTTTCATCCCATACTTTCGCCTACCCGGCACATGGAGTTTTACAGAAGGCATGCTTCAATATTAAGGGTTCTTGCACACCCTGCCAGGCTTAAAATACTAGACCTGCTTGCTGATCGAGAACTGACTCTTTCGCAGGTGCAGGAATGGGTGGAAACCGACTCTGCCAGCCTGGCAAGACACATTTCGCTGCTGAGGCAGGCAGGGCTTGTTAAGGAAAAGAGAGTTGGACGCATGCTTTATTTTAGGGCGGAGCTGCAGTTTGTAGAGTCGCTTTTGAACTTATTTGAGCTTGTTGAGCCGCAGCACCGAAAGGAGCGCGGTCTTGTGGATTGGCCGGTTGAGCCGAGATGATACCTGCAAATTTTCGCATTTTTAACGATTTCTTAACTTAATAAAACAGTATCTGCGTGAACTAGAGATACGCATTTGCTTTATTTTTTATGGACTTTGCTGTAGAATTTATGGTGGTGAATGGGACTTTTGAGTGTCTTTTGCGGCGGCTTTAGGTCTGTGAGCCGGGCAGAGTTTCTGTGATTTAGACTCAAATATCTCCTGGTGCCCCTGGTGATATCCTGAATTTTACACCTTAACCATTGCTTAATCTTTTGGGCGTCTTCATCGCAGCACAATCGTCTCTGTTGGGCCAAGAGCCCTCAGTTGCGAGTACCCAATGAAGAAAGCATTTACATTGATTGAGCTTTTGGTCGTTATTGCGATCATCGCCATTCTTGCCGCCATCCTTTTCCCAGTTTTTGCTCAGGCTAAGGCTGCTGCCAAGAAGACTTCCGACCTTAGCAATATCAAGCAGATCGGAACTTCGCTCAACATTTACACCGCCGATTACGACGACACGCTTCCTTCGGCTTACTTCCACAGAGCATTCGATCCAGCCTTGGGAGGCACTGTTGGCGGCTACATTCACATTTCCGGAATGTTGAAGCCCTACACCAAGAATGACCAGATCTGGCGATCTCCCGGCGACAAAATCGGCGGCCACGGCCCTACCTGTTTTGCTTCTGCAAATAACAACAGCGGCGGCGGCTGGCCTTCTGGGCAGCAGGCTGATCGTTGTGCCGTGACTGGCAGCACTCCTCCTGGCGTGCCTCAGCTCAACGGCTTTATCATCGACGAGCAGGCTCCTCGAATCAGCTACACAGTCAACTCGGCTGTCATCCCCAGACTTCGCAACATTCGCGACGTTAACGAGGGTGGAATTAGAGTTATCAGCACCTCATCCTTGAACAATGTTTCAGGAACCATCACCTTTGCTGGCCTTATCGATAACCTTGCCTGTCTGAACGGACAGAGTCTTGGAACAGGAATCCGAAATAGCTCTCACCGTTCAACCAACGCTGTGAGCCGCGATACTGCCAACAGAGTTCAGTACCTAGGTGAGAACACTGACGGCAGCACAAGCCCGCTCTATGCCCTTAATGCCGGACAGGTTGCGGGAACCGGAGCCAATGACCTCTTTACAGTGTGTCAGACCACTCCTGCCGGAACCCTTCCTCTCATTACCTACCATTCAGCCCGAAGGTGGGCCGACGGTGACAACTATGGCATGGCCGACAGCTCGGCTAAGTACTCCAAGTTCTCCGCCACTATCAATCCCAGCCGCTACATGTGGGGCGATACTATGCTTACCGCCGGTGGACAAGCCATTCTTGACCCAATGACAGGTCAGCAGGTTCGAAACTAAGGCCGCAGAGGCATAGGAACAGGGAGAAGGCGAACCCTTCTCCCTTTTTTACAAAGAAACAAAAATGAACAAGATTCTATTTCTGGCGGCTGCCACTATGGTCTTCGTGGCTGGCTGCTCCGATACCGCTCCCGGAGAAAGCTCCAAGGACTCAACCGTTACGGCTGGAACTGCCAAAACGCCAGAAGAGCAGGCGCGGCAGGCACAGCTTTTGGCGCCAATGGATGAAATCGCCAAGAAGAACATATCAGGCGATGGCAAGTGGGCCTCACTTTCTGCCGCAGATCGTCAGCCCTTTTTAGATTTTCATGGCGGAAACGAATCTAAAGCCGCCCCCCATTACGAAGGCATGGTTGAGCAGCACAGAGATATGGCTGCTGGTCGATAACGATTCGGCTTGTTTGGGTAAAGCAGGCAGGCCCTTCGGCTCTAAGCGGAAGAGGAGCTGCCTGCCTTTATCTCTTAAAATTCAGCTCAGGCGGCCGGCTTTTGGCTAAGGGCGCCTTTGAGCTTGTCAAACAAATTGACCTCCTGCCGTTCAGGCAGCTTTCTAAAGAAAAGCTGACTTGCCGCATCTTCCACATCTCTGGCGCTGGGGGCCGTTGGGTGAGCCAGCAGCACAAGCTGTCTTTGTCGGCTGCAGGCTATAAAGCTGTCATCTCTTCTTACTGCGCCAGCAAACCTCAACTGAACGCTTAGGTATTGGCCAGTAATCATCTTCAGCCTTTCAAAAACCATGATTCCGTGTCTTTGGGTATCAGCCATGTTTACGATCACCGCAACTTCAGCTCTTGGTTTTATCTGGTTCAGCTGCTTGATCACGGCATAGGCGTCAATCAGGCTGCTGGGTTCAGGGGTGCAGACTATACAGGCCTCATCAGCGGCGGCAATGCACGAAACAACAGGGTTATGCACGCCAGCGGCGGCATCAATGATTAAAAAATCGTAGGATTCGGCTAGACCGGTGATCTGAGTCAGCAGGTTTTCCAGCCTGATTCCCCCCATGCCGATAAGTTCCTCTATGCCAGATCCACCAGCAAGAAGGTGCATTCCAGCTGGACCTTCTGTGATGGCTGACTCCACGGGGAGACCTTCACGAATCACGTTTTTAAGGGTCGTCTTGGGTTCCAATCCCAAGGCGATATCCATGTTGGCCAAGCCAAGATCAGCATCAAAAACAAGTACTCTTTGGTTCTCAAGGGCCAGCCAGCATGCGAGGTTAGCCGAAAGCATCGTCTTTCCGACTCCACCTTTACCACTTGCGACGGCAATGCTTCTCATTTTTCAGCCTTTAGAAAAGGAATGCTGGCTAGCAATCTCTCTTTAAGTGTTATCGGCTGGGGTGGAGCCGCTCCTGAGAGCAAAGAGGTCCTATAGCTTTCCTCGTGCTTCACTGCGTAGCCTTCTCTCAAGCCATAAACAACCTCTCTTAATCCCATGGGCTTCATCGCTGTCTTGAGCCCGGTCTCCTCTTCAAACGTTTTTATGGCGTCGTAGTCTATTGGCTTCGGAATCCCACAGGTGACAGTGCCTTCCTCGATGCTCAGGGGAAGCAGGCAGGCTCGAATTGCTGCAAGAGCAGGAATTTGAGCGAGAACGGCAGGGTCAAGGAGAGGTTTTGCTTGGTCGACAGAATCATCTTGGGCCAGCAAAGCTGGTTCTGATTCATCTTCTGCCGTGTTGGGAAACATTTCACTGAGAGCTAAGATGGGTTCAGGTTCAGGCATTTCAGCTTCTGCTGCAGCTGCGACAGCCTGGCCCTGGACAGCTTCAGCGACAAGCTCGGCCATGATGTCGTGGGCGGTCTGTGGAGCCTGCGGGATCTGTTCTTTTGGCTGAGTTGGAACGGCCTTGATCTGTGCATTGAAGGGAGATTCAACTTCAAAATCCGGGGGATACTGAGTGTTGTAGGCCAAGACAGTTTCTATCACTGAAGGGTGCTTGGCTGCCATCTGCTCATAGCTTGTTTTGATCTCTTCTTCTCCCAAACCGTAAGGAGTGGATAGATCATTTTCTTCTTCAACCCACTTGGCCCAGTCAATCGGAAGGGGGTCTTCGAGGGCTGCCACAAAATCTTCTTCAAAGCTGGCAGGGTCAAAGGGCTGATAGGGACCAGCTGAATCGTCGTATTTAATGGGAGGCAGCTTGACATCAGGGTTCGGTTCGACCTGAAAGATGGGGGCAGAGTCACTCTCAGGCTCCTCTTGCTTGATTTTATTGAATGCTTCCGGTTCTGAAACGGCTGGAGACACCTCTTCAAAAAGATCGATGGGTGAAGGAGGCTCCTGTGCCTCTGGCCTGCTCTCTCCCTCTATTGTCGGCACCTGTTTTAAGTTCAAAACCTCTTCCTGCAGACCTGAAACAAGCCCTTTCAGAAACTGCAGTTCCGTCAGGAGGTCAGCGGTGCTAAGGCCCTCAGACGCTTTGCCTGCTGGCGCCGACTTGGGCTGGGAACGTTTCCTCGTGGGTTTAGTCACTGGGTCTGGCTGAGCTGATGACATGCTGGTTTGGCTTACAGTCATTTTCGGAAACTCGCACCCGCTATCTCAGCCTAGTGAAAATGCCTGCACAAACACAAAAACCGCGTCTTTGGTGAATCCAAGCAGGAGATCTTTACGTAAGGTCATAATGAACGCGCAGCTGAGCTGAGGGTAAATTGATGCTTAGCTGAAGTCTGACCAAGGTCGGGCGATGTTCGGAGGAGGAAACCTTATGAAGAAGCTTCTTGTGATCCTGTTCGCTATCGGCGCCATGAGTGCCATCGTTGCTGGCTGCGCACCCGCCGCCGAACCCGCCGCAGACGCTCCTAAGACGGATGCTCCTGCCGAAGGCAGCTAGTCAAAGCAGGCTGGCTAAAAAACAAGGACTTGGCTTCGGCCAGGTCCTTGTTTTTTGCAGAGGTGTGGAATTTTGTGGCCCTAAGTTTAGGCTGTAAGGCTGCCGTACTTAATCTCTGATGTCAGCCCGCCTGGCAGGCTGAGTTCGCCGCCCAAAAGGCAGCCTACAAGGGGGCCATCTGATTCGATGCGTGCTCCCGGAAGCACAACACAGTCTTCAAGGCGAGATGCCTTAACATGGGCGCCGCTTCCGACAACAACATGGCCTTCGTAGTCTGCCTCAACGATAGAATCAGGGGCCACATGAGGTCTGCCCTCGGTGAGGTAGCGGCTTGTCTCTAAAAAGGAATCTAGAGTCCCTGTATCAAACCATCTTCCTTCGTAAAGGCCCGGCTCTACAATGCTGCCCTTGTCAACTAACAGCTGAATCGCGTCTGTGATCTCGTACTCGCCTCTTTTCGATGGTTTGAGCTCCGGCATGACGGTCCAAAGTTCTGGACCAAACACATAGAAGCCTGCCATGGCCCAGTTGCTCTCAGGGTTCTCTGGCTTTTCAACCAGCTTGATGATGCGGCCATGCTCGATATTGGCGACACCGAATCTTCTGGGGTCTTCCACCCACTTGACCAGGTTGAGATTGGCGCACCCACTTGCCCTGAACTGGTCTACAAAAGGCTTGATCGGGTGGGTGTAAATGGCATCGCCAAGGTAAAGGACAAAATCATCATCTCCGACAAACTCTTTTGCGCAGTCCACAGCGTGAGCCAAGCCTTTTGCTTCCGGCTGGTTGGCGTAAGTGATGGAGAGGTGGAACATTCGCCCGTCTCCAAGAGCCTCCCGCATCTGGGGCTCATTTTCACCGACCACAATGCAGACCTCAGTGATGCCACATTCATGAAGCTGGTCAAACGCATATTCTAAAGTCATTCGGTTGGCCAAGGGCAGAAGCGGCTTGGCAATAGCCTTTGTTGCTGGGTACAGCCTTGAACCCTTTCCGGCAGCGAGAATCACAGCTTTCATTTCAAGCGTCCTTGAGTTAATGAGACTACCCTTACTTTCCTTCTGTGAGTGGTAGCATATAACTGCCATGGATGCCAGGCTGTCATGGATGATGATCCTGGGCGTTCCGATTCTGTTTGCAGCAGGCTGCACTGAATCAACGCCAGATGAATCTGTAGACCTCACCCCAAAACCTCGCCCGACTTTGGCTGGGGAAAGTTCTTCGTACCTTGAGGGGGCTGCCGCTGCGAGAGAGGCTCTTAAGGCTGTGCCAGAGCGTCTGCTTTTGGATGCGAGGTACGGACCTACACAGAAGCAGGAGATCATCGCTGCACTGCGTGGTCCGGAGGCGAAGCTGGAACGTTCGCTGCGAGGGCCATGGGCCAGAGCCTATCAGGCAGCGGAAACAGATCATGTGTCCGATGAAGTCAAGGGCTGGAATTGGCTGGCACGATCGCTGGACTGGCAGTCTCAGGAAGCTCTAGAGCAGCAGAACTGGCCCTTAGCTGCTGCAAAATCTTTAACTGCGATTCGATTTGGTTTGAGGATGACCACTGGAGACAGTTTTGAAGCTGTAGGCGGTTTGACGACGGCCGAAATGCACGCTGCTCGGCTGGCCCCGCAGATCAGTCAAATGGGCCCCAATACGCTTATGTCAGTTACGGCTGGAATTCAGGATGCCTTGAAGGGGATCGCTGATCCAGAAGTGACTCTCTCTAATGAGATGGATAGAATTTCCATGACTCTTCAAGCCCTTCAGACTGCCTATAAAGCTGAAGGCTATAAGGGAATGCTGCCTATCATTGGTCCGACCAGCCATGATGGCGCTGCCTGGGTGAAAGGGAAGAAAGGGAAGCTGGGCTGGTTTTTTAGGGCCTTTAGGGACGAGTGTGCCAGTTTAAGCACCGAGTATGTGGCTGCCTGCTCGGGGGCTGAGTTTGACTCTGACATGTACAATCCGCGATCTAAGAGGTGGAAAGACGTGCTGAGGCCATGGCGCGATATGACCCCTCAGATTATGGCGGGGCATGAAGCCTATAGAAAAGCTCGCCTCGGAGTTGCCACGCGCCTGCGTCTTCTTGCCGTTACCTGCGCGGTCGAGGCCAAGCTAAAGCGGGAAGGCAAGGTCCCTCAGAATTTGGATTTTCTGCCTGATTCTCTGCGGAAAGACCCCTATGGTACGGGTGATTTAGCTTATCGGCCAGGAGAAGTCACCTACCGCTTATGGAGTGTTGGTCCAAACGGTGTTGATGATGGTGGCCTGACAGACCCCGGAACAGTTATTCTAGATATGGGCCTGCGCTCGCCCTTGGCCGAGTAGCAGGGAATCTAGGGTTAAGAGATTTCTGCCCTGGCCTTCGGGTCAGGGCCCAGCCAGTCTATTGACCCCAGAAGAATTGGTATACTTCCGTCCACATGGCGAAGGGGTGGATTTCGCTTAAAGGGGCCAAGGGACACAATTTAAAGGGAGTTGATCTTCATCTTCCGCTTGGCCTTTTTGTCTGTGTCACAGGGGTCAGCGGCAGCGGCAAATCGACCCTGATCCAAGACACTCTCTTCCCAAGGCTCATGTATGAGGTTTACGGGACACGCGGAGCCTGGCAGCCTCACGATTCTATCGAAGGAGAAGATCAAATCGACAAGGTGATCGATATCGATCAGTCTCCTATCGGCCGCACACCTCGCAGCAACCCCGCCACCTACACAGGCACTTTTGATATGATTCGAGAGCTGTTTGCTCTCACACCAGATTCAAAGATGCGAGGCTACAAAACAGGCCGATTCAGCTTTAATGTTAAGGGGGGGAGGTGTGAGACCTGTCGTGGCGATGGCATTTTGAAGATTGAAATGCATTTTCTTCCCGATGTTTATGTGCCTTGTGAAGTCTGTAAAGGCAGACGCTACAGCCGCGAAACGCTAGAGGTCAAGTATAAGGGTAAGTCGATTAGTGATGTGCTGGAGATGACGATTGATGAAGCTGTGGAGTTTTTTCAGCCGATTCCAAAGATCCATCGAAAGCTGGCCACTCTGCTTGAAGTTGGACTCGGCTACTTAAGAATGGGGCAGCCAGCCACAACCCTTTCTGGCGGTGAAGCACAGAGGGTCAAGCTCGCATCAGAGCTGAGCAAGCGTTCAACAGGATCGACTCTTTATATTTTGGATGAACCTACCACGGGCCTGCACTTTGAGGATGTGAGAAAGCTGCTCTTGGTGCTTCATGCTTTGGTTGAACAGGGAAATACGGTCCTGGTTATTGAACACAACCTAGACGTGATAAAGACTGCCGATTGGGTGGTGGATTTAGGTCCAGAAGGTGGTGATGGCGGGGGCGAGATTTTGGTTCAAGGTCCTCCAGAATCTCTAGTTGAGGAGGCAAGGTCTCATACCGGAGCCTTCCTAAGGCCGCTGCTTTCTAAAAGGTAGTCTCGGTTCATGCCTGAATCTGATTCAGGCCACGATCTGCGCCAGGGCCTTGCCCTGACCTCACTCAGTGGCGCATTTTTGTTGGCAGCTTTGGTGCTGCCTTACTCTTGGCTCAGTTTTATCGCCATTGTTTTTGGCGCTTGGCTTCCGGTCAAATCTGCCTGGGAATCTCTCAGTGAAAGACAGCTTGATGTCAGCACTCTTATGCTTCTTGCTGCCTTTGGCTCGGCAGCGCTTGGGCTTCCTTTTGAAGGGGCGATCCTGCTGTTCCTATTTTCTTTGAGCGAAACCTTGGAAAGCTTTGCTTTAGGTCGGACGAAATCCGCGATTGAGGGCTTGATAAAGCTGCGGCCTAGCGAGGTTCTCTTGGTTGATGAACTTGGTGAACACAAGACGCCTGTAAAAGAAGTGCTGGTGGGGCAGCGCGTTAAAGTTCTTCCCTATGAGAATGTCCCTCTTGACGGCAGAATCATCATCGGACAAACCTCAGCCAATGAAGCGGCTATGACAGGGGAGGCGAAGCCTGTCAGCAGAAAGGTGGGAGACCTGATGCTTTCTGGGACTCAGAACCTTGAGGGCAGTGTTGTGATTGAAGTCACAGCGTCTCAGGGAGAAACCACCCTCGACCAAGTGGTGAGCCTTGTGAGTGAAGCTCAGGAAAACCAGGCGAGCGGGGAGAAGATTTCGGCATGGTTTGGCAGCCGCTACACCATTTTTGTGATCCTTGTTTTTATTGCGTCTCTTGCTCTGAGGCTAACTTTTGGCCAGGAGCTGGGGCGGGCATTATATGCGAGTCTTTCTGTTTTTGTTGCTTTAAGTCCCTGCGCTCTGGTCATAGCCAGTCCTTCGGCTGTCCTAAGCGCTTTGGCTTGGGCAGCAAAGAGAGGGATTTTGGTAAGGGGAGGCGATCCGATTGAGAAGGCCGGAAAGGCACGCATCGTCGTTCTCGATAAGACTGGCACCCTGACTCGGGGAAAGTTTGTTCTAAGCAGGATTTTGGCCTTCGGATCAAATGGAGCTGAACTCATCGCCAGTCAAGATGGCGGGAATGCCGTGGATTTGCTGGCTGCTGCTGCTTCACTAGAATCTCATTCCACCCATCCCTTGGCTGACGCGATAGTTTCTGCGGCAAAAGAAAAAGGACTTGTTTGGCCAGAAACCGAAGATGTAACCGTAAAGCCGGGACTTGGCTTGACTGGGAGAGCCACTGGCCAGGAAATACTTGTTGGTCAGGAAGCTCTTATCCCTGGCCTAACAAGTGACTTTTTGGCAGAAGTGGAGGCAATGAGGGCAGAGGGGCTTTCTACTGTTGTGATGAAGTGGGGAAGCCGCCTAGCCATTTTTGGCTTGAAGGATGAGGTCCGTCCTGAAGCAGCAAGGGTCATTAAGGCATTGAGCGGGCTTGGGATTAGGAAATCCGTGATGCTGACAGGCGATTCTCTTCAATCGGCGGCGGCAGCTGCCGAAGCTGTGGGAATCAAGGAAATCCATGCCAGGCAGATGCCTGCCGACAAGGAAGCTAGAATCGCCCAGCTTGAGGCAGAGGGAGGAGTCATTTTTGTCGGAGATGGAATCAACGATGCTCCAAGCCTGGCCAGGGCGAGCGTCGGAGTGGCAATGGGAGGGTTGGGAAGCGACATAGCCATGAATGCCGCAGACGCCGTCCTTATGAAAGACAGCATCAAGGATGTTCCTAGGCTGGTGTATTTAGGTCAGCAGACCAACAAAGTCATCATGCAGAGCTTAGTTTTTGCCGCAGGCGTGGTGGTTCTGCTGTTTGCTGGCACCCTGCTTGCCGATTTACTGCTGAACGAAGAAGCAAGGAAGGCAATTCTCCCCTTTGCTGTTTTGGGGCATGAGGGCTCAACTGTTCTTGTAATCCTAAATGGCCTTAGGCTTCTTGCCTGTAAAGACCCTTTGGCGCCTGAAGGGTGATTAAGCCAGCTTGTCCAAAGGATTAGGCACATGTGGTGAGGTCTAGGTAAAATCTAACTAGACCCAAAGGAAGCGTGGCCGAGTGGTTGAAGGCACCGCACTCGAAATGCGGCAAGGCGAAAGTCTTCGGGGGTTCGAATCCTCTCGCTTCCGCTGGGTCATTTCATTCTCTGTTTTCTTTGCGGGCTTGGTCTGCACCCTCCATTCGCCTCAAGTCTGCCAGGCAAAAGTGCTGACCTTTATCGATAGATAAAGGGAAAAATCTTCTTACTCCCGAGAAAAGTAATGTCCATCTTCCAATGGTTGAGGGCGTTTTTGTCATGTGGGACTGGAATGATGAGCAGAGGAGCTTGGAATGCTTCGGAGTGCTTTTTTGCCATCCTTCCAACTTGGAAAATATCGAGCTGTTTTCCTTGGGCAGAAGCACCTCAGTAATGCGTCTTCATTCTGCCGAGACTCTGACAGCTTGGCTTCCTCATCTGCCTCCCGCTCAGGCGGCACAGCTTTCATCCTGCAGCCTTCAAATTCTTAGTCATGCCGGACAAATGGCAGAGAATGAGCAGGCTGAAAAAATAAGGGAGGCTATGCAGTCGACCAGGCAGGTTATGGAAGCCATGGTCTTGGCTGGCATCAGGTTCTCGGGTCCCCTGTTTTTGGCAGGGGGCAGTTTGGAACAGCCGACTTCCAGCCATGGGCGGGTGACACTTCTTCCACCATTCTCCTATGTTTCGGCTCAGGAGCCAGTGACAGATTCAGAGGGGAGGCTGAAGATGGCGGCCAGGATTCAGGATACAGTGCTTAGTCGTTTATGCGGCCGCCCCAGAACGGTGGTTGTTCATAAGGCAGTCCGGTCGGTCTTGGATTCTCTCACTCTCTCAGATTCTTTTGCCAGGCTTTATCAGATCACCAGCGCCCTGCAGGAACTTCTGGATTTGAGAACTCCAGAATCTCGCCTGCACGTCAGTCACCGCCTGGAAGGACTCTGTCTTTCTGAGGCTCCTATGCACCCGACCCCTATTGAGGCCATGCTGAGAAGCTTTTCGATACGGGATGACTACCAAAGACTTAAGGCAGATGCCAAGCCTATTTCGCAGAGGCAGGCGCAGGCCATGGAAATGTGGATTCCCAAGCTTCTGCCTTTTCTGGAGGCCTTTGCCCTGCAGATGCTGAGGAGGATATTGTTGAGGCCGATGCTGACTGAGGTCTTTGGCACACCCGAATCGTGCCGCGACTACTGGCAGGCTCCCTTGGCAAGACGCGAAGCGGCCTGGGGTGAGCCGCTCCTTGCATCCCCTGGTTCAGTTCAGGCTCCGGCAGCGGCGGTTGTCAACGACTCAGTAAACTCCGGGCCTAAATCCACCCCTAATAGCCGTCTGGCAGCGTAGGATAGATAGAGGCTTGTCTGTATGTCTATCGTCCGTTACGACTCACCTTTGAAAATCAGCCAGGATTTTTCTCCCAAAGGAGACCAAGCCTCAGCTATAGCCAGTCTGACCGAAGGGGTTGATGTCGGCTATCGCTTTCAGACCCTTTTAGGCGCCACAGGCACAGGCAAAACCTACACCATGGCCTCAGTAATTGCTGAGTCACAGAGGCCTGCTCTTATCATTGCTCATAACAAAACTTTGGCGGCTCAGCTCTGTCAGGAGTTTCGTGCCTTCTTTCCTGAGAACGCAGTCCATTATTTTATTAGCTATTACGATTACTTTCAGCCAGAAGCTTATGTTCCTGGAAAAGATTTGTATATCGAAAAGGATTCGAGCGTTAACGAGGAAATAGAAAGACTGCGGCACGCCGCCACCCAGGCTCTGCTTGAAAGAAGAGACGTTATTGTCATTGCCAGTGTCAGCTGCATTTATGGTCTTGGTTCTCCAGATGTCTACGCAGATTCAGTAATAACTTTCGAAACAGGGCAGGAGCTTTCGATTCAATCTGCAATAGAAAGACTGGTTCAGATGCAGTTTGTTCGCAACGATCTTGTGCTGGATCGTGGATCTTTTAGAGTGAGGGGCGACACTCTGGAAGTTCAGCCAAAAGATGAGGAAGTTGTTACAAGAGTTGAGTTTTTTGGCGACACCGTTGAGCGAATTCGGATTATTGATCCTTTGACCCTTGATGTCTTGGATCAGCCCATGAAATGCAGCATCTTTCCTGCCACACACTATGTCACTCCATTTGAGAGGCTTGATGAGGCTTTGGAACAGATCCAGGGTGAACTGGATGCCCAGATCGCTTGGTTTGAGAAAAACGAAAAGCTGCTGGAAGCCCAAAGGCTTAAACAGAGAACAGAGTTTGACCTTGAAATGATTAGAGAAGTTGGCTACTGTAGCGGCATAGAAAACTACTCAAGATTTTTTGATGGCAGGAGGCCAGGAGACGCCCCCTTTACTCTGCTGGACTTTTTACCGAAAGACTCGATTGTTTTTATTGACGAAAGCCACCAGACTCTGCCACAGATTCGAGCCATGTTTAATGGTGACAGGCAGAGGAAATCCGCGCTTGTCGACTACGGTTTTCGTCTGCCAAGCGCATTGGATAACAGGCCGCTTAAGTTTGAAGAATTTCTTGAAAAAGTGCCTCAGGTTGTCTTTGTTTCTGCAACACCTGGCCCCTTTGAAAGAGAGAATGAAAACAATCGCGCTCAGCAGATAATCCGTCCCACATACATTATCGATCCAGAAGTAATAGTCCGCCCGACAAAGGGGCAGATCGATGACCTTATTTATGAAATCCAGGAAAGGGTTAAGAAGAAAGAAAGGACTCTGGTCACAACCTTGACCAAGAAAATGGCAGAAGATCTGACGGGATATCTGCAGGATTTGAATGTAAAAGTCAATTACATTCATTCTAATGTTCATTCGTTAGAAAGACCAGAAATTCTAAGAGATTTGAGGCTGGGTGTTTACGATGTTCTTATTGGAGTCAACCTCTTGAGAGAAGGGTTGGACCTCCCAGAAGTTACTTTGGTTGCTATATTGGATGCGGACAAAGAAGGATTCCTGAGATCAGAGACTTCGCTTGTCCAAACTATTGGCAGAGCGGCAAGAAACATTGATGGCAGGGTGCTGCTGTATGCCGACAACATTACAGATTCTATGCAGCGTGCGATGGATGAAACTAATCGCCGGCGTGATGTTCAGCACCAGTTCAACCTGGATAACAATGTACAGCCCTATACAATTAAGAAGGAAGTTCGCGAGACAGTAAGGAGCTACGAGGCTGTTAAGGAGTTATCTGCTCAGTACAACGCAGACGCTGCCACAACAACACTAGATGATGGGACTCCGCTAAGGCTGGAAGATATTCCTATGCTGATAAACGAGTTGGAAAGAAAAATGAAGGATCTTGCCAAATCGATGGAGTTTGAAAAGGCCGCCGAAGTTCGAGATGAGATTCAGGGACTGCGAAAGCTTGCTGGCTTAGGTGACGGCAGCAAAATCGGACAGGAAAAGCGCAGGCTTCCTGGCCGAAAACGCTGAATCTAACGAAGCGGGGCAGATTCTGAGGGGGGAAACTGCCAGGTGGCAGTGACAAGTTCACCACCAATGCCTTCAAGCAGTTCTGCCTGCTTTCCACCGGCTGTGATGAACACCATTTCTGCCCCATGAGCCGCCGCCCAAGACAGAAGCGCTTGAAAAACGGCTTCGTGGTCTAGGTCAGTGAGTTCGCCAGCAAAACATACGTCAGAAATGTTTCCAGTTTTTGCTCCGCCTTCTACCGGAGCAGCAGCTTTAGCGATTGCGTAAGCGAGGGGAAGATTGTCTCTTAGAAAAAGGAGCACGCCCCCTTGCTTGGCATCCAGTCTCAGCTGCGCATCATGAAGAGACACATCCTTGCTTGAAGGATGGGTGTGGTAGAGCCGACGGACTTCTTCTAAACTTAATCCTGAGTCTTGCGAAGCTTTTGTATAGGCCCTGTTTTCCTTAAGAATTACCGCGTCCTGCCAGCGGGCATGACTCGGCTGAATCTCCACTAACTCAAGTCCAAGTTCAAGATCAACTCTATCCATTTAGCCTTGCTGCTCCTGCCTTATTGTGCCGGAGTTTGCCCTTTTAGGGCAACTGAGAGCCTTACGAGTCTATGCCCTTTGCGGCATTGACTGCGTTTAAAAGACCGCGGACTTCGTGATAAACGCCCTGCCATTCGTGACTCTTGGCCTTGCTGCCAAAAGGCTGCCCATCAGGTGTGACATAGGAAATCCAGCCGCCCTGGGTTTTGTCAATAAAGTTCTGATCTGTAAAGCTCCAAATGTTTTTCAAGGCATCGGAGAAGCGGCTTTGATTTGGTCCAGGTCGAGCGGCAAAAAGGGCAAGGGCACCAATGGCTTCTGCCTGAGCCCACCAGGTTTTGCTTTTACCGCTCTCTTTATTCCAAATCGCATCCCAAAAGCCGCCCTGTTCTTCATCAAGACCATCGAGCGATTTGACCACAATGGCCTCAGCGATGGCATCCTCTCGACCAATGGGGCGGCCAAGAGCGCGGCGAGCCTCTACGATGAGAAAGGCAGCTTCGATATCGTGACCCCACGAAGGCCTGATATCTGTCGGAGACCAATCCCTGGTGAACCTTACTGCCAGCCAGCCTCCTGGCAGAAGCATTTTGTCCAGAGTGATATCAAGCATCTCTTCGAGTCTTTCCCGGGTTTTTGGGTTAGGCATTGCCTTGTAGACTTCGGTGAGGGCTTCGAGCACATGAAGTGCGGTGTTCTGCGATTTGTCTCCGAAGCTGCTGCTGAGAAAATCGATGGGCTGACTGGGATGAAGGGGGCTTGTCAAAACACGTCCATCGGCTCCTAAAGCGTCGCGCAGTCCTCCATGTTCTTTATCATGTCCGTGGGTGTCAACCCAGTCAAAGGCTTCTTCAAGCCAGGCTTTTACCTGAGGGCTGCCCGTCAGCCTGAGTGCGGAAGCCAAGCCATAGAGGCCAAATGCTGTTCCATAAGTGTGTTTTTGGTCTCGACAGCTTTCTAGTGGCCGGCCAGAAAGATCGGTCTCCCACCACCAGCCTCCCTTATCTTTATCCCACATTACTTCCATCAAACCCCTGGCACCGTGCAGGGCGTAGGATGACATGGATGCCTTTTGGGAAGGATCATAAAGACCGACTGCGCCAGCAACCCAAGTGAGTCTGCCTTGAAAGACGAGAAACCTGGATTCGTCTTCTGCTTTCTGCCATGTTTCATCCCAGTTTTGATGGAATCCCCAGGCCTCTTTATCTAGGACTCGTGGCAGCCAGGCCTTGGCCAGAGAATCGAGCTCCTTTTCGAATTGAGGCAGAAGCGATGAGGGCATGTCTCAGTCTGTCACTTCCAGGCAGGCGTTCACATTGCATCGTGCGTGTTTTAGGTTTATCCTGCTGCGAAAAGGCACTTTAGCCAGGCTAAACCAGACCCAAAGCTGGATGGAATTCAGTAGACTATTGACCGTGCCAGAGGCTGACTCTGATGAAATGCTTTCCCTTTGGGCTTCTTCTGCAGAAGCTTGGGATGCAGCAGTTTTAGAGGATGTAAATCGGATTGGGCTATTGGATAAACGGGCCCTCGATTTGATGGGGCCAGTAAGGGGTCTGAGGGTTCTGGATGTCGGCTGTGGCGAAGGGCGCTTTGTACGAATGCTGCGCGAAAAGGGAGCTGAGGCAGAAGGGCTAGACCCCGTTGAGCACTTTATTAACTTGGCTAAAGCAAGGTGTCCAGAAGCCGCATGGCACCTTGGCCGAGCCGAAGAAATGTCCTTAACTGGTTATGATTGGGTTGTCTGCTACCTAAGCTTGATTGATGTGGCTGATTTGACGACTGCTGCTGCTGCCTGTGCTCATGCCCTGGTGCCTGGCGGCAGGCTGCTGAACATAACCCTCAACGCCTTTGCCACAACTCGGGAAAGCGCCTACGAGGTAGATGCTGCTACCGGAGAAACTTACATTCACATGGCAGAATACTCCCGATCCAAACCGCAAAGAGTTGGGTGGAAGGGCATCAGCATCGTCAACTTTCATCGTCCATTAGATGAACAGCTGATGTGCTTAATATCAGAGGGTCTGGTATTGAGGCACTACCATGAAGCCGTTCCGAATGATTCGGAAACCGGTCGATATCCAAAGCTGAAAATTCAGCAGAAACTGCCGCTTTTTAACCTGCAAGTCTGGGAAAAACCTCATGCCTCTATCACCCATTGATCTCAAATGCTGCGACCTTATCGACCCAATTGGCGTCGTAAACAGCGGTCTGCGTCTTTCTTGGAAGCTCAAATCTACTGGCAGGGGAGAACATCAGTCTGCCTGGGAGGTCGAGGCGGCCAGCCCTAATGGGGTGATACTTTGGTCGAGCGGTCAGGTGCTTGGCAGCGAAACCGTTGATATAGAGTGGATGGGGCGCAGGCTTGCTTCGGTTCAAGAAGTCATCTGGAAGGTGAGAGTTTGGACTAAAGGCAGTGACACCGCTTCAGCATGGTCAGCTCCGGCCAGGTTTGTCACCAACCCTGTGACGCCTCAGGATTGGGGAGGCAGCTGGATTGGCCGCCACGCCATGAAATCCAGCAGTGATACGATGGGAATGGAAAAGGCTGCCTGGATTATTGTTCCAGGCCCGAGGTCTTCAGAAACGCCAGTGAAACAGTGGTTTCGAGTATGGATTGATGAAAACCAGACCAAAGGGAAGCTCATCTTTTCTGCAGACGATGAATGTAAAGTTTATTGGAAGGGCGTTAAGATCGCAGAAAATAAAGACTGGAGAAGAGCTGCGGTTGTTGACCTTATGGTTGAAGGTGATGACTGGCTTGAGTTTGAAATCGACAGCCCTGCCGGTCAGTTTGGCTTGATTGCTGGCCTGCTTTTTGAGGGGAAATCTGTTTTTTCCAGTAGAGAGTGGGATTCTAGTAAAGATAGACAGACCTGGACCAAGGCTGAAGAAGTAGGACCCTATGGCAGTGCCCCGTGGGGTCCAATTCCGCTTTATGCGACTGACAGGTGGGAGCCTGCCGCTGTTCTTGCCAAGGAGTTTAAGGTCAACCACAAGGTTAAAAGAGCATTCCTTTTTGCGACATCTTTGGGTGTGATGGACTGGAACTTGAATGGCAGAGGGCCAGCCAAGGATGTATTGATGCCAGGATGGACTGACTTCAACAAGAGGATTCACACTTTAGGCTGGGATGTGACTCCTGAGGTGAAGGAAGGAGACAACAGCCTTGCAATAACAGTAGGTGATGGCTGGTATGCGGGTTACTTGGCTTTTTCAGGTCGACGAGGCTATTACGGACTTAACCCTCAGGCCTTAGCCTCCCTGTGGATTCAGGATGAAGCGGGGAACTGGAGCGTTGTAGGCACAGATGACACATGGAAGGCTGGCGAAGGCCCGATTCGCGACAATGATTTGTTGATGGGAACGAAGCTTGATTTGACTCAAGCCTATAGCTTTACGGGCACGGCTGTATCAACTCCCATTGACCCGAAGGGGCCAATGATTCTGCCTCACCCAGCGGGACCTATTGAAGTTGACCAAAAGGTTAAGGCCGTATCGGTTTCCAAAGATTCCAGCGGCAGATACATCTATGATTTTGGGCAGAACCTGGTAGGTGTTGTTGAACTTAAGGTGAAAGGAAGGGCTGGTCAAAAGCTTGTTCTTCGCCATGCTGAAGTGCTTGATAAAGACGGAAGCATTTACATTACCAACCTAAGAGCTGCCAAGCAGACTGACGAGATCATTCTGCCAGAAGGTGCCTGTACAGCATCACCTCCCTTTACTTTTCATGGTTTTAGATACTGCGAAATAGCTGGTCTTGAAGGCGAACTGCCGCTGGATGATGTGACGGCACTTGTCTATCACTCTCCTATGGAGAAAAAGGGCTCCTTCGATTCGTCAAACCTGCTTCTTAACCGTTTGGCCGAAAACTCAGATTGGTCGCTTAGAGGCAATGGCTTGGATGTTCTTACCGACTGCCCCCAGAGAGATGAAAGAGCAGGGTGGACCGGTGATATTGGAGTTTTTGTTTGGGCCGGAATGGCGCATAGAGACATGGTTCCGATTCTTAACAAGTACCTTAAGGACCTTATGGCAGACGCCCAGTTTCCTGATGGGAGCTTGGCCGATGTTGCGCCTTATGTAAGGGTTGTAGGACATGGAAATGCAGCCTGGGAAGATGCTGGAGTCATTCTTTTGGCAGCCTTGATGGCAGAGGAAAAGGCCGAGTTTCTTCTTGATGAACACCGTGCAGCTGCTGTTCGGTTCGGAAAATATTTGGAATCCGAACTTAAAAGCACTGGTCTTCGCAAGGCTGGCTCTTATGGCGATTGGCTGAGGTTAAAAGGTCCTCAGCATTCGGTTCTGCTTGCCACCCTTTACGCGGCTCACTCTTTCAGGTGCCTTACTGTGATAGATCCCGCACAGAAGAATCACTGGAATGACCAGGCAGATAAGGCAGAAGCCAGCGTGTGCCAGGCCTTTTTGAAGTCGGATGGCAGGCTGATTGAGCAGAACCAGGAAAGCCAGTCTTTTTATGCCATGGCGCACTTTATGAAGGATGCGAGATTGAAGGAGGCGGCAAAGCAGCTGAAGAGGCTGGTTGACGAAAGCGGTGGATCCTTGGCGACAGGCTTTATGGGAACAGGGTTTCTGCTTCAGACTCTTGCCGAGCAGGGTGAGTGGGATACCTTCTACCAGATTCTGCTGAGAGAAGAGTATCCTGGCTGGCTTTACCAGATTAAAAACGGCGCAACTTCTATGTGGGAAAGGTGGGATTCTTGGACTCCAGAAAAGGGCTTCCAGGACCCCGGCATGAACTCGTTCAACCATTTTTGGATTGGCTGTGTCTACGATCCTATGGTGAGATTCGTTGCTGGAGTATCGGTAGCAGCAGGAAGTGCTGTGGTATCACCCATGCCAACCAAAAGGTTGAAGCATGCTTCTGCTGTTAGGGAATCTCGGCATGGCTGGGTTAAAGCTGGCTGGAAGTGGCAGGGCTTTGACCTTGTGGTTGAAGGTGAAGTTGGCCCTAACATGAAGGCGGAGTTTAAGACTCCCAAGGGCTATAAAAACTTGGACCAGACTCTTCAGCCTGGTCCATTCCGAATCATTCTTCACGAAGCGGGATAGCCGCCACCGCCACCTGTGGGGAGAGGCCGGTCTTTGATCCGTCTCTCCTCTTCACCAGAAAATTTCAGGTCGGTTAGAGGGTCAGCAGAGGCTCCAATTGCTTCGCGCAGGCTCGCAGTAAGCTCACGAACATCAGTGTTGAAGGCGTTGGTCAAAATTGTGTGGGCTCCCAAGATGTCTCCCTGCAGCTGTGCTTTCTTTAGGGACTCCTGATCTATCAGCATGGCTTTTGTCCAGGCAGCCTGGCAGTTTAGAACGCTGAGAATCATTGCCTGCAGCTTAGGTTCAATGTTATGACTTTGGTCGATCATGAGGGCGAGATTAGGGCCAATCGCCTTGGCAGAGACAAGTTCGTAGAAGATAAGGAAAATCTCCCAGGGGTTGGCCGCGCCAACAATCAGGTCGTCATCGCCGTAGTTTCTGCTGTTGAAGTGAAAGCCGCCTAAGCGCTTTTCAGCCAGCAGCTGAACAATGACATAAGGGATAGAAGTGCCCGGTGCATGGTGCCCCGTATCAACAAGGACTTCTGCTTTTTCGCCAAGGCCGAGACAGAGCGCGAATGATGTCCCCCAATCAGCTATATCTGTATGGTAAAAAGCTGGCTCGTAAAACTTATACTCAAGAAGCATTTTTGCCCCGCATGGCAGATGGGAATAAACTTCGGCAAGACAGTCCTTCATCCTCTGCCGCCGATCGAAGATGGAATCCTGACCAGCGTAGTTGGTGCCGTCTGCCAGCCAGATTGAAAGAATTCTAGATTCTGTTTCTTTCATAATCTGGCAGCATTCAACCATGTGGTTTACTGCTTTCTTTCTAACTTCAGGGTCTGGGCTGCAGATTGATCCCAGCTTATAGTCGTCAGCTTGAAACAAGTTTGGGTTTATCGCCCCAATTCTTATGCCCTTTTCGCGTGCCGAACTGTTTAATGCCTGCCAGTCATCCACCTTGTCCCATGGAATATGAAGTGCAACAGAAGGTGCAGTGCCTGTCATCTTGTGGATCAGGGCAGCATCATCAAGCTTATCTTCAAGAGTTAAGGCCGCGCCAGGACAGGCAAAGGTTTTAAACCTTGTTCCGCTGTTGGCATAACCCCAGCTCGGTGTTTCGATTTCAAGCTGCTTAAAGGCATCAACCATAAGGTCAAATGTCTGTCCAGCAGAGTCGAGCTGTTTCTTGAGATCTTCGGTGAGCTTCATGGTGTCACTTTGTTTTTGGCAGGCTTTTAATCACTTCATGCCAGTTTCGCTCTGGCATTGGCTGATAGCTTTGGGTCAAGCCGCTGTGGAAAATCAGTTCTCTGGCTTCGTTTATAGAGCCAATCGCCCCAAGGGCGGCCATTTGGACAGCAATGTTTCCTAGACTTGTTGCTTCAACAGGGCCTGCAATAAGGGGCAGGCCGGTCATATCCGCAGTCAGCTGGCATAAAAGCCTGCTTCTGCTTCCGCCTCCAACCAGATGGATGGTTTTCGGGTTTCTGCCGGTCAGACGGCATATATCCTGCAGACATTGGGCGTGGCCCATGGCAATAGATTCATAGGCGCATCTCAAAACCTCGGCCCTGCTTTCGGGAGGTTTTTGGCCAGTCAAGCGGCACCACTCCTTTATCATCCCAGACATGGAATCTGGCATTAAAAAGCATGTGTCGCTGCTCATCACCCAGCTGGCAGGTGACGGACAGTTTTCGGCTAGATTGGCGGCTTCGGCAATAGTCATGTTCCATTCTCTCAGACATTCCTGAACCAGCCAAAGGCCAGTAATGTTTCTAGAGAATCGAATCCGCCCATCAATGGCCCCTTCGTTTGTCATGTTGGCAGCCCTTGCCTCCGCAGTCCTCACAGGCTGAGCCAAGGTCATCCCCATAATCGACCAAGTTCCGGTAGAGATCCAGACATGATCGTCGCCTAATGCCGGAACAGCAGCTTCTGCCGAAGCTGTATCGTGGCTTCCCGGAAGAATGACCTGTATGTCTGTCTCCTGAAGATGGCCCCCCTGCTGCAGTTTGGCATTGCCTAGCGATGTTCCAGGCATGGCTATCTCGGCAAAAAGCATTCGGTCAAGGCCAATCCAGTCCAAAATTGGCTGAGACCAGGTTCTATTTTGAGGGTCAACCATTTGGCTGGTTGTGGCCATTGTAAATTCAGCCCGCTTCACACCCGTCAGCCAATAGTTAAGAAGATCAGGAGTTGAAAGAAAACTCGCAGCATTTTGCAGAGATGCCGTAGATTCTGACTTGAGCTGAACCAAAGTGTTGAAAGGCATAAACTGAATGCCAGATTCACTGTAGATCATCTGCTTGTCTTCATCCGACCAGCTTTCCCATATTCCTTCTGTTCTCGAATCTCGGTAGGCGTAAGGCAGAGCGGTCAGTTCGTTCTTCTTTCCTAATAACCCGTAATCAACTCCCCATGTGTCTATACCCAAGGAGGCTAGCGACCCATCTGCTTCTTGAGCAGAGCGAATCCCAGCGAGGCAGTTTTCGAAAAGCGAAAGGGTATTCCAGTGCAGACCGTCTGGAAGACGAACCATTGTGTTCGGAAACCGATGGACTTCTTTGAGGTCAAATCTGCCATTAAGCAGTCTGCCGACTATGGCCCTGCCGCTGCCAGCGCCAAGATCAAGTGCGAGGAAAGATGAATTTTTCATCGAGAATTCACCAATTGGTTGTCATCTGGTCAGGCGAGATTTAGAGGCTCATCACTGCAGTCTATGAGTGCCGCAGCTGCCTGCTCCGGTGTGATGTCTCTTTGGCTTTCTCCCAACATTTCGTATCCAACCATAAACTTCTTAACCGTTGCCGATCTCAGAAGGGGGGGGTAAAGGTGAGCGTGCAGCTGCCATCCGTCAGCTTCTTCACCATTTGGTGCCTCGTGCCAGCCCATCGAGTATGGGAAGGAAGTTTGAAAGAGCTGATCGCATTTTCGCAGGGCAATGCCAAGTATTTCTGCCAGTGAAGCAAGCTGGGCATCATTCAGTTGAGAAACGCGCTTAACAGGAGATCTGCAGATAAGCAGGCCCTCGTAAGGCCAGGTCGCCCAAAAAGGAACCAGCCAAACCCAGTGTTCGTTCTGGACGACAATCCTTTCCCCCAGGCGTGTTTCCTGGTCAATAACGTCTCCAAGAAGATTGCGTCCTTTTTGGGCAAAATAGTCAGCTTGAGAATCTAGCTCTTTCTGCCACAGGTGGGGCACCCAATCACCCGCCCAAATTTGTCCATGGGGATGAGGGTTGCTGCAGCCCATTACCGCGCCTTTGTTCTCAAAAATTTGAACAGACTTCCACTTTTCTCCCAGTTCGGCAGACTGCTGACGCCACATGGCGCAGACCGATTCCAGTTCGACCTGGTTCATGCCAGCTAGGGTCAAATCATGTCGAGGAGAAAAGCAGATGACTCTGCATTCACCTGCTGCAGGCATTGCCGTCAAGAGCCCAACCGTAGATGCTTTACCGCTTGGTTCAGGCAGCAGGGCGGCAAAGTCGTTTTCGAAGACGTAGGTGGAGGTGTAGCCGGGATTGACTTCGCCATTTGCTCTGGTGTTGTCAGGGCAAAGATAGCATTTGGGATCATAAGGGGGGCGAGTATCTGGCAGGGGTTCTACGGCTCCCTGCCAGGGCCTTTTTGTTCGGTGAGGGCTTACAAGAACCCAGTCTTGACTCAGAGGGTTATAACGTCTGTGGGGACTTTCCCTTAAAGCATCCTTCATGGTTCTTGCTCCAGCATGCCGACAGCCGAAATCCAGGTTACCCCTGGCCCCTGCTCTCTGCCATGCAGCAGGGTAAACCGGGACTATGAGGGCGATTCTTCCTGCGGCTGGACTCGGCACCAGAATGAAAGAAGCGACAGGAGGAGGCTCCAAAGAGCTTTTATTCGTTGGTGGGATTCCTGTAATCGCTCGGGCAGTTAAAGAGGCAGAAGAGGCCGGAGCAGACAAAATCTACGTTGTCAGCGCCGAGGAAAAAAGCGACCTTAACAACTTTTTGGCCGATATGAATGTAGAGGTTCTGATTCAGAATGAACCTATCGGACTCGGTCCTGCGGTGGCTCAGGCTCTGGCGGATGAGGAATGTCTTGTCATACTGCCAGACTCCTTCTTTTTTCCAGTGTCGCCTTCCCCTCGCCTGATCGCGGCCCTCCTGAGCAGGGCCGATATGGCTGTCGCCTTTAGGTCAGTGCCTGATGATCTGGTGTCACGTTATGGCATCGCTCAGCTTGACGCAGAAGGGAAGCTGATTGGTCTTTCTGAAAAGCCACGACTTGAAGAGGCTCCAAGCCGATGGGCGGTCAATGGCCGCTATGCCTTTTCCGCGCAGGTTTCGCTTTGGCTCAAAAACTGGATTGCCGAACATGAACCCCAAGCGCATCAGCCAGAACTCCCCTTGACCCCTGCCATTCAGGCGGCACTCAATGCCGGATTCAGGGGTGAGATAGTCAAGGTCTCAGAAGATGAGGTTCGGTTTGACTGTGGATCGCTGGAAGGGTACCGTCATGCCAAGGAAGTGTTTAGTTGAGGGTGATTCAGGCTTCAGCACCGGCAAGATGTGGGATTCTTGGCAATCCAAGCGATATCTACGGAGGCTTTGTTTTAAGCTGCAGCGTTCCGGCAAGGGCTGTCTGCCGCCTTACCTTGGGTGAATCTGGGCCTCTTCCAGAAGACACACGCCTGCTCGATGCAGCCTTGGCTCGATTTCCGCTTGAGGGAGACTGGAAGGTGGAATGGAGCACCGCAATCCCACGTTCAAGCGGACTTAGCGGCTCCACCGCTCTGCTTGCTGCGACTCTCGCCTGCATTCTGACCGCCCGTGGCGAAGCTTATCGTCTCGCGGATGATGTGGCAATGGGAGAACTGGTGCGGGATGTTGAAAGAAACGAAGCTGACATTATGTGCGGCTATCAAGACGCTCAGATGATAGTTCATGGCGGTCTGCAGTGGATGAACTTTGCGGGGAAGCATCCTGCTGTTCCTGGCCCCCATCCTCAGCTGACATCTCTGCAGTCAGACCTGCCTTTTCTGCTGGTCACAACAGGGGTGGAAAGGCTGAGCGGATCGGTTCACGGACCCATGGCACAAAGGTGGATGGATGGCGAAGAGGAAGTCGTTTCCGCCATCGAGGCAATTACACAAATGGGCCGCCAGGCAAAAGATTGGGTGATTTCTAGTGACTGGGACAGCATTGCTTCCGCAATGGATGAAAACCATCGGCTGGTCGCCAGCCTTGGCGGCAGCGGAGAACCTATTGATAGGCTGATCGAACTGGCCAAAAAGCATGGAGCCAAAGCCGCAAAGCTGGCCGGAGCGGGTTTGGGAGGGACGGTGATCGCCCTGACTCATCAGCCAGATGAACTGGAGGCAAAACTAAGGGGCGAAGGCTATTCACGCTTCCTTCGCCCCCAGTTGACTCAGGGCCTGCGGCTGGATGACCTGACTTCGTCGATATAAACCCTGCTGCCATCCTGCTGAGCGCTTTTGTAGATGGCCAGAATCACAGCAAGTGGTTCTAGGGCATCTCGGCCTGTCATAAAGGGCTGCCTGCCCGCAAGCACCGACTGAGTAAAATCCTCAATCTGCAGTCTGTGCTGCTCGCCCCAAATGGCTGTGGGGTCGCTGCTGCCGCCTCCATTGTCTTCCGCTTTGTCGTGAACGTGAACAGAGGGTGTGGGCTGCTTTTTGATTCCTTTGCCGTAGGGCGAATCGTCAAGCGGTGCTGAAGGGTCTACCTCCCAAAACTTGATCTTGTCCCCTTCGATTAAAACTGAACCGTACTCGCCGTGGACTTCAAGATTCTCGCTCCAGCCAGGATAACAGGCAGTCGATCCTCTAATTGTTCCGATTGCTCCGTTCTTATAGGTCACCAAGGCAGTGGCGATATCTTCCACTTCGATGTTATGGGTGGCGGTTCGCACCTGAGCCTGCACCGATTCAACTCCGCCCATTACCCACTGAATCATATCGACATAGTGGACCCCTTGGTTCATCAGGCAGCCTCCTCCGTCGAGGTTCCAAGTACCGCGCCAGTCTCCCGAATCGTAGTAAGCCTGGGTTCTGTACCACTTAATTGTGGCATCGCCAAAAATCAGCCTTCCTAAGCCTCCACCCTGGGCTGCCTCTCTTAGCTTCTGAATATCGCCCGCGAATCTGTGCTGACTAATGCAGCCCAGGGTCACCCCGGCTGATTCACAGGCATCTACCAGGTTCATAGCCGCCTGGTAGGTAATGTCAACTGGCTTCTCACTAAGCACATGCTTTCCGGCTGCTGCTGCTTTTATGCCAATTGTGGCGTGGAGTCCGCTGGGCACAGCCAGAGTGACGACATCGACCTGGCTGAAGAGGTCATCAAGGCTAGAGGCAGTCTTGACATCCAGCTTAGTCGAGGCGGCCTCAGCTTTTTCTGGCACAAGGTCGTAGATGGCGGTCAGTTCTGCACCTGCTGCCCCTCTAATAGCGTCAGCGTGGGTGGGCAGAATTGCACCGCACCCGATGATTCCGTATTTCAGCTTGCTCATGATGTGGACTCTTGATCGAGAAGAAGTTTAAGGGCGTCAACCGCCTGGCCAAAAAGTTCGGCGCCAGAAAAGCCGCCTTGGCCTCCGGCAAAAGCGAGGTGAGGTTCCAGCGCGATGACTCCAGACCAGCTGCTGCGGGCGAGAAGCCTAAAGGTTTCCAGCATTTTTGAATCGCCATGACCGGCAGGGACAATCTTTTGATCAGAAACCCTAAAGTCCTTAATGTGGATCGATTCAAGGTGAGGAATCAGCCATCCCAGCCAGTCGTCAAGAGGGTCCAGCCCAATCATGACTGAGTTTGAGAAGTCGAAGACATGCTTAAAATGAGGGCCTCCGAATTCATCTAAAACCAGCTTGGCACCGGCAGGAAAGGCTCCATAAAAGCGGGAATCGTTTTCGTGCAGCAGAATAACTCCCTCTCTTTTTCCTGCTTCGACCATAGGGGCCAGCCAGTCACGAACGATAGGGAAGTCTTCTGGCCGCCCCTGGCTGTTCACCATAGGGCTGAAAATCCTGATCCGCTTGGTTCCCAGCAGATGGGCGGCTTCAATAGCGCGGGAGAGCTTGTCCATCTCACCCTCAAAGTTCTCTGGCTTGGCTTCTACTTTGTTGACGGGAGAGCCAACCCCAGCAATGGCAATGCCCGCATCTTCAGCCTGTTTACGCACCTGCTTCAGTTCATCGGGAGAAAGTGTTGTGACATTTTTCTCCCAGACGCTGCGGACTTCGATGCCATCGAGGCCCTGGCTTTTGGCGGCAGCTATCTGTTCTTCCAGCTTGGGGCTGACTTCATCAATGAAACCCGTGAGGCTGGTGCAGAGGCTCCATAGACTCATGGGTTAAGCATCCCCTATCTGGCCTCTTATGTCAACCTGCAGACACAATAGCAGGACACTTTTGGCGCTGCTCGGTGCCGATTCAGTTCATTGAGGGATAGTTCTGCGCCATTTATGAGTATCCTCCCCTGTCATGTTTAGGGCTCTTCGTCCATTTATCCTTTTGACTGCTGTCTCGTTAAGCGTCGCTTCTGTCGCTCAAAGCAAGTTTGGCGGAGTCGATACCATCAAGCAGGATGATCTTAAAGCCCATCTTGATTTCATTTCTCACGACCTTCTGGAAGGCCGCAATACTCCAAGTCGTGGCCTTGAAATTGCGGCTCATTACATTCAGGCCAACCTAAGACTGTGGGGGGTAAAGCCCGGCGGCACTAAAGGTTATTTTCAGCACTTTGACGTGAGAACAAGGGAAGGTCAGGCTGAAACCTACAATGTTATTGGCATCGTGGAGGGCACTGATCCGGTGCTGAAGGACGAATATGTTCTGATCGGAGCCCATTACGATCATGTCGGAATGAGAACGACTGGGGACGACAAGATTTTCAACGGTGCAGACGACAATGGTTCTGGCACCGTTGCCCTGCTTGAAATGGCTCAGGCTCTTGCTTCGGGACCCAAACCCAAGCGTTCCGTCATGTTCGTTTGGTTTTCTGGCGAGGAAAAGGGCCTCTTGGGGTCAGAGTTTCACGCGGCAAACCCAACCGTGCCTTTGGACAAGATTGTTACAGTTTTGAACCTGGATATGATCGGGCGCAGCTGGACACCAGACATGGGAGAAGCCTTGAAGAATCAGGTTTCAGCTGCTGATGGCGTTTTTGTTATTGGCTCTAAGCTGATGAGCACCAGGCTGGGGCAGATTAGTGAAGATGTCAACAAGAGTTTTCTGAAAATGAAGTTCGACTATAAGTACGACGATCCTTCTGACACCCAGAGGCTCTTTTACCGCAGCGACCACTACTCCTATGCCAAGCGGGGAGTGCCGGCGATTTTCTACTTTGACGGGATTCATCCTGACTACCACCGTGTGACCGATGAAGTCGCGAAGATTGACTGGGCGAAGCTTGAAATGGTGACGAAAACCGTCTTTGCTACTGCCTGGACTGTCGCTATGGAGAAGGAGCGTCCGAAGGTTGACAAGGTTCTTGATCGCTGATCACAGTGTGTCCCTTGAATAACAAGTCTTCTTAGAATGATAAAGGCTCGGGCTCATAGAGCCCGAGCCTTTATCATTCTAAATCCTGTCTTTTAGGATCCGGTCAACAAGAGATTAAGGAAGGAGTTCGCTTACCAGCTTGCCGCTCACTGGTTCGGGTGCTCCAGGAATAGGAGCATTCTTCACATCAGCTTCAGATTTGACAGAAATGCCATTGGTGATGTCAAGCCAGACAGTTCCTTTTGCGCTTGCGGGAAGATCGCCTTCGGTTTCCTTAATATCAATTGAGATTTTGATAGTCTTTCTGCCTGCGACATCTTCGAAGGCTTCAGCCTTATATTTGCCGCTCATGGCTCGGGTTCCTTTCTCGCCATCAGCTTTTGTCGTCCAGTTCCATTCGTCGCCAACCTTCACAGGAGCTTCGGGGCGGAAGATGGTAAGGAGGCTTGAGCTGCGGTAAACATCAGGACCAGCCGATTCGCCTGAGATCTCCTTAACTGTGCCGTCCAGGTTGGTTTTTGTCTTGGTGACTCCCATGTCGGGCATCTCCATTTCCTGCCCAGCAAGATCAATAGTGCCCTTAACATCGCCGCCTTCGGTTGTAATAACACCCTCAGAGACGTCGGTGACGGTTGTTGTCTGAGTGTAGGTGGCTTTAATGTCCATACCCATAAGGCTCAGAGTTCCAGTGTACTTGTACTTGAAAGCCTCATCTTTTTTGGGGGTGACACGAAGACTGACAGCATCTTGAGCGGCGACTGCAAAAGCAGCCGCTGCAATAAGGAGCCCAGCGAAAAGGATTTGGCGAGTGCGAATCATGGTGGTTCTCTCGAAAAAGTTGTGCGCCGGGCGGAATCCGCAGGCTCCACTGTTCTACCAGTCTAAAAGACGTTTTCGTTTCGGTATGGGTTCATATTTAGGACCCGGGGGTAGCATTCATTCATGCCTTCAATGCCGTTGTTCGTGCCCCAGCCTGTAAAAGCCGAACTTCTGCCCAACAGCTTTCGCCTGACTGCGCGAACGTCCATCAGCTTTGCCTCTGAAGATGCTGGTTTGGCAAAGCTGATACAAAGAGAGATCGCGGGATTTTCCGGCTGGAGTCTGTCATTGAAGCAGGGCGGAACCGAAGGCATCATCTTAAAAAGAGTCAAGGACCTTGCCGTGCCAGGCTCTTATCGGCTGAGAGTTGACCAGAAGCATGTGACCTTGGAGGCTGCTTCTGGTGAGGGACTCTTAAATGCTTTTCAGACTTTTAGGCAGGCCCTGCCTTATCAGGCCACAGCGTCTCGACCCGTCAAGGGAGTCGTCTGGGAATCACCCTGTCTTATTGTCGAAGACTCGCCGCGGTTCCAATGGCGGGGAGCCATGCTGGATGTCGCCAGGCATTTTCAGCCGATAAGCTATGTCAAGCGCTTTATTGATCTGCTGTCTCTGCATAAGCTCAATATGCTGCATTGGCACCTGACCGAAGACCAAGGCTGGCGCATTGAGATTAAGAAGTGGCCTAAGCTTACTGAGGTAGGAGCCTGGCGGAAAGAAACCATTATTGGCAGGCCAAGGGGAAACGCGGTCTTTGATGGAATTCGTCATGGCGGCTTTTACACTCAGGCTGAGATCAAGGAAGTTGTGGCTTATGCCGCAGAGCGTTTTATTACAGTAGTTCCAGAAGTGGAAATGCCAGGCCACGCTCAGGCTGCTATTGCGGCCTATCCTCAGTTCGGCTGCTCTCCTGTGCCGCTGGAGGTTATGACGACCTGGGGGGTCAGCGACAATGTCTTTAATGTCAAGGACGAGACTTTTTCGTTTCTCTATGATGTTCTGGAAGAGGTTCTGCCCCTCTTTCCCTCAAAGTTTATTCATATAGGAGGCGACGAGTGCCCCAAAACTCAGTGGAAAGCTGACGCTCACGCCCAGGCAACAATAAAAAAAGAAGGTTTGAAAGACGAGCATGAACTGCAGTCTTGGTTTGTCAAGAAAATCGACAAATTTTTGGAGAACCGAGGCAGAAGGCTTTTAGGCTGGGACGAGATTTTGGAAGGAGGCCTGGCAGAAGGAGCTACGGTCATGTCGTGGCGAGGCATGGATGGAGGCATTGAAGCCGCCGGGCATGGCCACGATGTGGTGATGGCCCCTACTTCCCACACCTACCTCGACTACTATCAATCGCGCAATCAGGATGCCGAGCCCTTGACTATTGGCGGACTTGTGCCTTTGAACAAGGTCTACTCTCTTGAACCGGTGGCCGAACAGATTCCCCTTGATAAAAGGCACCACGTGCTTGGCGCTCAGTGTCAGCTATGGGGCGAGTACATGAAAGATGACCGCAAGATAGAGTACATGGCTTTCCCTCGGCTCTGCGCTTTATCAGAAGTGGTATGGACTCCCGCTGCGGACAAAAACTGGTCCAGTTTTAGAAAAAGACTGGCTGCCCATGTGCTGAGGCTTGACCAAATACAGGTCAACTACCGCCCGCTGGACGAGGAAGAATCCAGCCTTTTGGGCAGATGGCAGGCGGGCAAGGTGACGGGTGAGTTTCAGGAGATGACTTGGGACATTACTTCTGGTTTGGCTGGCTTTGCAGGGGCAGGCAGGGTGGTGTTCCAGTATTCATCGGGCGGTCATAGGCTTGACATTGAATGGATTGAGATATTGAAGAATGGCTCAGTTGTTCAGAGAGTTGACCAGTACGGAATTACAGGTTTATTTAACCGGGATAACCGCTACTCCATCACTATTCCTGCCCACGGAACAGGGGACAAGATTGAGCTTCGCGCCAGAGTAAAGGGAGATGGCGGCGGCGATTCCAACGGGGACATCACCCTGGCTGTACCGGCGCTGTAATCGGCTGCTTTACTGGGTTTGATCTTCTTCCACAAGGGCAGTCGGCTCTGCATGTGGAAGAGGATCGGGCCTGGGCATCCTGAGATCCAGAGGAAGCAGGGTGGGAAGAGGCTTTGAAGGCAGAGTTTGGTACCAATAGGCGACCGAGCTCATATCTAGGCTTAGTGCGTTGGCCTCGCCGTGTTCGATCGAGACTCTGATGGAGTCTTTGAATCGTATGGGGTCTTCTATGTGCCACCTGTACATAGACTGTTTGCCCTGCCAGTGCCAGCCATCTGGACCTTGTGTGGTGTGGTGCAGTCCGGCGTAGGGGCCGCAGAACTCTTGTGTCGGTCCAAACGCGGTGCAGAAGTAATCCTCCGTCCCTGTGCCGTGAAGCCGAGGGGGCCACGGTTCGCCATCTATGACAATCATGTCATCACCTTCACCGTACCAGTCGTTGCCGACACGCTGAAAAGCATCTACGTTGAGGTGACAGCCCACATAGATGCCTGACCCTTCGGCCTCCAGGATAAGGTAGTTGTCCTTATCAGAGAGATTGGGCCGGCTGCGCCACACATCCAGGTAAGTTTCTGGCGTAAGCTTTTCTGTCATCCACCCTTCGGTGGGGTTTTCTCTTCGCCATAAGGCATGAAATCTGCCCAGCTCTCTGTTTGGTGGTTCAGGCCAAGCTTCATAGTCAATATAAAAATAGAGGTTGACTGGCACTGCCCCTTGGTTTTCAACTTCAACACGGCAGCTGCTGAAAGGCATGGCCCACCAGCAGTTTAGGCTTCGTCCATCTTCTGGCAGCATTTGAAGAGGCAGCGAAGACCAGTTTTTGAAGATTCCGTGACCCAGCCCAAAAAAGTCTCCTAATGGACATTCAATGCTCGGGTGTTCTTGTCCATCCCACCAAAACCGGATGACGAGCTGGCGGGGGAAGAGGTCGTTGTTTCCTACCGTCATCCAAATATGGCGGATGCACCCCGGCAGATCTTCGGCAAGAAGGGTCTTGGATTCTCCTGCTTCTAAAACCCACCAATCCTCGTTGCCTCCTGTTTTGTCCCAGCTAGAGGCACGCTTCGACTCGTAGTCGCGCAGAAAGGGCAGACTGCCAAGGGATGAGCCAGCACTCATTGGGAGATTTTATTGTCCCTGCTGCTCTCGGGCTGGGACCGAATCACAGCATGATTGGAACGAAGGATTTCGGGCTGTTTTTTACGAAAGTAGGTGTATACAACTGGTAAAGAGCCGAGAACCAACCGAGAATCCCTGTATGATGCTTTCTAGGGTGAGACTCGAAGCGTCACCTGGTAGGTTATTAATTTGAGCAGTTACGAACAGCAGACAATGAACGCCAAGAATCCATTGGCCCGATTCGCACATCGAAAGAGAATGGCGAGGTCAATCAAGTATGCGCTGGAAAAAGTCTCGCTTGGGAAAATTCTGGACTACGGCTGTGGGTCAGGTACTTTTCTCACTGAGATTCTTGCCGTTCACCCAGAGCATGCTGTCGGATTCGAGCCTTACATGGATGAGCGGCACACGGATCACCTTCCAATCTACAAGACCCTTGCTGAGGCTAGCGCTCATGGACCTTTTGGCATGATCACACTCTTTGAAACCTTGGAGCATCTTGAACCTGAAGAAATTGATCAGTTTCTCAAGGAATGTTCAGATAATTTGGTGGATGGAGGGGGAGTGCTTGTCAGTGCTCCTATTGAAATCGGGCCAGCTTTGATCCTCAAAGAAGCAAATAGAGTTTTTATTCGCAGGAATCGTCCTGAGTACAAACTTGGGGAGTTCGTTCTTGCGGCTTTCTTTGGGCGTCCGGGCCGAAGGGCGCCTAATGTAAAGATCAGTCACAGAGGATTTGATTTCAGGAACACTTTGCAGCACATCAGATCGAAAGGGTGGCAGGGGACCATTTTAGGGTTTGGCCCCTTGCCCGTGCGTAGTTGGTATGGAAACTCTCAGGTGTACATTTGGTTGACAAAATCTTCAGGATAGGTCATCGAGCTGCCAGGAGTTTCATTGTTGTCGAGTGAGATTTGTGCAGGTGCTGATTAGAGATTAAGGAGTTGCAGTCTGTTTGGTTGTTCCATCAACAACCACATTCCAAGTTCGACTACCAGTTTTGAGATAGTTGGAGGTCGTCCAATTAGCAGCATTTCTCCAATCAGTTGTGGAGTGTTTTGCGGTACAGCCACTAATATTGATCGAAGGAAAAGAATCTCCTGTCCAGTATTGACTGCCTCCGCTGTTCGTTACATAGTTAGGTGGTGTATATTGATATACACCAGACTGCTTTCTTGTGAACAGAGTCGCTGCGTCTGTTAGAGAACTTGCAAATAGACTGAAGACGTCGTTCCCGCCTGCTAAATATCCATAGGATGCTTGGGTATAAGTGTTGCCATTCTCATCAATCCTTTCATAAGCTCCCAAGTCAAAAACACAGCCTATGGCATTTATCCTTGCTGCTGTTCTAACATCAACTAGAGCACTGTTTGATGCTGCCGTATGAAGATAAAGTGGAATACTTACGGCGTTTAACGGACTACGGCTATCTGCAAACTCGAGATTTGTAAGGTTCAGCGTGCCTCCCCAAGATTCATACGGAGCTTCAACTCTATATGGTCCAAAAAGCACATAGCAGCCAGTGACCTCTGACCGTCCCCCAATCAGATTATAGGTTCCATTTCCTGGCAAATGCCATCCGACATAACAGTAATCTGCTGAGCAATCACGGTAAGTTGTTAGGCCGTTGCCACTCTGAGGTATATTGGGATAGTTAGTCGCTGGTGCCCCTGGGGAAGAGGACTGGGCAAACCCGACGCGAAGTCCTAAGGTCGTGCATTGATCAAAAACGTTTGCCATCAAGTCTCCACCGAGAATCAGAAAACCGAAGTTTCCCTGGTTCGCAATGTGGGCGAGATCGTTGCCTTTAAAAGTAGTGCTAAGTCCATATGAATTCCACAAGAATCGAGTGTAGACGTCACAATGTCTCAGTAAATTGAATGAGACATCTGTTGTTGATGCAAATACAAAACCAATGCAGTTCTGACGATAGACATTCACCGTTGGATGGTTTAGTATAACGTCACAGTTTATTATTTCGTTCTTGCGTGTATGGCCTGTAAATTCGAATCCAATAGCATTGTTCGATTCGAGTCTTACCACTAGATTCTCGACTCTTGAAAATTTTAGTCCTTCGAATTTAAACGCAGGACCTGACCCGTTGTAGACTAATTCCAGTCCCTTGTCGGCAGCAATATCAAAACCTAACCTACCTGTGTTGTTAATTGTGATTGAAGTGCTAAAAGTGTAGTCGAATCCAGGCTCATTTCCCCTAATGTACAGCGTTGGTCTTCCTTCAACTCCAAATTTAAGGTATGTATTGTTGAGCCAGTATGTTGCTGCATCAATTCTGTCTTTGATTGTCGATCCAGGAAAATTCATGACGTCGATCATTGGCTTTCCAGGTCTGGAGATAAATGTGTCACCCCTCTTTAGTGTGTCCGAGTCGTTGCCTTTTGGTGGCCACTGAGCGAGAGCAAGGCCACTGAGTGCCATGAGACACACACCGGCCGGTAGTGGGTCAGTTTGAATTTCAGTCAAGTAATCCACAAATTTCCTCAACTGTCCACACATGATCGGCAACACCTGCGGCAACTGCGGGAGTCGTCTTGAGTGTCGTATGAACCCGTGCGAAGTTGTAGTACATAAAGTGAAGCGCAACCGCCGCCGCGTGATTCTCTAGCTTCTTTGAGAATGCGTTGGTAAGCCGCGTGAACCGTCGCATACCCATGCGCATTGTCAAATTGGCTCGCTCAACGTAAGACGTGCTGATCTTCTTTTCGTCGGGGTTGCCGATCTTCGGTTTCTTTTCGCAACCCGTGCAGACCGCGGGGCTGTACATCCGCTCGGGAGTTGAGTAATCGTTGCCGTACTTCTTCACTAGGGCGGCATAGTCCACTTCACCATTAAAAGCGTTCAGGACGGCTTTAGGGTATGCCCGGTGCCCGTCTGTGGTCAATTGAACCCGGTTAGCCAGTCGAGAGGCTACGTCATCCATAAAGAGTTGTGCTGAGTCTGCGTCCCGCATACCCAGGTGCCAGCAGAGCATGAGTTTGGTATCTGCACAAATAGCCGTCCAAGTCCACACGTCACCATAACCGAACTCGCCAATTTTGTCCTCGGGCACATTCTTCTCTTTCATTCCAACGAAAGACCAGATTTCGTCGCATTGAATGGTTTCGCAAGTCAGTTCCCGCAAGGCTTCGTCTTGGAACAAGGCGCAAGCCGTGCCAAGTTCTACTAAGAGTTTTGCAATCGTGTTCTTAGATGCACCAGTCATGCGAACCGTAGCCCGGATGGAGTTACCTTCTACCAAGCATCGGACTATTCGGGCTCGCTCTGAGGTTGACTTGCGGTTCATATTGACTAGTATGCTTGAGTTGTTCATTAATTTCTAGTGGTTGGGACTTTTGAGTAAAGTTTTACCATATCTTTTCCGCTGGTGTTATAATCGATTGAAAGCCATGCATCGAATGCTCACGCTACCTGATTATCTGGAGATTCCGAACCACCCTATGGACTGGCTCGTTGCTCCCCCGTCATTCCAATCAAATTCCACAACCGCCATTGCTGAGGCATACAGTAGAACCGACCGTCTGAATTCTGGGATAAAGAATAACCTCCGAGGGCTTGACCGTTACATCGGTGGAACAAGCAATGTTGCCGACGCTTTTGCGCCGATAGGCGCATACACTAAAGCCGTTCGGGGCCAGCAGAGGGTTTTCATTAATGACCCTCGCGGTCAACAGTATCAGTTATTGCTTCGGAGAGGTGATCCGGTTCCCCTTGGGTTCGAGACTGCCGAATGCGGCCCGGTGATTGAGCAATTTTCATTTCTGGCGGATGAGTCCCTCAAGAATGAATCAGGGGAGCCATTTAATACCAGCGCACTTTACATTCACCGGCTGGCACCTGAGCAACCAGGTCATATAGAGGTGTGGTTTGTTCCTGAGTGGAGATGTCGAGAGGGCGACACTTTAATTGAGTGCAGTTTGTCCGTATATTTGGGCACGGCACTATTCAGAGACACCCCATCGGACGATATCGAACCAGAAGGGGATACTCCGGATTTGTAAACAAATACCCCCCAATGTCCGACCACTCATGGTACAATGTTGTCATGGATGGTCGAATCGATCCTACACGCATAATCCTTGCCCGTAGGCTCAAAAGACTTTCAAAAACACAACTCGCAAAAACCCTTGATGTCAGCCAAGCAACCGTTGGCCTGTGGGAGGATGGGGCACGCGATGCAACAGGGAGTATCAGCCAGATCGCTAAGGCACTGGGTCAACCGGAGAAGTTCTTTACCGGTTCTGACGTACCGGTAACTGAGTCATCGTCGGTTACGTTCCGAAAAAGGCAGTCCGCAACACGGGCGTCTCGCGACCGTGCGGCATCTGCCATTGATATGGCTGCGGGAGTTTTGCTCCCTGCTGTTGCTTCGGTTTTTGAACGTTTCCCTGAGCCCGATGTCCCTGACTTTTGTGGGTTGTCGCCGGAGGCGGCAGCTGAGGCAACACGCCGTCACTGGGGGTTGGGCGACGGCCCAATAAAGAACATGGTCGCACAACTCGAAGCGAGGGGCGTGAGGGTTTTTTGGGTCACAGAAGAGAACCCGGCCCTGAGTGCCTTTTGCAGGTGGGTAGATGGGCAACCATTTGTGATACTAAATACTGCTAAACGTGACGGTTGCCGTTCGCGGTTCGATGCCGCACACGAACTGGCGCACCTGGTTTTGCATCGAGACACGGACTTTGATAAAGCTGATGCCCGGATTTACGAGGGTGAGGCCGATGCGTTTGCGTCTGCGTTCCTGATGCCGAAGGCGACCTTTACAAAAGGAATGCCGAATATCTTTGACCACCGACTGCTTCTAAGTAAGAAGAAAGTGTGGGGGGTCTCTGTTCAAGCAATGGTGCGGCGGTTGAAGGATGCAGGGGTATTAGCCCCTTGGCAATACGAGCGGGCATATAAGCGCATGTCTGCTTGGGGGTGGCGCAGCAATGCAGAGCCTCTTGCAGGCGAAATGGAGTTGTCACACGTTCACTGGAAACTTTGTGACCGGCTTGCGGAGGAAGATATTGACCCTATGGCTTACGCTGAAAAAGTCGGCGTTTCCTGGGAAACGATAGAGGAAATGATGCCTGTTCTCGCAATTAGGCAAATGAATCTAAGGTTGGCAGGGGTTTTTGATGATGCGCCGCCCTTGAACCTTGATAGCCCGAACCTAACAACGTTGCCGTTTAATGACTAATCTTTCTTCCACCGCTTCTGAGCCGCCTTCCTAGCGATCTCTGAACGTTCCTCGGGGGTCAGCTTGGCGGCACGGGCTCTGCCACCTTTTAAGCCACCCTTGCGACCGAGAGCGACAGCGGCAGGGTCTTTGCCATCATCGGCTTTCGGGGCTTCCCCCGTAGCTTCTTGCAAAATCCTAAATGCAGTCTCGTTGGGGTCTTTCGGGCCTTGTTTCTTCGGCATATCTTGTGAGTGTACCATGCGCGACCGCTCAAGCATAAATATAGAGAATTGGGCATAGCGATTTTCAAACTGACCCACTACCCACCGGCCATTAACTTTGTAAGCTGCATTTTGTACATGCTAAGCGAATTATGTCATAGGTCAGATTTTTGACTAGCTATATCTAGTGTGGGTGTAGCTAATACTAAAAATAAAAATTCTTGGTACTTTTATATAAAGTCGTTATATGCTTTGTATAGAATTAACTGGATTTCTTAATAATGCCCTTTAAGTCTTTACTTTGACAAATTTCTTGTCGCCGTGATTCTGCATGGCTTCATAAAAAGCCGAGCTGAGTAGGGCTAGATTTGGGCTAGAGGGAAAGCTGTCAATCGCTATGAGTATTCTAGAGTCATGCACTTGGGCCTGGAAGGAAAGGTTGCGATGGTGGCTGCAGGTACCAAAGGAATTGGTTTGGCCATCGCCAAGGGACTGGTAGAAGCGGGCTGTTATGTTTCTATCTGTGCCCGTGATTCGACCAACTTCCACGCCGTTTTGACTGTGCTGGGCAGAGAGCACCGGGCCTACCCCTGCGATGTGAGCAAGGTTGAAGAGCTTGAAGCTTGGTATGATCTGACTGTAAAGGAACTAGGCCACCCACAGATTCTGGTAACCAACACTGGCGGCCCCCCTGCTGGAATCTGGCCTGATATGACCGATGAGCAATGGCAGTCAGGCTTTGATTCTACGCTGCTCAATGTGATTCGTCTTGTTCGCCTGACCTCACCCAGAATGAAAGCAGAAAGGTGGGGAAGAATCATTCATATTTCCAGCCTAGCGGCGGTTGAACCCAACCCAATCCTTCCTATTTCATCGACCCTTCGTTCTGGGTTGATGGCACTGACACGCCTTCAGGCAACAGAGCTTGCGGCCCATGGGGTAACGGTCAATGCAGTGCTTCCTGGCCATACCTTAACCGAAAGGCAAGTTCATTTGGCCGAAGTGAGGGCGGAGCGGGAAGGACATTCAGTGGAGGAGATTCTGCGCATGCAGGCAGAATCCGTTCCCATGAAGCGTCTTGCTGATCCACCTGAAATCGCCAGCCCTGCTTTGTTTTTGTGCAGTCAAGGAGCCAGCTATATCACCGGGGTAAGTCTTTTGGTAGATGGTGGTTTGACTAAGGCTCCGGGCTAGATGCTGACAGGCAAGGGCATTAAAAGCAGTGCCCATCGCATGATAGTGTGTATTTGGTTTCGCGCGACAGTAGGCAAAGCGACGCAGATAAATAATAAATAAGTGGTTCAGAAGATCAATTCTTCTGAACCACTTATTTATTTAGCACTGGTCAAAGTTAGTCGAGAAACGGCTTGACTTTCCCTACAAACTCATCGAGAGTCATGGTTCCCCAGTCTCCGTCTTCCCTTGATCTTACTCCCACAGTTCCAGATTCAACATCGTTGTCACCAACGATCAGCATATAGGGCAGCTTCTGTCGAGCATTTTCTCGAATTTTCTTGTTCAATGATTCGCGTCTCTCGTCAATAGAGACTCGGAAATTCATGCCGGTTGACTGCACTTCGGAGAAGGCAAGCTGCTCGCCTTCTGGTTCAAGGCCTGGCTTGTTAAAGCCCTGCAGAGCTTTTGCAACAGCTCTTGCATAAGCAGCATGGCGGTCTGCAATGGGGAGAACAGCGATCTGCACAGGCGCGAGCCAGAATGGAAAAGCACCTGAATACTGTTCGGTTAAAAGGCCAATCATTCTTTCAAGGCTGCCAAAAGGAGCTCTGTGAATCATGATAGGTCGGTGGGGCTGGCTGTCTTCGCCAATGTATTCCAATTCAAACCTTTCGGGCAGGTTGTAATCCACCTGAACAGTTCCCATCTGCCATTCGCGGCCCAGGGCATCTTTGATAATCAGGTCCAGCTTGGGGCCGTAAAAAGCCGCATCACCTTCAGAAACAAAGTGCTCTAGACCCATGCTGGTGCAGGCTTCGATAATGGCTTTTTCGCTCAGTCTCCAGTTGTCGTCATGTCCAATATACTTCGAGCTTTCGGGGTCCCTTGTTCCGACTCTAGCTTTAAAGTCTTTGAGGCCAAGCTTCTCTAAAACCCTCATCATTAAGCTGACGACTCCCTTAAATTCTCCCAAAAGCTGGTCTGGCCGAACAAACAGATGCGCATCATCCTGGGTAAAGCCTCTGACCCGCAGCATTCCGGCCAGCTCACCGCTTTGTTCGTAGCGGTAAACCGTCCCAAATTCTGCGTAGCGGATGGGCAGATCTCTGTAGCTTCTTAAAGCTGATTTGTAAATCTCAATATGGAAGGGACAGTTCATTGGCTTGAGGATGAAAGTCTCATCCTCATCGTCTTCCATAAATGGAAACATCTTTTCTTTATAGGTTAAGAGGTGCCCAGATTTTTCGTAGAGTTTTTTGTTGGCAATGTTTGGCGTTACAACTCCTTCATAGCCTCGCTTCAGCTGCTCATCACGAAGAAACTGTCCCATAACATCACGCAGCACTGTTCCCTTAGGCAGCCACAAGGGCAGCCCAGGTCCAACAAGTGGGGAGAACATAAAGAGGCCAAGGTCGCGTCCTAAAATACGGTGATCGCGCTTTTTGGCTTCTTCTAGGTTGTGCAGGTACTGAGCCAGATCATCTTTTGTTTCAAAGGCTGTTCCGTAAATGCGTGTGAGCTGCTTGTTTTTAACATTGCCTCGCCAATAAGCTCCAGCAATTGACATCAGCTTAAAGTGCTTGATTTCTTTAGTTGATTCAATGTGAGGGCCGCGGCAAAGATCAATAAAAACATGTTCTTGTCCAGATTTATCTGTTCCACGCTGTTCGTAGAATGAAATCTCATCGCCTTCAGGCACCGCATCAAGCAGCTGCAGTTTGTACTCTGCATTATCAGGACCTTGTCCGTTTGTGGTTTCCTCCAGAATGATCTGCCTTGCCTCATCTCGGCTGGCGGTTCTGCGGACGATGGGCATATCCAGCTTGGCCAGCTCTCTCATTTTCAAGGTGATTTTTTCAAGATCTTCCTCTTTAATAGGAGCGGCAAAGTCGATGTCGTAGTAGAAGCCGTTTTCGATGGGGGGGCCAATCGAAAGGCGTGCGCCAGGATAAAGCTCCGTCACGGCCTGAGCCATGAGGTGGGCGGCAGAGTGCCGCAGGCGATAAAGATGCGATTCTTCGTAAAGAGCCGAAGCCATGTGTTTTTCCTCCCCGACAACGGGATCAAATTGTCCACAGCAATATACCTTTACTATCGAACCTTCTCGGGGCGACAGAGGTCAAAATTGATAAGATGAGAGTTCTTGCCCTTGCTGTCCTGGCCGCGGCTGGCGGATCAGCCTTCGCCCAAACCATGGGGCAGGATTATGTCGCTCGTCAGGTCATGGCCGAAGCCCTGGGCCAGCTGAGGCTCGAAACGGCCGTATCTGTGCAGATGACAGGAACCGAAACATTTGACAAAACCGTGGTGCCAACCTATGTTTTGGCGGGCTTTCAGCGTGGACCCTTGAGTGCGACCCAGACAGCATGGCTTGAGGTAAGAACTTTTAGGAGCAGTGTTCTAACTCACCGGATGGCTGGCGATGGCGAGAACCTTTGGGCTTGGTCGGCTGGAAGCAACGACTACGCTTCTTCAAGTTATCAAACTATTGGAGATTCGAGAAGTGATTTTCTATCTCGACTTCTCAGCAGTTCTGCTCGTTGGAGTTCCAGAGAAGCTGATTTTGCTGTTCGTTTAGTTTCAGATATCTTTTTGGGGTCTTCGGCGCAGATTGAACGCTGGTCGCCTTGGATTGGAATGCCAACAACGACCACAGTCGACAGAGTCGGAAATGCCTGCACCATCTATCTTGGGCAGGCGGCTCAAAATGCCTGGCTTCGCTATGACCTGACCAGGAATGAGGAAGGCCAGCCCTGGCAGCTGGTTTCTGTCAGCTACGAGAGGCAGGCAGTCATTAAAAAGAAGCCTGAAGTTATCAGTTGGACTGCAGAAATTCTCCCTGGCGTGGTCCCGAACGATGTCAGCTACACCTTTCTGCCTCCCAACGGCGCTCGTCCTCGTGCGACTGGTGGTATGTGATTATTTGACCACTGCCGGGTATTAAATCCCTCCATCTTCGTTGGTTGAAAAATCTGTATATAAGATGGAGGTATGAGCGGCAGTGGTGCGGTTTTAAGAATTGCTGTACTAGGAGCTGTTGTATCACTAGCTTCAGCCTGTTTTCCTTCCCATTCAATTGTTCAGAGCAGTCCAAGTGGAGGCAACATTACGGCCACATGCACTGGTCCAGCCACCTGAGAGTTTGAGTGGGATGAGAGTGATGCTTTGCACCATTAATTAACAGTCAAGAAGTCTGTGAATATTCAGGCTGAGTCATGGCAGTTTGGTGGTGGACCGGGTTCTGTTTCTGTGAGCGGACCAAGCGGTCTTGCGATAACGACGGTTACGACTCCAATTTTCGGCCCGCCAGGTGTGACTATCGGCTGGTATACGAAAAAAAGCATAAGCGGTACGGTCTATGAGGTCCTGGTTGGAGCCGGCGATATAAGTGTGCAGGTGCCAATGTCGGCTTCAGCGACTTCTTCCTCAGGGTCTATGTCGGCCAGTACATGGAGCACAGTCTCTCTACATCCGGCTGTTGTTTCAGAAGATAATCTAGTTGACGTTGATGAGATACAGACCGCGCCTATTGGTGCTAATCGGGGTTCATGTGCACAGCCTGATGACGAAGCATATCTCTCTCTGCAGTTCAATGATTCCCCCGGTTTCGAAGGAATAGATCTTTACAAGAGCCTCACTTATAAGGCCGACTTTGAAACAAGCTTCATGTTCAAGCCCCATTGGTTATCTAGTTGGGCCGGAGGTGGACTGAATTCCGAATGGGTTCCCTACCATATTTCCCTTTGGTCAGCCACTGGCTCGGCAAGTCGAGCGAATGCACAAGCTTCATGGACAATTAGTTTAAATACTACTGCCAGTGATCATTTTTCTTCTCCGACTCGAACATGCCTGCATCCAGTTTGGTCTGGAGTTTTAGGGAGTTAAGTAATAAAATGACTGCTATCCTTTATGTTTGCACAATGATGTTCAGCCTGCACAACGCAGTAAACGCATATCGCTGACAGCGAGAGCGTGCTTTCTCAGTCTTTGGTTTCGGTGCAGGACTCCAGTCCCCAAGGTCAAAGAGTCGATCTTTACACAAACCCACAAAGGGCTATGCTGTCCCGAAACCTTCCTGCGATGAAAGCAGGAGTGGAACATTTGAAATCTCTTTGGCTGGCTGAAACTGATAAAGAAAATGTCGAGGTGAGAAAGGCTATGTATCAGCTATTTAAGATATTTCTTGCGGACATTGAAAGTGATTTTGAACTAAGAGACAAGCTGATACTTGATCCAACATCGGATATATTGATGAATATATCTGATGGCTGGAGACGCTGCCTTAGGCTCAAGTCTGGCAAGGCGAACCACAATGATTTAGTGATTAGCGAAGCCGAGATTTTCGACACATACGCATCAACAAAGCTTGAAGATTTTTTTCAAAAGCACCAAGCTTGAGTGCGCGGAAAATCACGAGTTTTATGCTGAAATCTATTTGGCTTGCTTTACGAAAGGCAAAACTTCATGGATCCCAACATTGCATGTTGAAAGAGCTTGGAAACTGAATAACAAGCAGGCAATGAGTGCGATGATGTTAAGCAAGTCAATGATTGGTCAAAAGAAATATGCGGAGATCATTGATATTCTGGAAAAGTCCATTCCTTTCTCAGATGGGACTGTGAAAAGGGAGCTGGTAAGGGATCTGGTAAGGGATCTTGATCAGGCTCAAAGACGCTGGAGAGATGAGATAAGGGATCAGCAAAAAATATCAAAACCTGAAGCTTCAGTCAGCATGGCTGATTGAGCAGAGGCGTTCTGTTCATGAAGTGTAAGCCCAAAGTTCGTGATCTAGCTTTGGGCTGGTTGTGGCATCTGTGAAGCGAGATTGGTGGAAATTGATGCATTTCTAGAATTCCTAGCTTCAGAAGCGCTGAGTCAGGCGGCTAAATTCTGGGTGGTGTGCTAGGAGCTAGGTAAATCATAGGAGAACGAAGAACTCCCGTGGTCCCCGACCTTCCCACCCCGCCCGGTACCATCCAACCCGCTTCTGCGTCAAATAGAAGCAGGTGCATACCAAAGTGTTTGAGCAGGCAGGGGGCGCGCCCTTTGATGATGACTTGATCCTGGTTGACAAGGTCATCGAGGGGGATGCTGCCGCATTCCAAGCACTTTACGAAAAATACTACGACAAGGTCTATGCCATTGCACGGGGGATTCTGCTGGATTCAGAAGAAGCCAGTGACGCTGTGCAGGAGATTTTCACCCTTGTTTTTCGTAAGGCTGATAGGTTCGATAGAAGGTCTAAGTTCAGCACCTGGCTTTTTAGAATTGCGGTCAACCGCAGCATTCAGCAGTCTAGAAGAGTCAAGTTCAAACGAAACCAAGTGCCTTTGAGCGAAGTTCTAGAAGAACCAAGCACAGAACCCCAGGTGCTTGTTCACGAACCCGCTGTAGCCGAGGCCATGGCTAAACTTCCTCCTCCTGATAGAGCCATTTTGACTTTGTTTTACTGGGATGAGCTGAGCTTGGCAGAGATTGCAGAGAGTCTTTCCTGCAGTCCAAATGCTGCCAAAACAAGGCTGTTTAGGGCGCGAGAACGATTTAGGTCTTACTACGAAGAGGCCACAGGCGAGGTGGAAATTTGAGCAGGCTGCCGCAGGAAGTTGATGATCTGATGTGGGAGGTCGCTGAGAACGAGACTCCTGAGCTGATGGATGATTTTGCTGCCCGCTACCCGGAGCACAAGCAGGAACTTCTGCGCCGAATAAAGATGGTCCGAGGCTTAAAAGGTTCCCGTCCTAAGTCGGCTCGGCCAAAAACAGTCTTTAAGCCTCGTCCTTATCAGCCGCTTATAGTGACAATGAGCCCCTGGGCAGCCAGCGGAATTGCTGCGGCTTTGATAGCTGTTGGCATATTGGCCGGCTTCGGCGTTAAGTCAGTCTTTTTTCCTGGCCTTCCTCAGCAGACAGTGGTTAAAACAAACAGCGGCGATATGGATGGGCAGGATCTTGAGAGATCGACCTGGATTCCCAGTCCACCTGCCCAGGTCCAGGCCTCAGATTCACCAGCACCACCCAAAGAACCTGAGTCTTCACCAGGAATCGTTGCTCCCATGGATATGAGGATCACGGTGATCAACGAAAGGGCTCTGCTCAGCCAGATACTCAACGAAGTAGCCGTTAAGGCTGGGATAAGACTTCAGGCGGCGCCGGGCATGCCAGAGATGGATATCGCCGTAGAGTACCGAGACCAGACAGCCCTGGCTATTTTGAACGATCTGGGAAGAACCTGTGGATTTACTCCACTCAGACAGACTGATGCAGAAGCGCTGCTTATCCCGACAGTAGATAAAGATAATCCTCCGAGAGGAGTATTGAATGGATCAACTGGGCTGACGGCAGAGGGAGACGGAGAATCAGCCTCTTTGCCTGCTCCGGCTTTGAGCGGAAGAATTGGCCGCTGACGAATAATCTATCAGCTTGGCTATAATCGTCTTTTGGGCAGGGGGCAATAAGGATGTCGGAAGATAGAGTCAAACTCAAGGTCACTCAGGTTGAACGAAGCCAGGACGTAAAGGAAGTCATCGGGATGAGAGTGGGGCTCTCTGTTATCCCAGGTGTTATTGCCTTGGTGTTTGGATTCCTTATGGCTTTTATGTACAAGGGCCAGGGGGCAGGTCTTGGCTGGGTGCTGATTATTGGCGGTGCTGCCGCCGTGGGATATGGCCTATATCAGCTTTTTCAGACTAAAAAGGTCACTGAATTTAGGCTTGTATGTCCCTTCTGTCAGGCAACCAATGTTTTGACAGCCGAGCCTGATGTCGATGTCCGATGCGAGGACTGTTCACGCATGGTTCCCGTTGAGATCGGCAAGGTGCTTCAGGTTTTTCAGGTGCGGTGCGGTTACTGCAGCCATCTCAACTATTATTCAGAGAAATCTACCGGCCTCATTTGCGAAAACTGCGATTCAGTCATTCCGATAGCGACTGACGAAGCCCCAGAAGCGCAGACAATGCTGGATCGCTACACTTTGAGAGAGGATAAAGACCCGTATGATCTGATTTTGACACAGGGCGACCTCAAGTCTGAAAAGCTGATTGGAGCCCTTCAGCATCTGCTGGCTCTAAACAGAAACCAAATCAAAAAGGTGCTGGAAAACCTGCCTCAAACTCTCTTTACCGGCATCCCTAAAAGAAAGGCAGAGCTGCTTCAGCGCGAACTGAACGAAGCCGGGGCAAAAGCTGAATATAAGTTGACAGAAAAAGGCAGTTCTGACAAGCGGTAAAGTCCCCGGGGCAGCACCTAGCAGCGGGGTAAGGTACTAAAGGTTAAGGCCACGCTAAAGTGCTTTGGCAAAGCGTGAAAGTGGCCTGAATCCGGTGGGGACTCTCAACTATATGTCACTGAAAAGCTGCACCAATCCGGGGCCAAGTCTGAAGGGAAGAGGGAGCATGCTAGCCTTGATGCTGGCTTTGCTCGCTCTTCCCGTTTCAGCTTTTGCTTCCGGCGGAGAGAACGTCCAGCTCTCTTTCTCAAACACTGATTACATCTTCCTCGGCGTTTCCTTGGTATTCGGCATCATTGCTCTTGTCGTTGCCTTTGGCCTCCGAAAATGGGTCTTAGCTCAATCCGCTGGCCCAGAATCTATGCAGTCAGTGGGTCAAGCCATCATGGATGGCGCTTCTGCCTATCTACGCACTCAGATCAAAACAATGGCCATGTTTGTTGGCTTGATCTTTGTGCTTCTGACTGCTATGTACTGGACCGCCTATGGACCAGTTCTGGCTATCGGAACAGCTGTCTGTTTCCTGTTTGGTGTTGCCGCGTCCTATATTGCTGGCGCTGTCGGCATGAACATGGCGGTGCGGGCCAACATGAGAACAGCTTTTGCTGCTCTTAACAGCTACGCTCTCAGCCTTCATGTCGCCTTCCGAGCTGGCGCAGTCGCTGGTCTTATCACTGTTGGAATGGGCCTGCTTGGCGCCACTCTCATCTTCTTGGTCGCTGGCGGAGAAGCCATGAAGCTTCTCGTCGGATTCGGCTTTGGTGGATCGCTGGCTGCTCTCTTTATGAGAGTCGGTGGCGGCATTTACACCAAGGCTGCAGACGTTGGAGCTGACCTGGTTGGCAAGGTTGAAGCTGGTATTCCTGAAGACGATCCCCGCAACCCGGCAGTTATTGCCGACAACGTTGGCGACAATGTCGGCGACTGCGCTGGCATGGCTGCAGACGTTTTTGAAAGCTATGAGGTGACTCTTGTTGCTGCTATCATTCTTGGCGCTGCCACCGCCGCAATTTTCGATACAGCAACTTGGACCAAGCTCATCATGTTCGCCCTGATGGCTCGTGGCGTGGGAATCCTCGCCTCGATCGTCGGCATTGGCATGGTCAAGGCTGATGACACTGAAAAGGACCCCGATCCTCTGAAGCCGATTTCCAAGGGCTACAAGGTTTCACTCTTGGTTGCTGCAGCTGCCACAACTCTTCTTGGCTTCGCCATGATGGGTGGTCTCGGCGGAGACACTACCATTAAAACCAACCTTCTTAAAACCTCTCAGCAGGTTCTGAAGGATGAAGTTTCTGCAGTTCTGACCGCCAGAACCAGAATCGCCTTGGAGAAGAAGATTGATGAATCCTTCATCAGCATGGGAGCCCTGGCAGACGATGCTGAACTCGTCAAGCAGATTCCCAGCGTTGATCTGAGAGAGCAGGCAATCTCTGCAGCCCTCAATACTCCAAAAGACAAGCTCGGAGAAGTCGTCAAGCTGGAAGGCTTCACTAAGATCGACTTCAAAGATACAAAGAACCCTGTTCTTCAGTACGCCGCTCAGCCCAATCCAGAAGCAGCACCACCTGCCGATGGATCGACTCCTGCTGTCGTCACCTTCAAGGAAAAGTACGAGTCCATGGATCTCGTATTCTTTAGGCTTGAGTTCACTCCTTACGAAGGCGGCGAAAAGCGCACTGTCTTCCTTGGTCCAGATCCTAGAGAAGCTGGCGAACAGAGACTGAAAGACATTATCGACCAGAATTCTGGACAGACTGGAGCCAAGATTGAGATCACAGATACGATCAAGGCCGAGCTCTATTCCAACCCAAGCGGAGATGTCGTCGTTGGCATGGCTCCTACCAAGGGCGAAAAGGCAAATCCTGCAGCTGTTCAGTCAATCACCAACACACAGGTTGGCTTTTACAAGGTCTCTGCCGCCACTTACCTGGCGCAGGAAGAGAGTTATAAGACCGAAACCGAAACCAGCCGAACGAAGAGCGAAGAGCTTGGCAAGAAGCTGGATGAAGTCAACAAGAAGCTGACCGACGCCCGTGAGAAGAAAGATGCTGCGGCCATCACAGCTGCCAGCAAGGAAGCAGGCGAGCTTCAGGACCAGATGTCCAAGCTTCAGCCTTCAACTCAGATGCCAGCCATGGCCATGTCGACAACTGCAGTTGTCGAACACAAGGTCGTCGAATGGTGGAAGTTTGTGCTCTGCATTATCTTCGGCATCATCATGGCTTTCGTCTTCGAAAAGCTGACCGATCACTACGTCTCGCTCAACAAGCAGCCTGTTCAGGAGCTTGGTCAGGTTGCTACTGCCGGCCCCGCTCCCATGATAATCACTGGCTTCGCCAGCGGCCTCGAATCTGCGGTCGCCAGCGTCGTTGCGATTGTTGTTTGTCTCGTCGCTCCTGTCTGGATCTTTAATCCTGCAGATTACGGCGGATATCTCCTTAGCTTCTATGGAATCGCCCTCGTTGGTCTCGGACTCTTGACCACAACCGGCTACATTTTGGCAATGGATACCTTCGGCCCCATTTCTGACAACGCCCAGGGCGTTTACGAAATGTCTGGCGAAGGCCACGATAATCCTAAGGCGGCACGAGCCGTCCAGCTGCTGGATGCTGCTGGCAACACAACCAAGGCCTTGACCAAGGGCTTTGCCATTGCCACGGCAGTCGTCGCTGCAGTCGCCCTGTTCCACGCCTTTGTTGAGGCTGGAAAGCTGAACACTGTTGGAATGAGGTTGGAAGTCCCTGAGATCTTCCTTGGCCTTCTTATCGGCGGTGCAGCTCCGTACCTCTTCAGCGCCTTTTCGATCAATGCTGTGGGCCGAGCTGCCTTCCAGCTGATCAACGAAGTCCGAAGACAGTTCCGCAACGATCCTGGCATCATGGCCGGAACCAGCAAGCCCAACTACGCCAGCTGCGTGGCAATCGTCACTGCGGCTGCTCAGAAGGAGCTTCTTGGCCCGGGAATCCTCGCCATCGCCTGTCCTGTTCTGGTTGCTTTTGCCTTCTCAATCGGCAAGGAGCCAACCCTGATCAATGGTCATGCCTACAACTTGGTGGGTGCCCAGGCTTTGGGCGGCTTCCTCGCTGGCACAATCCTCTCTGGACAGCTCCTTGCCGTCCTGCTCGCCAACTCTGGCGGCATGTGGGATAACGCCAAGAAGCTGATCGAAGATGGTCTGCACGGCGGCAAGGGCACAGAAGCTCATAAGGCTGCTGTTGTCTGCGATACGGTTGGCGATCCTTTCAAGGATACTGCTGGCCCCGCCCTCAACCCTCTGATCAAGGTTATGAATCTGGTTGCCCTGCTTGTCGCTCCACTGGTTATTCAGCCAATGGGTGATCTGGGCTACATCGTTGTGACTCTGATTTGTGCTGGCGCCATCGCTTATGCGGTGGCACAGTCCAAGAAGGGCTCAATGTCTTCAGAAATGGCCTCGGCCATGGAAGAAGCTGAAGCTCACGAAGCAGAGCAGGCAAAGAAGAATAGCGGTTCTTCTGACTAAGGCCTCTGCCTTCTGAGACTCAGAAACTGCTGATTGGCCCGCCCCATTTTGGGGCGGGCCAATCTTTATTTTTTTGGCGTCAACTGGGATCAAATTTGGCCTGATTCTTGTTGAAGAAAAAGGCGTCCCTGCGCCTTGCTGCCGCAGGGAGCCATAATTTTCGTGTTCTTCATTTTGAGTGACCTCTATGAGACGATTTTTTATCCCCCTGCTCAGCCTGGCAACGGCTCTGATTACAGCTTCGGTTATGGCTCAGCCAGCCACAGCAGCTCAAAAGGCAGGCGTCACTCCAAAGCCTGAATACGGCACGATGCACATGGAAGCCCCAATTGGCTCCTTTAGGCTGATTGATGGCGAAGGAAGGATTGAGATGACTTTCCGAGGAACTGTGCTTCTCAGCAGCCTGCAGGGCAAAGTTGTGCCAGGTCCTGGAGTTAAAAGGGAAGTAACGAAGGGAGAAAGACAGGTCTTTTTTGGCAATGGAACGATTGTCGTTACAGGAAAGTGGCGCGCGCTCCAGTGGTTTGGCGGCGGCATGAAGGCTTCTTGGTACGGCAGAGGTTTGGCCCGTTTGACAGGTGAGTTTGACCGCAATCTTAATCCTGGTCGATATTGGTACGAGGATCCCACTAAAAAGCAGTACTGGTACCCCAACTCGGCAATTACAATCACAGTGCCTCAGCAGGTTCAAGGCAGGCCGACGAGCGCTCCTAAGAGAAGAGGACGCTAAAGGCAGGATATGGCGGCGCTTAAGTGATTCACAGAACCTTTAGGCACCTTAGCGGAGTGGGCTCCCATTCTGAAAAATCCCTTTGGGAGCAGGGGTGCCTGACGTGGGATGACTTTTTAGCCGAGCCGGGGAGGTTTAGCCCTGGAAGCATCGGAGTTGAGGGGTTTAAAAAAGGGATTGAGCAGAGCAAAGAGGCCTTAGAAACTGGTGGATACCAGCTTTTTGCCAAGGGCCTGAGCGAGCGCGATCATTGGCGATGCTGGGACGCTTATCGTGATCAAACTCTTTATCTAGATATTGAGACAGATGGGGGATCATCTGGCAATGCCATCACAGTGATTGGAATGGCAGATTCCAATGGATTCTTCTGCCTGACTAAAGATGAAGGACTTGGCGCCTTCCCGGATATTCTCAGCCGTTACGCCATGGTTGTCACCTTTTGGGGGAGCGGGTTCGATCTTCCGATGCTCAACAAGGCTTTTCCTGGCCTTCATCGTGATCAGCTTCATTTAGACCTCTGCTACGCATTTCGAGGTCTCGGAATGAGAGGCGGGTTGAAAAGCATTGAAAAGCAGCTTGGCTTGGCGAGAAGCGAAGAAACCGACGGCTTGACGGGGCGAGACGCGATTACTCTTTGGAATAAATTTGAGCGTCAGGGCAGCACGAAAGCCAAGGAAATCCTTATTGCCTACAACAAGGAAGACGTGGTGAACATGGAAGTCTTGGCGCAGATTGCATTCGATCGCCTGACACGGCATACTTTAGCTGAGGCCGGACTAATTTTGTCTGCAGCTGAAGAAAATGAAGCTCCCGTCTGATTCACTCTCTCTAGCCGAAGGCTGGAGCTTTTCTGTGCCAGGCCAGCCGACAAAGGAGGTCGAAATTCCTCATGCCTGGAATCAGGATGTTCCTCTGCTATGGGAAGGGCCAGCGAACTACTCGCGCACTGTCAATGTTCTTTCGGCAGGGGGCTGGCTGGTCTTTGAGGCTGTTTCATACCAGGCTCGGGTCTTGATCGATGGCGTGGAGGTTCTTTGCCACAGAGGGATATGGGATGCTTTCTCAATCGATTTATCGCCTTGGGCGGGCAGAGAAGTGCTGCTTGAAGTTGAGACTGTCAAAAATGGCGGTGAAAGCTTTCCTGTGCCTCAAGTCCTCAGCGGCTTTCTGCCCTATGTTTTCGGCACATTTGGAGGCATTTATGGCCCAGTCTGGCTGTGCGGATCAGACCCGTTAGAGAAGCTGCCTATCTGCCCCGAACCATGGATTGCACTTGAAGAGGGGCGGATTTACTCTCAAGGCAGCCCCTTTATTCCCCGAGGAGTTCTTACTTGGGGGTGGCATCCAGAACTGGGGCACACCTATCTGACTCAGGAGCTAAGCAGAAGCGAGATTCGCAAGGTGAAGGAGCTTGGCTTTAACACCATTAAGTTCTGTCTGTGGATGCCTCCCCATTTTCACCTGGAAGCCATGGCCAAAGAGGGCATTCATGCCTGGCTGGAACTGCCCCTTTGGGCGCCCTCTGATGCTTCAACCTTTGATTTTGAGGCCAGTGAAAGGGAGCTCACGAGGATTGTAGAGCAGTATCGTCGACACCCCAACATTCTTGCCTGGACCCTTGGATGCGAGCTGAGCGGCAACACTCCGGCTGAATGGAGGCAGGCAGTTACCGAGAAGATAATGGCCCTGGCTCAGCATCCCTTGGTAAAAGACAACTCAGGCGGGGCGGAAATGTACGGGGGAGACCCACGGGAATACGGCACCTTTGAAGATTATCATCCCTACTGTGATCTGCCATTTTGGCCCCCGGTTCTTGATTCCTTAAATCCCGGACCGAGAACCAACAAGGTGGTTCTTCTTGGCGAAACCAATGATTACGACTGCCTGAGAGACCTAAACGCGGCTGCCAAAGATCGCCCTTATTGGCTTTCGTCAGACCCTTTCTTCAATGCTCAGGGTGTAAGGTGGCAGCATGATTTTCCTGGGATGCTAGATGCCTGGGAGGGGCGGAGCCTAGCAGCCAAGCTGCCACAGCTTATTTCTTCCAGCGAAAGTCAGTCGCTGCATATACGGCGTCAGGTTGTGGAAGAGTTTCACGCCAGGGAATCGATTTCTGGCTGGGTTCTAACAGGCTGGGCGGATACGCCTATTTCTACAGCAGGCTTTGATTCGGGCAAGGAGGAGCCCAGATTTTCTCCCGATCAAACTCGGTCGCTCATAGCTGATCCGGCTCCATTCTTAATCAGGAACCGCAGGCCACCTTGGATCAAAGGTGGGAACAGGCCGGGCTGGCAGAGCCTGCAATGCTGCTGGCAGGGGCAGGCCCTGTTTCGATTTGGCCTAAGAGCCACGGCTGCCTGGAATGGAAGAGTCTCTTGGAAGGCAGTATCTGAAGCAGGCGAGATCTGGGCTCAGGGGGAGGAGTCTGCTGCCTTGGCGTCTTTTCAGGCGAGCCAGGTTCTGGAAGTCTGGATTCCCGATTCCTGTTTTGGGCGTGGCCGCATAGAGTTGTGCATTGATGGCGTCTGGCATGTTTGGCCGGCAGCCGTCATCGCCCGCCCCAAGGTCGATTTTGAAAAAGAGATGGAAGGGAAAATTATCTGTGTGCCCGGGAGCCTGCCCTGTCCTTTTTGGAGGGAAGCCGCTCTTGACTTCTCTTATGATTCTATCTGGGAAGAGAAGGGATGGAAGGATGCATGGCATCTGTGGCAGGATGTCAGCGGCGAGGGGGCACTGTCGGCAGAGGATTTAGCCCAGCTAAGCGACGTGACAGTTCATCTTGGCCGAGTTGACACACGCACTTATAAGGAAGACCCCTTGATCGTCAGCGGGCACTGCCCCCAAAGGGGCCACAGAGTCATTCTCACAACTCTTCGTCCACACGGCGGACTGGGGGCTCAGCCCCATGGGTACACCCAGAATCCTGCTGGCTGTGAACTGGCTGAGATTCTGCTGGAGATCTGTGACCGAAGCCGCACATAAAACGGCTTCGGCCACACAACAGCTTTAATAGAGATTAGCTCTTTAGGCTTCGGTCTTCTGGAGCAGGATCGGCGGCTTTCAATCCCTTGATGACTTCCATTTCAAACAAGGGCACGATTGTTCTAAACCGAACCAGCCAAGCTTTTAGTGTGCCTGCGGTGATTCCGCTTTGAACATCAAGGTCAGCAACCAAAAAAGGGTCGCCATCGGCATCTAAAAATGCCTTGCCAAAGCGGCGGCGTTCGTTAAAGGTGTTGATTGCGGTTAGGGCAGGAGCTTTATCAAGATCGTAACCAACGTTCAGCTTTAGGGTTTCCACCCGGCCATCTTCGCCAAGATACTGGTAGAGCTGGCCTGTTACGCTGCCAACGGTGAAAATAAAGGTTGTGCTGCCGTCATCATCCTTTCTGGCCTGATAAAGGGTGTTGACCTCAGCAAAAACTGTTTTAATGGTGGCATCCATTGCTGTCACGGTCGGACGGCCAGCAAATGTCTGCCCGACTAGACCAGCGGTGACTCCTGCCGCAACTGAGGCGGCGAGAACTGTCTGACCTGCTTTGTTGAATTTCATATCTTGATTGTAGCTTGGGCTGCGCCGGTTTCCGAAAAGAACTCGACCCTATTTGGTGGCTCTGGACTCCCTCAAAAAGGTAAACCTTAATTATGCTGTCACTGAGTCCGCTTGATGCAAAAGCCTGTCTGAATAGCTGGAACAGCTCTCATTCTAACAAATGGCGTCTTAGCCAGAGTGATTTTGAGGCTCAGCTTAAGGACGAACTTTTAGTGCCAGAGTTTTGCGGCCAATCAGATTCTGGCTTTGTGATCGCAAAAAGGTCGCCACAGGGGAAGCTTTTCTCCGGTGTGGAGAACAATGCCCTTTTGATTTCATCTCTTACAGACCCCAGCCTCTTATCCGGGCTAAAGAGCGCAGCCGCAGAGGCAGGGTTTGACAGGCTGGTTTTTGGCACAGATGAAGGGCACCTGCTGCCCGGTTTGATTTCCGAAGAAGGCTGGGAGCTGGGCGGTTTTTTAAGGCAGGCAATGCTGAGTTCCGGGTGGCGAAAGTCTGGAAATTTGCAGGTGGATGTAGAACGGGATCTGTCCGACTATCAGCTTCCCGAGTTTTGTCAGGCAGCTTTGGCCGAAAGCGGCGCCGAAATCAGGCCAGGTTCGGAAGAAGATGAGGGGGCTCTGGAATCCTTTCTTTCTCAGACTTTTCCGGGGCGATGGACTTATGATGTCATGACGAAGTTCAAGAGCGGAGAGGCTCACCAAATCGACCTTCTGTTTTGGCAGGGCGAGGCGGCTGGGTTCAGCTATACCCAGAATGAATCAAGCACCAACCCTATCGGGGGTGCCAGGTGGAGGCTGGATCTAGGTGAAAACTGGGCCAGTCTTGGCCCAATAGGTGTGAGTGAGAAAGTACGGGGCAGGAGGCTTGGACATGCCCTGCTTGGCTCATCTTTGAACAGGCTGGCTCAGCATGGAGCCCGCAGAACAATCATAGATTGGACCACTTTGGTGGATTTCTATGGCGTCCACGGGTTCCAAGTCAACCGAACTTACGAAAGCTGGTCTTGTGCTCTTTAGGGGAAGTACCCGGCAGCTTCAACTGTTGCAAAATCGTAGTCTGGTCTAAAAAGGTAGGCGTGGCAGAGAGTGTTGCCTACCTGTGTCATCCAGCCTCTAGTGGGATTTGCTGTGCCGTTGTAGAGCGAGAAGGGGTCGCGCTGAGGAGAGGTCTCAGCCGTCGAGCCAATGTTTAGCTTCCAAGTTTTGGCGGAACTGTCGGCCCGGGCTACTAGGACGCCTCCGGAATGGATGTTGTAGCCTAGATTTTGTGAGTTCGGACTGATAAAGCTGCGCTCTCCGTTGCCTGCTGTGCAGGTGGCAGTCGAGGCTGGAACGTACTGGCAGGGAGCAGACATGTTCAGACACTCGATATAGGGGTTTACGTAGCCTGCGCCGGTAAAGGCAGCTCTGCCTCGCCCGTTCCAAAAAAGCGGAAGTTCAGCAGGAGCAGCGATAGCTGTACCGCTCCAGGTGCTGAGCAGGCCATTCATTGTAAAGCTGAAGCTCTTGAGGCCATTTGGCTTAACCGCAGGAACAAGGCGTCCTGAGCCATTAAAGGGCACAGAGTTGAGGTCTTTGTGAAGGTCGTAGCTTTTTATGTAGGGGTAGGTGTTGTTGATCCAGAAGGTTCGATTGACATCTATCTGCTGGTCGGTCAGGCCAGCCGGCCATTCTGCTGGCACAGGAACAATGGCATTGTTGGAATATCTTCCAAAGTCTGGCGATGGCGCAAAGGTGGCCATAAAGGTGTCGTCATAGTCAGCGACATAGAGAAGCGAGCCTGTTCCTAGCTGTTTAATGTGGGCCAATGAGGCAGTCTTTTTTGCAGCGGCTTTCGCCTGGGAGAAGACTGGAAAGAGGATGGCAGCAAGAATCGCAATGATGGCGATGACTACCAAGAGCTCGATGAGTGTGAATCCCTTGTTTCCCACCAGATTAGTTTACTGACATTAACTGATGGTAAAGCTTTCTCTCAGGCTGTGATCCCGGGACAGTCTCTATAAACTGGGACCACTGCCAGGTGAAAAAGTAGTTTATTTAGTTCATCTTCAAGCAAAAATCTTTTTCATTTCTGAATCGATACAGAACCTGGCATCAGTTCAAAAGCAAGGAACCAGGCAGGACTGGCACCACCAGGTAGCCTCGTCTTTGTGATTGATCGCTATTCGACGCCAGCAATGTCGGCTATCTGGAGCCGCGAAGCCAAGTACCAGAGGTGGCTGGAGGTCGAGGTGGCCATCTGCGAAGCATGGGAGCGCGAAGGCAGGGTGCCTTCTGATGACTTAAAGGCCATTCAGTCAAAGGCTTCATTTACTCTGGAGAGGTGCGATGAACTGGAACTGGAAACCCGCCATGATCTTGTTGCCTTTGTCCGCTGTCTTGAAGAGAATGTCGGCCCGGCTGGAAGATGGATTCATTTCGGTGTGACCAGCTACGACGTTATTGATACAGCTTTGGGCATGATGCTTAGAGATTCCTGCGATGTTCTGCTGGATTCAACCGAAGGGCTGAAGGCCGCTATTCAAAAGCTGGCCGATGAACATGGCGATGTCCCCTGCATTGGTCGAACTCACGCTATCCATGCTGAGCCAATCACTTTTGGCTTTAAATGTGCTACTTGGGCGGCTGAACTTGAACGGAATCAGGCCCGCCTAAAAATGGCGAAAACCGAAAACGCAGTCGGCAAAATCAGCGGGGCGGTGGGAATCCATGCTCATGTGACGCCTGGAATGGAAAAGGACATCTGTCGATCACTTGGGCTCGAACCCGACCCTGTCTCCACCCAGATCGTCAACCGCGACAGGCTGGCGCACCTGCTCACCTGCATCGCCGTCATGGCGGGCGGGCTGGAACGGATCGCCACAGAGCTTCGCAATCTTCAGCGAACCGAAATCTTAGAAGTGCAGGAAGAATTTGCGAAGGGCCAGACAGGCAGCAGCGCCATGCCCCACAAGCGCAACCCCTGGAACAGCGAAACAGTCTGCGGATTGGCCAGGATCGTTCGAGGCAATGCCCATGCGATGCTGGAAAGCATTGCCACCTGGCACGAAAGAGACTTGACAAATTCCAGCCTTGAGCGAATCATTCTTCCTGACACTTTCCATCTCGCTGACTTTATGATCAAGCGAATGACCAAGATTCTTAACGGCTTGGTCGTGATGAGGGAGAACATGCACACCAACCTTCGCAAAATGGGGGATTTGGTGTTTAGCGAGCACCTCATGGTGACTCTTGTTGCCAGGGGCATGAGCCGGGCCGATGCCTACAAGGCGGCTCAGAGAAATGCGGCCAAAGCCTGGGATGGCGAAGACTTCCAAACTTCAGTCAGGCAGGACCCTGATGTACAGAACCTGCTTGATGAACACGCCTTGGAAGAGATTTTCAGCCTAGAACATCATCTGCGCCACGCCGATCACTCACTGGTTGAATCAGGTTTGAAGCCCGGCAGAATCTGATTCTCCCGATTTGCGAGGAACCGCTGACCGCCGCTGGATGACATCTCTGGCGGCGGTCATTCCTTTTTCTGTCAGGGTCAAGGTGCCTGTTTCGTTGTCGGCAACCCAGCCCAATATCTGACTGTGCTTTAAGGCCGCCCATGCAGACTGCGGCGACCACCCAAGCTCTTCAATCAGGTGCTGAAGCCGGTTTTCTAGCGGAGCTTCCGGCAGATCCTGGTGTGTGAGCAGATGGATAAGAAGCATTTCGGCTCCGAACTGCTGATTCTGCTTTTTGTGTTTGAGTGTTTGAAGAATAAGGCCCTTTTGAGGACTAAAAAGAGCTGTGATGAAAAGCAGAACTCCCAGGCTGAAGGCGATTGTGCCGCTGACTGGGATATCCAGCTGAATGGCCACAGCGCTCCCAGCAAGACTGGCCAAGATAGCTCCTGCGGTTGAAATAATCAGCACCCCGGCAAGCTGTCGGCTCAGCAGCTGGGCAATAACTGTCGGCACAACGATAAGGGCAGTGGCCAAAACTGCTCCCACACTTCTAAAGGCGGTCACGCTCGCGCAGGCGACGAGGGTCATGAGCAGCCACTGAGCCAAGGCTGGCCTTAGCCCCATGGCCTTGGCTGATTCCTGATCAAAGGCAGCGGCGGTCAGAGGCCGCCATGATGAAATAAGGAGGAGTCCCGAAGCGGCAGTGACCAGCAGAGCAAGCCATGCTGCCTGGGGGCCGAGGTCGCGTCCAGCGATATAGAACCTCTCAAGAGGAGTCATGACGATTTCGCCAAAAAGAACCGCATCTGCATCGAGATGAGCCCCCCGGTAGAACACTGAGACCAAAAAGACTCCAATGGCAAAAAGGGTAGGGAAGACCAGGCCAATAGCCGAATCGTCCTTCAGTCTTTTCGATCTGATAAGGGCTTCAACCAAGCCGACAGTCAGCAGGGCAGCAGCAACGGCTCCGATAAAACTAACCAAAGGGTTAAGCCCGGCAAGGGCATAGGCTGCTACCAGGCCCGGCAGCACTGCATGGCCGATGGCATCTGCGATCATGGCCTGACGCCTGAGAACAAGAAAGAACCCTGCCAAGGAACAGCCAAGAGCAGTTGAAACTGCGACTAACAGAATTTCCGTCACGCTCTACCCTCCCGGCTCTTTGCTCCAGTTGATAAGGTGCGAATCCAGCCTCTTTCTTTGCCTAGCACCAGAGAGGCGATGACCGCCAAGGCCAGGCAGATGACAACAAGGGGACCAGTAGGAGCCTGGGGGATGACAATGGCCCCGGCCGCGCCGAAAGCCGCGCAGAGCGCGCCAATTCCAGCAGCCACCCACAAAAGGCTGTTGAAAGTTCTGCACCATTGGCGGGCGGCTGCCGCCGGGGCCACCAGCATTGCCGACATGAGGACGACGCCGACTGTTCTTAGGCCGATAACGATCCCCAAAATTAAGAGCAGGGAAAAGATGCCTTCTATCCACCTTGAAGGCACAATAGTCGAGGCGGCAAACTGAGGATCAAAGGCGAGAGTGCGGTAAGGACGGTGCAGCAGCAGAGCCGCTCCGACAGCCAAGCCTCCGAGCAGTGCCATCCAGATCACCTGGTCTTCTACCAGGCTTGCGGCCTGGCCAAAAAGCATCTGGTCCAGACCCGCTGATGCCGCGCTGCCTTTCTGCGCCTGCTTTAGAAGAATCGCCCCCAGTCCAAAAAACGATGTCAAAACCGCGGCAAGAGCAGAACCTGTATCTACTTTAAGTCTGGCTGTGAGGGCAAGAATAGCCAGTCCTGCCAAGCCTGCTGAAAGCGAGGCTCCCGCCATGAGCACCAAGGGGGTCCTTGATCCGCTGAGCATAAACGCGACACAGATGCCTGGGAGGGCGGCATGAGCCAGAGCATCCCCCATCAGTCCTTGACGGTGCAGAACGGCGAAGCTCCCCAGAATTCCCGAGCAGATGCCCAGCACCAGACAGCCTAACAGGACAGTCCGAAGGGTGTAGTCGGTGAATAGGAGGGTGAGGTTCATGCCAGCTTGCGTCCTATGCCGTAGGCTCGGCTGAGGTTTTGGGGTGTCAAAACTTCCTCGGTTTCTCCCTCGGCAAGGGCGCTGACGTTCAGCAGCAGAACTCTATCGAAGAGTTCTCTGACTGATTCTAAGTCGTGATGCACGACCACAGCTGTTCTGCCTTGGTTCCTAATTTCTCTTAGCAGTGTCGCCAAGTCTCTTTCTGTTGCCGCATCCACAGCGGCAAAGGGTTCGTCCATCAGCATCAGGTCCGCCTGCTGCGCCAGAGCTCTTGCTATAAAAACTCTCTGCTGCTGACCGCCAGAGAGATCGCTGACCGGGCGTTTGGCAAACTCTTCCATGCCCACTTGGGTCAGACATCTTTTGACGTCAGCTTTTTCTCTGCTGCCTGGCAGCTTAAACCATCCCAGCCGGGGGTAGAGGCCCATAAGGACAACTCCCTCGGCGGTGATGGGAAAATCCCAATCTACAGCTGATCTCTGGGGGACATAGGCAACTCTTTTCCGAGTCTGGCTGAGAGGAAGTCCAAAGAATCGCACTGACCCGCTCGACCGTGGAATCAGTTCCATAGCAGCCTTGATAAGGGTTGATTTGCCTGCTCCGTTCGGGCCGACAATGGCGGTAAGGCTGCCGCTGGGGACAGTCATATCCACATCCCACAGGACAGGATCTGTCTGGTAGGCAAGCGTGAGATCCCGAATTTCTAGGGCAGGGTTCACTTAAGAGCCTCGGCGATTGTCTTGAGGTTGTGTCTCAAAGCGCCAATATAAGTTCCCTCAGGTGTGCCTTCATCCCCCAGCGCGTCTGAAAAAAGCGTTCCTCCCAGCTTAATGGTTTGATCTTTGGATTCAACCGCTTTTTTAAGTGCTTCTATCGTGCTGGGGCTGACACTGGTCTCGACAAACAAAGCTCTCACTTTTTTATCTATCGCCAGGGCGGCAAGGCTGCTGATCGAGGCTGCCGAGGCTTCGGTGGCTGTGCTGATGCCTTGAATTCCGTGAACCTCGATATCAAACTCGCGCCCTAAATAGGCAAAGGCATCATGTGCTGTCATCAGCACCCGAGATTCTTTTGGTATGCGGCTGAATTCAGTTTTGCTGTCAGCCTCTACTTTCTGCACATCGGCAGACCAGGCGGCAAGACGCGGCTCTGAAGCCTTGACACTTGGCAGAGCATCAGACAAAACTTTCTGTATGCCTTCACCAGCCTTAATCCAAAGACGAGGTGAAAACCACACGTGGGGATCAAACCCATGCCCCGCTCCTTCAGCCTTAATCAGGTCTTCTTCCTTCAAAACATCCTGAACCATGATCACTTTGCGGCCTTGACGCTTTAGTCCTTCGATGGCTTCCATCAGCCTGCCTTCGAGACCAATCCCATGAGCCAAAACCAGATCGGCTTCACGCAGGTGGCTAAGGTCAGAAGGTGTGGCCCTATAGGGGTGAGGATCGACGCCGGGCCCCATGAGCACGACGACTTCAGCTTCATCTCCCACCAAAACTTTGGCGAGATCGCCTAAATAGCCTGTGGTCGCAGTGATTTTTGGCTTTTTGCCAGAACTGCTGGATGCGGGGTTGACCTTGCGTGGCTCTTCGCAGCCTGCCGCGAAGAAAAGGACCATCAGGGAGAATAGAAGAGTTTGCAGCCGCATAGAGGTCGCTCCAACCTAAAAGTTAGCCTTGCCTAACTTTACCGTTTATGACGAAAAGTTGAGAAGATTTTTTTCTGTATTGGCTGGGTCCTGGGTCGATTAGGTTGATTTTTGCCCCTTCTCCCTGTCTAGAGCAGGTTAAGAAGGTCATGATTAGCAGAATGTCGGGCACCAATGCAGATCACTCACAAGGGAACCATGGCAGCACTGCCCCCCTTTCTGAAGTGATCGCCGACGCCTTCAGCCTCCAGGAAGGTGAATCAACGACCTTGGGGGAGGTTTTGGGAAAGGCGGCTGAAAGAGGCTATGGCCTTTTAATCGTTTTGGTCAGCCTGCCAGTTGTTGCTCCCTTTACGCCTCCCGGGCTGTCAATTCCCTTCGGTCTTCTTCTGCTGGGCCTGGCTGTTCAGCTGATGATGAAGAAGCCCGCCCCTTTGATTCCCAAATGGGTGGCGTCGCGAAAAATCAAGGCTTCACACAGACAGGCTAAGTTTGTAGCCTGGATGGTAAAGACATCGAAATTCTTTGAGAGATTTCTTCGTCCGCGCATGGCCTTTATGTTCAGAGGCTGGCCTTTTTACGCTGTCTTGGTGCCAGCTCTTATTGTTGGGGGAGTCGTCATGTTGGCTCCACTGCCCGTTGTGAACTCGGTTTCCTCCGGAGCTGCCCTGTTGATCGGGCTGGCTCTACTGGAGGACGACGGTGTTTTTGCCCTTCTCGGGATTCTTTCTTCACTTATTCTCCTCATCCTTACCGCAGTCTTCATCTGGGCTATTGCGACTCACGGAATGGACGGCATTAAAATGGTAGAGGATTTTGTGAAGGGAAGAGGCAGGTAGCAGTCAGAAGCCGCTTTACATTCTCTCCTGCATTCTAGAGTGTTGATTCAGGAGAGAATGTAAAAGCAGCAAAAGCTACTTGGTGGTGTAGCCGCCGTTGGCAAGAATGGTCTGGCCTGTAATCCACCAGCCATCAGTCACCAAAAAGAGAACAAGTGAGACGATATCTTGCGGTTCTGTCAACCCAGTTTTGGTGAACTGACTAAGGTCAGCCGCAGACTGGTGGTACTGGACTGCTTCTGGCGATTCCTGACCGTAGAAAAATGGCGTGTCCATCGGTCCGGGCGCAACTGCGGTGACGGAAATTCCTCTGGAGCCAAACTCCTTAGAGGCGGCGCGTGTGAAATGCTCGACAGGAGCCTTGCTGCCAGCGTAGGCCGAGTAATAACCAGTAAATGCTCCAAGAAGAGAACTCACGATGGTGCAGAGCTTTCCACCATCACTCAGGTGCTTCCCAGATTCCTGAATAAAAAAGAAGGCCGCCTTTGAGTTGATTCCGAAGCTCATATCGTAATCTTCTTCGGTTACATTTAGGATCGGCTTCTTAATCACCAGGCCCGCAGTGTTGATGGCCACATCGACTTGGCCAAATGCAGACTTAGCTTCCTCAAAAAGCCTGGACACATTGGCAGGTTTTGTGAGGTCTCCCTGAATGGCAATGGCTTTGCCGCCCATCTCTGCTATGGAGGCCAATACGGCATCGGCATCAGGCTTTGTGGAGCTGCTGTTGTAATGGACAACAACCTTGGCACCCCTTTCGGCACAGGCGAGGCTTAAGAGGCCGCCTAGGTTCTTTGCACCACCAGCAACCAGCACAACTTTTCCTTTCAATGAATGGTCCATGAAGTTTCTTCTTTCTGGCTGCGACCAGAGGTGCAGGCCCAGTAAAGTACATTTTGAGGTCGGCTTGGCAATCTCGTCTATCACAAAATTTGCAGCTCTATCAAATTCTTTGGGCACTACAACATGCGAGTGGCCTTGTGGCAGGGTTCATTGTTCGGTTGATGATGCGTCGGTGCGTCGAAAGTGGTCCGTTGAACGTGAGGCTCCGACTCTGATAGTTCACCTTTCAGGGGTTTTGGTAGAGCTTGAGACAAGGATAACATCAGAAGCTCGGACCCGCGTTCTGCCAGCTCCCGGCGATTTTTGGCTGATTCCGTCTGGGGCAAAGTACTCTGCAGAAGCAGTAGGGGGACCGATCCGCTACTGTGAAGTGGAGCTAAACGGTGGACTGGGCGTAAACCTGCCGCCACTACAAGGGGTCTATGATTCGTTTATCGCTAGTTCTGTTGAACAGCTCACCCTTTTGGCAGGGTCAGAAAACCATGACGATCTTCATCAGATAGCAGGCGAAGCCTACCTAAATGGAATTTTTCATCACCTGGTGCTGAAGTATGTGGCTGGCGTCTTGCCCCATCAAGACAGCGGTTCATTTGGCGGTCTGAGCCGGAGAAATGTAGAAGACTATATAGAGTCTCATCTTGCCCACTCATTGTCGGTTCTGAAGCTTGTTGAACTGACTGGCCTTTCTGTTCACCGCCTGCTGGAAGAGTTTAGAAAGGAGTTTGGGCAGACGCCAGGCCAGTACATTCTTGCCAAAAGGGTTCAGAGGGCCAGAAACATGCTTGCGGCTGGCAATGAATCGATTGGCCGAATAGCTGTGGATGCCGGTTTTTCTAGTCAAAGCCACTTAGGGACTGTGTTTCGCCAGAAGGTTGGCATGACCCCAAGCGAGTATCGAGATCATATGCGAAGAAACTAGGCTTAAAGGAGAACTCCCGGTACACTCGCGTCGGACAAGAGGGGATCGAAGATGATTCGTTACGTAAGCCTGGGCGAGCTGCCAGTTAAAAAGCACATTCAGTTCCGTCAGCCAGATGGAAGCCTGTATTCCGAGCAGCTTTTTTCGACAAGAGGCTTCGATGGTCCTCTTTCAACTCTCTACCATATAAACCTGCCAACCGAAGTTTCTGGATGGGAGGATTTGGGTTCCGTCCGGCCAGTCCTTTTGGAAGATGAGCCCTTGAGGCACAGGCATCTTTTGACAGGAGAAATGGCTCCCCATGGCAATGCCATCACAGGTCGAATTCCCTTAATGGGCAACCAGGATCTTGTGTGGCATCAGATCAAGCCGGCCGAGCAGATGGTTCACTTTTTTAAGAATGCCGAAGCCGATGAGGTGCTTTTTATGCACGATGGTTCTGGCACTTTGGAAACCATGTATGGCGATGTGGCATTTCGCCCGGGCGACTATTTGGTCATCCCACGCGGCACTATTTGGAAGCTGGTTTTTGACGAGCTTCCTGTAAGGATGCTGACTTTTGAAAGCAATGGGCCTGTCACTACGCCACGACGCTACCGCAATGAGTACGGCCAAATGCTGGAGCACGCTCCTTTTACCGAACGTGATTTTCGCCCTCCTCACGAGCTGAAGACTTACAACATAAAGGGCGAGTATAAGGTGATTGTTCAGGCTCGTGGCAGACACACCCTTTACAGTTATCCCTTTCATCCTTTCGATGTGGTGGGCTGGGATGGCTATGTTTATCCCATTGCGTTTAACATCAACGATTTTCAGCCGATTACGGGCAAGCTCCACATGCCTCCTCCGATCCATCAGACGTTTGCCTGTCATAACTTTGTGATATGCAGCTTCTGCCCGAGGATGCTGGATTACCATCCTGAGGCAGTTGTTGTGCCTTACAACCACTCGAATGTTGATTCGGATGAGGTTTTGTACTACTGCAACGACAAGTTTGGTTCGCGTAAAGGCATAAAAGAAGGGTCCATTACTGTGCATCCACTCGGCATTCCACATGGCCCCCAGCCAGGGGCTGTCGAGGCGACTTTGGGCCACACACAGACTCAGGAACTTGCCGTGATGGTGGATACCTTCCACCCGCTTAAACTGACGGCTCAGGCCTTGGCACTAGAAGATCCTGATTATTGGAAGTCCTGGCAGGTTCATGGAAAATAGCTGTTGATCGCCTTTGGGCGCAGCGCAGCTGTGCTGGAATCCGATGTTCAACTGAGAGGCGGGCCTTAATCGAGGTAGCCCGCGGCATCTGCAAGCTGAGGATAATCGCGGCGTGTCAGCTTGCTTACGGCAGTGCCAGCATCGCGGCGCGAAATTCTGAGATGAAGAACCAGATATTCCCTTGCTGAAACAAGAAGGCGTCTATCGCCTGACTGAGCAGCCGAATCAATAAGGTTCATCACATGAGCCAGTTCGTCATCTGGAATGGGGAGAATCCGGTTCTTTTTGGCTGCTATCAGCCTGCCAACAATCTGGATGGCGCCCAGCAGAAGAGCAAGGGCCAGAGCGATCCATGGGCCATAGAACTGGGCTAAGCCTGAGATCCACAAAACGCCGTAGCAGAGGACCAGAGCAAAGACCTGCCCAATAGCTAGGCCCACAAACCATCGGGAAGGAGGCGGCCAAGAGGGAGCGAGATTAAGATTCATCTGGTCTGTTATCGTGCATCATGCCATGCGAGAGGCGATGGCGTCCAGCACCTGCTCTGCCACTGCTTCTGGAGCCAGGGAGGCATCAATTCTTACCCATCTTGCGGGGTCTAGTGCGGCTTCTTCTTCAAAGCCTTGGGCAATCTTCATCTGAAAAGCGATTCCTTCTTTATCAAGGCGATTCTGTTCCTGGGCTCTATCAGGCCCTTCCAGTCTGGCCGCGGCATCTGCTGGGTCAATAACGAAGAGAAGTGTGAGATCTGGCTTTAGTCCACTTGTCGCCAAGGCATTCAGCTCTCTTAACCTCGCTCTATCAAGTCCCCTCCCTGCTCCCTGGTAGACCGTTGTTGAATCGGCGTGCCTGTCGCACAAAACAATGGTTCCATCGGCGAGGGCTGGCTGTACTACTGTCGAAACATGCTCGGTTCTATCGGCTAAAAAAAGAAAGACTTCTGCCCAAGGTGTCATGGGGCCGCCATCCAGCAGGACCTGTCGAATCTTATGCTTAAGGTAGGGAGAGCCAGGTTCTTTGGTAGTCAAGACTTTAAGCCCTTGTGATTCAAGCGCTGCCGCCGCCTTTTGGAGGGCGGTTGTTTTGCCTGCGCCATCGGGCCCCTCGAAAGTGACGAACATGCTGGAGAGGATATCCTGCCTGGGCGCATGGATGAAGGCAGAATTGGGGTCGATGAAAGTGGAAAGGGAGACTATTTTGGTCCCCTGGTTATTGCCGCCTGCTTTGTTGCTCCGTGGCATGAGGCTGAGCTGGAAGGAGTTAAAGACAGCAAAAAGCTGACTGATCTGCAGGCTAAGCGCCTGGCTGTGCAGATCAAGAAGACATGTCCTTATGAGGTGCTGGTGGTTGGTCCGGCCAAATACAACGAGCTCTATTTAAAGATTAAGAATTTGAACCGACTGCTGGAATGGGGCCATGCCAAAGCGATAGAGGGGGTCTTGGCCAAGCAGGAAGCGAAGCTGGCTATCTCGGACCAGTTTGCCAAACCGGCGGGATTAAAGAGTGTTTTGGCGAGAAAGGGAATTGATATTCAGCTGATAAGCATGGTGCGGGCTGAAAGCGACCTTGCTGTGGCGGCAGCTTCGATTTTAGCCAGAGCTGCCTTTTTGGACAAGCTGGAGGCACTCGGAGCCGAAGCCGGAATGGTTCTTCCCAAAGGCGCTGGCAGTCCGATTCCCCCCGCAGGGAGAAAGCTGGTTCAGGCCCTGGGGCCAGAAGCCCTGGGAAGATTTGCCAAGCTGCATTTCAAGACTACTGCCCAGATATTGGGCTCGTAGAGGTCATGGTGGGGAAGCAGGATCTTTCTCTGTGCTGGATTCGACGTGACTTAAGGCTTCACGACCATCGCGCTTTGTTTGAGGCATGCGCTTTTGGCAGCCGTGTGGCTGTGGTTTTTGTTTTCGACAAGGTGATTCTCGATGCCCTGCCTGATAAAAAGGATAGGCGGGTTGCTTTTATTATCGAATCGCTAAAGGAAGTTGATTCTGCCCTGAGAGACAAGGGTTCACGCCTGCTTGTTCTTTACGGCGACCCTCTTGAAGTCATTCCTCAGCTTGCTTCAAAGCTCAAGGCAGGCCGAGTCTTGGCCAATCATGACCATGACCCCTACGCGATAGAACGCGATAGAAAAGTGGCTGCCCTTTTGGCAGAAGAAGGCAGAAGCCTGAGCACTTTTAAGGACTGCGTTGTCTTTGAAAAAGATGAGATCTTAAATCAATCGGGCACAGAGTTTAAGGTCTACACTCCCTACAGCAGAGCTTGGAAAGCGAGGCTTTCTGATGCGGATTTTCAATCATACGATCCTGATCTTTCTCAGCTGGCTTCGTCTGACAGTTTTCCTAAAGATTTTTGTCCATTCCTTGACAGCAGCGAAGTTGGATTTGAAGAAACGGATCTCTGGCTGAAACCAGGCTTCTCGGGTGGCCAGGAGAGACTAGCTTGGTTTCTAGAAAGGATGCCCCGCTATAACGAAGCCCGTGACATTCCAAGCGTCGAAGGAACCAGCGGAATATCTGTGCATCTTCGTCACGGAACACTATCGATAAGAGAGTGTGTTCGTGCTGCATTTTCTCAATCGGGGTTAGGATCAGAAAAGTGGCTGAACGAACTGATTTGGCGGGAGTTCTATCACATGATTCTTGCTCAGTTTCCCTATATAGTTTCCGAGCCTTTTCAAAGGCATTATTCGCAGCTGAACTGGCCAGGGATCGATGAACATTTTGACCTTTGGAAAGCTGGGCAAACTGGCTTTCCTATTGTTGATGCCGCCATGAGATGTTTGGCCGCTATGGGCTGGATGCACAACCGACTGCGAATGATTACGGCTTCGTTTTTAACCAAAGACCTCTTGGTGGATTGGAGAAAAGGCGAGGCATGGTTTGCTGAGACTCTGCTGGATTTTGAACTTGCAAGCAACAATGGCGGCTGGCAGTGGTCGGCGTCAATGGGGGTCGATGCTCAGCCCTACTTTCGGGTTTTTAACCCAAAACTGCAGAGCCAAAAGTTTGACCCTGAAGGCAGGTTCATAAGGCAGTGGTGTCCTGAACTTTCTGGTTTTTCTGATGCTGATATCCACGCTCCCAATGAGGCTCCCTTAATGGTTCAGATAGCGGCAGGCTGTGTGATTGGTGAAGATTATCCTCAGCCGATAGTGGATCACCAAGTCCAGAAAGGTCTGGCGATAAATCTCCTAAGGGTGGAAAAGTAGCATGGCTTCCTGTTGGAATGCAAGACATGTGTCTGCATTAAATGGTAGATTGAACGTGTGAAGCTAGATGCCATCGGAGTGATTGTTGCCGATCTGACTACAGCCGTCAGCTTTTATAGAAAGCTTGGTTTGGACTTTCCTGATCCTGCACCTGGGGAGGAGCATATAGAAGCCACAGGACCGGGTGGCCTGAGAATCATGTTGGATTCAGAGGCATTGATTGGTCAGATTCTTCCTGAATGGAAGGCTCCCACAGGGGGACATAGAGTTGGCCTGGCTTTTCTTTGTGATTCACCAGGTGAGGTGGATGCTGTTTTCGCCAGTCTTGTGGCGGATGGGGCTGGAGTGGTGAAGGAGCCTTTTGATGCTTTTTGGGGTCAAAGGTACGCTGCTGTCACTGATCCTAGCGGGAATCCTGTCGACCTTTTTGCTTCACTTGGCTGATTTTCAGCTTAAGAGACTTTTTTGGGTTAATGCGATAGGAAGGGGCTGACCGGACGCATAAGGCCCGAGGCCCCAGGCAATGCGACTTTTTGCAGGTTCAGCAGTCAGATAAAATAAGGTCTGCCGTCTAGGTTAGTTCAATGTTTCAAAGCCCTCTGCCCAAGGAATACACCGATCTCACTATGGATCAGGCGAGTGAGCGGATTGAAGCGGCCCGAGCGAAACTCGGTTCACGCCTCATGATTTTGGGGCATCACTACCAGAGGGATGAAATCATTCGCCATGCAGATGTTCGCGGCGACAGCTACAAACTTGCAAAAGATGCACAAAGCCGACCAGATGCCGAGTTTATTGTCTTCTGCGGCGTTCATTTTATGGCTGAGTCGGCGGACATTCTGACGCACGAGAGGCAGCGAGTCATACTCCCCAATTTGGCCGCTGGCTGCAGCATGGCGGATATGGCCAACCAATTTCAGGTGAAATCCGCTTGGAAGCAGCTGGCTCAGGTGATGGATGTCTCAAAGATTGTTCCCATCACCTACGTCAACTCTTCTGCGGCAATAAAAGCCTTTGTAGGAGAGCATGGCGGTGCCTGCTGCACATCTAGCAACGCCACTGAGGTTCTTCAGTGGGCAATGAAGAGAGGCGAAAAGATCCTCTTCCTTCCTGACCAGCATTTGGGGCGAAACACGGGAGTCAAGCTGGGGTTTGATCCTGAAAGCCAAATGGCTCTTTGGGATCCCTTTAAGCCGCTTGGGGGAAACTCGGCCGAGAAAATCATCGATTCAAAGTTTCTGTTGTGGAAGGGACACTGCAGCGTTCACTCTCGCTTTACGGTCGAGCAGATTATTAAAGCGAGGGCAGAGCATCCTGAAGTCAACATTCTTGTTCATCCTGAATGTGATATTGAGGTGGTCAAAATGGCCGACTACAACGGTTCGACAGAGATGATTATTAAGACCCTTGCCAGTGCTCCTGCCGGCAGCACTTGGGCAATTGGCACTGAGATCAATCTGGTTAATCGTCTGGCCAGCGAAATGCCAGATAAAAGGATCTTCTGCCTCGATCCGCAGATCTGCCCCTGCAGCACGATGTATAGAATTCATCCCAGCTTTCTCTGCTGGGTGTTGGAAAACCTTGTTGAAGGGCAGGTGGTCAACGAGATTCGGGTACCAGAAGAAACTGCTGGCAAGGCTCGCCTGGCTCTGCAGAGAATGTTGGATATTGGTGTGTCCGTTTCAGCTGCCGCTGGTCAGAAGTAGAAGGTCTTTGCACGTCCTTTGTCCGCCTTCTTTAGTGGCAGATTGACATAAAGGGCGTAAACTAAAACCATGTCTGCGTTTTTTGCCCTGGCTGCCCTGCTTGCCAATCCTGGCGAGGTGACTTTGAAAGTGGCCACAGCTCAAGGTCAGATTCGCAGCCTCAGGCATGAAACCAGCTTTCTTATCGAAAAAGTTCGCTTTGTTTACAGGTCTGTCACACAAGAAGAGCATCTGGCCGGTTCTGATGGCAGGATGTTTTACAAAAGCACTCTCACCGATGGCACCCTGATTGTTCCTGGTTCAAGAATTCCTTTGACCTCTCCTGAGTTGACGTTAGGTGTCAGCTTAAGAGGAGAGCCGCTAAAATCTCAGGGCGAGGAAGATTCCGCATTTAGGCTGAGACGGCTTACTTCAGTGCCTCTTCCTGTCGGACCAGTAAAGGCGGGTGATTCCTGGCAGATCACTTATCTGCCCGAAGGCTCAGCAGTTCCGGAAGTGCGGTTCACCTGCAGGCTGCTGGCATTGGAGAAAATCTTGGGAGTCGATGCAGCAAAAATCTCAGTTGCAGTCAGGGAAGTTCTTCCCGGAGAGGCATCGGCTGCCTACACAGCCTGGGTGGATGCTGCAAATGGACTGCCAGTAAGAAGCAAGGCAGATTTGAAAAAGGCTCTGATCGCCGGAAGCGTAGTTGACGCGGCCTGGAGCATGGCGCTAAATGTCGAAGCCCAATCTTGATGAGCGCCGGGGTTTAAAACTAGTCCTGGCAGACTTGCCAGCCAGCACCCTTGCTGGTTTTCAGAAAAACTCGTAAAAAATCTGTTTTCCAGGTATTTATACTGGGGTATCGGCAAGATTAACAGGGAAAGACCTTTGTGTAAGGTTCACCAGCCGGACAAAAACCTCCGAGAAAGAGAGGTTAAGAAAGGCAGCCACGGATGGCGCAGGTGAGTCTCACGGAGGAAAAAAAAGTGTCCTTTCGCATCAACACCAACCTGAACTCAATCAACTCACTCCGCAACCTGAGCATGACCAACGTCGAGCAGTCGAAGTCGATGAACCGACTTTCCACTGGTCTCAGGATTCAAGATTCATCCGATGATCCCGCCGGCCTTATTTTCTCTGAAAGCTTCCGAGCTCAGATTTCTGGCACCGAGCAGGCGATTAGAAACAACCAAGATGCTTTGAACTTTGCGAAGACTGCAGAAGGAGCCCTCGACGAAATCTCTCGTCTGATGAGAGAAGGTCGAACTCTGGCTGTCGCCGCCGGCAACAACGCCACCTTGACAAGCGATCAGAAGGCTGCCTACCAGACTCAGATGAACAACCTGCTCGCCAGTCTCGACCGAGTTGCCAACACAACTCAGTTTGGAAAGGTAAAGCTCCTTGATGGCAGCTCTGGGGTCAACTCTGTCGTGGTCAATGCCACTAACTTTAAGCAGATCAGTCTTGGCGGCAAGATTGGCACTCAGTCCATCACGCAGGATGGCGCTGTGACTGTCAACGTAACCACGGCTGCTGCCAAGGCTGTTCATCAGGGCACAAACACTGTCGCTGCTGCCAGCCTTGCTGCCTACGAATCGACTGCCGTCGGTGCGGCAGAATCCTTCTCGATCAACGGAACAACTTTCGATATCGGACCTTCTGAAACATGGGGACAGGTTGTTCAGAAAATCAACGCTGCTTCTGGAACCACAGGGGTCGTCGCTGAAGCTGATTACTCTGGTGGAAACGGATCAGTCGTCCTCAGGTCAACCAAGTACGGTACTAACGCCAAAATCAACCTGGTCGATGCCACGGGCGTCATTAACGCAGCTTCTGGTTCAACCAGCGTCATTGGCACAAATGCGGTCGCCCAGGTTACAGTAGGTTCACTTACTCCTGTCACCTTTACGGCAGGCGCAGTGGGCAACGATGGCTTGACCTTGACGGATGAGAATGGCAACCGGGTTATGCTGACCGAAGCAGGCAATGTGACTGGTTCTGTGACTGCAGGACAGGCTCAGGTTGGATCAAGCACCTTCCAGGTTGGCGCTAATGCTGGTCAGATTGAATCTCTTTCAATCGGCAGCTTTACGACTCAGACTCTTGGATTGACAAGCATGGATGTCACCACGGCATCTGGTGTTGAGCAGGCCTTGAACAAGTTTGATTCTGCTCTGGATGATCTCAATCGCCGCCGAGGCAATATCGGCAGCTTTATGAGGAACGTTCTTGAGTCCAATGTTCGATCCTTGGGCATCTCTAAAGAGAACCTGAGTGCCACCGAGTCAGCCGTCCGTGACCTTGACTTTGCTGATGAAATGACCAAGATGACTAAGTACCAGGTGCTTTCTCAAAGCGGCATGGCCATGCTGGCCCAGGCAAACCAGGCTCCTCAGCAGGTTCTTTCACTTCTGAGAGGCTAAGACTAACACTTTACTTCCTGCGAAACGGACTACCCCGGGGGAAACCCCGGGGAGACTTCTGCCGCATCGTTTCGAGGAACCGATTTATAGAAAGCGCCCCCCGCCTGGGGCGCTTTCTGCATTTGGAACCTTCTTATTTTCAACCCTGTTTGGATTTGGCAGCTCTTATGTGGGTAAACAATTTGACTATTGATAAAGCTATAAAAACAGATAGAATGATCGTTATGATGGTTTCCATCACCTTCGGAATTCTCCAAGAAGGCACAAAGAAAATATCCTCGCTTGTTTCTGCTCTGCCAAAGCTCCAGTCTTGAAAGAAAGAAAGATGGGCTCCATTGGCCAGGCTTGATAAAGGAATTTTTAGCGCTGCAGCTAGGGCAGAAACGTCCTTTGCCTTCATTTCGGCTTCCCATGCTGGGGTTCTCCAGGGGTCTCCGTTTTCCCCTCCAACTTTAGTGGTTAAAGAATCTGTACTGATGAGGTAGATTTTTAGGCTGCTTTGAGAGTTATGGGGTTCGGCGGACTCGCCTTTTACCAGGTTGTTTTTGGGCACGTAGTAGGGGTTAAAAGGATTATCTGTTTTGAAGGACATCCTAACCGGAGATGTCCCTTGGGATCCCAGTTTTGATGTCACGATAAAGCTGGTCAGGTACCAGCCCTTATCGACATAGTGTTTAAGCCACTTTTCAAAGTCTGGCGAGGAAGTGAAGCCCTGCTCTTTTAGGTACGAGGCAAGACCGGCGGAATCAGAAGCCTTTAGGGTGCGGGCCTTGTATCCAGCAGCATCAACTTCCTGAACTACCACTACCGAATCTGCTGATTTTGCTATGGCTGCATCTGTGGGGGCAGAGCAGGAGAGGGAGGGAGGAGGGGGTGGTTGTAATGATTCGAGGAGGCCGAAAGCTTTTCTATCTGCAGAGGCTATTTCCGGAACAGATGGACTCGGTGCTATAAATCCAAACTGAGCTGAATCAGATTCAAAACTGGCTTCACGAATAAAGTGCTCAACGCCAGCCGCTTTGTCCCAGATAATGATGTTTCTCTGCCCTCCAAACAGAACTTCGGACCCTTGTGGCCCTACTGCACAACAGGCAGCCAAGGCAGATGGAAGACCAAAACTAAGAAGGCTGGCTGCAAGGCAGCAAAGAGATGTTTTAACGCGTAAACTTGGCATGGCACTCACGCTTTTTCGTGAATGTAAACCAGACGACTAAGAAGCTAAACAGGATTCTTTACTTTTTGCAGTGTCTTATAGACGTAGGCTAGAACTTCTGCAACCGCTCCAAAATGCTCGCGGGGGACGAAGTCGCCAACTTCACATTTTGCATAAAGCCCACGGGCAAGAGGCTTGTTTTCCACAATCGGAATGTCAAGCTCTTTGGCCAGCCCTCTAATCTTTAGCGCCAGATGGTCTTGTCCCTTTGCCACTACCAATGGAGCATGCATTTTCGATCTTTCATATTTGACTGCGACAGCAAAGTGGGTTGGGTTGGTGACAATGACATCAGCTTCTTTGAGTTGAGACTTTAGCGACCCCTTGCTGAGTTTTCTTCTGCGCTGCATTCGGGCCATCTTCACCTCAGGGCTGCCTTCCTGCTCTTTCATTTCCTGCTTCAGTTCCTGTTTGGTCATCTTGATCTGCTTTTCGTGCTGCTTGAACTGAAAGAAGTAATCAAGACCAGCCAAGCCAAGCCACACCAAGGCAACGCGCACCATGATGGTATGGATAAGGCTGCCAACCACGGCTGCTGCCTTTGTGGGGGGCATCCCGCTGATATAGATAAGCTGGTCCCACGATCCGCTGATGGCGGCATAGACGATCCATGAGAAGATGGTCAGCTTAAAGATGGCTTTAAACCCTTCAAAAAGCGCTTTTTTACTGACCAGTCTTTTAATGCCCTCAAGAGGATTAATCTTTTGGAAGGTCGGTTTTAGGGGTTCAGGCGTCCAAAGCAGTCCGACCTGGCCCATATTGACGGCGACGCCAAGCACCATTAAAAGCAGAATCAAACTTCCTGCAAGCCCGACGCCAGGCATGCCGATATTGACCATGTGTTTAATGGCTGTTTCTGGGGTCAGCTGCTCGCTGCCAACCAGTCCTTGACCACGAAAGGTTTCGATCAGCATCTTGATCCAAGATTCGCATAGAACCGGGAGGAAGAGCGAACTAGCAAGAAGACCGATGGCATTGACAAGATCGGTGGATTTTGCGACTTGGCCTTTTTTACGCGAATCCTGCCTGCGTTTAGGAGTCGCGTCTTCTGTTTTTTCCCCTGTTTGTTGATTGTCAGCCACTCGTTTTTATCCTCCCAACATTTGCCCAAGGGTCTTAAATGTATAGTCAGTCGCCAGGCGGAGCCCGGCTGTGAGTGCGGGGAGCCCAAGGGCTAGGCCAAGCAGGCCAAGCGCGAGCTTGGCTGGGAGAGCCAGAAGAAAGGGCTGGGTTTGCGGAACGGCTTTATTGACAAAGCCTGCCGCCATATCTATTACAATGCCAATAGCGGCAACGGGGGCGGCTATTTGAATGCTGAGCAGCATCATTTGACCAAGCATCGCCAGAAGGCCGCTCTGCATTGGCTGAAGGCTTTCGAAAGAAAGACCCCCGACGTTGTAGCTTCGCACCACTGCTTGAATCATAAGGTGGTGAGCATCTGATGCAAAGAGCAGCGCCATCGCAAGCATCAGCTTCAGCCTGCTGGCAGGAGTTGCCGAAGAACCAGTCACAGAACTCATGACCTGGGCTGACATCAAACCCATTTGAAGGTCAGCAAATGAACCTGCCATTTCTGCCGCCGAGACAAGCAGCTTCATGCAGAAGCCTATAAGGAGGCCGGTCAGCGCTTCGCGAAGGCCAAGGACTATGAGGGCTGGCAAAGTCTCTGGAATTTCTGCAAAAACTGGCTGAACAACAGGAGTCAAGGCACAGGCAAGCGCTGCACACATGAGAACACGCACGTTGACTGGAATGGCAGTGCTGGTGATGGGGGCAGAGAGGAACATTGCAGACAGCCTCGTAAAGAGAGCAAGAAAGACAACCAGCCACTCTGAGTTAAGGCTCATTACAACCTACATCTGGCCGACTTTAGCGGCAGCTTCAAAGCAGAAGAGCATAAAGCGGACAAGAGTCGTCAGCATCCAGCTGCCCATGGTAAGGACAATTGCCGCTGCTCCAAGCATTTTTGGAACATAGGTCAAGGTCATTTCTTGAACCTGTGTCATTGCCTGCATGACAGAAACAGAAAGGCCGACAAACAGCGCCATCGCCAGGATAGGCATCGTAACCATAAGGGCAACGATAAAGCCCTGACGGCTGACTTCAATCGCAAATGAAGTGTCCATTATTGATAGCCTGTGAGCAGAGTTCTCACCAAGACCGACCAGCCATCTGCAAGCACAAAGACCAGCAGCTTGGCAGGGAGAGAGACGACAACGGGCGGCATCATCATCATTCCCATGCCCATGAGAACTGAAGCAACAATGAGGTCGATAATGATGAAGGGAACAAAGATATAGAAGCCAATGATAAAGGCCGTTTTGAGCTCGCTGATGATGAAGCTGGGGATAAGAGCCATCAGGCTGACTTCACCGGAACTCGCTGGCTTTTCGTTCCTCATTTCCAGGAACATCAGCAGGTCGCTTTCGTAGGTGTGCTTGAGCATAAACTCTCGAATCGGCTTTTCTGCCCGTGAGAGAGCGTCCTCGAAAGTAATGGGGTTTTCCTTAGCCATGTAGGGAACGAAAGCCGTGGTGTAGACCTTTTCGTAGGTTGGCCCCATGACAAAAAGCGTGAGAAAAAGGGAGAGCCCAATAAGAACCTGGTTGGGGGGAATAGATTGAGTGCCAAGCGCGCTGCGGACAAACCCAAGAACAATGACGATGCGTGTAAAGGCCGTTGTCAGAATGAGAATGGCGGGAGCGACGCTGAGGATGGTGAGCAGGGCCAGAATTTGCAGGGTGCTGCTGATCTGCTCCTTTTCTGAACTGCCCCCGACACCGATGTTCAACGAGGGAATCGGCACCTGACCCTGAGAAGTCTGGGCAAAGGCTATGCCTACAGTCATAACAGCCACAGCCAAAAGTACAAACCTAAGAAACCACTTAAGGTTTGGTTTTTTGGTTATGGCAGTCTTCATTCTCTTGCTTCTCCTTTTTGCAGGGGTTTGAGGCTTAGCGGCTCAGCCGCTTAATGCGCTCCAGGGCTTCCTGAATTTCTCTGTCGCTGAGCTCGGCAGGAGCGGCTGGCGCACCGTATCCGGCTGCCTCAACCAGGCTTTTGACTGGTCGTGTAGAACGGCTGGCCTTGCTGGCATCAGGCAGGCGTGTCTTTGGCTTGGCGGGAGCTGGCTCCTGCTCTTCAAGGCCAGAACGCTTTTTGGCTGCCTGGATAAGAGCCAGGGCCTGCTGGAATGACATATCGTCTTCTTCCTCTGTGGTCTCCTGAATGACTGGGCGGGAGATAACAGCCTTGACTGGCGCCTTTCTCGTCTTCTTTGGCTGAGGAATGACGATGGGTTCTTCATCTTCCATGGCGTCATCAACCATTTCAAAAAAGGCGCGGTCATCTTCGTCAACCATGATGTCGATTTTGGATTTCGGTTTTGCGGGGGCCGACGCTGCTGTTTGGGGAGCTTTGGCTGGCTCGGCCATCACTTCAGCCAAGGTCGTCGCGCCTGTGGCAGTAAGGTCTGCGATCAGGCGGGTTGACTGGGTGGTGACACCGATGAGAAGAGTCTTGTCGAGAGCCTTAACCAGCTGCAGCTGGGCCGCTCCGAGCGAAACCGATTCCATAACTTGGATGGATCCTTTTGCTGAAGAATCGGTTTTCATCCGCTTCATCACCCAAGGGAGCCCCCATTTGAGAAGGGCGCCGACAACACCAAGGGCAACCGCCAGCTGTGCCAATCCCCAGATATCAATAAGGCCAGGGGCAGCCGGTGCCGCAGCGGGAATAGGGCTGGTCTTTCCTGTGAGTGAAGCAGACTGTCCCCAGACAATAAAGGGAATTCCGGCAGCGGCGAGAGCGAGGGTACGTAGAGTCGTCTTCATGGTTAAGCGGCCTCGTTGAGCTTAGCAAGTCGTTCGGCTGGGTTCAGAATCTCTGTGATTCGAACTCCAAAGTTGTCTTCAATAACAACGACCTCGCCCCTTGCTACGGGCTGGCCATTGACCAAAACGTCGACTGGTTCTCCGGCAGCTTTGTCGATCTCGACAATCGATCCAGCGCCGAGGTCCAGCACATCCTTGACCAGCATTTTCACTCGACCGAGTTCAACGCTGATCTCTAGGGGGATATCAAAGAGCAGTCTGAGAGAAGCGTCTTCGGGAGGAGTGCCAGAGACTCCGACATCAGTGGGCTTGGCCTGAGCGGCAAACGCGGCATCATCCCGGGCCTTAGAAGGCATGAGGCTGATCATCGTTTCATCGTCGGTCAGCCAGTGAATGTCCAGGCTGGCTGTTCCGAGCCCCAGCTGAACGGTAGATCGGATGATTGTGCTGGCTTGAACAATGTTGTCTGGCGTGGTGAAGGAACGCAGCTTGGTGGTGAAGGCTCCGGCTAGGGTTGCTTCGCCTCGGTAGGCCGATGCTCCTGAGCAGATGCCTTGAATCAGCGTTTCAAAAAAGCCCTTGGCGTCGCTGACCATCTCTTCCGTAAAGGCTCCAATAAATCCTCCCTGGATGGCCATAAAGAAGCCGGCCATAGAGTTTTCGTTAAGCAGAAGAGTCTGAACAGAATCGGGCTTATGGGCAAATGAGAACTGCAGGACCAAGGATTCCTGAGCCTCTAATGAGATCAAATCGCTGAGGTCCATTGAGATGGCACTAGATTCTCTCACTGTGACCTGCGCTCCGGTAAAGTCGCAGAGGGCAGAAGCCGTCGCATTCCAGACTCCCGTCTGGAGGAGGCTCATTTGGTGGACCAGTTCACTTGCTTTGTAGGGCATTTCCTTTCCTTGGTTCGAGTGTTGTAAGTTGAAAAAATCAGTCGGTTCGGCCGATTACCTGAAGGACTACCTTTCTGCCATCGAGCACAGGCTTGGCCAGAAGCTTTGGTGTTCCAGCAACTTTAATGACAGTAGGGGCCGATGATTTCTGGCGAAGCTTAACAACATCGCCAGGCCTCAGAGAGAGAAAATCTTTCACTGTGATGCTGCTGTCGCCGAGGCTTAACTCGCAGTTCACGGGGGCTTCTGAGATAAGAGTGGTAAGCGACTGTCTGGTCTGTGGGCTCTGTCTTCTGGCACCGCTGGCCATAAACCACTTTTGAGCAGAAAGCTTATTGGTGATTGGCTTGAGCAGCATGTAAGGAATGCAGAGGCTCATTGCACCACGGATGTCTCCGACTCTCAACTCAAACAGGATAGAGACAACGATATCGCTGGGGGGAGCGATTTGAACAAACTGAGTAGAGGTTTCGATGCCATCGATGGAAGGGTTGACAATGACAACTCCCTCCCAGCTCATTTTCAAAGACTGCAGAATCCTGTCAACTATCTGGCGGACAAGAGGTGTTTCAATCTCAGTGAGGTTGCTGCGATTGACTGTTCTGCCGGGGCCGCCCAGCAGCTTGTCAACCATGACAAAGATAAGGTCGAACTCCATTTCTAAAGCAGCTTCGCCCGAAAGGGGATTGAGTGCCAGAACCGCAAAGACCGATCGATTGAGGCTTCGCAGGTACTCATCGTAAGGAACCTGTTCCAAGCTGACAAGATCAATGGAGATGGGTGTTCGAAGATAAGCGCTAAGGCTGGTGGCTGCCGTTCGTCCAAATGTCTCATGGAGCATCTGCAGCGTGCGAAGCTGTTCTTTGCTGAACTTATCCGGCCTTCTAAAATCGTAGACTTCGTAGGTGACTGGGCTGGTTGAGCCAGGTCTTGAAGCGGGGACAAACCCTCCGTAACTGGCTTGACTGCCGCTTATGCGCCCAGAAGAATCTTCATCGGAAGCCACTGAGGCATCATCCGATGAAAGTGAGCTCAACAGAGCTTCGATTTCTTCTTGAGAGAGAATATCCGACACTTTCCAAGCACCTTATCTGCCCTGCTCCTGGTATTTATTCCAGTGATTCGCAGGGCTCTTGTCTTGGTTGTCGGAGTTTTGCTGAGCTTCCTTAGGGTGTGCCTGACTTTTTGCAGGTTTTTTTGCTGGGGACAGCCCAGCGGTTAGGCCAGCAGGAGAGATGAATCAGCGATCCAGCCATCAAGAGTCTCAAGGTCGGCTGCGTTCAGTTTTTCCTGCAGGTTTTGCAGCTCTTCCAGCCGCTGTTTTCTTAAGTCTCTTCGAATCTTGCCAAAGAGGAACCACACCTTGTCTTGTTTTGTCTCACAGATCAAGCGGGGAACCTCAACTGGTCGTCCTTCGCTAAGAGCAACCATCGTCACTCTGGCTGTATTGCAGTGTCGGCGTCGATTTTGGGTGAGGTTGGTGGCATAGACATCAATGGTGACTTCCATGGATGTTCGACCGACATAGGTGATAAGGGCTTCTGCTTCGACCATCTCTCCAATTTCGATCGGTTCATGAAAGTCCACACGGTCGAAGCTGGCGGTTACGGCCTGGTGTCCTGCAAACCGACTGGCGCAGGCGCTGGCAGCGAGGTCAATAAACGAGAGGAGTGATCCGCCAAAAACTTTGCCGAGGATATTGGCGTCGTTGGGGGTCATGATCTGCGCCATCCGCAGATGAGTTTCGCTGACTGCCTTGGAAGCCATGGTCACTTATGATGATGGGTTGCACAGGCTTCAGCCAGTGGGGCAGTCCTCGCATCATCTGGGGATGTCGGTACCTGAGGCCAGGCTAATCTTACGTTGATGCGGTCTATTCGCTTCAAAAACCAAGAGGCTGCTGTTTTTTTGCCGGACTCTTGCGGGGCTTTTTAAGCTCCTGAATCAAAGCAGTCAGCAGAGGGCGCCAATCTTGTGGTTTTGATGATTTATCCACCCATAAGAATGGGTTCTTGAGAATAAAGAAGAGTCCATCTGCTGATTTGGGCTGCAGGCTCCAAAGCGGAGTTTTCCCACGACTGCCGCCAAGGGGCGGCTGAGGGCCGACAAGCAGGGCTTGAATTTCAGGACTATGCGACAGCAGCCACTCGCGAATATCCCCATAGGCTTCTTCCAGTTGGGGGGTAGGACCGCCTTTCTGCGCAGCATCAAGAACCAGCTTCAGCCCCTGCAGCACTTTTCTAAGCTGGCTTGAGAAGCTGGTGCTGGGCTTGGCGCTTAACTTTGCCAAGTCTTCTTGATTAAAGGGAAGAATGGGTGTCAATCCTGCCGCCTCTGCACATAGTTGACCTTTAGGTCGCGGATGATGTTTTGAATCTGCCTCTTGTCTTCTTCAGAATCAAGCTGGGGCAGAATAATCTCCGAAAGGGCAGCTGCGGCATCAATGGCGAGCTTGGCTTCGTCAAGGTCAGGCTCCAGTCTGCGTGTCATCATGTCGGGCTGTAGGCCCATCTTCTGCCAGGCAAGAGCGGTCATGAATTCGACCGTCTCAAAAAGGACGGTGGCAACGCTGATGGGCTGTGGTGCTTGTTCCTGGCTCATCCCTCAAACTTCTAGACGCTGCAAATCAGCGTTCTGCCTCACATTCTATCAGCAGCGACAGCTAATGAAACAATCGTTTCTGCAACCTGATCGGGAGCGAGCCCAAATGTTTCTAAGAGGGTCACATCCTCGCCCAGTGCAAGAGGAGAATCAGCTCTTGTGTAATCGCGGTAATCGCGGGAGATGACATCGAGCACAACCTCCTGCAGTGAGAGGCTGGCTCCCTTGTCGGTCAGCTCAATCCATCTTCTTCTCGCTCTTTCTTCAACACTGGCGGTTAAAAAAATCTTAACCTGAGCTTCGGGAGCGACTACGGTGGTCGTGTCTCTGCCTTCCAAAATGCAGCCGCCCTGGGCAACCAGATTCTTCTGCCTTTTTACAAGGTCTTTACGGACCGCCGAATGGGTTGAAATTTTGCTGGCAGCCTGGCTGACTTCTGGAGTCCTAATGGCTTCTGTCACATCCTCGCCGTTCAGCAGCACTCGCTGAGGGTCCCCAGCTTTGAACTGAATATCAAGGTCCTCTCCCAGTTTTGAGGTGGCGTGGCTGTCATCCAGGCTTAATCCTGCTCTTAGGCAGGCCAGCCCGACACATCGGTACATGGCGCCAGTATCTAAAAGAGTCAGGCCAAGAGTGTTGGCCGCCATTCGGGCAACTGTAGATTTGCCCGCCCCGGCGGGGCCATCCAGGGCGACAACGAGGTTAGGAGTGTTGAGTAGAGAGCTCATCTAGGTGCCTTAGAAAGTTAGGGTAAGAGGTATCTATTGATTCAGCGCCAGAAATTGTCGTTTCACCTGTGGCTGTCAATCCTGCAATGGTAAAGGCCATGGCAATGCGGTGGTCCCCGTTGGCATCAACTTCGGTGCCTTTAAGGGGGGTGGGGCCATGAATGACCATGCCGTCATCTTTCGCTTCTATATTGGCTCCCATTCTTGCCAAAGCATCGCAGACCAAGGTGATTCGGTCGCTTTCTTTGACTTTCAGCTCACCTGCATCACGGATGACAGTTGTTCCGCGGCATTGGGTGGCTAGGACGGCGAGGACAGGAATTTCATCGATGAGGCGTGGAACAAGGCTGCCGGAGATAGTGAAGCAGCTGGGGGATTCGGTGTGACTCAAGGTCAGGGCGGCCGAAGGTTCGCCCAGTTCGCTATGCGCCTGAGTCTGAATCACCCCTATTCCGGCTTCGGCAAAGACATCCAGAATCCCAGAACGAGTGGGGTTGGTTCCTACTTCTTCGAGAGTCACTTGTGATCCTGGAACCAAGGCGGCTGCCACCATCCAAAAAGCAGCTGACGAGATATCGCCCGGAACACGGAATGAAAACCTGCTCCATCTGGTGCCTCCCTTGATGCCAAATGTAGATTCACCTTCCTGCAGAATCTCAGCGCCCAAGGCCTTTAACATCAGCTCTGTGTGATTGCGGCTAAGCGAAGGCTCGGCAACCCAGGTTGTTCCTTTAGCTCTGGAACCAGCAAGCAGCAGGCATGTTTTCACCTGAGCGCTCGCTACGGGGCTCTTCCAATGAATCGCGGTTAGGCTGCGGCCAGAAAGTTGCAAGGGGGGCTTTTCGCCCGTGATGCTGGCCCCCATGGCTGTGAGAGGTTCAATAATCCGCTTCATGGGGCGGCGGCTGAGAGAGGCATCGCCGACCAAAGCAGCCTCGATCCCCGGCCTGGATGCCAAGGCGCCGGCCATCAGGCGCATTGTTGTTCCGCTGTTGCCGCAGTCCAAGGGGGCGCCGGGGGTCGTCCACTCCCGGGGTCTGACAATAATTGGCCCGCTAGGCTCCCTGGTGACCTGTGATCCCAGTGCTTTTAGGATTCCTGCTGTTGCGAGGCAGTCTTCGCCTTCAAGCGGCATGTGAATGACAGATTCAGCCTGTGTGCTTTCTGGACTGGCCAAGGCAGCAAAAAGCAGGGCGCGGTGGGTAAGAGATTTATCCGATGGCGGGCGTATGCTTCCTCGAAGCGGACCCGTGGATTTTATCCTTAGCACCCTCGACATGACTCAAATTGTGCCTCTTTCGCGGTAGCCTTCAAGGGATGGTCCCCGAACTCATTCTTACCTCTGGGCTCTCTCAGAGCCTGACTCTTGCCCGAGTTCAAGATGGCAGACCGGCCAAGTGGAAGACCGATGTGGAGATTGGCAGGGTTGGCAGCAGCCTTATGGTGAGGTTCACCTGCACCGATAAAGATATCTGGTCCACGATGACCGAACGCGATCTTCCGCTTTACGATGAGGAAGTTGTGGAGGTTTTTATTGCCCCTGGTGAGGCAGACCCACACAAATACTTTGAATTTGAAGTGAATCCTTTGGGAGCGCTTTGGGATGGCTATGTTTTATCGCCTAATCTCAACCGCGAGGGAATGGAAAGCCATCCTGAATGGGACTGCCCCGGATTGACTTGGTCTGCCTGGATGGACGAAGGGCAGCAGCACTGGGGGGCCGAACTCTTGATTCCCTTAAACGAACTTTCTGGACCAGTGATTCCTGATGTTTGGCGGGTTAACCTTTACCGAATCGAACGGCCTCAAACAGGAGGCAATGAGTTCTCAGCATGGTCGCCCACACTGGTGAGCCCGGCTGATTTTCATGTTCCTTCGCAGTTTGGCATTTTGAAATTTGTATAAGAATAAGGATTTTTTATTAATTAATTAGGGCTGTTCTGCGCTTCCTGCTGGCTTCGATGTAAAAGGAGCGTAAAACTGGCTGTCAGCAGCACCATGCTGCATCAAGGAGTTTGGAACCCGGCTGGAGGCTAACGTGGCCACCTATCAGGTTGAATATTGGACCGCCTTCATGGTCAGCGCCATCGTGTGAGGAGGCGGTGTAAATCTGTCGCAAGTTTCTTATAGTGGTCTGCTTAGCTTTAACTCTAGAAGGAGCCATAAGGTCATAAATGATTCCGGAGGGAAGCCGGATAATGTCCCTTACGAGGAGGAGTTCTGTAGGGGAAAGCTTATGGATGTAGATAGGGTGATTCACTTTGTAAGCCTGTTCCTGCCCTTAGCTGTTCAGCCTAATTGCAGATGACAAGGGCGTTTTCGGCTGACAGGATTCACCCTTTACCTCAGCTGTGAAAAGTGAACGAATACAAGCATGGGCTCTTGCTCGTAAAGAGCAAGAGCCCATGCTTTTAAAGACCAGCTGCAGCTTGTGCTGCTAGCCTCGAAGCCTGGCAGCCAGCTTTCCGAAGCCAGAAGCTCCGGCGTAGACGGCGGTGCCGCCCAGCATCTCTTCAATGCGAAGAAGCTGGTTGTACTTGGCTACTCGGTCGGTGCGGTTGGGTGCGCCGGTTTTGATTTGTCCACAGTTGGTGGCAACGGCGAGGTCGGCGATTGTGGAGTCTTCGGTTTCTCCTGACCTATGGCTCATGACCGAGGTGTAGCCAGCGTTCTTGGCCATATCTACAGCAGCCAGAGTTTCGGTAAGGGTTCCGATCTGGTTGACTTTAATCAGGATTGAGTTGGCTGTATCGTTGGCAATTCCGCGGCTTAACCTTTCAACATTGGTGACAAAAAGATCGTCGCCTACGAGCTGGACTTTTCCGCCCAGAGCTTCAGTCACCAGCTTCCATGAATCCCAGTCGTCTTCGGCGATTCCGTCTTCGATTGAGATGATGGGGTACTTGCCGCTAAGTTCGACGAGGTAATCGACCTGCTGGGCGCCAGTGCGGACCGTGCCATTTTTGTAGTTATAGGTGCCATTCTCAAAAAACTCTGTGGCGGCTGCGTCGATTCCCAGCCACATATCTTTGCCTGGGGTGTAGCCGGCCTGCTGGATGGCTTCGGCGATGTAATCAAAGGCCATATCCTGGTTGTCTAGGTTTGGAGCAAAACCGCCTTCATCACCGACACCTGTGCCAAGACCTTTCTTCTTGAGAACCTTTTTAAGGGTGTGGAAGACTTCTGCGCCAGCCTGAAGAGCGTCGGCGAAGGTATCAAAACCGATTGGGAGGACCATGAATTCCTGGAAGTCAACGTTGGAATCAGCGTGCTGGCCTCCGTTGAGAATGTTCATCATGGGAACAGGCAGAACACGAGCTGATGTGCCGCCGACGTACCGGAACAAAGGCTGTTCCGTGGCTTGAGCTGCGGCCTTTGCCACAGCAAGCGAAACGCCCAGGATGGCATTGGCTCCAAAATTTGCCTTGTTGGGGGTTCCATCCAGCTCAATCATCATCATATCAATGCCCACCTGCTCAGTGGCATCAACTCCGACGATTTCAGGAGCGATCTTTTCGTTGACGTTGTCTACAGCCTGGCGAACGCCTTTGCCTAGGTAGCGGTCGGCATCGCCATCCCGCAGTTCAACGGCTTCAAAAGCTCCGGTGCTGGCACCGCTGGGAACGGCTGCCCGGCCGAGGGACCCATCCTCAAGCAGGACATCGACTTCAAGTGTGGGGTTGCCTCGACTGTCAAGGATTTCTCGCGCAAGGATGTCAATAATTTCGGACATGGTTTCTGCTCCTCAGTCCATCAGCATATCTTGCTGGACGCCTCGATTCAGTCGGCAGGCCCAGTCATTCGGCAATCAGTATAGAAAAGTCAAGACTCTCTAGCCCCATGAACCGGTGAGTGAAGCTGGCGACTTGGTAAGATGACCCGTAACGGTCAAAATGCGAGAGAACTACACGCTTCATAAGCTGCACTCGCTCACCGGTATTCTTCCGGTCGGCTACTACCTTGTTCAGCATCTGGCGCTGAACAGCTTCACTCTGGCCGGACCCCAGTATTTTAACGGGGTCATCCATTTCTTCGAAGGAATTCCGAAGCACATTTTTTATCCTTTGAAGTTTGGTGTGATCTGGGGATGCCTTATTTTTCATGCTGTCTATGGGATCTTTATTGCCGCAAGAGCGGAACAGAACCTGACGAAGCCAGCATACAAGTATAGAGAGAATGGTTATTACACTTGGCAGAGGGTCACCGGAATCATTGCCTTTTTCTTTCTCTGCTACCACATGGCATCAACTTCTATAAGAACCACCATGGCGGGCACTCCCGAAGGAATCATCACCTACGAGGTTTGGGCTGATAAGCTTTCAGCTCCTATTTTGGGTATTCCTTTCTTCCTCTTTTTGGTTTATGTGATTGGCATTACCACAAGCGCCTTCCACTTCAGCTATGGGCTATGGCATTTCTGCATTAGGTGGGGAATCACCATTAACGAGAAAGCGCAGATGACAATGGCTAAGGTCGCCAAGGCTAGCTTTATACTTATCTCTGTTTTAGGAATTGGTGCTTTGGCTGGATTCTTCCTTCACAAGCCAGAAGCAGAGTCAGTAGAAGCAAAAAAGGCTCCTGCTGTTGCAGCAGATTATCAACCCTACTAAGCCAGCCTGGACTGGCATAAAAGGCTGCCTTCCTGTTTACAGAAAGGCAGCCTTTTGCGTAGTTAATCGCGAGGCTGCCTGACCTTATGCCTCCCAAACGAGCTGAAAACCACCATCGCCATGCCGAGCACAAAGAGCAGTACGCCTGGAATCATCCATGCTAGTTTAATGCTTGTTCTTTGACTTTGCAGGCTTTGTGCTGGCGCGGGGCCTGTATTTGGTCCCTGCCATTTAATGGGTGTGCCAAGTCCAGGAATGCGAACATCTCTGACCGATGATCCAATTTTCCATCTATCCCACAAAGGCTTTGGAGCCTGCTTTTCTGGCAGGAGGTTTGGCTTTGACCAGTTCTGCTGAGTCACGGTAGTTCCATTGGGCCTCAGTCTGATGATAGAAAGGCTTTTGTCAGGGAGCAGCCGATGCTCGGCGATCTTGTTCCACTTATCCCCGGCAAGAAAATAGTCAGCCAATACATCGCCTTCAACAACGACTTTCTGGTTTCCATTCTCGTTGATTTCAGCAAGTCTTTCTTTATTGGACATGCCTTTATCGTGAAGATAACGGAAGACTTCGTGAGGAAGGTTATTCGAAGCCAAGAGCAGTCTCTGCCCAAGGGGAATATGCTGTTCAAGGGTGACTTTTGTTCCAACTGTGCCTAAGCGGGATATGGCATTGAAGTACCTTTCATCATTCCAGCCATGAACTCGGGCTTGGAAAGTGCCGTTCTGCCAATCAGGACCTGGCTCATTAAGCTCTATATAGCTATCTGACACAAAAACTTGCAGATTTCCTGTGGTTTTGAATCCGTTTTTCAGGTTTCTTTCAAGCTTTGCTCTGTCAGGATAATCCTCATCCTGTTGGAGACTCCATGCTGATAGCCCGGAGTACCGGGCCGAAACCTGGTACTCCCGCCATTCAGCTGGCGCGGCTGTCGAGAGGCTAAAAGTCAGAGCCAGAACCGCTATAAGTTGCAGTCTCTTGTCCATTTTGGCATGTATCCAGATTCAATGACAGTGCCAGTGCCGCAGACGCATGGCTGTCCGGTGGGGCCAGGGGCACAATGGTACAAATCAAAACTTCTGTAGTACCAATAGTAGCTGCCCATGTAGCATCCTCCTCCCCCGGCAACGCAGGCTGAAATCCATTCATGAATTACGCGGCATTGAGGCGGGTCAATGGCGCAAGGGCCAACACAGGGTTCCACGTTGTCGTAATATTCTTCTTCGCAGACATCAAATGGGCCAGCCAAGGCGCTGATCCCTATAGTTGTGGCCGCTAGGGCAAATGTGATTCGAACTGCTGATGTTAGTTTCATCATAATGTTAACTCCTAGAGTGAAAAGTGTGAAAAGGTGTTTCTGGCTCAAGCCCTGAGTAAGCGCAGGTGCAGGGTTTGTTCATAAATAGCTTATAGCTATCCCATTTAATGCTGCCATCAGATTTAGCTGCTAACGAACCGCCATCGTCAATGTCGGCGAGCAGTCTGCCATCTGTTGGCACTAGATTGTGCAGCTGTGCATACTGTTTATCGTGGCAGCCTAAGTGCCATGTTTTATGTATCGTAAACGAGTTTGGCGTTTTCAGTTCAGTTGCTTGAAAAATCAGGTAGGGGTTCAGCGATGAGATTTGAATTCCCTCGTACTCAGATCGCATAAGGCACTGATTTATTGAATAGCCTAGGTGATAGCTGAACTCGCTTTTGGTGCGAATATCGGCTTTATCAGGATTGGCAAGACTCAATGCCAGTTTGTTTATTGGTCCAGCCAGAATGATGTTGTGCCACTCCGTCCCGGTTCCGTAAGGGAAGAGAGGCAGGCTGCCATTGTTGGACTCTGTATATTCAAGAAGAGCCATTGAAAGCTGTCTTAATTGTGCCGTTTTCACAGACTTGCGTCCTTCCTTTACTGCACTTGAATAAAGGGGGAAGCATATGGCACATACCACTGCAATTACTGCCGTAGCTGTTAGAAGCTCTATGATGGTAAGTGCTTTTCTCTGCCTTGTCACTTATCCAACACCTTGATGGTGTATGGGAAGCCTTCGATGTAACTACGGTCGCCGGTTTTGTACTGCAGAGTAGCTATCTTCTTAACCGTTCTGTTAGGAAAGTTTGCCGAGTCAAGACCGATCTTAACTTGTTTTGAAGAAAATGCTGGAAGGGATATCTCTTGTGGACGTGAACAGCAGTCGCCTATATAGGTAACTGTTATGGGCTTAGACCTAAGGTTCCAGAGGACTATAGGCAGCTGCGCTGTCTGGCCACGAACAACCTCAATATGTCCCGGGAGGATTACAGGGTAGGAAGGAAGTGAAAAGGCGGCGGCTGCCACCCCAGTTATTGCTAATGTCAAGCCTATTGCTATCTGCTTAAATCTCACGTAGAAAGTATGAACTCATTAACTTTAAAAATTGCAAGACTTTTTAGCACTATTTCTAGAAAATCATGAAAAGCTGCCTTGAGACTTGCCTATCAGGAAGAAATTCCTGCCGCAGGAGTCTGGAGAGACTGAAAGTTTATAACGAAATCTGATGTGAATCAGTTAATTAATATGCTTGTTTGTTATGTACCTTGCACCGGTCTAGTCGGTCAGAAAATCTAAGGGGATTCCGCTGATCGCAGTAAGAGCCGCGACGCAGAAGAGGAGAATTGTCACCAGAATATGAGGGTCGCTGAAGAGAAGATTTTCAGGCTCACCACCTTCGTTTTCTGTAAAGGTCAAAAACAGGTAGCGGGCGATGCCGTAAATAACAAAGGGGGCGGTGAGAATCAGCCCTTTATGTTCCTGTGCATTTTGGCTTTGGATTGCATAGACTCCATAGGAGAGTCCGGCCATAGAGGCGGAGAAAACAACCATTGCATCTAGAATTGGCTGTGTGTAATTTTTTAATGTTGGCCTTGATTGAATAGGGTCGTGCTCTTCACTCATCAGCTCGCTTCGTCGCTTTGCAAAGCCGAGACAAAGCGCCAAGGCGCCAGTGCAGAAAAGAAGCCATCCTGAAATTGTCACCGTGATGGCCACGGCTCCCAGCGCTGCTCTCATCACAAACCCAGAGCCCAGAACAAAGACATCAAGAACTGGCACTTTTTTTAGCCCAAAATTGTAGCCAGCCTGAACGGCAAGGTAGAGAATGACTCCCCAGCCAAAAAGTGGGTTGATAATAAACCCGAGGGACAGGCTCACTGCTGTGCAAAGCAGTGCAAGGGCAATAGCGGCGTTTGGTGAAACTTCTCCGGATGCTATGGGGCGGTGCTTCTTTTTAGGGTGGTGCTTGTCTTTCTCTGAATCCAGAAGGTCGTTGATACAGTAGACAGCACTGCTGGCAAGGCAGAGGCTTGCGAAGGCTGAAAGGGAGACAGCCAAAACTGGCAGATGAAGAAGCTGCTGGGTAAAGAGGGGGGCTGCCAGGACTAGGAGGTTTTTGGTCCATTGCTTCGGCCTTAGCAGTCTTAAGGGTCCAGGCAGGCTCATCCTTACCTGGCATTATGGCTTGGAAGGCAAGGATTATTAGAGCCAGGGGCATACTCTGCTGTCAACTTGCATAGTGGGCCCCCAAGTTTGGCCCCCAGCGTAAGCTAGAATAGGCTTCATGTGCGGCATCGCTGGCTATATCGGACCTCGCAACGCAGTTGAAGTTGTTTTCGACCAGCTTAAAAGACTTGAGTACCGGGGCTATGACAGCGCTGGTGTGGCCTATCAGACTGCCGAAAGAATTGGAATTCTGAAGCGGGCCGGCAAGCTTGTTGGGCTTCAGACCCTGTTGGAAGAACACAAGCCGACCGCGACAACTGCCATTGCTCATTCCAGATGGGCAACCCATGGCGGACCAACCGATCGTAACGCTCACCCTCACTACGATCAATCAGGTCAAATCGCTCTGCTTCATAACGGAATTATCGAGAACTTCTATGAATTGAAGGAAGATCTCATCCGCAAGGGACACACTTTTCAAAGTGAGACTGACACAGAAGTAGCGGCTCATGTCATTGGCGAGGAATACGAGAAAGGCCTGAGTCTTGAAGAGGCTGTGAGGGCTGGAATCAGGAGGATGAGAGGAGCCTTTGCTTTTGTCGTCCTTTCAGTTAACGAGCCAGAAACAATCGTTGCTGCCCGAAGCGCCAGTCCCCTAGTTTTGGGAATTGGTGAAGGCGAAAACTTTCTTGCCAGCGATATCCCAGCTTTGCTGCCCTACACCAGGCAGGTGGTCATCCTAGAAAACGACACGATGGCTGTTTTGACCAGAGATGAGGTGCGGGTCACTTCGCTGGAGGGAAGCCCGCGTAAATACGATGTTCAGACCATAGAATGGGATATCCAAGCTGCTGAAAAGGGCGGCTACGAGCATTTCATGCTCAAAGAGATTCACGAGCAGCCGGACGTGATTAGGCAGTGCCTCGCCGGAAGAATTCACCAGGATGACAGAGTGAGGATCGAAGGAACCTTTAGCGATTCTGTCTGGCAGGAGATTGACAGAGTCAACATCATTGCCTGTGGCACTGCATACCACGCCGGGTTAATGGGCAAGCGGCTGTTTGAAACAATGCTCCGCCTGCCAACCGATGTTTTCTACAGTTCAGAATTCCGCTACGGCGATCCTCTGCTTTCACCCAAAAGCCTGGCTGTCTTTATCAGCCAGTCTGGCGAAACTGCAGATTCTTTGGCTGCTTTGATGCTCTGCAAGCAGAGGCGTATTCGCACTTTGGGAATCGTCAATGTTGTGGGTTCATCTATCGCCCGTGAGTGTGATAGGGTGATCTACACCCAGGCTGGTCCTGAGATCTCAGTCGCCTCTACAAAGGCTTATATCGCTCAAACCATTGTTTTAATGACATTGGCACTGCATATAGCCAATGTAAAGGAAATGCCAGGAGTCGCAGTTGAAAAGATTGCGCTTGATCTGAGGCTGATGGGCGACCATGTGCAGACCATTTTGGAGATGGAAGACAAGATTAAAGCCTTTGCATCTGAGTTTAAAGATACAAAGCTTGTCTTCTTTTTAGGACGCAACGCCGATGCCTGTGTTGCTTTAGAAGGCGCTTTGAAGCTGAAGGAAGTTGCCTACATTGGCACACAGGAATGTCCTGCCGGTGAAATGAAGCATGGTCCTCTGGCTCTTATTGAGCCAGGTGTTCTTGCTGTTTTTGGCGCAACTGATGAGGATGTTCGCGAGAAGCTGATCAGCAATATTAAGGAAATTCAAGCTCGCGGCGGCACCGTTCTTGCAGTGACAACTGAAGACGATAACAGTTTAAATACTGTTACAGAACATGTGTTAAAGGTTCCAAAAACCTCGTCAAATTACCTGAACGCTGTACTTTCTGCTGTGCCTTTGCAGCTTCTGGCTTACTATATGGCTAAGGAAAGAGACTGTGAAATTGATCAGCCTCGAAATCTGGCAAAGTCAGTGACTGTTGAATAGTCAGTATTCCTTGCTTTTCAGACTAGGTCCGTGGCTGACACTCGGGCCTAGTCTGGAACGAAACTTGCAGGAAGGGGATCAAACCGACCATGGGAATCGCGAGGCAGGAATGGGAAGCAGCTGGCGTGAAGAAATCTACGGCTGAGCCGTTGAGCGGTTCGACCCGGCAAAATTCACAGTTCGATCCTGCTCGCGAAGTCCCGAAACTTGATGAAGGTGAAGAATTGAGTCAAGTTTTGGCAGGATGGCCATCAACATCCGCTGCGCAGATGAACCTGCCGGTGAAGCCTAGGCTTGTAACCTATCGCAAGGTCAAGCGAGTCCTGGATGTTGTAGCGGCCAGCATCGTTATTCTGCTGCTTTCTCCCGTTTTTCTTTTTCTCGTTCTTGCTGTAAAGCTCACCAGCCGCGGCCCTGTGCTCTATGTCTCAAAGCGTGTTGGGCTGTGCGGCAAGGTCTTTGATTTCTACAAGTTTAGGTCAATGTATCTTGACGCAGACCAAAAGAGGGTGGCCCTGGAGCAGGCTAATGAGAAGGATGGCCCCATTTTCAAGATGAAGCGGGATCCGAGAATTACCCCAATCGGACGCCTGCTTCGCAAGTTCAGTCTAGATGAGCTGCCGCAGTTTTACAACGTTCTCAAAGGAGATATGTCTTTGGTTGGCCCACGCCCGCCATTAGTGCATGAGGTCGAACGCTATTCCAGTTTTGAGCAGGAGCGCTTGACAATTAGGCCTGGCTTAACCTGTTACTGGCAGATTATGGGGCGCAGTGATTTGAGTTTTGAGGAATGGATGATTTTAGACCACCGTTATCTTAGGGAAATGTCTCTTTGGACTGACATGAAGATTATGGTAAAGACCCCTCTGGCTGTTCTGCTTGGCAAGGGCGCATACTAAGCAGAGTCCCGGCTGGGGGCGGAGTATAAATGGCTTCTTCTTCACCTAAGTTTCGAACAGAAAACAAAGGCGAGCTTAAGGTTTTTGAGTCCTCAAAGTCTAAGCGAGCCGCTTGGGTAGCTGTGCCAGATGACCCTGAGGACAACCGCATTTATGTTGTTCCTTCTTGGGCCGTGGCGCCGGCAAAAAAGCAGAATCTGCTTGTGCGTACATGGGAGAGGGTGGCGGAAAGCAGACTTTTGGAAGCTATAAAGTTTGAGTTCAAGCTCCTTTTGGTGGTTTCAATCATCCTTTTCTTAGCTTGGGTGGGTCTGAAGGGCTTCTACCGAACAAAAAGTGAGGCCGGAATTGATTTGACTCCAATTCATGGCCCGAATCTGCTTCCATTCATCCGATAATCAAAAACAGCGTCAGTGCTGCGCCAAGGATGGCTGATATGAAACCTTTTCGCCTGGTTATTCTCAACGAGTTTTTCTACCCAGATTTCTTTGGTGGAACAGGCAAGGTGCTGTCTGACTTGGCCCGCAGACTTAAAGATGATCATTGCATCGAGGTCAGCGCTATTGCGAGTGCCAGGGCTTACCGTAACAACGACGAGAAGCTAAGTGAAACTGATGACTGGGATGGAATCACCATTCGCCGGATTCCTGCGTCGAAAAGCCGAGTCAGCGACCTTGGAAAAAGGTTGAAGAGCGATCTTGAACTGACTAAAGCGACAGCCAAAGCCTTATCCAAAATGCCCTGCGATGGTGTTTTGGTCACAACCAGTCCGCCCTTAATGCCCCTGGCCGCCTGGTGGATGAAAAAAACCAAAGGGATTCCTTACTGGTACATCATTTATGACCTTGAGCCGGACCGCGCTGTTGTTGTAGGGGTAGCGAGTGAAAAAGGATGGAAGACCAAGCTTCTTGGCTGGTGGCAGAAAAAATGGATGCATTCAGCTGACAAGGTTGTAGTTATTGGCCGGTGCATGAAAGACCATGTGCAGAGGGTGTACTCACTGCCTGAAAACAAAGTTACGGTCATCGCCACTGGTGAAGATGACGCTGTGGTTAAGCCACTTTCTAAGCAGAGCCCATTTAGGGCGGACATGCCCGCTGACGCCTTTGTCGTTCTTTATTCGGGCAACTTTGGCCGATACCACGACTTCACCCCAGTGCTGGATGCGGCTGACGAATTACAGGAAGATCCGAGGTTTAGGTTTTTGATGGTAGGGGGAGGCCACAAGAAAGATTGGGTTGAAGAAGAAGCCAAACGACGAGGCCTGAGCAATGTGGAAGTAAAGGCCTTTGTGCCGCCAGAAGATTTTCCACACCTGCTTTCTGCTGCCGATGTCTGTCTTGTCACCCTGGAAGATCAGATGGAGGGATTGTGTGTCCCCAGTAAGTTTTACTCGTTTTTGGCATCTGGTAGACCTGTTTTGGCCTTGATGCGGGCTCATGGTGAAGTGGCGCGTGTTGTAAGTGAGGAAGGTGTTGGCAGAGTCGTTGATCCTTCGGTTAAGGGGGCTATGGCTAAGGCTGTAAAGCAGCTGGCAGGCGACCCAGAAGAGCTGCAGAAGATGTCTGAAAAAGCAAGAAGTGTGCTGGAAGAAAAATACTCGAGCCGAAAGATTGCCGCGCAATTTGCCGAAATGTTTACAATGGGGGGTAGAGGATGAAAGTGGATAGCTTTACACCAAAGGCTGAAGAGCCGACAGAGCCTGAAGCAAAGAAGACGAAGTTTGATTTTGCTGCAGTGCTGGAGGTTTTAAAGAAGCCTGAGAGCCTAGCTATCGCCGCGGCTTTGGCAGGAATCTTTTTTGCCTTTTGGCCCCTGCTGGCTTTGCTGCCTGCCCAATGGCTGGATTTTGATTCCTACTACGCTCACGGTCTTTTGGTCGTTCCGGCAGCCGCTTATATTGCCTGGCTTAAGTGGCCTAAGCTTAAAAACATTCCTGTTCAGGGCAGCTGGTTTGCCCTGGCCTTCCTTCTGCCTACTCTTTATATCGGCATGATGGCCAGTCGAACGGTCATGCCTTTGGTGCTTTCAGTCACGCTGATTGCTGCATTGATTTTTTCAGTGTGGTTTGTCGCGGGCTGGAAGTGGATGGTTGGACTTGCCCCCGCCATATTCTTTTTGGTGCTTGGCCTGCCTATTTTGGATAGGTTTATTGACACCATAACTTTTAGGCTTCAGCTGATTTCTACTGATACAGCTGAGCTTATGCTTAAGGGTGTAGGAACGAGAGTTCTGCGCCTAGACCCTACGGTTTTGCAGCTGGATAACTTTGATTTGAACATTGCCGAAGCCTGCAGCGGTCTAAAAACAACTATTGCTGTAACAGCATCGGTTATCTTTTTTATGTTGACTACACCGCTCAAGTGGTGGGCTCACGCCGTTTTGGCTGTTATTGCTGTTCCATTAAGCGTTTTGGTAAACGGTTTTAGGATTGCTTTGATTGGCATTGTTGGCAATACAAACGGCGCAGCCGCAGGAATTGCTTTTCATGATTACAGCGGCTATATAGCCCTTGCCGTCTGCTTTTTAGCTTTATGGCAGCTTTCAAAAATTTTGGAGAACAGAGGTATGAAAACAACTAATAGGGCGGTGCCAGCGTGATTGCTAAAGCGCTGATTGTTGCTGGTCTTGCCGGAACCATTGGCCTGCTTGGCGTTTTTAGGCCAAACATTACAGGCTACACAAAACCTGATGAAGCATGGCTGGAGAAAATGACTCCTGAAGAAGTCATGGGCAGCCGCTTTGTGCCTTCACAGGATAACCCTGCTCAGTCGTACAAGATGACACAGGCAACTTATGATCAGCTAAAGCCTTACGGAATTGTTTCAAGAATCTTTCAAGGCGATGGCAAGAAGTTTGATGCTGTTGTGATTGCCGGAGATAACGCCGATTCATTTCATGATCAACGCGCCTGCTTTCAAAGCCAAGGATGGAATCTGCTGACCGACCAGGAAGTGGAAGTCGGCCTGCCAGATGGCAGGTCAGTTCAGATGGTGCAGCTTGAGATCGAAAGCCAGCAAAGCGGCAAAGCCACAGCTCTGTATGCCTTTAGAGGGCCATCAGGACAGATTTATTCTAAATTCGGTGGAATGTGGCGTGACTACTTTATGGCTGAACTCACCACTGGAAAGATTCATGGCGGAGAGTTTTTTAGATTCATAGATCTGACCGGGAGCGACAACAAAGAACCCCTTTATAAGTTTGCGGGAGAGTTTATGGCTCAAGCTATGGATCGACTGACAGAAGGCAAAAAGGAGAGAAGCAGGTAAGCTCTATGAAAGTCGTTCTGGCTGCCACTGCAAGATTTCATCTTTTCGATGCCGCAGAGCAGCTGAAAAAACGAGGAATGCTATCGCGAATGGTGACAGGGATTCTCCCTAGCAACATTAGGAAGACCGCGCTGGAACCTGAAGATTTTGCACACGCTCCTTTTTGGCAGAGCTTATACTTTTTAGGATTTGCAAAGCTGCCAGATAGTCCCCTGTTAAGAGCTATCGAAAGAAAGGCGCACGAAGAAGTTGATAATGAGGCCTGCTATCAAATTGGTGATGCCCAAGCTCTTATAACAATGGGTAATACTGGCTTAAAAGCAGCCACCCAGCTGCAGAAGTTAGGAGGCATTTATCTAGTTGATAGACCTGTCATTCACCTAAGATCTCAGGATCAGGTTCTTGCTGAGGCTTATGCACAGGCTGAAGTTAATTATCTGCCTTTGGATGAGAGGAAAATTCGCGATGCTGAAGAAGAATATGAACAGGCTGATGGAATTCTAGTTCCTTCTAGAGTAGTTGCAAACTCAATGATTGACCGGGGACTGCCTGCTTCTAAAATTTTCATTTTAAATCAAGCTGCTGACCTTTCCATTTTTCGGCCAGATGGGGAGGCGTTGGACGATAAGTTTACTTTGGGCTTTGCTGGAAATGTTACTATCCAAAAGGGTATTCATGTTTTGACTGAAGCCGTAGAAAAATTAAAGGCACATAAAATTCGATTGTGGATAGCAGGTATGGTGCAGCCAGAGGCAAAGAAGTTTATCAAGCGACTTGATAGTGTTTGTGAGCTTCATATGCTAAACAAGATTTCTGCTGATTCTTTGCGCCTTCAAATGTCACAAAGCCATGCTTTTGTACTGCCATCGGTACAGGATGGATTTGGTTTGGTTACGCCGCAGGCTATGGGGTGTGGGACAGCCGTAATAGTCTCGGATAGAGCCGGATCTAGCGACATTGTTAAGCATGGTGAAAATGGTCTTGTCTTTAAATCTGGTGACAGCAATAACCTGGCCGAACAGATAGAGAGATTGATTAATAATCGCGACGAGGCTTATGAGATGGGTATGAACGCCAGACATGCGCTGCAGCATGTTGGCGGCTGGCAGGAGTATGGCGATAAGCTTGAGGCGATTCTTAAATCTTATGAAACTGGGATGTCTCAGGACTTAAGCATCGTGCGCGAATATCGCTTGGCAGGCTGAGCAGAGCATTAAGGAGAATTTTAGGTGACTAGTGCTGTCCAGACGAGGCAACCATTACTGACCATTAACTGGAAGGATGGAGCTTGGCTGGCCTGCTTAACGATCTTGGCTGCTGGTCAGCTGCTTATTGGCACAGACCCATATTTCACCCTTCTTGTTGTCGGCTTTACCATTTTGTGGCTTATGGCCGTTAAACTGTGTGGTGGAATAAAGACTCTAACTGGCTTAGCCGTTGGCTACATGGGATTTCAGCATTTGGTCTGCTCCCAGTTTGCTAAGCTGATTTTTGGCCAAAGGCCTGATACGCCCTTGCTTCAGCCGATCCTTACAATGGAGGTCTATTTTGTAGGGATGTTGGCAACTTTTTTGGCTTGTTATATAGCACAGCTGTCATGTTTTACAAAGCTGCGCCCTATTCTCCCTAATGAAATAACCGCGGATCGACTTAGAGTAATAGCTTATCTATCTGTTGGCCTGATGATTTTGCGGTACATGGGCAGTCCGCAGCTTGGCGTTGGAGGCATAAGGTTCTTAATGAACTTTGATTTTATAACGCCAATGGCCGCAGCATCCGTTACAGCATATCAAATGCTTAAAACAGAGGGTAGGAAATTCCTGCACCCTTTATCTGGGTTTTGTGTAGGTGTCCCATTCCTTATTGCCATTATTGGGTTTCAGAGAAAAGAAGCAATTTATTCGATAGTCATTATTTTGGCTGTAGCTATAGCTTACGGATTCAAGTTTAAGGCGATACACTTTCTGTTTGGGATTGGCCTTCTGTACTTTTTCCAATTTATATTTTTCCCCTTTGCACTCTATTATCGTGGACAGGTTAAAAGGACGGGTGATATAGCCAGAAACCTTACGATGGCCTGGGAGGCACTAGGTGACGTTATTGCTAACCCTATGGAGTACCAAAAGGAAGAAAAATACCGGCCAACAAGCTACGATGCCACACGGCTTTTGTACTATGACCAAAGACCAAGCCCAACGCTAGACCGCCTGACTACTATTGTTATTACAGATGCATTGGTGCATGTTGGAAAAATGGAAGGCACCTATGGTTGGAAAACAATTAGTTATGGGTTTGATATGGTTGTGCCGAGGATTTTTAATGAAGATAAGCCAATCCTCGGAACTTCGAACATGATTGCCAGAATGGCGCCAGGAATGGTTGGACCGAATGATCACGGCACTCAGATTACAATGGGATATTTTGCAGAAGGGTATCTCAGCTTTAAAATGGCAGGTGTTTTCGGTTTAAGTTTTGTAACTATGTTGTCTTTTCTGCTCCTTAGCCGTGTTATGTTTGGTGACGTTCTGAGGAATAATTTGTGGGTTTGTGCGTGGATAGTCACTGTTCCTTGGACGGTTTCAGAATCTCCTGTCCAGCTTATAATCATTATGGTTCTGCAGGCAATGCCCCTTTTTACAGCACTTGGACTGCTGTTTCTTATTCTTGCAAACTCCTTAAGCCGTAGCCCAGATCCTGACAGAGATAGGCTTCCTGAAAAGCCAGTCTTTGAAGAGGAAGAGGGCTTGAGGTTGGCAGGATGAGAATTCTGCAGGTTGCAGAGGCTGTCGATCCTTCATGGGGAGGCATCGCCGAAGGAATTTATCAGCAGGGTTTTGAGCTTAAGAAGCTTGGACATCAGTCTGATGTGCTTTCTGCTGATGGTGCTGAAGTTAAGAGAATTAGCGATTTTGGAGGCAGTCACTTCTGGTTTGCACCAACAGTTAAGGCCTGGGGTTGGAGCCCAGAAATTAAAAAATGGCTAACGGCCAATGCACCTAAATATGATGTTGTGGTTCTTAACGGTTTGTGGCAGGGGCCATTGTGGGAGGCTGCCAGAGCCTGCAGAAAACACAAGGTGCCTTACCTGGTAATGCCACATGGAATGCTTGATCCTTATTTTTTGACTAGGTCAAAGCAGAAAATCATCAAGAGGCTTTATTGGATGCTTGCAGAAGGTCCAACTGTCAGGGGTTCAAAGGGACTGCTCTTTACAGCTCAGGCAGAAGAGCAGAAGGCACGGCAAAGTTATCCTCTAAACAGCATACGCTCGTGGCAGGTTGGTTATGGCATTGCTGATCCTGGAATAAGTCCTGTCGAATCTGCTTCATCTGATGATGAATTGAAGCTTTTATTTATGAGTCGAATACATCCTAAAAAGGGACTGGAGTTGACTCTTAGGGCTATGGCAGATCTTCCCCAAACCCTATCCATTGATATCTGTGGTACAGGGGACGAAAATTACACCCAAAGCCTTAAACAGGAGTTTGCAGGATTAGGGGAGAGAGTGAGGTGGAGAGGCTTCACAACCGGAGAAGATAAATGGAAGATGATTCAGAATTGCGATGCAATGATTCTTACATCTTATCAGGAAAATTTTGGTGTTATAGTAGCTGAAGCCATGAGTCTTGGCAGACCTGTTCTTATCAGTAAAGAAGTAAATATATGGAATGAGGTTGAAGAGGATGGCGCTGGATTTGCATGTGAAGCTGATTATGAGAGCGTTGTAAAAATGGTAGAGCGCTTTACAGTCTTATCAAATGAGTCTAAGCATGAGATGGGTGTGAAAGCCAGGGAGTGCTTTAGAAAGCGTTTTACGATTGAGAATAGTGTCAGAAGTTTTGCCAAGGCGCTTGAGGAGGCGGCAGGGAAATGACTTCAAAGCCAGAAGTAGACCTTAGCCGATCCATCACACCTTGGTCCCTGGGGATGAAGCTGAAGCGCCTTGCATGGGAGATTGTGAGGCCGATACTTTTTCGTCCTACCCCAAAGTGGCTTTTTTGGGAATGGCGCAGATTTCTTCTCAACAGTTTTGGCGCACAGCTGGAAAAGGGTGTGAAAATCCACCCGGCTGCCAAAGTATTGATTCCGTGGAATCTGAAGTGCGGAAGAAACGTTGTTATTGGAGCAGACGCGGATGTTTACAACTTTGCAATGATAACTATAGGAAACAATGCTATGGTTTCGCAGAGAACCTTTTTGTGTACTGGCAGCCACGATGCTTCTAATCCGCACCTCCCTCTCACCTTCGCACCTATCGAAATTGGCTCTCAGGCGTGGGTGGCGAGTGAGGTTTTTGTTTCTCCTGGCACAAGAATCGGAGAGGGAACTGTCATTGCAGCCAGATCCGTTGTGACCAAGGATATGCCAGATTGGATGATTTGTGTAGGTCATCCTTGCAAACCTATTAAAGAACGCGTGCTGAAAGATGAGTCTCAGCTTGAGTCAAGGCACTATGATTAGTTTTAGTGTGACGGCTTGGGCATAGGTTCAAATTGCAGTCTTTGAACGTCTACAATTTTAGGCCACATTCTTGGCAGGCTTTGCCCTGCATGAAGCGGCATGTGAACTTGGCATGAGCGGATCTTCAGCGTACAGCCTGGCACCCAGTGATCTTAGATTTAGAGATCTGCTGGATATTTTTGGGCGTCGTAAGTGGCTCATCTTGGTTCATGTTTTGGCGGGGCTTATCGGAGCATTTGTTCTTAGCTATTTTAGCTCTCCAAAATTTGAGGCAGAAGCCCAGATTCAGATTGATGGAAGAACTCAAACCTCCCCCGGAGTGATTGGCACTGATTTTGTTTCTCAGCTGCTAAACCCCCAGGAAGATATTGATATTCAGTCTGAAGTTGAAAGGCTGAGATCTGCTGAAGTGTACAACTCTACTCTTCAAACATTAGGCAGAGGGCTGCCTATGTCTGCAAAGGATATTGGCGTCATCTTTCCAACTATTAAGATTGAGCAGGCTCAAAATTCTAAAGTTGTTTTGATTACTGTAACTGATAATACTTCTGAACAGGCAATTCAGTTTGCAGAAACTTTTCCACGAATCTATAAGCAGCTGGTTGATGATAGACAGAAAGATAGAGTCACGAAAGCTATTGAAATTGTCAACGAAGAGATCACTAAAACGAATAAGGACTTAGGCGAAATCACTCGGAAAATTGCCGAGTTTAACAAGCAGAAACAGATTGCCAGTGCTAGGGAAGAGGGAGCTCTGCGTGCCACTGGTCAGAAGAATGCGGAGCTCCAGCTTTCTGAGGCCAGGGCCGAGCTGGATGGCTTAAGGGCCGCGCTGGCTGTGCAGAACGACCAGCTTCAAACAATTTCTAAGACTAGGACAGAGACGCAAACTGAGACGAATCGAGTTCAAATAGAGACAGAAAAAAAGCAGCTGCAGGCTCTTCAGCAGCAGAGAGAATCGCTTCTCGCACGTTTTCAGGCTGACCATCCTGAAGTCCAGGCGATTGATAAAGCTATTCAAAAGCAGGAGAGTTATATGCAGGACTTGGAAAAAACTGCCAGCGTCACTGTCACCCGTCCGAACCCTGAATATGATGCACAGGCGGAGAAAGTGCGATCAGCCACAGCGGCTATTCAACAGGCCGAAGCAAGGGTGGCCGCCTTTACTGCAGCTTTAGCAGAAAAGCAGGAATCTGTAGAGGAATATACGGCTGGACTTGAAGACAGCTTTAAGCTGGAGAACAGGCAGATCGAACTGCAGACGTCTCAGCAGCAGAATAATCAAAACCTCAATAGGCTTAAGCTTATGGGCAATGAGTTTGAGAGTGCAGTTCGCATTCTTAGTCCAAGGGTTTTGGCAGAACAGACAAAACCCAGATGGACTGTAAATCTTATAGTTGGTATAGTTCTTGGGCTAGTTGTTGGAGTTTTCGTTGCCATTGCGAGAGAGATTTCCCTCGATAAAGTCAACTACCCGGCAGAAGCTATCGGAATTGCCGGAGCCGATGTTCTTGCACGAATTCCAATTCGGCCAAGAAGCAGACCTCCCCTGATCGAAGATCCCCAGTCTGCCCGAGCTTTTGAAGCCTATAGGCTGTTAAGGGCTGGCACCACTCTGCGTCTGCAGCAGGTGGGAGATGGCGGTGCGCTTATGGTTTCCTCCACCGAAAAAGGAGAGGGGAAGACGGTAGTCGCCGGAAACCTTGCCGTTGCCATGTCCTTAGAAGGGCGCGACGTGCTTTTGATTGACTGCAATCTGCGTGACCCCAAGGTTCACAAGCTGTTTAAAATGGAGAACGAGAAAGGGCTTACCAACGTTCTTCTTAGAGAGCTGTCACCTGAGCAGGCCTGCCTTGATACCAAGTTTGCAAACCTTAAGATCATGACGGCTGGCACCGATTTGGCCAACCCGACCGAGGCTTTGGCCTCCACCGAAATGCTTGGGCTCATAGAGCACCTTAAGGGACTGTTTGATACGGTTATCTTGGATGGCCCCGATGCCTTCTCGGTTGCCGACGCTCAGGAAATCACACGCCACGTTAAGAATGTTTTGTTCGTAACAGAGTTGGGAGCGACAAATAAGACACGCATGGAACAGGCTTTGGCCTTTCTGCGAAATGCCCAAGGCAGACTGCTTGGTTTGGCAATCAATAAAGATCCCAAGGCCAAGGGGCGCATCAGCTAGCTGGTAGAAGTGCTTGTTTTTGGGGCCATGCGTACTCATGGCCCTCGGCTTGAGCCACAACTAAGAGGGATATGGAGTTGACCCTAGGCAAAAGCAGCAGGGTTCCTTTTGTCAGGCTTGATCGAGGGGGGTCTGTAATAGAAATAAACCAGGCAGCCGCCGAGGTTTTGGGCGTCACTCCATCCGAAATTCTAGCGCGGCCTGCCGCTTTGCTGCCAGATCCATGGGGACCGCTGCTTATCCGTCCCGAGGTTGGATCGCTAAGGTGGAAGCAGGAGGCTGATGGCACTTGGAAGGTCCAGCTGCGGCACCCACCCTCGCCAGATCAGCTTGAGGACCTGAGAGAGGCCTTGAGCCATGTAACCGGCGAAGAAGCCAAACAGATTCTGATCCGGTCTGTTTCGGCGGTCCTTAATGGCGACTCAGGCGGTTTCTGGATTTACGATAGTGGCCTTCTGCAGCCCTGGGTGGTTGAAGGCGAGATTCCCGAAGCATCGATGCCCGCCGCAGATGTATGGGCCGTGAGGCTTGGTCGGAGGCTGGTTCATGGAGGCATCGTCAGCCTGGCTCCTCTGCCTATATGGCAGGCTGATGAAGAGGTTGAGGTTCTGCCTCTCTATGCCGGTTCTGAGCTTGTCGGCATGCTGGTTGGCCCGGTAGGGGCTTGGAGCGAAGGTCTTGGATCTAAGGTCGCGGCGGATGCGCGGCGGGTTGCCAGCCAAAGATAACAGAGATTAACCACCTGTCTGAACTCTCGAGTTTGAGCAGGTGGTTAATCAAGGCATCTCATCTCTATGAGCTGTTAGTTGAATGATGTGATTTGGTTTTGCTGCGCGGCTAGTTGAGATTCGCCTTTCTCAATTCTACTTTCTAGCCTCTTTGTCCATTCATCCCAATTGTAGACGAATGACTGTTCTGCATCAGCTATGTAGATTCCTTTGATTCCTGCATTTCCAAATTCAGCGGAAATCTGTGGCATTAATTTCAGGTCATGATGCATTCGCGCAAGCCCTCTTCTAGCTGAAGCATCGGTCGACAATGTTTGACTAGTTCTGAAATGGTAAAGGCTGTTTACTAAACCGACCACTTTTGGACCGGAATCAGTTTGGACAGCAACAAATCCCAGTGCACCTTGGTGCCCATTAGCCAATGCGACTCTCTTGGTCACTGCAACGGAACCGGCTCCGTCGTTTTCGACGGTGGCGCTCAACTTGCCTTCGTGCTTATCAATTACTGAATCGTTAATAGCCATCAGCAGTTTGTCAAGTTTTTCCTCGTTTAATTCGAGTGCCTGAATTTCGTCGGGGTGAGCATGTTTTAACAGGCGAGCCCCGCTTCCATTCTCCACCGCTGAAATAGTCTGTCTTGCGATTTGCTCCGGCGAAGGTGGTGCGCTTAATCGCCACCAGATAACTCCGAATGCAGTTATCGTTAACGCGGTGGCCCATGCAGCTTTACTATTTCTGGACTTAATAGCAGGCACCATCAACTCCACAATTTGCATTGACTGCACTCCAAGCACCAGTTTTATAGGCGTAGCCCCATGTACCTGTGGCCCCTTGTACGCAGCATTGGTGTCTCCAGTAGGTTTGCTGGCAGCTTACGTAAGGTACGTCTCGCTCTTTGCAGCAAAGTGGGTTCCAAGCGGTTGGCGGGGGGTCTAATGGTGTGCAGCTGTCAGGTGGTGCAGCACATGGGTTTGGAGTTGGAGGAGGTGCGGTTGCAGCCGGGCCACAAGGATTTGAAGGCAACGGAAGCTGCCCGTGGACAGTTGTTGCTGAGAGGGCGCAGAAAACACCCATAACAATAAGTTTTTTCATTTTTCTATCACATTTTCACGTACATCTGAAGGAAGCCACCATTCAAGCCGCGTTGTGATGCCAATGGCCATTTCGTTTACTGTTCTGCCGTTTGCTAGAATTCCTAGTTTTTTCTTGGTCATATATGCTGAGTTCCATTGAAGTGGAGTGTTGCAGTGAGGGTCTCGGAAAATGAGCGAATTCTGCTGATAAGTTCTAAAGTGATCCTCTGTCACGCTTCCGGGGTACGGCACGTATTGATAAGAAAGCTTCTTTTGATTATCTTCGATGCCTTGCTTGTAGCCGCATGGACTCTTGAAAAAGTCTTTTCCAAGACCAAGGTATGTAGAGTAGATCGTTCCAAATGGAGGGTAGCTTTCTATAGTATAGTTTGCTAGATCATAGTCAGTTCTATACACTTCGACAGTCTGGTAGAGCTGCTTAAGTCGGAGAACTGATGCTTGAACCTGTGCCTGTTTCTTAGTTTCAGAGAACGCAGGCTGGATTAGGGCTGCAAGAATAACGACGATTGTGAGCACAATCAGGATTTCGATCAGCGTGAAACCGCGTTTCATTTGTTCCACTCCTTTATAAACGCTCCAGAAGTTTGCGGGGCGGCAAATGCAGTAACTGATCTAGCTTCATCTACCACTATTAGCGTATTTCCATAATGGGAGATCGCATCTGGCAGCACGCTAGAGTTCTTTGCAACAAAAAAAACTGAGTCTCGATGTTCAGCTAGACTGCTATCAAATCGTCCTTCTCCGTTTATTGCCAGTACTATAGGTGATCTTGGCTTGCTAGGTAAGAGGCTTAAATTTAAACCTTGTGTGCTGCAGTCATTGCAGTCAGGATAGGAAACAATCAGTAATTCTCCAGAAGGGATCACTCTTCCTAGTAAATCTCTCGTAGGAATTTTGATTGTCTCGCCATATTTTGGAGGAGTGAACTTGGGGATTTTCTGCACTACCGGCGGGAGACTTTGTAACAGGTCTTGCCTGTACTCAAGTCCAAAAACGACAACAGCTCCAAGGAAAATGGAAGCCGCAATAACCCCTGATGGCTTATGGATTCTTTCCATTTGTAGCAACCTAAGTATTTCACATAGATTGCTAGATTCGCAACATTTTATCCCGTTTTTTTGATACTATCTTTTAGAATGCATCTTCATTTGCTGTTCAAGGCACGTGCATCTATTATTTTCTATATATCAGAGATTTTGGAATCTTTGTAAACTGCGGAGAGCTTGATTTTTGAAGAATCTCCTCTCACAGGTTTATCCCGTGAGAGGAGATTGAGAGAATGCCTTCAACTTAGGTGATGTTCAAGCTTCAGGCCATGTTTAAAGGAGTCTTGCCTGGCATGGGCACGGAGGCAACAACAAGCTTGCTGTTGAAGTCCACCTTCTCCGGCATGTAGTTAGTATCAAGCTTAATGGCGTCATCCCACTTAACTTCCTGTCCAGAGTAGGCGGCCATTCTTCCAAGGATGGCTGTCATGGTTGATTCAGCGACCTGTCTGCCTTCGTTGATCGGTTTGCCAGCTTTAATCGATTCGATTAAGTGTTTGTGTTCCTGCATGTAGGGGTTGGGTCTGGCTCCAGAGTACTTCCAATCATTGCCTTCGCTCCAAATCTGACCCGAGCCGTTGCTGCGGCCTTTGCTGCCCATAATAGCTTCGCTGACTCTTGAAGCGGTGCCATCCTGCTGGCGGCAGTAAGAGTGCATCTTCACTCCATTGGCGTATTCGAACTCAACAGCAAAGTGATCGTAAACTTGACCATAGGCGGCCTCTGTCCTCACCTGTCTGCCACCCAGGGCAATCGCTTTTACCGGGTGGGCTTTCATGGCCCAGTTGCAGACGTCAATGTTATGAACGTGCTGCTCGTTAATGTGGTCTCCACTAATCCAGGTGAAGTAGAGCCAGTTTCTTAGCTGCCATTCCAAATCGCTCCAGCCTTCTTGGCGTGGGTTCATCCAAAGACCGCCCTGATTCCAGTAAGCGCACATGGAAACAATGTCTCCAATAGCTCCGTTATGAATCTTGTCCATGGTTTCGCGATAGCCTAAATCGTGGCGGCGCTGGGTGCCAGCCGCAACGCCCAGTCCCTTAGACTTGGCAAGCTCTGAGGCTGCGATGACCATGTTGACGCCATGCACGTCGACAGCGACTGGCTTTTCAAAGAAAACGTGTTTGCCGCCTTCGATGGCTGTCTTGAAATGAATCGGCCTAAAGGCAGGAGGGGTTGCCAAGATAACGTAGTCAACACCAGAGTTAATAACCTGCTTGTAGGCATCAAAGCCCATAAACTGCCTTTCGCCAACCTGATAGCGTTCTTTAAGCTGATCTTTAAGCCAGCCTTCACTGCCTTTCATCTTGTCGGCGAAAACATCGCCCATGGCCCAAACAACAATGTTCGGGTCAGCTGTTGCAGCATCAATAGCAGCGCCGGTGCCTCGGCCGCCACAGCCAATCAGGCCAACTTTAATTTGGTCATCCACAGATGAATTGGCAAATGCCTGAGGAGCGCTCATAAGGAGCCCAGCCGCCGTAGTGGAGGCAAGGAACTCACGGCGCGACAGCGAACCGCTCATAGGCTTCACTGTACCTTGACCCGCTGCAGTTTGAGTCTGCCAGAAAAAATTCTATGCGAACAAACCTGGTGTCATTACATCCTAAACATGCTGAATCCAGGCTCAGGAACTGGGGCATTGCGGCAGGCTTCTAGGCTTAAAGCCAAGACTCGTCTCGTGTCAATAGGGTCAATTATTCCATCATCCCAAATACGGGCTGATGAATACAATGCGGAAGATTCATCCTGATACTTGGATAAAATTGGAGCCTTAAAGGCTTCTTGTTCTTCCAGGCTCATTGCTGAGCCTCTGGCTGCGAGCTGATCCATTTTGACAGTGAGAAGAACGTTTGCCGCCTGTTCACCACCCATGACAGAAATCTTAGCGTTGGGCCACATCCACAAAAACCTTGGCTGGTAGGCACGGCCGCACATACCGTAGTTGCCAGCGCCATAACTGCCGCCGAGAATAAGGGTTATCTTGGGGACCTGGGCGGTTGATACTGCTGCGACAAGCTTGGCGCCATGCCGGGCAATGCCTTCATTCTCGTACTTTCTGCCCACCATAAAACCCGTGATGTTCTGTAGAAAGAGCAGAGGAACTCTTCTCTGACAGCAGAGTTCGATAAAGTGGGCACCCTTCTGAGCAGATTCGCTGAAGAGAATTCCATCGTTGGCAATAAGCCCAACTAGGTGGCCCTGAATTCTGGCAAAGCCGCAGATCAGGGTTGTTCCATATCGCGGCTTGAACTCATGCAGGCGGCTGCCATCCAAAATTCTAGCCAGAATCTCTCTCATTCTCATGGGAGTGCGGCTGTTGCTCGGCACAAGAGAATAGAGCTCTTCCTGGCTGTAAAGCGGCTCTTCTGACGGAAGAAGGTCTGGCAGAGAGGATTCGTTGGGGTGGCGCATCGATCCAACGATGTCGCGCAGAATCTGCAGGGCGTGTTCGTCGTTGTCGGCCATGTGGTCGGCCACGCCAGAGAGCCTTGTGTGAACATCGGCCCCGCCCAGATCTTCAGCCGTGACTTCTTCTCCTGTTGCAGCTTTCACCAAAGGAGGACCGCCTAGAAAGATGGTCCCCTGATTTTTGACTATGACAGTTTCGTCGCTCATGGCTGGCACATAGGCGCCGCCCGCTGTACAGCTGCCTAAAACTGCTGCCAGCTGAGGGATTCCGGCTGCGCTGAGCCTGGCTTGGTTGTAAAAAATGCGTCCAAAGTGGTCGCGGTCAGGGAAGACTTCACTTTGAAGGGGAAGGAATGCTCCTCCAGAATCCACCAGATAGAGGCAGGGAAGATGGTTTTCCAGAGCGATTTCTTGAGCTCGTAGGTGCTTTTTAACTGTGATCGGAAAGTAGGTGCCGCCTTTGACTGTGGCATCGTTGGCTGCAATCATGCATTCGCGGCCGTGAATACGGCCGATTCCCGTTACAATTCCAGCGCTAGGGGCCGAGTTGTCGTACATGCCCCATGCGGCAAAGGTGGATAACTCAAGAAAAGGAGAACCAGAATCTAAAAGCTCAGTTATTCTTTCTCTTGCCAGCAGCTTGCCGCGCTTTTTGTGTTTGGCAAGGGCTTCGTCTCCGCCGCCTTTAAGCACCTTTTGGGCTTCGGCACGCCAATCTTCCATCACCGTCAACTGGGCGGCGCGGTTGGCCTTAAACTCATCGTCGTTGATGTTGACCTGGCTGGTCAGGGGCCTCATAGAATCGCATGGTACCGGAGGCAGATCAGGCTGTGCCTTTGCGGCGTATCCGTGAAAGGATTTCTTTGGGGTTTCTTCTCATGGCTTTTACGTAGCCAGACCAAGATTCATCAAGGATTTTTAGGGCTTTGCTTATCACCAGTGGGGCCATTACAAGATCAACCAGCACCAAGGCAGCCCCAACGCCGACAAGCCCCCACCAGCCAGCTAAAACCACGCCCAGCCCAATGAAGATGAGGTTGAGGGCAATATAGCCAAGCGTCAGGCTCATGTGACGGTTGACAGCGTATGCGACTGACATGCTGACATTCCATGCTGCATTGAAAAAGGCTGCTGTTAGAAGCAGAATAAAAAGGGGATAGCTGAACTCATACTTTCCTGCCGTGAAAAAGGCGAAGACAAAGGGGCCGAGAGCGAGCAGGAACAGCACTCCTAATAGCGCAAGCAGCATTCCTGCCTGAGAAACTGTATGGTGAAGCTTCCGGGCAAAAGGAAGGTCATCTCGCCCGACAGCAGCAGAGATCTCTACAGGTGCCGGGCCAACAACGATCTGGGCTCCTTGAACCACCGCTCTGCTGAGGGTGCGAAGAGCGCTCCAATAACCTTGCACGGGGCCAAGAGCAATATTGATGACCCACAAAAATCCCTGCTGATTTAAGCTTATGCCCAAGGGGTAGGCGGCGAAGCTGAGGGCGGGCTTGATCAAGGGGCGGATTTCGGCCCACGTAGCATTCCTTAATCCCCAGGTCAGCCAGGGACGCTGTCTTCTTAAGTCGACCGCCATATAGGCTGTAAAAGCTAGATAGATAAAGGCGAATCCAAGAGCAAAGGAAAGCACCGAGGGGCTGAAAAGACAGATGAAAAACCCAGCTGCATACTGAGACAGCCTCATCCAGTTCTCAATCATGGTGACTCTTGCGTAAAGGCCATCAGATTTATAGGCAGCGGCAATAAGGCTGAGCTGCTGCTGGCCAAGAATCATTGCGGCCAACAGCGCAAAAACCAGCCGGGCTTCGCCTTCGCCAACAATCGACCACTTGAGCCATCCGTACCAAGGACCCCAAAGGGCGAAAGGAAAGATGAGCAGAAAAGCGATGATGCTGATGGTGGAAACCAAAGCCCAGCAGCTCTGAAAAACCTTTAGGGCTCCGTCGCGGTTATCTCTGGCGACTCGCTGGGTCATTTCGGCAGTGGCGGCCATGCCAAAGCCCAGATCGGTTTGGGCAAGCGCCATAGGCAGCGATCCTAATAGAGTCCAGTCTTCGAACCCGCCTTGACCAAGCAGCAGAATGAAGAGAGGGAGCGAGCCAAGGCTGATGAGGACAGTGACAATTTGTCCAAAGCCGGCTGCGGCCATGCCACGCAGCAGACGTTTTCCTGCACTTTCAGACATTCGTGGCTCTCCTTCGCCCTATTATCGGCGAAACGCGCCGTAAAGCCAGGAAGATTCAGACCCTTAGCGATCGGCTGGCCATGTTCCAGGAGGCTTCAACCAGTTCTTCTTTAGAAACCGTTTCTAAGGTTTGGTAAGAGGGAATAGCAGGGCTGAGGCACAAAATAGGAGGGAAGGATGCCAGCATGGCTGCTGCTGCTTCAACAATAAGATCAGAGTTGACTGCGCCCTTATCTTTGGCCTTATTAATCAGCCGGCAGAACAGAGACCCAATCGTTTCCTCGTCTTTAAAAACTCTGGTCACAGAACTCCAGCCATTCGGACCTTCCCATGTCAGAAGTTTGGCGTAAAGGGGCTGTTCCAGGCAGATGGTGCAGTAGCGGCGATAAGCAAGCTCAATCGCTTCAAAGGCATCGGCGGAACCTGAATCTGGGGTTCCTACAGCAGACATAACCTGCCCGCAGACATGGCGGATCGATTCATCGTAGAGGCCTTCTTTGCTGCCAAAGTAGTGGTAGACCATGCGAACGTTGACGCCAGAGATAGTGACAATCTCTTCTATGCGTCCGCCGTCGTAGCCTTTTTCGCAGAAAACGCTGACAGCGGCATTCAGCAGCTTCTCTCTTACGGTCAAGGATCCTGGCGCCGAGGAGAGTTCAGGAGGCACTCCAATCACGCGCCAATAATACTACTTTTCCCCTATACTGTATCGTTACGATTTGTCGCAGTGGCGAGCAGCATCTTTAGCTCTTCGTCGATAGAAAGCTTAAGCGTGCCAGAAAGATCATTCTGATCTAGGCGTGTGAGGGGTGAAAGAAGCTGATGGTAGAGACGCAGGCGCGAAATCCAGCCTTCTTCACATCCTTCTGGAGCAAGCTCAGTAGGGGCTTCGATCTGACTTTCTACAGCCATGGCGCACCATCTCCAATCAGAGCAGGACTCCCAATCGAGAATCTTTCTAAATGCAGATTCCTTAATGGACCAAGCCATCAGCGCGCTGCTCAAATCTTTTAGGCCCCAGGTTGCTGCCTGAGATTTTGCCTGGCGCAGAAAATCTGATCTATTGAGGCATACAGCTTTGAGCACTTCATCGTAGAGCCCATCTTTGCTGCCGAAGTAGTGATAGATCATTCGGACGTTGACTTTGGATTCCTTAACGATCTCGTCGATTCTTGATCCTGCTCGACCTTGAAGGCTAAAAGATTCGATGGCTGCTTTGAAGACCCGCTTCTTTGCTTCTGGCTCGATGGGAGCGGCGACTTCTACGTGCTCTTCACTTGACATATCGAGGTGTGTCATTTCGTGCATGAAGCGGATATTAGGTCAGCGTGGACCAATACAAAAAAAATGGTCGGGGCGACAGGATTCGAACCTGCGACATCTGCCTCCCAAAGACAGCGCTCTACCAGGCTGAGCTACGCCCCGATTAAGTGGCTATTGTACCAAGGCCGAGGACCAGGACCTAGCAAAGATAGGGCGGTATCGTGCCTTCGGCATGCAGCCAGACTTGGCGAAGGAAAGGTTTGACTCAGGAATTGAGTGGCTGGACAGCCTAGCACGCCGCCGCTGGCACGATGGGCTGGGCCGCATGAAGCGGCTTATTGAACTGTTGGATCTGCAGGATTACGTATGGGGAAGTAAGAGGCCAAAGTTCCTGCATATAGCAGGCACAAACGGCAAAGGGAGTGTCACCTGCATGGTCAAGCACCTGCTGCTTTCACATGGATATCAAACAGGAGCGGCGTTTTCTCCCTACGTCGATGATTTTCGCGAAAGAGTCCAGTTTGGACGACATCCTTTGCCCTATGAAGAATTTCTGAATTCTTTATCAGACCTAGCAGAGGCGGACTTAAAGCTTATTGATTCGCCGTTCGAAGGAGCATCTGCATTTGAACTCAAGACCGCGCTTGGCTTTTCAATGTGGGAGCGCCTGGGGGCGCAGGCAGTTGCCCTTGAAGTAGGAATGGGAGGCAGACTGGATGCAAGCAATGTGGTTGATCCCAGCGCTTCGGTAATCGTTTCAATAGGCTGGGATCATAAGGATGTGCTTGGCGATACCCTGGGCAAGATCGCTAAAGAAAAAGCGGGCATCATAAAAGCAGGGCGTCCTCTGCTATTGGGACGAGTGCCGTCAGAGGCTGAGGATGTCATTTTGACCGTGGCAGATGAGCTGAACGCTCCTGTCTGGCAGCTGGATAAAGAGCTTGTGATTGAAAGTTATGGCAGCTCTTTTGACTTGAAGATGCCGGACCTCACCCTAAGGAACCTTGAGCCAAGATTGTTCGGAGAGGTTCAAAAGGGCAATGCTGCATTAGCGATAGGGGCAGTTTATCAGTCGGGCATAAAGCTTGAGGAGGATAAGGTGAGAACCGCCCTGAAGGAAGCTATGCTGCCAGGAAGATTTGAAGAGCTCGATTGGGACGGGATGCTTGTTGTTTTAGATGGGGCTCATAACCAGCCAGCGGCTGAAAACTTAGCTCGCAACCTAGAGCACCGCAGCCCGGGCAGAAAACGTGGCCTGCTGCTTTCGATGCTTCAGGGACACGATCCTTATGAATTCCTTGCCCCTTTGAAAGGCCTTTTCGACTATGCTGCTGCAGTGACGGGAACCAGCCCCAGGGGAAGACAGGCTGCCGAGCTGATTCCGGCCCTAAGGAGCATTGGTCTTGAGGCAGAAGTTCAGATTGACCGACCTTCTGCACTAGCGGCCTTAAGGTCAAAGGGGGTTGATGTCATCTGCGCGACTGGCAGTTTTTACGGACTGACTCTAGTGAGAGATTCAGCAGCAAAGGCTGGGGCGGATTCAGATTCAGCAAGAGGCTGACGGTTCAGCCCCTAACAATAACATCAACGACGCAGTCTTTCAGCCGCCTTGCGTTCATTAAGGCGCGCCCAAGCAGCTCAATTTCTGCCTTGACATTTTCAGGCCCACCTTTAATGGGCCGCACCACTCCGCGGATGTAGCAGACCCCGTGCATGACCCTAATGTCGGCCTGGTTGACGTCGATCATGCGCTTGCCCAATTCACGACGCATCATTTTCGTGGCAGCAATATCAGCCGGATCAGCCATGCGCCTAGTGTACCAAGGCCGTTGAGCCTAAAGCTGAATTCCAAACTGATCAATCAGACGAATCAAGTCCTCTTCTGAATAGAATGGGATCTCAATCATTCCGCCTTCTCCTGACCTCTTAATCTGAATCCGGCTTCCCAGCTTTTCACTGAGGGCATCTGCCAGAGCTTCGTCATGGGGGTCTTTTTTACGAGAAGGCTTTTCCTCGTGGCCAGGAAGTCGGGCAGAGGCATCAGTTTTTGCCATTCGTTCAACTTCACGTACAGAAAGCTGCTTTTCTTTGATCTTTTTCAGAAGCGCAAGCTGACGTTCTTTGTCGATGGCAGTTAGAAGAGCTCGCCCGTGTCCTTCGGAAATCTGACCTTCCTGCAGAGCAGACTGGACTTCGTCTGGCAGCTGAAGAAGCCTAAGTGTGTTGGCAATGGCAGTGCGAGACTTGCCGACTTTTTTGGCCACTTCTTCCTGGGTCAGACTGAATTCTGAAATCAAGCCATGAAAAGCCTTGGCGCTTTCGATTGCAGAAATATCTTCCCGCTGCAGGTTTTCTATAATTGCGAGTTCCAGCGAGGCCTGATCTTCTGTGCTTCTGATAACAACAGGGACTTCATCTAGACCTGCCATTTGAGAGGCGCGGAGTCTGCGTTCGCCTGCAATCAGTTCGTATTCGCCATCGCCAATGGGGCGAACGAGCAGGGGCTGCAGCACCCCCACTTCCTTTATTGAAGCAGCAAGGTCCCTGAGAGCATCTTCATCAAAGTGTCTTCGCGGCTGCCTTGTATTGGGCACAATCGAGGTAAGGGGCAGGGTGGTGAGGGTGGTTTCCTCGGCTGCCTCTCCCAAGAGCTGAGAAAGTCCTCTTCCTAATGCGCGTCTCACTTAATCATTAACTCCTGTGCCAGTGCCCTATAGGCAGTAGACCCTCGCGAAGAGGGAAAAAGATGAACAGCCGGGCGGCCAAAGCCGGGTGCTTCGCTTAACCGAACATTTCTAGGAATGACCGTTTTTGCCACTTTTCCTGGGAAATGCTGCTCTAATTCTGCCGCAACCTGATGGCTCAGCCGACTCCTTGTGTCGAACATCGTCAAGATGACTCGACCTACCTTTAGACGTGGATTGATCCTTCGACGCACCATCTCTGTGGTTTTCATCAGGTGGCTTAAGCCTTCGAGGGCATAAAACTCGCACTGCATAGGCACAATCAGCTCATCGGCAGCAGCTAAAATGTTGATCGTCAAGATGCCAAGGCTGGGGGGAGCATCGATCAAAATCACATCGTAATTTTCAAGAATTGGCGCTAAAGCATCCTTTAGTATCATTTCTTTGCCGACTGCGTTGAGCAGCAGGGCATCTGATCCTGCAACATCCAGGGTGGCGGGGAGGACATCTGGCTGTCCCTGTCCTAGTTTGATGATCGCAGATGCAAGGCCTTCAGGATCATCTGGGTTTTCGATCACACGGTGAAAAACATCGTAGAGAGTGGCTGTCACCTGACTTTTATCGATGCCGAAGCCTGTTGTGCTGTTCCCTTGTGGGTCGGCGTCTATCAAAAGAACTCTGTGGCCATCTTGGGCCAAGCCTGCGGCAAGATTAACCGAGGTTGTCGTTTTGCCGACTCCTCCTTTTTGGTTGACCACTCCCCAGATAGGCACTAAAGATTATGGTCCTCAAAAAAAGCCAGGCCCGGCCTCTTGTATAAGAGAGCCGGGCCCTGTGAGTCTTTATTGGGTTAAGGCTATCCGCCCTGCAGCAGTGAAAGAACGCTCTGCTGAGACTGGTTTGCCTGGGCGAGAATGGACATGCCGCTCTGTCGCAGAATCTGAATCTTCGTGAACTCCGTCATCTCCTTCGCCATATCTGCATCTCGAATGGCGCTTTCGCTGGCTGTCAAGTTTTCCTCAGCTACGGCCAGAGATCTCATGGTGCTTTCCAGGAAGTTGGCCTGGAAGGAACCCATGTCGCCTCGCAGCATTGCCAGTTCGTTGATGGCGGCATCAACTATATCAATAGCTTTTGTCGCGCCTTCTTGGTTTGTCAGGTCGATGCTGGAAAGGCTTTCTGAAGTAAAGACAGATGTTCCTAGCTTGTCTGCCGCAATGCTGGGCATGGCGAATGCAGAGGACTGCTCTGAGTTGGCGCCAAGCTGGAACTTCATGGTGCCTACCTTGACAACGCCGATGGTGGCTGAGGCTGGGGTTGCGTTGCCCGTGGCAGAAACAATGAGCCTGCCGCCGCCTGGCGATGTGAGGGTTAATCCATCAACATTCGGGCCTTGACCGCCGGTAAAGGTTTCTGTTGCTGTGCCTCCGCCTTGAATATTGGTTGTGATTTGATAAACAGCATCCTGTCCGCCTGTGCCAGTGGCAGTCTGATTGTTGTTTAGGATGTTGGCCGACTCGGCGTACTGAATTCCGAACTTGGAGCCAAATTTGGTTGATGTCAGGCTGACTGAGTAGGGGCCAGAGCCTGTGATGTTGGCGGTGACGCCAGAATCCCCCGATCTTTCGTTAATCTTCGAAACGAGGCCAGAAAGAGTTTCGCCTGCATTGACCGTAATGGTCACGCCGTTAATGACAACTGTTCCGGGGTTGACAGAGGTGGATGGATCGGCGAAAGTGTTGGCGAGTGATCCTGTTGTTGTTTGGGCAGCAGCCTGTGTCTGAGCCATTGTCACATTGCCATCAGCCATGATCTTTCCGCCAATGGTGTTGCCCAGGTACAGGCTCTGTACAAGATCCTGTCTGGTGATGCCAATGCTGGTTCCGGCTGCGCCATTAAGGAGCTTTTTGGTGCCCCATTGGGTGTGCTCGGCGATCTTGTTGATCGATTCGATGGCGTTGCGATAGGTCTGCTGATTGGCTCTCAGCTGGTTGGCATCCACAACCCCAGTGTTGGCAGAGTGGACGGCCAGAGCTTTGAGATTCCGCAGAATTCCCTGCACTTCATCCAATGCCCCTTCGGCGGTCTTCATCATGTTAACGGCATCTTGGGCATTTCTAACAGCCTGCTGAATTCCGTTGATCTGAGATCTCATTCCTTCAGAAATGACCATGCCGGCAGGGTCTTCGCTGGCAGAGTTAATCCTTAGGCCAGTGCTCAGCCTGGTGGTGACAGCCTGCATTCGATTGTCAGTCGTCTGTAGGTTCCTCAGCGCGTTCAGCGAGGAAATATTGGTGTTGATTCTAAAGCTCACTTTTGGCTCCCCTCTCAGGGTTTAGAAGAAACCAGCAAGATTGCTGGGATCTCCTGTGGGGAATCCTCGGAGGGATATGGAAAAACTAAAGCCCCTTTTGAGCTTTTTCTCCTAAAGATTTGTTTTGTGCAGATTTTAGGCCTCCATTTCTGGCCTGTGGAAAACTCTGTGGGGAACTCCGAAGGCTTTAGCAGAAAGGTCTTTACAAAGCAAATTCTAACCCAAATCACCACCTTCCGATCCCGAAGTAAATCGTCAGCTGTGGATAACTTCCTAGAGCCAGAGGCCCCAGTTTACGTGATTTGTCCCGGGCAGGATAACTTTTCATAAATCTCTTGGAACGCGTTGGAGCGGCCCAAGAGACCTGCAGATTAGCTTTTTGCCGTTTCTTCGTCAAAGAAAATAAGCCATGCAAAGGTTGCCAGCATGGCGCCCACACATGGTCCTAGAATGTAGATCCAAAAGTCTTTGAGGTTTCCGGCAACAATGGCCGGTCCAAAGTAGCGGGCAGGGTTCAGGGCTCCACCTGTATAGGGGCCAATAGCAATAATGCCGAAAGCGATAATGAGACCAATATAGAGGCCGCCGACTTTGGCTGATCTTTTATCTACCGCAGTGCCGAAAACGGCGAGCATCAGAAAAAATGTGGCAATACACTCTAATCCGACAACGGCAAAGGCAGATGCTCCACCGTCAGGCCCAGGGACGGCGACTCCTCTAGTGCCTGGCACCAGAACAGCAGCGGCTCCTGCGCCGGCCACACCTCCAATCACCTGGATGATGCAGTATGAGATGAAGGTCTGGACATCAATCTTTTTGGCGATCAAGAGTCCGAGAGAAACGGCTGGGTTAAAGTGTCCGCCAGAAATGGCGCCCAGGGCAGAGACACAGACCATGATGGCTACGCCGAAGGCCAGCCCGATGCCAAGAAGCCCTGAAGATTGGTCTTGAAGGTTGTAAACCGCCATGACGCCAAAGAAGCAGAGAGCGAAGACACCGATGAATTCGGCTAAAAGAGTTTTCGGTTTCATGAATCAGATCCCTATTGTTTATACAGTCTCACATGAGACCGAAATCAACCCTTTATTCGTCCCCGCTGCACATTGAAAGGTTCTCGGTGCCTTAAGCAAATGAGGCCTTAGCCGTTTGCAGGGGCTGGCGTAGGCTACCATTACCTTGTCTTCCAGGCTATCTGTCTGGAGGGCAGTCGTGATTCCATGCAGATGAATGAGGCAGGTAAGGGGTGCTGTGGCGACTGCAGCAGCTGTCTTGAGCCTCAGTCTCCCTGCACCAGACTGTGCAGGCTTGGAAAGAATTCAGTCTGCGAAGGGTGTTTCAGGACGATCAAGGAAATCGCGGCTTGGTCAAACATGACCCCAGACGAGAAGGCAAAAACCCTTGTTGAGTCGGCTGCCAGAAGGGCCGAATCAGAAGCCGAACTGGTCAGCCTTTGATCAGTCCCTTGGCAAGACTTGGCCCGAGCATAGGAATCTGGCTGACGGCAAGCGCAGCAGCAAAACGCCATCCCTGGAGTGAACTCCACCATGAGCCAATCTGCTGACCAGCCCAATCCCAGCCTGATTGGATAAATCCTATGGCCTGGTTAAGAGGAGCCGACCCGGTTTGGAGGGGAGCAGGTTTTGCAGGAGCCGCTGCCTTTGACGGTGGAGCATCTGTGCTTGTTTTTGGGGCGGCCGTTTTAGGAATCGTAAAGCCAGACCTTGCCACGTTGAGGCGCGTGGTGAGACGTCTTTCACTCTTTTTGCCCTGTTTAAGCGGAGTGACCGTGCTGACGGCAAGGTTCTGCATTTCTGAACCAAGAGCGTAGCCGCCTGTAAGGTTGAACCAGACTTTGCCTTCGCCAGTCATGATAGTCTTGACCGAGGCGACTGCATCTTCCTCCTTCTTTACGACTTCCAGTCCTTCGTTTTCAAGGGCAGTGAACTCCTGTTTGACAGCTATAGAAAGGGCTGCTACATCACCTTCAACTGATTCGACCCGGCAGCTGTAGGCTAAGGGAGCTCCTGAAAAGTCCCTTTCAAATTTCCATGTCAAGCCAGGCTTGACTTCATCGCTTGAAAATTCGAGGGGAACAAAGGTGATGTCTGGCATCCGCCTGGGGTCAAGACCAGGGAGCCGGACAGGGAGGGGAGTGTTTGGGGCTGTATTGGCCAGCACCTTGCCCTGCCTGTTAAGGGTGACAGTGGCCTTAGGGAAGAAATCCTGCACTGCATCAAGCCCAAGGGGAAGGGGAGCCCCGTTAAACTTTATGGAAAAGGCAGAAATCTCGCTTGAAATCTTCAGCTCATTTTCTGTTCTAGATTCGCCTTCAACCGCAATTCCCATGCGAATTTCCGCCTTGCCTTCGTTGCCGCCAAGTATCGGAAGAAATCCGTTGAACTCTGCATCCATCACATAGGCATGTTTGGCTGCAGGTTCAATTTTGTACTCAGCTGTCGCCAAGGCCAAAGCAAGAAGGGGTCCCATTGTTCTATCGGACGTTTTCTAAGCCTTTGAGGTTCTTGGAGGAGCCCGCATAAGGGGAATCTGGGCTATGATCAAGGGGCCGATTAGCAGAAAATCTGCTAAAAGAGGCAAGGTCAACGCATGTCATTTCAGCCCGCTTCCGACCATGCCAGCAGACTGGCCAACCCCCTTCCCAAAGTTGGGATTCGTCCTGCCATTGATGGCCGTTATGGCGGAGTAAGAGAGAGCCTGGAAGAGCCGACTCTTGCCATGGCTCAAGCTGCTGCCCTTCTAATCAGTTCCACCCTTAAGCACAGCACAGGCGAGCCAGTTGAATGTGTTGTGCCCGATTTCTGTATCGGGGGAACCATGGAATCCTGTCGTGCCGAAGAGCTTTTTACAGCTCATGGAGTCGGCTTGACCTTGACTGTTACTCCCTGCTGGTGCTACGGAACTGAAACAGTCGATATGGACCCTGTTCGCCCAAAGGCGATTTGGGGATTCAACGGCACCCAAAGACCAGGAGCTGTTTACCTTGCAGCTGCCTTGTCTGGCCATAGCCAGATGGGCAGGCCGGCCTTTGGAATCTATGGGCGTGATGTTCAAGACTTGGGGGATGGGACGATTCCTGATGACGTGGCGGAGAAGATTCTTCGTTTTGTTCGTGCGGGAATCGCTGTTGCTACAATGAAGGGCACCAGCTATCTTGCCTTAGGCGGAACCTCAATGGGAATCGCAGGTTCGCGAGTTGATGCCAGCTTTTTTGAACAGTATCTGGGCATGAGGGTGGAATCGGTCGATATGGCTGAGGTTGCTGGCCGCATGAAGTCGGGAATTTACGATAAGGATGAGCACGCCGAGGCTCTGGCCTGGGTTAAGGCTTCCTGCACCGAAGGCTTTGATCTTAACGATGAATCGAAACGAAGAAGCAGGGAGGAGAAGGATCAAGATTGGAGCGATTCGGTCGCAATGACCCTGATTGCCCGAGATCTGATGGTTGGGAATAAAAAGCTGGAGGAACTCGGCTATCCCGAACAGGCACGAGGGCACAATGCCTTGGCCGGTGGATTCCAGGGCCAAAGGCAGTGGACAGATCATTTTCCGAATGGCGACTTTATGGAGGCCATTCTCACAAGCAGCTTTGATTGGAGCGGTGTGAGAATGCCCTACACTTTTGCCACAGAAAACGACAGTCTTAACGCCGTCACAATGCTGCTAGGCTTTCTTATGTCAGGCACGGCTCAGCTTTTTGCCGATGTTCGGACTTACTGGTCACCAGATGCTGTCGAAAGAGTGACGGGATGGCGACCCACAGACGAGGCCGCTGGCGGGTTCCTGCACCTCATCAACTCAGGACCTGCCGCTCTGGATTGGACCGGAGTCAGCGGAGAAGAGGGAATCAAGCCCTGGCATGAAATGACAGAGGCTGACACAGAAGCGAGCTTAAAGGCGACAACCTGGCATGCCAGCGATCGAGGCTATTTCCCCGCTGGCGGCTGGTCAACTCGGTTCAAAACCAAGGGAGGGCTGCCCTGCACTATGGCCCGCATCAATCTGGTTGGTGGTCTGGGGCCAGTTCTGCAGATTGCCGAAGGCTGGACTCTAGAACTGCCGAGCGAGGTTCATGATGTGCTTGATGAGAGAACGAATCCAACCTGGCCCACAACCTGGTTTGTCCCTCGTCTCACAGGCTCTGGCCCCTATAGTGATGTCTATTCTGTGATGGCGGCATGGGGGGCGAACCATGGAGCAATCTCAGTTGGCCACAGAGGCGCAGACCTTATCACCTTGGCCTCCATGCTAAGGATTCCGGTTGATATGCACAATGTAGATTCTGGCGAAATCTACCGCCCATCAACCTGGACCCGCTTTGGAGCGATGGACATGCAGGCCGCAGATTATCTTGCCTGCCAAACCTACGGTCCCTTATACAGGTAGGTGTTCATAGGGGCAGCCGCAAAAAGTCTGCCCCTGCTGCTCAGCATAAAAGGTGATGGAAAAAATGTCAACTCCTCAAGAGTCGAAGCCAGTAGTCGATGCTGCAGGGCTGGACCCTGCGGCCAGTCAGGTGGTTGAACCTGAGGCAATGGATATTGACGAACAGATTGAAGCCGCATGGAAAATTTTGGATGTCAATGTCAGCTTTAGCCGTCATCTCGATTTCAAACCAGCCGGTCTGCTGACCGTTGCAGCAGCCGGGGCCGCCTTGGCCGGAGCTTATGTTAAAGAGTTGGCTGGTCAAGTAAAGCCGGAAACTGTCATTGAGTGGCCGCTTTATGTCCAGTTCATGCTTGTTATCGCGGCTGCAATTCTGCTCATCTTGGCTATCGCGCAGATCATCGTGCTGATAAGTCCAACCAAGTCAGCCAGATTCCTGCAGGGCTGGCCGGATACTCATGGCAAGGCAGATGCAAGGCAGGATTCGATGATTTACTTCAGTGATATTGCCTTTTCATCAAGGCCTCACCCGCAAGCCCCTCCTCAATCTAAAACTTGGTACTTGCGGATGTCAGCTCTTGCCAAAGAAGCGCTTCTAAAAGATCTGGCAGACCAGATTGTAGAAAATGCCGCCATCACAGAAAATAAGGCAGCCAGAATAAGGACAGCAGCAAAGTATATTATTGTAGGATTGGGGCTGGGCCTCACACTTATTATTTTTGCTGCTGGCGATACCCTTTTCTTTTAACTGTTATGAATCTAGATTATCTTCTGTTTACTGATTTAGTCGGTTCAACGAGACGAGCTATACAAAACCCTCAAGAGGCCAGCAAAGAACGACTCCTCATGATTGAGGCCACTCTGAAGGCTGTAAGGACCAGAAAGGGAGCTGTTGGCCAGTACACAGGCGATGGCTTCCTCTGCCTTCTCCCAGACCTTGCTTCGGCAGTTGAGGCTTGCGAAGAGATCATTGACCAAGTGAAGCAGTCGGGAGGACAGTTAAGGGGAGCAGTTCACCTGGCTCCCTCTATCTGTGAAACCTTGGTTGTCCAGGCTGCAGATAAAGCTGAGGCAGAGAGAATCAATGAAAGTTACAGCTCTTCCTTTATCTATTTCAATAACCAGGGTTATCCAGAGGTCGCGAAGGCAGCCAGGATTTTATCAATAACCCAAGATGATCAGATTTTGGTCAGCAATTGGGCATTTGAGGGTCAAGGAACCTCAGTTGGCAGTGCCTCTCAGTGGAAGTCAGATCATCCGCTGCAGAACCTAAAAGACTTTTCCGAAGCAGAAAAGCTTCATGAATGGCTGTGGTCTGGTGTCAGCAAGGGCAGGCCAAAGTCGCCTTGGCTGCCTGACTTTTACACCCGAAGCTCGGGTCTTTATATCGAGAGGCCAGAAAAGCAGAAGGAAGTTTTGGCCTCTTTGAAGGCAGGGGCAGACCCTAATGCCCCCTCTCCTATTACTGTGATCTTAGGAGAGGGGGGAACTGGCAAAACCAGGCTTGCCTCAGAAATAGCTCTCCAAATTTCAGGTCTTTTCCAAAAATCTGCCTGGGTCTCCATCGCGGTTGATGTTCTTTCAGATAAAGAGGCGGCACTCCTTTGCGAGCAGGAGGGATCATCGAGTGCGCGCTTGAGAAAGAAGCGTCTTCCTGAACTTGCCCGGACATTGTGTGAGCAGATCGCAGAAGGACTCGGTTTTAAGGATGAACTGGATGCCTATATTCGTAATGTTGGCAGTTTTAGCAAAGGTTTTACGGCAGCGCTGACGGCTTTTGCTGCTATCTGTCCTCGCGCTCTGCTTGTTCTAGATAACTGGGAGCCTCTTAATCCTCAGGATAAAAATGACCCTCAGGACTGCTGCGAAGTTTTGATTGAAATCTTTAGAATCGCCCCTGAATGGACCATCCTTGTTACCTCTAGAGACAGGCCTCCTGTGATGAGGGGGATAAGAGAAGTCAGCCTTGATGATGGAATGAAGCCTAAGGAGGCGGAGGAACTCTTAAAATCGAGATGGCTGGAGAATGGGGGGAAAGCTGCCCCTTGTGCAGATTTTGAACGGCTTGCCAAGGCCTGTGATTTTATTCCTCTTTCAATAGAACTCGCCGGGGCAGTTCCCCTGAACAATAGTTTCCTAACTGTTGAAGAAGTGGCTGATGACATAGAGAAGGGTACTGCTCTGATTTTGAATGCAGGAGGCCAAGCTGTCCCTGACGACATGGCGGGCAGAGTACGTCATGCCTCCATCCAGGCATCCCTGCTTTTCAGCTACAACCTTCTGAATGATCAGGAGAAAAAGGGGCTTAGAGCCTGCGGAATCATGCCAGCCCCCTGGCCATTCCTGGCAGGAAACGAAGTACTGCCCGATGATGGCTCAATTCAAACAGCCCTTATTCAGTCTACGAGGCTCAAGAAAAGAAATGACTTAGTCTGTGGCAGTGAAGCTGAATACATTTTTCTTCATAGGGCAGCTTGGGCCTTTGTCAAGCAGAAACTGGATGAGTTTCACGACGAACGGCTTGAAGCGAAGAAGCGCTTTATCCAATGGGGTTTGAAGGAAACTCAGCCTCCCTTGACACCCAATGATTTCTGTCGACTTGCCGCGACCGAGAAGCTGTGGGAAGAGGCTCTCATTATGGCTCAAGGAGAAGGTGATAATAAATCGGAGGTCATTGACCGAATAAAGGCACTCGTTCCTTATTCATGGAATCATCCTGGCCTAAGCTTGTTTATAAGGCTCAGCGATCTTGGCTCGACAGAGAGGCTTAAGGCGCTCGGCTGTCAGTTAAGTGGTGATCAAGCTTTTGGAAAGGGAAGAAACAGTGAGGCAGAAGAGCTTTGGCAAAAAGCAGATAGTTTTTTTGAGCAGTCAGGATCCCCCCAGGGAAGAGCCAATGTCGCAAAAAGCTTGGGAAACCTGAGATATCGAGAGGGAAGACACAGGGAGGCAGAAGGGCTTTGGCAAAAGGCAGACAGGTTTTACGAGCTATCAGGATCCCCCCAGGGAAGAGGCAATGTCGCAAAAAGCTTGGGAAACCTGAGATATCGAGAGGGAAGAAACAGTGAGGCAGAAGGGCTTTGGCAAAAGGCAGACCGTCTTTTTGAGCAGTCGGGAGATCCCCAGGGCAGAGGCAATGTCGCAGCAAGCCTGGGAGACCTGAGATATCGAGAGGGAAGAAACAGTGAGGCAGAAGAGCTTTGGCAAAAAGCAGATAGTTTTTTTGAGCAGTCAGGATCCCCCCAGGGAAGAGCCAATGTCGCAAAAAGCTTGGGAAACCTGAGATATCGAGAGGGAAGACACAGTGAGGCTGAAGAACTCTGGCAAAAAGCAGATAGTTTTTATGAGCAGTCAGGATCCCTCCAGGGCAGAGGCAATGTCGCATCTAGCCTGGGAGACCTGAGATATCGAGAGGGAAGAAACAGTGAGGCAGAAGAACTCTGGATAAAAGCCGACAGTCTTTACGAGCAGTCTGGATCCCCCCTGGGGAGAAGCAATGTCGCATTAAGCTTGGGAGACCTGAAATATCGAGAGGGAAGAAACAGGGAGGCAGAAGAACTCTGGATAAAGGCCGACAGTCTTTACGAACTGTTAGGAGATCCCCAGGGAAGAGGCAATGTCGCATGTAGCCTTGGAAACCTGAGATGTCTAGAGGGAAGAAACAGTGAGGCAGAAGAACTCTGGATAAAGGCCGACAGTCTTTACGAGCAGTCAGGATCCCCCCTGGGAAGAGGCAATGTCGCATTAAGCTTGGGAGACCTGAAATATCGAGAGGGAAGAAACAGGGA
>CAZSIM010000002.1:416131-439868 GCA_964607175.1 uncultured Fimbriimonadaceae bacterium
CTGGATAAAGGCCGACAGTCTTTACGAACTGTTAGGAGATCCCCAGGGAAGAGGCCATGTCGCATTAAGCTTGGGAGGTCTCAGATATCGAGAGGGAAGAGACAGGGAGGCAGAAGAACTCTGGCAAAAAGCAGACAGTTTTTTTGTGCAGTCAGGGTCCCCCCTGGGCAGATGTGATGTAGCAAAAAGATTAGGAGACCTCAGATTTAAAGAGGGAAGAAACAGGGAGGCAGAAGAACTTTGGGAAAAAGCAGACAGTCTTTACGAGCAGTCAGGTGACCCTCATCGAAGAGGCAAGGTCGCACATTGCCTGGGAGAACTGAAATATAGAGAGGGAAGAGACAGGGAGGCAGAAGAACTCTGGATAAAGGCCGACATTTTTTATGAGCAGTCAGGATCCCCCCTGGGAAGAGGCAATGTCGCAAGAAGCCTGGGAGACCTGAGATATCTTGAGGGAAGAAACAGGGAGGCAGAAGACCTCTGGCAAAAAGCAGACAGTTTTTTTGTGCAGGCAGGAGATCCCCAAGGAAGAGGCAATGTCGCATTAAGCTTAGGAGACCTGAGATATCGAGAGGGAAGAAACAGTGAGGCAGAAGAACTCTGGATAAAGGCCGACATTCTTTATGAGCAGTCAGGATCCCCCCTGGGAAGAGCCAATGTCGCTGTCTCCAGAGCACGGCTTGCCCGTAACCAGGGGGATAAGGTTAGAGCCTGCAGCCATTTGAAGGAAGCATTAGAAATTTTCATTGCCTATGGGGCATTCCATAATGCCGGGATTGTGGAATCTGATCTTAAGTCTATGGGTTGTTTGGATTGACCCTATGCCAGCTGTCACTGGGTCGGCCCTGACCAGAGGGAGTTAAACTGTAAAGAATCTGTTAAGAATTGAGAAAGTTCTCGGTTCTTAACAGATAAATGCCACTTGCCGATGCTCCCGTGACCCTAGGTTCTTTCGATCTCACCCCTCAGTTTGAGCACAGGGCGAGGTGGGAAAGGAGGCTTGACCGAGACTTTTTTGAACCCAGGTCGGACAATGTGACTGACCTGCAGTTTCGCACCAGACTGGGCTTTACTGCCAAGCAGAAGGATGGTGGAAAGCTGACCTTAAGGTGGCAGCTGGGCTACGCAGAAGCCCTTCGGCCAGGCGGAGACACAGTCACCCACAACAGCGACTTGACCCTGCTTAACTGGGAGCAGAGATTTGGCGACTGGAACATGGTTATTGGCCGTCAGACTTATATTCTGGGCAATGCCAAGCTGGTCAGCAGTTCGACTGGGTGGGGGAACCTAGGCCGCACTTTCGAAGGTCTGAGGCTGAACTACCGTGATTGGGAACTGGCCGGGTTTAAAGAGTCCACAAATAATCCCAGCAATAAGCAGATGACCCTGGGCTTGGCTTCAAACAAGAACAGGCTGGGCTTGAGTTCGTTGATCTATCGAGTCAATGAAAGGCCGGTGCTGAAGTCAGAGACCTTTACCCTCAACCACATCTACTCTGGAGAAGCATTAGGCTTCGATTTTAGTCTGGAAGGATCGGTTCAATGGGGCAAAAACGAAGGGAGGGATCATGCTGCTTGGGCCATAACCGGGAGGCTTGACAAGGAGGCAGGCAGAAGGCTGAAGACCTTTGCCGAAGCCAGCATTGTCTCGGGTGGATCTGGCCCCAAGATCGGCACCTTTGACCAGCTTTATCAGAACCCAGAACCCAGCTATGGCATGAGGTCGATGATTGGATACCGCAACCTAAAGGAACTGACGCTTGGCGCAGAATGGCAGGCTGAGGACAAAGTTCGCCTTGTTGGCAGACTGAGCGTGCTGGGGCTGCAGGATAACAGGGATGCTTGGTATGGCATGAACGGCTCTGCCAACCGGCATGGCGGAGGGGCCTTTATAGACTCCACAGGGAACTCGGGTGGACAGGTGGGAAGAGCGCTGCAGCTGGAAGCTTTTTACACCCCAACCAAGAGAGACCTTTTTGCCACGGGCATTGGCGTATTTCAGCCAGGCGCTTTTGTCTCCCGTCAGGTGGGGGGCAGGGCCGCAAATCAGGTTTGGGGTTATTTTCTTTACCAGTTCAAATTTTAGGTGTGGAAAACTGCCCTCGATTTTTGGATCGACCGTGGAAAACTGACTTAATATAAAGGAGATTCAGCCGCATGGCCATTTGAACCACCAGATAGGTCAAGCATCATCCTGACTCCCTTCGAAAGCAGCAGGGCCCCCCAGATTTATCTGGCGGGGCACTGGCTGTTTTTGGAGATGAAAGCCTTTAGGCTCTAATGATGGAAAGCAGCTCTGCGGTTTTATCTTCAACCAGCTGAGAACTGCCGCGAGCCTCAACGTTAAGGCGGATCACTGGTTCTGTATTGCTGCCTCTCAGGTTGAATCTCCATTCAGGGAACTCAACGCTCAAGCCGTCAATTCGGCTGATCTCGCCATCTTTGTACTTTTCCTCTATGGCAGCAAGAACATCCGGAACACTTTCGACTGTGCTGTTGACTTCACCGCTGCAGGGGAACTTGGCCATCATATCTCTTACCAGTTCTCCCAAGGTCTGACCCGTCTGCTTCATCAGCTTAAGCAGCAGCAGCATGGGAATCATGCCGCTGTCGCAGTACCAATGGCTTCGGAAGTAGTGGTGGGCGCTCATTTCGCCTCCGTAGATGGCGTTCTCTGCCCTCATTTTTTCCTTAATAAAGGCATGACCCGATTTGCACATCACGGCCCTTCCCTTCATGCGTTCCACGACTTCGAGGGTGTTCCAGGTAAGGCGTGGATCATAAATGATGGTTTCGCCAGGGTTGTCGGCAAGCAGGGCTTGACTAAGAAGCCCGACCAGATAGTAGCCCTCAATAAAGAGCCCGGTTTCGTCAAGGAAGAAGCAGCGGTCATAGTCTCCATCCCATGCGACAGCAAGGTCGTACCTGCCTGTCTTCATTTCCGCTTCTACTGGGGCTCGGCTCTCGTGCAGAATGGGGTTCGGCACTCCGTTGGGAAAGGTGCCGTCTGGCTCAAACATCATCCTTGTCACCTGCAGAGGCAGGTGGGGCATCAAAGCTTCCATAGCGACTCCGGCTGCGCCATTGCCGGGGCTGGCCAGCACCTTGTGGTCGCCCAGCAGCTCGGGGGGACAGATGTGGAGAAGATGCTTGACAAATGCCTCGTAGGCATTGATGGATTCGGTGGCTGGCGCGGTGCTGGGGGGGAGTTCTTCGCCTATTAGAGCGGCTGTGTCTTCTTCAATTTCCAGCAGGCCAGTGTCGCCGCTTATGGGACGGCTTTCCTGGCGCACCATCTTCATGCCGTTGTATTCAGGCGGGTTGTGGCTGGCCGTAATCATCACTCCGCCATCAAGCCCGTAATGGGGTGTGGCAAAGTAGACCATCTCGGTTCCTACCATGCCAAGGTTGATGACCTGGCATCCTTCCGCGTTGAGTCCCCGAGTCATGGCTTCAGCCAGTTCTGGTCCGCTGAGACGGATGTCGAAGCCAATGGCTACTTTCTTGGCTCCTGTACGCTTGGCATAGGCGCGGCCAATAGCTTGGGCGATCTCGGGGTTTAGCTCCGAAGGGACCTTGCCGCGAACGTCGTAGGCTTTGAAACAGGCGAGATGCTGACCCATGTTGAAATAAACGTTACCCCGCCAGACCCTGTGTCATCACGGGGTCTTGTGGAGGGGGGACTTCTATCTTTCCGAAGGCAGAATGATGCCTTTCATGATCGTTCTTTGAGCGGCGAGAAAGACAAGGAGGGTCGGAACCGCCGCCAGTGTCAGAGCTGCCATCATAACCGCTTTTGGCGCGTAGCCCTGCATCTGGAAGATAAAGACCATCAGGGTCCACATTTCCTGTTTTTGTGCGACCAGAAATGCGAAAAGAAAGCTGCCGTAGGCTCCCATAAAGGCCAGCAGCGCCAAGTATCCAAGAACAGGACGGCAGAGAGGCAGAGCCATTTTCAGCAGCATCAGCCAGTCTGTGGCTCCATCTATCTGGGCTGATTCAAAAATCTCCCTCGGAAGAGAGTCGAAAAAGCCCTTGAGCAGAAAGATCATGAATCCACTGGCTGCTGTGGGGAGAACCAGAGCCGCAAAGGTATTGAGCAGCCCCAGATCTTTCAGCAGGAGAAAGGAGGGAATCATGGCGACTTCGGCAGGGAAGGCCATGGCTGCTAAAAGAAACAGGAGGATGTTTGATGTAATGGGCAGGGAGTGGCGCGAAAGCGCGTAGGCGCATAAGGGATTGACAATAAGCTGAGTGAGGACGGCGAGAGCGCAGAAGAGGAACGTGTTCCAAAGCGCACGACCATTGAGAGCGATAAAATCGAAAACATAAGTGTAGTTTCGAGTGGCAAACTCCCGTCGGATTTCTTTCTTTTCCTTGATAAGATGGTCTGCCTCGTAAGCCACTAAGGGGAGTCTGTAGCCATGTTTTAGCTCAAGAAGTTCATTTATCGAACCGAGACGCCATGTTTTGAGGAACTCATCTTTTAAGCTTTTGTCAGCCGCATCAATCGTCTTGAAGGGTATTTCTTCAATCAGGCCTGCCCCGGCAGAAAGCTCAGGCGGGATGGCGGCGATCTGGTTGCGGTACTTGGTTCGCAGAAACTCCTGCCACATCCAGGTTCCTGTAATTGGTATGCGGAACTCGGCTGGAAGAGTTTTTTTGAACTCTATCCAGTCGTTCCATTTGACTCCTTTTTTGGGATTCCAGCCGGGCCGATCAAGGGGTTCGGCAGGAGCTTGAATCCTTGGAAAAGCGGGGTTCACCTCATTAAAGGTCTGATTGACTTTATCAAGACTCCCGTATTTGGCTTTGAGGAACTTCTGCCACTGAGAGCTAAGCCGGGAGGAAACCTGGGCTGACCTTGTTCGAAAGCCAGCCAGCCATTTTTCGGGTGGAAGGTCGGTTAGGGTTTTGTCCCAGAACTCAATCTCACTCGCGTCTCGTTCTGCTTCTTTTAAGCTTGTATTGACGCCCAGAGTGAAAGAGGCCATCCTGATCTGGTCGCCTCCGTACTTATCGTCTCGGTATTTCTCAAACAATGCCTGGTCATTAGTGAGATAAAGAGGAATCAGGCGGTTGTCATTTTGGTCGCTGGGGCCAGTCAATCCGATAGCCCCCATCATTAGAAACGGATAGAGAGTGGTGACAGATCCGATAATCAAAAGACCGTAGATAACACCCAAAGCCAGTTTGGCCCTGAGTGATTTTCTACCGACTTTGGTGATTAAGGGCATTAAGCCTTCTATTGTAGCTATCAAAGGATGATGAGAAGGGAAAATTGTGCGGAATCAGCTCGCCCTTTCTGCCGTTTCTATCATGCGGCGAATCCCCGCGGCTCTTAATCTGGCGGCAGATCGAACATCAGGAGTCCCCTGCAGTTCTAAAAGAGCAATAGCCTTATCAATCTCTTTCAACGTGCCTGGCAGGGATGGCAGTCCTTCGGCTCGTCCCCACCGCACCAGGGAGAGGCTGCGAATCGCTTCGGCAGTCTCTATCTCTGGTGCGGCAACAAGCCTGGTTCTGGCTTCCCACGCCCATTTGCGAATCATCTCTTTGGCTATCGAGTTTCGCGCTTCTTTTTCTGCTGAAATAAGATAGAGGCAGGCGCCGCGAAAATCGGCCAGTGAGCCAGTGATCATAGAAATCTGGAAAAATGCTCCTACTGGGTGGCTGGTTTCACCGTAGACACCCCTTACCACCACCCCGCGTGATTCCAAGGCGCTCTTAACGCGGGGCATCTGCCCTGTCCTATCTAGTCCGGGGAGGTGAGCCAGGATAGACCGCCTTCTGCCTTCTCCTGCATTTTGAGGACTAGCAGCAAGAAAGCCCCAGCCTGCCAGACGGGCGAAATCCAGCCTTTCAGACAGGCATTTTAAAAGGCTCTCTGCTTTGGTCTCTGCCTCCTCTATTTCAAAGCCAGGAGTCACCGCCTGAAGCCTTAAGTGGTCTTCTTCATTGACCATCAGGCAGAGTCCGCGAGGCTGATCCATTAGGAGACAGGCGGACTCATCACGGTAAGGAAAATCAGTGGAGATGAGGCGGCAGCCTATAAGGTAGTCCCTTTCAACTTCGCTCAGCCTGCTTTGTGTGGTCAGGCGGGGACTGCACACTTCTGCAGCTTTTTCCACCCTTTTTCTCACAGCGAAGAGTTCTTCGCGGGTGGCAGTGCTGGGGAATTTTGCGCCAGTCAGACATCGGGCATGTCTAACTCGGCTGGAAACAATGACGTCTTCGCCGTTTCCTCTCCTCTGCAGCCAGTCGGGAGGAGGCATTGACCTTAAGACCATTTCCTGCCAGGCTTCTCCGCTGCTCCCCGCCATCAGATTTCATTGTGACTGACCAAAGGTTTTTACATCGGTCACTAGCCCAAGCAGGTTATTGTATCGATCAGAGCGCGCAGCGTGGGTTGGAAAGTTGTGGATTGACTAAACTCAAGTCATGTCTCTAAAGATTGCCATCATAGGGGCGGGCAGTGTTGGATTCACGCGAACCATGGTTCGCGACATTCTCTGCGTTCCAGAACTGCAGGATGCCGAGTTCGCATTTCACGATATTAATCCGCACAACCTAAACATGGTTCTGCAGCTGGTGCAGAGAGATATTGCCCACAACAAGATTGCCGCGACTGCCACAGGATCTTTGGATAGACGGGAGGCGATTGCTGGGGCCAAGTACATTTTTAGTTTTGTGAGGGTTGGAGGCCTTGAGGCTTTTCAGACTGATATTGACATCCCCCTAAGGTACGGAGTTGACCAGTGTGTGGGAGACACGCTTGGTCCAGGGGGAATAATGTACGCGCAAAGGGGAATCCCTGTCCTCTTGGATTTCTGCCGGGATATAAGGGAAGTGGCGGCTCCAGATGCCTTGTTTCTTAACTATTCAAACCCTATGGCCATGCTGACGTGGGCCTGTGCCAAGCATGGAGGAGTAGACACCGTTGGCCTATGTCACGGAGTCATTCATGGGCACCAGCAGATAGCCAGTCTTTTTGGGCTAACACAGAACGAAGTTGATATTGTCTGTGCCGGAATCAACCATCAAACCTGGTACATAAAGGCAAGCCACAAAGGCAGGGACTTGACCAAAGATCTACTGAAGGCTTTTGAGAAACACGAGGAGTACAGCCGCACCGAAAAGGTGAGGATTGATATGCTCAGGAGATTCGGCTTTTACTCCACAGAGAGCAACGGACACCTTAGCGAGTATGTTCCCTGGTACAGAAAGAGGCCGCAGGATATTGAGAAGTGGATCGATGTCTCAAGCTGGATAAACGGAGAAACAGGCGGCTACCTGAGGGTATGCAAAGAAGGCCGGAACTGGTTTGAACATGATTTTCCCAACTGGATGACAGAAGCTCCTTTAGAGTATTCGCCTGACAAGAGAGGCAGGGAGCATGGAAGCTATATTCTGGAAGGACTGGAGACAGGCAGAATCTATCGGGGACACTTTAACCGTGTGAATAAGGGCTGCATCGCCAACCTTCCTGATGACTGCATTATAGAGGCTCCTGGCTACGCTGATAGGAATGGAATCTCCATGGCCCCAGTGGGAGACCTGCCCTTGGGCTGTGCTGCTGTCTGCAATGCTTCTATTTCTGTTCAAAGAATGGCGGTTGAGGCGGCTGTTCACGGTGATGACTCTCTTTTGAGACAGGCTATGATGATGGACCCCCTGACCGGAGCCGTCTGCGATCCTCCCGAGATTTGGCAGATGACTGATGAGCTCTTGACGGCCCAGGCTCAGTGGCTTCCACAGTACGCAAAGGCATCGGCAGATGCAGCTGCGAGGCTGAGTGCTGGGGGGCTGATTCCCACTCTTGATGGCTACAAAGGGGCGGTAAGAATCGCTGAAAAGTCTTTGGACGAAATGGCTGCTGATCGAGAGGATCTCAACAAGAAGATCAACGACCCTGATAAAGCTCAAGTGGCACCTAAGACTTGATTCCAATTGAGGGTTGAAGGGCATGTCAGACTGATTTGATGAAAGTCAATCTGGATGTCCCTGAAGCCTTGTATAAGAGACTGCGAACCCAGGCCACTGTGAGGGGAATGAAAGTTAAAGACTTTATGGTTGTGTTTATGGAAGAAGGTCTGGAGCGTTTGAGCGCTGGTGAATCTGCAGATTCACCAGCGCTCAAAGAAGACGAGGCTTGAAAGAGATTACTCTTCCAGCCATAAAACGGCGGTGACTCCACGGGGATAGTATCGGCTGCCCCTAGCCACGTCATCCATCAGTTGGTCAGACCAAGCTCAGACATTGGCTTTGGGTGCGCCACATCGGCCTCACTAAAAATTGTAAGGCTGCCGAAGTTTAGTGATGTCCGGGTGATGTTTTGGCAGAGGTAGATTTTGCTCAGGCATGGAAAGTGCCCTCTGTCTAAATCTCTAGTTCAAAACGTTCGGTTTCCGAACTAGATGCGTAGATTACATGAGCGTAGGCGGCAGGAGTCTTAACCCCCAAACAGGCTGATGCCCTTGTCTATCCAAGGCTGGGGTCTAGGCTTTCATTGGCTGTAATCTCTGAATCCTTGAGGCTGCACCGATGGAAACCGATTGGGATGATTCCTGCGGGGCGAAGGGGGGCCGGGTTGTCTTCTAGACAGAGACTTTTGGAACTGCCCAAAAAGTCCGCTGGTTCGTTACTATAAGCAAAAGAATTGGCTTGCGGCGGTTTTTCGCTGCAAGCCAATTCTTCAGCATGGCGATCAGGGTCTTCATCCATGTTTGACACTGTATTGTTGGAGCATGCTGCGTTTTACTCTTTAACCGCACCTGCGGTAATGCCCTTAATAAAGTGTTTTTGAAAGGCCAAAAAGACCACCAGGCAGGGGACCATCACAATAACGGCAGCAGTCATCTGCATGGGCCAGTTAGTGCCTCCGTATGAGTTCTTAAAGACGCTAAGGCCGACTTCAAGCGTTCTCATATCTACTGAAGAGGTGCTGAGCAGAGGCCAGAAGAAGTCGGTCCAGACCGCGAAAAAGCAGAAGGCTCCGGCTGCAGCTAAGGCTGGTTTGGCCAGGGGGACAATAACCTTCCACCAGATGCCAAAATCGGTTGCACCATCTATTCTGGCGGCTTCATCTAGTTCAAAAGGAATCTGCAGGAAGAACTGTCTTAGCAGGAAGACCGAAAATGATGAGGATAATCCTGGGACAATGAGGGCGGCGTAGGTGTTAAGCCATCCAAATTCCCGCATCATAAGAAAGACAGGAATCTGGGTGACCGTTCCTGCAAACATCATTGAGGCCAAGAATAACGCAAAGAGTGAATCTCTGCCCTTAAACTTTAGCCGGGACATCGAATAGGCAGCCAAAGAACTTACCAAAAGCTGGCCAAAAACGACACAGGCACAGACAATAACAGAGTTAAGAAAGAACCTAAAGACAGGCAGTTCTGGCATGAAAAGCACAAAACTGTAGTTCCCCCATTGAGGATCTTTAGGAATGATATCCAGCCCCATTGGAATTGGTGCTTTAGATGGATGCAGCGAAACAAGCAGCATCCACACAAAAGGAGCGGTTAAAAACAGCCCCACCAAGATAAGGCCAAGAAGGCCGACCCAATCTGCTGGTTTTCTTCTGCTTTTAGCCATTTCCCCACCCATCAATTCTGCGATTCATCATCTTCCATTGGATGACAGAAACTATTAAAAGTACAGCAAATAGAAGAACGGATTGAGCGGAGGCTGTGCCCAGCCTAAAGCTCACCCAAGCTTCTGAGTAGATAAAGTAGCCTGCCATAGATGTGGAATCAAGAGGCCCGCCTTTAGTCATGAGATAAACAGGTGTAAAAAGCTGCATGGCTCCCAGCACAGAAGTGACCATGACGAAGAGGGTTGTCGGTGCTAAAAGGGGCAGAGTTATCTTCCAAAAAACGGTTCTGTCACTGGCGCCATCCAACTCGGCTGCTTCGTAAAGTGGTTCTGGAATGTTGAGCAGGCCAGCACCAAAAAGAACAACTTTGGGACCAAGTCCTGTCCAGATGGACATAAAGACAAGGGCTGCCATCGCCCACCCAACTTGATTTAGAAAATCTGTGTTATTAGGGAGTCCGACCAGGGCTAGGGCCGAGTTGATCAGCCCTCGTTCTGGAAGATACACGTAAATCCAGACCATGGCGATAGCAACTTGGCTGGAAATGGCAGGAAGATAGTAAAGCGTCCGGAAAAAGGGAGCCGCTTTAATCCATTTTGCCAGCATTAGGGCAATGCAGAGACCGAGAGCCATTCCCAGCGGCACACTAAAAAGTGTGTAGATTCCGCTGTTGCCCATTGCCTTCCAGAATCCTTCATTTGAAAAAACTCTTTGATAGTTTTCCAGACCCACAAAAGGCCTTGAACCTTTGAGCAGATTCCAATCGAAAAAGGAGAGAAGCAAAGTGACTCCGATAGGAATCAGCGCGAAAACAAAAAGATGGATTAAGGCGGGAAGAGCCATTAGCCAGCCAGAGATTGTCTGGCTTTTTTCAAGTCGCTTTGCGCCCATTATCTCGCCTCGTCAAAATAGCGGTCAATGCGTTTTGCTGCCTGGCTTAGGGCCTCTTTCGGTGCGATTCCTGCCTGCAGCACGCCTTCCATCATCTTTGTCCCTTCGGTTTCAACAAAATCGTAACCGACAACCTTGCTTCCCCATGGTGATTTTCCTAAGGGAATGAGGTTAAGAAAAGCTTTTGTCTGGGGGCTGTCTGCGAGTTCTGCTGCCACATCTTTTCTGCCGCAGACGGCAAGGCCTGTTTTTTGAATTCTTCGCTGTACGGCTGCGCTAGTCATGTAGGTGACAAATTTCCAAGCGGCTTCCTTGTTTCGACTGCCTCGGCTGATGGCAAGCCCAGACTGGTAGAGAACGGTTCGCGGCGCTGGCATGTTGGAGGAACCAACTGGAGGCGGAGCAATGTGAAGATCCTCGACTTGGATTTTGTCGGAGGCTTTAAGGGTGACAAGGCTCCAGTGTCCAGAGAGCATCATGGCTGCCTGGCCATTGGCAAAAAGATCAACGCCAAGAGCGGCAGCCGCGCTAAGGCTGGGTGCCGACTTATCTTTCTCAATCATTTCTCTTAACTGCGCGACCGTTCCAGCATTCAAATCTGAGTCAAACACGCCGCCAGCCCGTTTGGTTTCTTCATCCAGCACATCGCCGCCGCCATTCCACAAAAATAGAACCCAGCCTGGCATCCAGTTGCTGAAGGCAAAGCCATATTGGTCTTTTTTAGTTAGTTTTTTGGCAGTTTCCCTAAACTGATCAAAGGTCCAGCCTTGTTCGGGGAGAGGAACGCCAGCTTCCCGAAAAAGCTTGGCATTGCAGTAGACCGCCATAGGTGTGAAATCCAGTGGAACGGCATAGCGAGCCTTCCCACGCGATGTGGTTTCTATCAGCTCAGGCCAATAGTCATCCCATGAAAAGTTCGGGTCTTTGGCTCCTAAGGATGTCATGTCTTCCAGCAGATCGTTGTCAATAAAAACGGCTGCGGAGGAGGCATCCAGCTGCATAATGTCTGGCTCTGTCTTTGAGACAAAGCTCAGCAGCATTTTGTTGACATATTCCTGAGCGCCGGGAATTCCTTCGATCTGAACTTTTATGCCAGGGTTCTGCTTTTCAAACTCCTGGTAGATCAGCTTCATTTCTTTGCTGAGCTCAGAGTCATCCCCAGCGCCGCCCCAGTTCGCAACGCGGAGGACAGCACGTTTTTCGCCCACTCTACAGCCTGCCATTGCCATTGCAAGAATGAAGAGAATGCAGAAACGCAGTAGGTGGAAGACAGCCTTGTCACCCATAAGTATTTTCTTAAGCTTAGCTTAAGTTAAGTGTTCTGCGCTCTTAAAGCGGCTGCTGTGGATGAAAATGCAGTTTTTATTGTCACTAGATCAAAATCACTTATATCGTAATGGAAGACAGCCCGGAGTTTATGTGGACCAAAAGGAATAGTCCTCACACCCAGCTGTTCAAGTTCATGCCGCCAGGCTTCAGCAGGGGCAGAAGTTTCAAGGATCAGAATGTTGGTCTGGCAGGGCAGAGGGGTTAGTCCAGGGAGCTCTGAGCAGAGTGCCGCAAGTTCAGAAGCCCGTCCATGATCTTCAACAAGCCGATCAACCATTTTTGTTAAAGAAACAATGCCGCAGGCGGCAAGCATGCCAATCTGCCTCATTCCCCCTCCCAGCCTTTTGCGCCAGAACTCGGCTTCTTCAATAAAGGCTTTTGATCCGCACAAAAGCGATCCTACAGGGGACCCCAATCCTTTTGAAAGGCAGATGCTGAGGGTGTCAACCTCGCATGCAATCTCGTCAATTCGGCAGTTCTGAGCCACACAGGCGTTGAACAATCTGGCTCCATCCAAGTGCAGGGGAACATTCTTCCTGAGGCTCACTGCCTTAAGGGCTTGGTGTTCAGCCATGGTGGTGATAGATCCTCCGTGGCGGTTATGAGTGTTTTCCAGACAGATAAGGCTTGTTCCAGGGGTGTGATGGCTGCGAATTAGGATGGCAGGTTCGACCAATTCGGGCGTTAAGACTCCTCTGGCGGCGGCTATCCCTCTTGTGATGACACCAGCAGTTACCGCTGGCGCTCCCCCTTCGTAATAGACCATGTGAGCTTCATCCTCAAAAAGGACAGAATCTCCTGGTCTGGTATGGGTGGCCAGAGCAATCTGGTTGCTCATGGTTCCACTGGGCACAAACAAAGCGGCCTCTTTGCCTGTTATCTCGGCGGCAAGCTCTTCCAGTTTTTGAGTTGTGGGGTCACGGTCCAGCACGTTGTCGCCCAAAAGAGCGGCGGCCATGGCCTCCTTCATTTCTTGAGTGGGCAGGGTTACGGTATCGCTTCGCAGGTCAATCATGGTGCCAGCCTTCTCTGCAGAAAACTCAGGGCGTTCTCGCGCATAGTCTCCCATGCTGGGTATGTAAAGGAATGTCTTTCGTTTGGCATTTCGGTGTAAGTCACTTCAAGGCCCAGATCATCTCCTAGCTCGGCGGCTTTTTGGGAAAAGGTGCGGCTTTGTGTGACGGGCACAATATCGTCTTCTGTCCCATGAGCCAGCAGGAGGTGGCTTTTTAAGCCATCCAGGTGAACCATGGGCGATGCCTGGGACAAAACGCTGGCGCCAAGGGCGGAATCTAGGTTGGGGATGAACTGCTCTAGAAAAGAAAGCGAAATAGGAAAGTGGTTTTCTCTTGGGTTCCTTAAGTCAGTGATGGGGCAGAGGGCGACCGTAGCCTTTAGTGTCTCTTCTCCGTGGGGGATTTCGGAAAGTGGCAGCGCCGCCATCAGGGCTAAGTGGCCTCCAGCACTGTTGCCCAAGGCTGTCCCGCGATCAGGGTCTATGCCGAGATCCCCTGCATTCCTTTTAAGGTGAGCGATGGCTGCCTTGACATCTGCCACGGCACCAGGAAATGGGTGCAGAGGGGCAAGACGGTAAGAAAGGCAGACCGCGGCAAAGCCATGTTCGGCGTACCAAGCGGCCTCTTCATGCCAGCTTGACCTATCGCCGCTGACCCAGCCTCCGCCGTGGAGAAAAATAATCCAAGGCAGTGGCTTGTCCGATTCCGGGGCAATGAAGTCGAAGCCAAGCTTGACTCCTTGAGAAATATAGGTCTGAGCAGCCAGAACCTTCACCCTTTAAGTCTGGCAGAAGGGAAGCACAGAAATCGGGCAGCTGGCCGAGGGACACGCCAAAGGAAGGCTAATTTGGGTAAACCCATTTCCGCATGAAACGCGCAGTCATTGTCGGAGCAGGAGGCATGGCTAGGGCCTGGGGCAGGGCCCTTCATAAGGCAGGCATCGAGGTCTCGGCATGGGTGGACATCATTCCTGGCAAGGCAGAAGAAGCCTATGCCGAAGTTGGCCTGCCCCAGGGCTGGTGCGGCACCGATCTTAAAAAGGCGCTCGTCGAATTCATGCCGGATTTTGTGCTTGATGCCACTATTCCGGAAGCACACTGCGAAACAGTGGTAACGGCCCTAGAAATGGGCTTTCCCGTATTGGGCGAAAAGCCCATGGCACACAGCATGGAGGCGGCTGGTTTGATGGTGGCTGCTTCTCGGAAAGCAGGGAAGCTATACATGGTCAGCCAAAGCCGCAGATATCTTGAAGGCATGGAGGTTTACCGCCCTGCTGTTCAGGCTCTTGGCCCCCTGATGACGTGTGCCACCAGCTTTTTTGTCGGTCCTCACTTTGGCGGATTTAGAGATGAAATGGAATCTCCCCTCCTGCTGGATATGGCCATTCATCACTTCGATGCAGCGAGAGCGATTTTGAACTGCAATCCGGTCTCTGTCTACGCTGAGGAATACAATCCCGAGTGGAGCTGGTACCAGGGAGCTGCTTCTGCCAACTGTCTTTTTGAGTTTGAAGGTGGACTTCGCTGGAACTATGCCGGATCATGGTGTGCCGAAGGCAACGCAGTCAGCTGGAACGGCGACTGGCGGGTAATTGGCCGTGATGGCTGGGCCTCGTGGGATGGCGAAAGAGCCTTTGACGGAGAGGAAGTGCTGGGGGGCGAAGGCTTTTTTAAAGAGACAAAGCGGCGAGATTTCCGTTCACTCCCTACTGACTACGCCGGGGGAATTGACGGCAGTTTGAAGGAGTTTCTTTCGGCTTTAGAAACTGGCAAGGCTCCACAGGGCGAGTGTGCCGACAACATTTATAGCCTGTCTATGGTGTTTGCGGCGATCAAGTCGGCCAAGGAAGGCAGAAGGGTGCTGATTTCCGAAGTCATGCCATGAAGCTCTTAGCATGTTAAGGTGGGATTGATGACAGCTTATAAAGAACTCGATGACGCTGCAAAGTCTGCAGCAGCCGTGCTGGCTGGTTCCTTGACTGCCGACTCAATAAATGAGGATCGGTTTGTAAGGCAGGTTCAGCTCGATCCTAACTTTCGCAGGGAAGGCTCGATTTGTGCTTATGAGGGAGGCAGGCCAATAGGATACTGCCTTACAGTTGCGCGCCAGGTTCCGGTGGAAGGCGAAATGACCGACCCAGAACGGGGCTATCTGTGGCTTCTGGGTGTTCTGCCAGAGCACCAGGATAAGGGGGTTGGGACAGAGCTTTTGAGAAGGGCTGAGGATTACTTGAGGAGGTCCGGAAAAAAAGTCTGCATGGCTTCCTGCTATTCACCAGGATATTTCTGGCCAGGGGTTGATGTTGAAGCTTATGCCAAGGGGCTGTCGTTTCTGCTGAAAAGAGGATACGAAGAGGTTTACAGACCAATATCCTGCCAGACCAGCCTTGTGGATTTGACAAAGCCAGACTGGGTTTTAGAATCGGAAGCAAAAGCTGAGGCGCAGGACATTAGGTTTATTCAAGATCCGCGGCTTCATCTGCCAGAGATTTTAAGTTTTGCCAAAGATAAGTTTGGGCCTGATTGGGCAAAGTTTTATCGAGATTCGGCTTTGAGGCAGCTTGATGGCGACAAGAGAACCGGTCTGGTGGCGGCCATTCAAGGCGATGAGGTTCTTGGCTTTGCTCACTTTGACGGCGAAAGGTTTGGACCGATTGGCGTTGACCCTAATGCTAGAGGAAAAGGATTGGGGCAGATTTTGATGTGGAAGATTTTAGAGCAGCAGAAAGCGGCGGGTTTTGAGGTCTCGTGGTTTTTGTGGTCAGATGACAAGACTTTGGATCGGCTGTACAGACATGCAGGATTTGAAATCGTTCGGCGGTTTGCTGTCCTTAAAAAGCTCTTGTGATTTTCTAAGCGGGTGAACTGGGGAGAGTGGAGCAGAAATGCAGGTAGATATCTTAGCCATTGGCGCCCACATGGGCGATGAAATTGCGTGGGGCCAGGCTTTAGCCGCTCACAAACGACAGGGTGCATCCATCGGAATGCTGCACCTGACTCCTGGTGAAAAGGGCCATAGGCAGCTTTCTCCAGAAGCCTACGCGGCTCAAAAACATTTGGAGGCGAGAGCCTGTGCTGATGTTCTTGGGGCAGAAATGTGGGCTTTGGAATATAAGGATGGCGAACTAAAGACTGACGAGGAAACTAAATATGCCGTCGCTAAAGTGATTAGGGAAGCCAAGCCCAAAGCCATCATCACCCATTGGGCAAGTGGAATGCATAAAGACCATCTTGCGGCTCATCAGCTCTTATCAGATGCAAGGTTCTATGCGGGAATCGCAGGATTTAGCTTGGGGGCTCCGGCACACTGGGCGGGGCAGGTTTACTATGGCGAGAACTGGGAAGACCTTAAGGGCTATGTGCCAGAGGTTTTTGTAAAGCTTGTTCCAGAAGATCTTGAGCTTTACGAGAAAGCGATGAAGTGCTACGCTTTGTTCCGGGGCGAAGTAGCGAGTTTTCCTTACTTGGACTACTATAAGGCTCTGGCTGTCACAAGGGGCTGCGAGGGCATGTGCGGCTTGGCCTGCACCTTTTCCGTTCCACCTGAACAGCATAGAAGAGTTATTCCTTCGCTGGTTTAAGCGGCATGGTTTACCTGCAGCGAGAGCGATCACGACATTGTGCTCGCCTCGACTTCTGCAGATTGGGGGGCCGACCGAAGCCGGCCCATGGGGCTGGAGGTTTGGTTGTAGTTGGGATCTCAAGATGGGCTCTCTAAATCCCGGATGCCAGACAGAAGCTGCCTTCTGGCACTGGCTCTAGGGTTGTTCCCCATCTGAAAACAGGGAATCCAAGAGACTTTGCCAGGGCCGGTTGAGTCAGGTTGTTGTGCGGGGCAGAGGGAGACTTTAGGGTCAAAAGGCTGGCTAAACCGGGGGCAGGCCCACCTAGCTCAGTCCGCTCAAACTATGAAGTGGCATAATCAGGTCCGCATCTCCCGCCCAGTCAAGGGCGGAACCCCGCGAGAGAGCCATGAGCGAAGAAAAGAAAATCGCAGTTGATCCAGCTTCTGAGAAAGCTGCTGTTGATATGATGGAAGGCCGAGGCGACGGCCGAGCCAAGTCGCGCAAGCGCCGCCGTGTCAGCATGCTGACGATCAGCAAGATCGAAACAGTTGACTATAAGGATGTTGACCTGCTTCGACGCTTTTTGACCGAAAGAGGCAAAATCGTTCCTTCTCGTCAGTCTGGCAACACTGCCAAGCAGCAGAGGATGATCACCCGAGCCATCAAGCGAGCCAGAGAAATGGCCCTGCTTCCTTTTGTGGTTGCAGACTTGAATGATGAGCTTTTGGTGAGAAGGCCAAGACCAGCTGGACCTGAAACTCCCGTTCGCGGAGCCTAAGAGAGCTTAACAAAATAGATAATCGGCCAGATGTAGAGAGCATCTGGCCGATTATCTATTTATGGACTGTGTTTCTGTGATGCCGATCTGGTTTTTATCGGGTCCCCCCTAAAGCTGCGGGGAAATCAGCCAAGGATAAGGGCAGAAGAACTCCTTAGGTGGAGCGCTCTATGCAGACGACATCCCTGAACATAAGGGGATTGCAGCCAACAGAAGTGACGCCCAATGCGTCGGCAAAGACAGAATCAGGATTTGAAGGAATCTTGAATCAGGCTCTGCCGAAGGGCGAATCTGTGACGGGTGGAATCCTGGGGGAGACCAAGCTGGAAGCTGGATCAAATGGGCCGACTGCCCTTGATCAAGAGCTGGACCAAGCTTCGGAATCCCAGATAAGCAGCGAACTGGCTGCCCTGCTGGCATCCGGTTTTGCCGTGGCCCCTTTGGAGGCTCCCCAAGACTCTTCGTCTTTGCAGAACCTCCTGGCCAAAAAAGATTCCAGAACAGCAGCTCCTTCAAGAACTGAACCTTCTCTTGTGGGAGATCAGGCAGTCGGAAATGAGCTCATCGAACTTGACAGGGCAGCTGGGGATGGTTCTTCTCAAACAGCACAGATTCCAGAAGGTTTTGAGGCTTTGGAAACTCCAGAGATTTTCAAAGGCAGTGTTGAGGCAGGCCGGACCGGAGCCGCAGGCGATGCTGCCCAGACAGGCAACAGCCTCTCTTTTACTAAAGCCACCGACCCTATCGGACAGCTGCTGAATGAAAAGTGGCAGTCATGGGTGAAGCAGAACTACGTTGGTCCCCTTGCTTCGCAAAGCAGCACTGCCTTTATGCCGGCTGCAATGAACACAGCTTTTTCTGCAGCCTGCCAAACGGGGCAGATCTCTCTGGCACAGAATGAGGTCAAGGCTGCCGCCGCTGCAGGATTGCACCTTGATGCGGCTGAAGGGCCGATTGAAGGCGAACCTGTTGATACCGCCTCGGCTGGCTCCGGTCTTGGGGGAGCTTTTGGCGCTCTGCTCCGCACATCCAGCAAAGCAGTTGATTCTCAGATGAATCCGCAGAGCGAGGATGGAGCTGCAGAGATGGAAGACGAATCTGCCTTCGTGATTGACGGGGATTCGGCTCTGTCAGATGATCCGGCAGCTGCCACCCCCGAGCAGTTGAGAATTCAGGCCAAAGAACAGGTTCAGACACAAGGTCAGACTCAGCCTCTTAACCTTGATGAAGAGCGAGCCGTGGTCAAACAGGCATCAAAAACTCTTCAGGATATGATTGAGGCCAACAGGCCGAAGACCATGACAATCAGACTAAACCCAGATGATTTGGGCAGTCTGACAATCAAGGTCAGACAGTTTGGCCGAAGGGTGGATGCCGAAGTATCCGCTTCTTTAGATTCGGTCAGGCAGGCCCTTGCCAATCAAAAGCAGGATCTTGCTGCAGCGGTGGAAAATCGAGGCTCACAGTTGACCAGCCTGATTATCAAGTCAGAAGCTTCTGCCACCGATTCTCACCTCAACAACAGCTTCAGCCAGAGCCAGAGTTCAGGTGATGGCAGAACCCATCAGGAAGCCCAGCAGGAAGCCAACAGACAGGCACAGCTTGCTGCCGCCCATTCTGCAGATTCAGACACTCAGCCAACACGGACTCAGCTTCGCATTGGCCGCCCCAGCCGATTCGACTTGAGAGCATAAAATCATGAGCAGCGTTACCCCCGTCAACGGAGCCGACTACTTTGGACTTAACGGAGCCAAAAAGGCGAAGAGCGAACTGGACATGGAGACCTTTTTGAACCTCCTTGTTGTTCAGCTTGCCAACCAGAACCCCTTGGAGCCTATGAACGATAGAGACTTTTTTGCTCAGATGGCTCAGCTTGGCCAGGTGCAGGGGCTTGACAAGATGCAGGCATCAATGGAAGTCAGCCAGGCAGCCAACCTAATGGGCAAAAGCATCACCGCGGTGAGGCCCATGACAGACAGCGGAACTGGCACGAATTCTTTGGTGACTGGCAAGGTGGTTCGCATGCAGGTGGTTGATGGCGAGCGCATTTTAGGAATCAAAGAAGCGGATGGTGGAATTGTTGATGTGAGAATGGAAAACATTCGGGAAATCAACGAATAAGCCGAAGGCAGAAGTTTTATCGTCATTGAGTGGAAGGAAAAACGTATGAGCTCCATCCAGAATGCCAGACTACAGCAGCTCGCAGGAGTTTCGCCGGTCCAGCAGAGTCCCAAAACTCAGCAGGCTCCGGCGGCACAAACAGGCGGGCCCGACTTCGCTTCCATCCTTTCAGACCGTCTCAAGGTCAGCAGCCACGCGCAGTCTCGGCTTCAAAGTCGAGATATTCAGCTGGATGCTGTCAAGTGGAACAGGGTCATGGAGGGGGTGGATCGCGCCGCTGCAAAAGGAGCCCAGGAAAGCCTGGTGCTGCTGGATGAAACGGCCCTTGTCGTCAGTGTAAAAAACCGCACGGTCATCACAGTGGTTGACCAGGCGGGCCTAAAAGATCAGGTTTTTACCAATATTGACTCTGCAGTTATTGTTTAGCTGCCCCGACAATTGTAACAGTAAGAAGCCGAGACAGCCAGAAGGGAAAACAAGCCGGACCGAAGCCAGCAAAGCTGGTCAGGAAGCGATACCAGGGATCAGAAGCATCCCTGCCCCCTCTCTGGAAATCAAGGCTCTGCCCCCGGCATATCCGGGGCAAACCGCAGTCCGAGAGAGAATAAAATGGTACAAGCAATGCTCGCTGGCGTCGCCAGCATCAAGGCTCAGCAGACACGAATGAACGTTATCGGCAACAACCTTGCCAACGTCAACACCACCGCTTTCAAGTCGGGACGAGTCACTTTTCAAGACATGATGAGCCAGACGATTCGCGGCGCCAGCCGACCTACAGAGAATGTCGGAGGGCTGAATGCGGTGCAGTACGGCCTTGGTGTTTTGGTCAGCGGAACAGATACGAACCACGAACAGGGTTCGCTCCAGTCAACAAACCGGCCTACCGATCTGGCTATTCAGGGCAGCGGCTTTTTTATTCTCAGTGATGGTCAGCAGAACAGCTACACCCGCGATGGTGCCATTGATATCGACGCAAATGGCGATCTAGTCCATCGAGCCACTGGTCAAAGGCTGGCTGGCTGGACTGCAGATCAGGCTTCGGGCGTTATCGACACATCAACACCCATCACTGGTTCGAGCAAGCTGAACATTCCTCTTGGGCTGCGAACGGCAGTCCAGCAGACGACGAATGTTGGGTTTTCTGGCAATCTTGATGCGAGGGCAGAAGTGGGCGTTTCCACAACTGCGGTTGTTCCCGTTTACGATAGTTTAGGGACACGGCACGACCTGCAGATGACCTACACCAAGACGGGTGATAATGAATGGAGCTGGTCTGCTTCTTCGGTTGGCGACACGGCCGCCGTCAATGGATCGGGAACGATCACCTTTGATGGCGCTAATGGACGAATCTTGAGTGGTTCAACAGGCTCTATCATCATGGACCCCACTGGAGCAGGACCGGAAATGTCCATGGCTGTGGAAATGGGAAGTCTGTCTCAGCTTTCAACCGATACTCAGGTTCAGGCCTCTGGTCAAAATGGCTTTCCTCCTGGGTCTCTGGCTGGCTTCAGTATTGGCACAAACGGAGTTGTTACCGGAATCTTCACTAATGGTCTGACTCGTCCATTGGGTCAGGTGGCGGTTGCCATTTTTCCAAACCCAGGCGGGCTGGAGAGACAGGGAAGCAACCTGTTTAGGAACACGGACAACAGCGGTATTCCCAACATCGGAACAGCGCTTGAAGGAGGCCGGGGTCAGATAGCCAGCGGTTTCTTGGAGCAGTCCAATGTTGATATTGGGCAGGAGTTCACCGATCTTATCATCACTCAGCGCGGTTTCCAGGCCAACACTCGTGTTGTCACGACTGTTGATGAAATGCTGCAGGAACTGATTAACATGAAGAGATAATTCTCTAGTTTTTCCAGTAGTTCTCTCAATTCGACTCCGCCTTAGGCGGGGTCGTTTTTTTTGCCAGGTCCAGTTCCAGTGTCTAGATTTTTTCTTCCTGGTTTCTGTGGGAATGTTCTTTCCTCAGGTGGTGTGTAGAATGCCGAAATCCACTCTTTTTCGGGGTGATATCACCCAGAAAACGGGTGGAAAATAGAAGGGTGGGTTTTCGCCCCAAGCACATAAAATAAAAATCCCCTTCTCCAAAGGAAAAGAGGATTTTTGGAGCGGGCAAAGAGATTCGAACTCTCGACCTACTCGTTGGCAACGAGTCGCTCTACCACTGAGCTATGCCCGCTCGGGGACTCACTTTATACCCTATGCTGACCGACCCTGCCACGAGACAGGACCCACGCCGCATAAAGTCCCTTCCGCCTGATGGTGGGCGGTCTTTGAACGGGATACTCAGGCAATGCTTTCTTCGCAGCTCCAGACCCTGCTAGATCTCGTTCTTGAAGCGGGAGAGATGGGAAGGAAAGGGTTTGAATCACGAGGATTTGAGCTGAAAGGCGACGGAACCTTAGTCACAGAAACAGACAAGAGGATTGAAGCCTTTTTTAGAGAGAGGCTGGATAGGGTCGCCCCAGGGGCAGCGGTTTGGGGAGAAGAAGAAGGCTTTGCTGAACCAACCGAAGAGGGCCTTTGGCTGATAGACCCCATTGATGGGACAACCAATTTTGCTTACGGGCTGCCAAGCTGGGGAGTGACTGTTGGCCTATATCGAGGCGGCGACATGGTTTTGGGAGCCATGTGCATGCCCATGTTCAACGATTGGATTGCGGCAGAAAAGGGCAAAGGAGCTTTTCGCAATGGCGCCCCTCTGCCAAAGCTGAGGCCGGGTGGAATCGAACCCTATGAGCCGGTTGGATTTGGCGATCTTACGCTGCTTGATGACTTAAAGATCCCAGGCAAGATTCGCCATGTAGGGGCCTTTGTGGGGGAATCCTTCGGCTTTTTGACTCAAGGCATGAGGGCACAGGCGACTTCATCGCTCTGCCTATACGACGCAGCTTGTGGAATTTTGGCGGCCCGCGAAATTGGGGCGGAGCTCATCCATTACGATGGGAGGCCGTTTAGAGAGAGTGAATGGGTGGCGCCAACCCGGGTAGAGCCCTTTATCTTTCTGCCGCCAGACTGTACATGGCGCCCCAATGTGAAGCTGAAGAAGTGAGTTTTCTGTTCTTCCTGCCTAGCAGAACACTTGGCAGGAAGAACAGAAGAAGAGAGGTCACTCGCCGGAGAACTTTTCGAGCAGGGCTTCGGCCTGGAAGAGATTGACGCCGCTGTTGACTAGGTCAATCAGCTTGTCCATTTTCGATTCTTCTTCGACCTGCTCTTCAATAAACCACTGTAGGAATTGGAAAACTGTCCAATCTCCTTCTTCATTGGCTGCTTTTGCCATGGCGCGAAACTCAGAACTAACCTTGGCTTCGCTGGCCTTAGCCGACTGAACAGCTTCGAGGGCGTTGGCAAACCGGGTCGATGAGACAGGAATAGTCGGGAGGTCAAACTCCACACCCACATCAAGAAGAAAATCAATGATCTTCATGGCGTGCCCCGCTTCTTCCATGGACTGCTCCTTAAAAAGAGCTGCCCAGACATCCAGGCTCTGGCGTCGGAACCAGATATTGATGGCCATGTAGTTCTGGTGTGCAGACAGTTCACTCTGAATCTGTGCTGTCAGCATTTGAGCCATGCGGTCAGTAATCACCATGTAATTCTACACTTTGATTCTGTGCCTTCGAGGGCGGATTATCTGGAGTGCCCCCTGCAGGTGAGTCCAATCACTGTGCGCTGCTGCCATAGACCTCATTCGGGTCGAAGAGCTGTTCGGCATCCGTCATTTCAAGAGTTTGAGAGTCCGTGACCTTGCGGTAAAAGCAGGATTTTCGCCCCGAATGGCAGGCGGCCCCGCCCGTTTGAACAACCTTGACAACAAGTGCATCCTGGTCGCAGTCGGTGGATATCTCCACTATTCTCTGGACAGCTCCGCTTGTAGCACCCTTGTGCCAGAGTTCCTGTCTGCTTCGGGACCAGTAGACCGCCTCGCCTTTTTCCAGAGAGAGAGCCAGGGACTCGGCGCTCATGTAGGCAAGCATCAGCACCTGATTCGTCTCAGCATCAACGGTGATGGCAGGAATCAGCCCGTTGGAATCGAACTTAGGGGTAAAGACAATGCCCTCTTCAACATCTTTCCGCTTGCCGCGTGGCAGAAAGGGAGACTCGGATGAACTCATGGTTCAGCAAGGTACCAAATCCTGACTGCTTCTTTGCCGGACTGTGTTCTGAGTCGGCAAAACAGGGGTTTGTTAATCCGAAGCTTTGTGATGGTCTCGACCTAGAGGGCTGACGGCGAAGGCTAAGGCATCTACCTTTATGGCTCCTTGGGCAAACAAGGCTTCTGATGCCGCCTTCAGGGTGCTTCCTGTTGTCACAACATCATCGATGATAAGGATCTTAAGTCCAGAAACGGCAGGTGAGGCAGCAAAGGCTCCTAAGGGGGCAGACCTGCGTGATGAAGCATCGAGACTGACCCCGCCTCAGGCCCGTCTC
>CAZSIM010000003.1:0-73205 GCA_964607175.1 uncultured Fimbriimonadaceae bacterium
GAAGCTCAAGGTGATGGCCACCTTGACAACAACCTTGAAAGACGACGTTGTTGAAAAGCTGGTTTCTGAGTTTGGATATAACGTTGAGTGGGGCGCTGCTGCCGCGCCTAAGCCCAAGCCAGTGGCAAAGGCTGCACCTGCTCCCGTTTCTGGAGCCGTGGTTCGTCCACCAGTGGTCACCATTATGGGCCACGTAGACCATGGCAAAACTTCTCTGCTGGATTACATTCGTAAGGCCAACGTTGTTGATAAAGAGTTTGGCGGCATCACCCAGCACATTGGCGCCTACCAGGTCACCCTTCACGATAACATCATCACCTTTTTAGATACTCCTGGCCACGCCGCCTTCACTCAAATGAGAGCGCGTGGTGCCCAGGTCACGGATATCGTCGTTCTGGTTGTTGCTGCAGACGACGGCATCATGCCTCAGACAGTCGAAGCCATCAACCACGCCAAGTCTGCAAAGGTGCCCATCATTGTCGCTGTCAACAAAATTGACAAGCCAGATGCCAACCCAGACAAGGTGATGCAGATGCTGCCACAGTACGAGCTTGTTCCTGAAGCTTACGGCGGACAAGTGGCAACTGTAAACGTCAGCGCTCATACAGGTGAAGGTGTCCCTGACCTCTTAGAGCGAATTCTTCTAGAAGCTGAAGTGGCTGAACTTAAGGCAGATCCTAAAGCCAAGCTTAAGGGTGTTGTTGTTGAGGCCAAGCTGGAGAAGGGAAGAGGCCCCGTTGCGACAGTTATTGTCGAAGAAGGCACCCTTAAGGTTGGTTCAATTTTAGTCGCTGGCCGTGTATGGGGCAAGGTGAAAGCCATGACCAACTGGCTTGGCGAAAGGCAGACTGAGGCTGGTCCTTCGACTCCGGTTGAAGTGCTCGGATTCAACGAGGTTCCTTTTGCTGGCGACAAGGTTGAAATTTTCACCACAGAGCGAGAAGCAAGAGATCTGGTTTCTCACCGAATTACAACCAACAGAGACAAGACTCTTGCCACCAAAAAGCGCAAGGTCAGTCTTTCTGACCTCCGCAAAACGATGGATGGTTCTGGAGCCAAGACTCTGAACCTCATTGTCAAGGCGGACGTTCAGGGTTCCTTGGAAGCTGTTCGGGGACTGCTTGAGAAGATTGACAACGCCGAAGTCGATGTTCACGTTGTTCATACCGGAATTGGTCCGATTACTGAAAGCGACATTTTGCTGGCTTCAGCCGCAGGCGGCATTGCTGTTGGCTTTAACGTCAAAGCAGAGCCAAGTGCCAAGGTTCAGGCCGATCGTGAAAAGGTAGAAATCCGCACTTACAACATCATCTACGAACTGCTGGAGGATATCGAAAAGGCTGTCATTGGCATGCTCGAACCTAAGTTTGAAGAGGAGTACCACGGCACTGTCGAAATTCGAGCTGTCTTCAAACTCACCAAGTCTGGAAAGGTTGCTGGTTCTCACTGCACCGATGGCAAGATCACTCGCAACAGCCTTGTGAGAGTGACACGAGATAAGGAAGTTGTCTTTGCAGGCAAGCTGGACAGCTTGAAGAATGTGAAGCAGGACGTTCGCGAAATCAACGCGGGCCAGGACTGCGGAATCAAGTTCGATGGCTGGGAAGATTTCAAGGAAGGTGACGTTGTTGCCGCCTACGAAATGGTTCAAGTCAACTAAACTTAGAGCAGCTATAAAAACATCGGCCCCTTCTGTTTTAGAAGGGGCCGATGTTTTTATGACTCGCCAGGAGGCTAGATAGTGAGGGCAGTGGAGACCGAAGCTTCAAGCACTTCATCCTTAGTGACTTCACGGCCAAGCTTTTCAGAAAGATAAATGCCTTCAGAAATCAGCATGGTGTTGAGGGCAATTTCGGCTGTAGGAAGCAGAGGCACCCGGCCCTGAAGGGCGGCAATCCAGTGGCCCTGGCTGCTGCCGTAATCTGGACCATCTCCCACCACATTGTCCCATCGGTAGCGGGCTTCATCTAGGTTCACTTTAGCGTTGATCGAAAGGTCTCCCATTGAAGTGAAATAGCCAAATGGTTCGATTCGAATTCCGCCCTTGCTGCCTAAAAGGTAGCTGCCTTCAAAGCCATCCAGGTAGGCGGCCCAGCTTTCGATAAGCTCCATGCTTCTGCCTTCCGTCAAACGGATAAAGCCGACTCCAAGCTCTTCCACGTCGTAGTTGGAAATCTCTCGTCGATTGGCATCCATATCCATCTTCTGGTAGGTTTTGCCCGAGATTCTCTCGACGCCAGGGTTGCCCATCAGGTGCAGAATCTGACTGATATGGTAGACCCCCATATCGTAGAGGGCTCCGCCAGAGGCGCTTTTCTTCTGGACGAAACTGGGAGTTCCGTAGCCGTCAACATAGGGACGTCCACGACGACGGAATCCGCTGCTGCGGGCGTGAAAGACTTCTCCCAGGGCGCCTTCATCAATGAGGGTTTTTGCGGCTCTGGCTTCGTTTGAGTAAAGGGTTGAAAGCTGAATGTGAAGGTTCTTTCCGGCCCTTTCTGCTGACTGCTTCATGGCTACAGCATCAACATAGCTGCCGGCCATGGGCTTTTCGCAGTAAACGTGTTTGCCAGCTTCCAGTCCAGCAGTTGTGGCGGGCATGTGCAGGTTGTTGTGAAGGCATACATCCACTGCATCAATGTCATCCCGTTTCAAGATCTCTCTTAAATCCGTGGCGGCCATGTCGCCACCATAGGCTTCCCTGGCCTTTTCGGCTGCCTCTAGGTTAACATCGCAGAAGGCGATCATTTTAGCGCCAGGCAGGGCTGCGTAAGCCTGCATGTGCTGCTGGGCGATTTGGCCACAGCCAATAATTCCGATACGGATGGGTTCACTCATTGATGCCTCGTTCACTGGTCCTTCGTTGGATTATCTGGTTCATCCAGGCAGGGGATGCCTGAACTCAGTTATGACCGAAAGGAGCTAGTGTCTGCTGGGTGTTGGCCGGGTGTATCGGGATTGTTTTGTTTCAGTCTAGGACATCTGTTCAGCCTTCCCACTTATAGCCGTAGCCGCGCAGGGTCGTGATAGGGTGGCTTCCTCCCGCATCAGTGATCTTGTTTCTGAGCCTGTAGATGAGAACCTCAAGACTATTGCTGTTAAAGGCCATTTCATAGCCCCAGATGCTTGAAAAAAGCTGCTCTCGGCTTATTGCCTTTCCTGCATTTTTTGCCAGAAAAACAAGGATTTTGTACTCAGTTTCCGTAAGCTCAAGATGAGTGCCTTTTATGGTGGCCCGTCTTGCCAGTTCATCTATTTCAAGTTCGCCAGACTTGACAAGGTGGCTAGGTCCAGGATTTTGATAATCTTCAACCCGGCGAAGCAGTGCTCGAATTCTAGCAAGCAGCTCGTGACGGTCAAAGGGCTTGGGAAGGTAGTCATCAGCCCCTGCCTCAAGCCCTTGTACTTTGTGATCCGATTCTCCGAGAGAAGTCAGCATCAGTATTGGAAACTTCCATTTAGACCGAATTCTTCTGCAGAGCGAGATGCCATCTAGGTCAGGCAAAACAAGATCCAGCAGGGCAAGATCAGGCAGGTCAGCCTCAATCATCTGCCATGCTTCTTCTGCGGTGCCTGCACGCTGAACAATGTAGTTTTCTGCTGTTAGAAAGCGAGTCAAGCTGTCGGCGAGAAAGCTGTCGTCATCTACCAAAAGCAGTCTTGTCACAGGTGAGGAATCTCCACCAGAAACTTGGTGCCAATACCTGGCTGACTGTCAAGTGAAATTCTGCCCATGCTTTCACCTGCTATCTGTTGGGCGCTGAAAAGACCCAGCCCAAACCCATCTGCCCTCTGAGATGCAAAAGGGCGAAATAATGCTTCCTGCTCTACCGCACTCATTCCTGGTCCCGTGTCCTGTATCGCTACAATTAAGACGTTTCTTTCTGACCGTGCTTCTATTCTTAACGTTCCCTTGAGTCCCATTGATTGTAGGGCATTAAGCATGAGATTGACGAAAAGATGGTCGAGCCGAACTGGATCGGCCATTACTAGAGGAAGGTCAGAAGGCAGATCTGTCTCAAGATTGATCTGACCGACTTGAATATGGCCGGACATAAGGCTGAGAACACGTTCTAGACTTTCTGAAACTGATACTGAGGTTTGGTGCACCTTCTGCGGCTTGGCATAGGAAAGCAGTCTGTGGGCCAGAAGCGAAAACCTATCCATGTGCCCAGAAACAAGGCGAAGACAGTCGGCTGGGTCAGAGCCTGCCATTTCTATATCGAGGTTAAGCGCGGTGAGGATGTTGCGGATATCGTGGGCAATTGAGGCAGAAAGTGTTCCTGCTACGGCAAGCTTTTCATTTTGATGAGCGTGGGCCTTAGCATTGGCGAGGTCATTTTCTAGATTAAGAATGTATTTCTCGCGTTCCAGTTCACTGCTGATTCTCATAGCGATCAGCCTAAGAAGACTGAGATCCTCTTCATCAAGTATCTCGTCCGAGCGGCCATCCATGAAACAGAGGGTGCCCAGCACTTCTGAATCTGGGTTTAGGATTGGGGTTCCTGCGTAGCGGGTGAAGCCGAGCTGAACTGGAAGAATATCTGCCATCGATTCTTCTAGGACTGCGTTTTGAATGACGATGGGGCCGGTGGACAGGCAGAACTGACAGAAGGAATCGGCCAGCTGGTTGCCCGGCATGTCGTGGACAAAGTGGTCCTTGGGGCCTCCCACAGCACGAAACTCCATGTAGTTGTCGTGCCTAATACTCAACAGTGCTATTGAGTCGTAGAGGCTGGCTAAGGCTTCTACAAGGCGTTTGTAGACAAACTTTGGATCAGGGTGGGAGAGCAGTGAAGCCTCCTGTAGAAGATGGCTTCGCTGCTTGCGATTTTCCTCGTTGGTAATGTCAAGAAAGGTCCACAGCCGCCCTACGTTTTCACCCTTATCGTTGCGAAAAGGGGTGATGGTGCGGCGTACCATGCAGTGAGGTTTTATGAGCCTTAAGGTTTCGATATAGGTTTTGTCTGCGTCGGCATAGGATGCATCAAGGCCAGCCATCCATTCCTCGTAGTTTGGTATACGATGCCGAACCATGGCCCTAACCTCAGATGGATCGCTGACTACGACTTGTGCCGGATCTAGGCCCCAGATCTCTCCAAATCGGCCATTGCAGGCCTGCGTCGTTCGCTCCATGTCGGTCAGCAGAACTCCGTAGTCTGTGGCGGCCAGTGCAGCCAAAAGCAGATCTGTTTCGTGACCCTTATAGGCTGGTCTGAAGCTGACTTTTCCCGAATTGAGCACTGACATGGTGACGGGTATGGAACCTTGCTTAATACGACCGCCTTGCTAAAAATGAGGCATTGGATGTACCAATGTGGCTCTTGAACCTGGCATTAGTCCCGAGATCTGGGTAAGATTTTTTATAAAGCTGTGACTATTGGATCTTAAGCTTTGTGCGAAGCACATGAGTGAGCCGTAAAAAGTGAGGCTAAGTATATGCCTCTTGGCTTCCTTCTTTGATGGAGAGGGAAGCCAAGAAATTATGAGTCTGATTTAGTCAGATTTTGGCAGGGGCAGACTCATAGCCGTCATCCATTCGCGGAGTTTGGCAATACGGCCAGCATTATCAGTGGGGAGGATCAAGGGACGTCCTCTGGCGTCGATCATGATTCCTACCGTTCCACCTTCGAGCTTTACAGTGCCTCCCTTGCCCTTGCCAAACCCGACATCCATGTTGCGAGCTGGCTCGATATTGAGTTCCATAAACTCTCCACGGCCGCAGGGGATAACCTTGATGCTGCCGTAAGGAACCGCCTCATTGACGCCTTGGCCACGAACGGTCACGGCGATTTCACCCGGTTTGCAGGGGCCAACCGGAGTGATGCAGTGTCCGCATTTAACAATGCAGTCGTACTCAAAGACCTGTTTGGCCGCTTCGTAGAAGTGCTCGCTTAAGACCCCGAGGTGAGGCATCATAAAGATGGAGTCAACCGTGATCATCGTGATGCCTTCTGGTTCGTAAGCATCCAGCATCATAAGGGCCGATTGAGCTCTCATCGGAGCGTGGGAGAGAACGCCGCCCGACCCGATGATCATATCGAGCTTCATCATCTTGATTAGGGTTTCGCCGGTCGAAGCCTGTTCAAAGATCTGGCCAATATCTCTCTGCTGCTGCACACCCTTTAGGCTTCTTGCCAAAGACTTATGATGGTAGAAGGCAAGGCGCAGAGCTTCTCGGCTGACAGCATGTTCGATCAAGAGGTCTTCGTAATCCTGAGGAATCGTCGTGGGACGAATCATCTTGTTTCTCAGGCGGTTTCGGACTTCAAAAGGATCGATGGAAAAGGGAAGCCAGCGAGCGATATTTTCTGTACCGGCTTCTTTAAGCACGTTGCAGATTGAATAGCTCATGCCCAGGTTGGCAGAGACAGTTCGGTTGTAGATGGAATCAAAAACGCTGAAAACGTCTGTTGTGGCGCCGCCAATATCAACCCCTAGAATGTTGATGTTTTCCTGGTCGGCATAGTGCTTCATCAGCTTTCCGACCGCGTTAGGCGTGGCCATGACCTCTTCACTGGCCCAATCGAGCAGCTTGTTGTAGCCAGGAGCCTGCTGCATGACGTGCTCTAGAAAGAGTTCGTGAATTTCGTCGCGGGCTGGGCCAAGGTTTTCTTCATCCATTGTGGGACGAAGATTATCGACCACTTTAAGTTCAATGGTTTCACCCAAAATCTCGCCAACATCGTGGCGAACTTCCTTATTGCCGGCAAAAATAACAGGCAGGCTCATGTCGCCAAAGCGAGGCTTGGGGTCGGCGCGGCGGATGACTTCGGCCATATCCAGCAGGTGCTGCCGGGTGCCGCCATCGGTGCCGCCAGACATGAGAATAATGTCAGGGCGGAGCTTTCTAAGGCGGTCAACCCTTTCATATTCCTTTCTGCCATCGTTGACGGCCAGAGTATCCATGAGAATGGCTCCAGCGCCGAGGGCGGCTCTTTCGGCAGATTCAGCGGACATCTCCTTGACGACTCCAGCTACCATCATCTGGAGGCCGCCGCCCGCCGAACTGGTGCTGACATAAAGATCGCTGCCATCTTCGCTTCCTTGACGGGGAATATCTGGCTGGCCTTCCTTCTTCAGCCGCCAGACCTGGCCATCCTTAATCAGGTGGCGTCGGCCCTTGTCAAAGCCTTCAGGGACCTCTTCTTCAGTGATCTCTTCAAGTTCGGTCATGGCGTTAAGCACGCCAATCGTAACGTCCTCAAAGGGCTTCTCCACTGTGGTCGGCGCTTCGCCACGGGCCACCAATCGGTAGTCTCCCTGGTTGTTGCGTTCTATGAGGATGGCTTTGGTGGTCGTGGAACCACAGTCGGTAGCGACAATTCGCCGGATGTCCTGAGACATTGAGGCTCTATTGTGGCCCGAAAGGGTTCATTCTGGCAAGTCAGGGTTCTGATGAGTTAGGCTGCGGAGGGTTTTATATTGTTACGCCCCGGGAGCCGAAGCCCCCGAGGCGTTTGAGAAGACAGCCATGATGGCTAGATAGAGCCTATCCTCGTCGAATGGTGAACTCTTTCACCGTATAGCCGCTCCGGTCTCTGCCAAGCCCAAAGAAGTGCCGAGTGCGCCTTTGCTGACCCCAGGAATCTCTGAACTCATGGGTGGCCATGACAATGGCCTGATCGCGGCCAGTTCGGACCTCGTTGATTCTATAGTTGGTCGTGCGGGTGCCTTCGACGAGATCCTGCATTAGGTCATAGAAGTCGTCGCCTGCCATGGTGTAGCGGAACTCATCTTCAACCTCAACCAAGACTCGGCTTCGGGTATCGATCAGCTGGTTGAGCGGACGGACGCTTCCACGCTGGAAGCCTTCGATGATGTCGTCGATGGACCGGTCAAGTTCGTTCCTGTCCCTATCTCCGCGATTTCCACCGCTCCAGCCGCCAGATCCCCCGTACCAGCCGGAATCATGGCTCCAGCCGCCAGAGCCGCCGCCCCAGCCAGCATTGTAGATTGGCCTGTAGCTGTAGCTTTCACGACTGCTTGAATAGATGACTCCGCCTCGTATGGCAATGCTGACTCGGCCTACACTGATATAAGCGGGAAGGTGAGCATAAAAGTACCACGGCGAAGGAACACAGTCGTAGGGGTCGTAGCGGAACTGATAGTGGGGATACCAGAAGTAGCTGTCGCGCCAGCCAGTGCTGTAATGAGTGTAGCCAGACCTATAGCCCCTATCTCGCCATTCTCGGTCGTAATCACTGCCCACGCGGCGAACCTGATTTTGGTTGGCCGCATCGCGTGCTAAATTGCCTCGCTGCGCTTGGGGAAGTGTGTTGGTTGATGAGGCGCGTGGCGGTCTTTCGTTGCTTGTTGAACCGTACTGAACTCGCCCAGATCGTGAGCCAGCGTTTTCGGGCCGCTTGCCCATGAGGTCGCCTTCACGCTGGAATCCACCGCTTCTATCAACGCGGGTGTTTCCGCCAGAAGTGCCTGTACCGCCCCAGCCGCCACGGCTTCCGCTTGAACCAGAGCCTCCTCTGCTGCCGGCCGTCTGGCCGCCTGAGTTGGAGCCACCACCAGAACCCCCTCCGCGATTGCCAGTTGTGGTGCCGCCAGAACCTCCACCACGGCTGCCAGACCCGCCTCCGCCAACCTGACCACCGCCTCCGCTTCCGCCAGAACCACCCCCGGAACCTCCACGGCCGCCAGAACCACCGCTTCCACCTTTCTTGCCCAGGAGGTCATCGGCTAATGCAGGAAGAGCGATGACAGTGCCGCTGACAATAAGAGAGGCCAAAAGAAATCGTTTCATTTTTAAAGTGACCTTATGATGATTGAAACGTACAGGTCTGGGGTACGTTTCGCCCCCTGATTCCATTCTACGCTAGGTGAGGGCCAGGGGTGCCTGCTTTGCCGAGAGTATTCTGGTTATGTGCCAGAAATCACCCCATCAGATGACAGAGTCGTTTATCTAAGAAACACAAATCAGGCCCTCGGAATTGGAGAATACGCCCTGGCCTTTTTGAAAGAGGGGAAGCCTGACCAAGCTGTATTGGAAAGGACAAGCCAGTTTTTTGCCGATGCCACTCTCTGTGGTCTTTCTGCTTTAGCTTTGCAGACAAACGCGCCTGTTCTTCTTCGTGAAGAAGCCTTGAGCTACTTAGATCCTCAAGGTGCCACTGTCTACGGTTCGACTACGCGGGTCAAGGCAGAAAAAGCCTGCGTCGCCAATGGTTCTGCAGTAAGAGAATGGGACAGCAATGGCACCAACTTTGGCTACAGACCCGAACTGGGACACACTGCGGGTGAGTTTGGCCACAACGACTTTTACGGCGTTGCGGTGGCAGCCTGTCAAGAAGCGGGAAGACCTGGGAAAGATGCTCTGCTGGGCATGGTGCTGATTGATGAGATTCGGGGCAGGCTGGCAGAGGTTTTCAGCCTCAAAACCTACAAGATTGATCACGTTGTTCATGGGGCAATCGCCAGCGCCGCTGTCTACGGAGCCCTAAAGGGGGCTTCTGCCGAGCAGATTGAGAGTGCGATTGGAATGGTGGCAGCCCACTATATTCCCTGGCGTGCCATCAGGGCTGGAAAGCAGCTGAGCGACTCGAAGGGAGCTTCGGCCGCGATTTCTACCGAAGTGGCAGTGTTGAGCATGAAGAGAGCCATGGCAGGTTTTCTTGGCCCGCGCGATATCTTCCGCAATCCAGAATCCATGTTTAGGCAGTTTGAAAAAACCGACGGAGATTCTCCCTTTGATCTTGCCTTTTCCATGAGGGGCAGCGATTTTGCCGTAATGGGCATGCATTTTAAGCTGGGGCTCTATGAGCACCAGTCAGCCGGAGCGATTCAGGGCCTGATTAATTTGGTCGTGGCCAACAAGGATCTGCTGAAGCAGGGGGCTATTGATACTATGCTGATTACCGCATACGAGCCTGCCTTTGGCATTATCGGTGATCCTGCCAAGCGCGACCCTAAAACTCGCCAGTCTGCAGACCACTCTATGGTCTACATCATTGCGACCCTTCTGCGAAAGGCGATTGAGGCAGGAGAGAGTCTTTCATCTGACCCCGATGAAGTCTGGCGTCAGATTATGCTGATGCCGGTTGATTACGGCAGGGAAGCCATCTTTCACCCTGTAACGAGGGAACTGATGGCACGAATCAGCTTCGCACACGGGGGCAGTGAGTATGACAGCAGATACCCTGAAGGCATCCCCACATCATTAAAGATCACTTCTGCTTCCGGCAAGGTTTATGACAGTGGCTTGGTGATGTTCCCAGTAGGCCACGCCCGCAATTCCACAGCCGATTTGGGAGCTATGCTTGCCACCAAGTTCAGCCTGCTTGGGGCTTTGGCTCTGCCCGATGGGGCCGAGGTTCAGCCAGTGGTAGATCGGTTTCTTGGTGTTGGCCGCTTGTCCTCAGATGATCTTATGAGCTTGACTCATATTGACTTGGCCCTAAGAGATTCAGTGGATTAAGCCGAGTTTCTAGGAGGTTCCTTGCTTGTGGGGTCTGCCCACGCTAGAGCAGGGAACCTCAGCTAGTTTGGCTTCTATTCACCAAAACGGCAGTGAAAAATTTCAGCCTTAAAAGGTTGTCCCAGATCTGCTGGCGGAGTCTGGATTGGCCATATCTGCCTTTGAGGTGAAATGGAAGGCCAAGGCGCCGTAATCAGGAGCAGGTTCGGCCCAATACTGCCGCAGCGTGTAGCTTCTTATAACTCTGCGCCAGAAGGTTTTGGCAGGAGTGCTTGTTTCCATAGCCAAAACAGTCCACCGGCCAGGATGGCGGTCAAGGACCATGTGCGCTGTTTCTCGGCCAATTCCAAGGCCTCGGTAGGCGTTCAGCAGAAAGATGCTGTCAAGAAGTCTGAGATCGGACTGAATTTTTTTGACAATTGCAAACCCAGCCAAGTGTCCTTTGACTTTGACAAGTAAAATCTCTGTAGATTCTGCTGGCTCGCTATAAAGCCAGGGATGATCAAAAAGCCCGTCAGAATTCACTTCATCCGGACGAAATGCGCTCATCTCATGCAGGTAAAGCTGCATGAGGCTGCGAAATGCTGTTATGGTTTGGCTGTCTGCCTGATCTAACCTAAGCGGCATGTCTGTGCATTCCTTTGACAGAGTTTTTTAGAGTCTAACCTAATGCTTCGCACTTTGCTTGCGGCTTGGCTTGAGCTGGGGCTTGAGGCTTGGCTTGAGCTGGGGCTTGAGGCATAAAAAAGGGAGACCGTCTGTGAGACTGCCTCCCTTTGCCCTTTGTTCCAGGCTCTAGGACTGCTGACCCTTATTGGCAGCCAAAGCGATTCGAGACTTTCGTCGAGCAGCCTGATTCTTATGAATCACGCCTCGCTTCACAGCCTTGTCCAGCATCTTCTGTGCCTTTGAAAGTGAAGTGTCGATGGCAGTCTTTTCGCCAGTGACCACAGCTTCGCGGACCCTCTTGATGTAGGTCTTCAAGCCTGTCCTTACCGACTGGGTGACAGCGCGTCGTTTTTCAGTTCTTCTAATGTCCTTCTTGGAGGACTTGAGGTTAGCCATGCAGAATCTTCCTTAAGTTGGGCGAAGGAAAAGGATACCAGTTGTAGCTGGTCGTCCTAGTCCTTCTTGATGAACTTGCGCTTCGACTTGTCGAAGCCTTGCTCAAGCTTTTTGGCATCGTAGTGCCAGACGGGTGAACCTGATCTCTGATAGAAGCAGACGTAGCTGCTGAGCAGAGAGGCCAAAAGACGTCGGCTGGTCCGGCGGACAACGTTGACTTCCCACAGCAGGGTAAGGAAGTCTGTGCCTTTGGGCCAGTGGGTCATCACTTCACAGAGGATGTCCAGAGTTGTCATCTCGTCTGCACGAGAAGCAATTTCTCTCAGACCTTCCATGCGCTGGTTTGAGATGTAGACGACAGGGTCGGTTCCATCCAGCCAGGCGAATTCAAAAACGTTGGGGCGAGTTGTCGCAGTCAGGCTGAACACCGCGCCGGATTCAACTGGCTGTTCCAGCCACCAGTCAAGCAGGCCAAAAAGCAGTCTTGCTTCGTGGTTCAGCCAAATCTGAAGCTCGTTGCCCTTCTCGTCGATCCAAATCTGCTCCTGAATGTTGGGAGTGTTTCCGAACCATCCGTAAGGGAATTGACTGAGCGGGAAGGTGCCAAGCTCTCGGTGGATTGGCTTGAGGACGAGGCGGACAGACTCGGGCAGGTGCTTGGAGGCGAGGGGCTCGTCTTCGTCCAGCACATCAGTGGCGAGAGGGTGGGCAATCAGCTTTCTCAAGCTGGTGCTTAGTCCTTCATCCACCAATTCGACATCCAGTGGATCGCCGTCTTCAGTCACAGCATCCGACTTGACAAACTCGAAAGGCGCCGGGACTTCGTTGATATAGTCTGGCACCTCGCCTGACTTCTGGAACCTGTCTCCACCAACCCAAACCACTTCTGGCTTCTTCTTTAAAGCAGCCATGACGCTGGCGAGATCGTCGGGGAAAGTTTTGACTGAGGGGGTGATTTCGAAAAGATCTTCCAGAAGGGTGATGGCCGTGGTGGTTCCTTCCTTCGAGAGAATGGAAGAAATCATGTTGGAAACATCATCTGGCTTAAGTTCGAGAGGAGCGGCATCTTCCATTTCAACAGAAGGAGCCAGCTTTTCTGCAAGGCGAACAGCAGAGGAGATCCACTTTTTGGCGGATGATTCTGGGTGAATTTCACCCTCAGCGCCAAGAATGAAATCGGGCACTGCGAGCAGTTCGGCAGCGAAGGACTTCCAGTTGAAGAGAAGAACCTGGTAGGGGTCCTGAGAGTTAAGCTGCTTCCAAGCTGCTGCCATCAGTGTCTTGGCAGAGACAGGGGCCAGTTTTTCCAAGGCCAGGGTAATGGCATCGGGGCTTCTCCAGTTAAACTCGCCCAGTTTAGCCTCAAGTTCCTCAACCGCTTCTGGTGTCAGATTGTTAATGGCTAGAGCATCTTCAACAGACTCGTCGTAGGCTCTAAAGACAAAATCTGAGATCCCGACCAAGCCATTGCGGGTTTGAAAGAGTTCCGGATCGCTTGTGCAGAGCCGGGCAATGGCGTTCATGGTGGAGGCGTATTCACGGCCGCTCATGAAGGAGGCTTCTACTGCCAGAAGATCGAGAGCCATTGGGCCTCCAAATCGTTCAACAATCAGCCGGCAGAGCTCGGCAAAGGGCCGTCCCTGACCCTCTACACGGGATGCAGGCACCCATCGCCTCTCGTGATAGGCGAATTTTTCAGGATTTGAAGCCAAAAGGGAACGAACTGCAGCCAAACCAAGTCCAGATTCTTTAAGTTCATCTGCAATTTCGCTAGGCTTGAAGACTTCTTGCAGCTCAGTCAGCTTTTCTAAAATCAACCTGTCTGCATACAGACGGGCGGCTCGTTCTTCGGTCTTCAGGGGGGGAGTCTTTGCCAAGTGATGAGCTCCTAATGTACTGAGTACCCAGTGGTTACCCAGCACGACTCTCCATCATGGTCTAGTTTTACTATTCTGAGGCGGGAAGAATGGGACTTGAGTGCTGGGTAACTTCTAGCTCTTTGGCCTGCTTAAAGGCAGACCCTTGCCGCCACCTAAAACCAAGCCTGTTTCTGGCACCCATAGCAGAACAACTGCCTCTGGCTCTGGCGGCGTAAAGGCGTCTGTCCTCCACTTCACTCCAGAGAAGCTGACTATGCGGGAAATGCCATTGTTTCTAAGCTCCATAGCCATGTATCTCCAGTCATTTGAGTTTGTAAAGAGATAGTCGAAACCTGCATTTTCAAGCACCTTTTTGGGGTCATTTCGGCTGCTTGAGGGCAGGGGCGGGAGAGAAGCTTTTTTGGCGGTTTTCGCACTTTTCCTAATCGCTTTTAGGTCAAGTTTTCCTAAAAGACCTTCTGCATTGGGGCCAGTTATTTTGACTGCCTCGGTTATGGCTCCAGTTTTAATAAAATGAAAATCATGCCCCATGTGTTTTGCGGCCATGGTTTCTGGCTGAGATACAGGGTGCATGCTGCAGACTGTTGTGGCAATCATGACCTCCTGCTTATCAAGAGTGATGTCGAACCGCTTTTTTTCTGGGCTGAATTCGCTTCCCCAAGATTGAATCCGGTTGGTTGATGTGATCCCAGCATTTCCCAGGCGGTAGACACTGACCCCCAGCTTTTCACCTATCTCATTCTGGAAGTCAGGCGTAATGAGAATGGGCCAGATCATCCAAACTGCTGTGTTGAACCGTGCCTCTGACGAGCCGAAAGTACGAAGATGATCCAGCTGGGCCTGCAGCGATTTGGTAAAGCGATCTTGACGGCCATCATGAATGCCGATTGACTTGATGAGTTTTTCAGATGACTCATTTTCTGAGGCACTGAGCATTGTTGTCAGAAGAATGGTGGGGGTGAGGGTATCTACCATATCCCCCAATCCTGCCGAGAGTTTAAACGATGAAGCGATGAGTTTTTGGCTCAGCAGGCTCTGTGTTTGAACATCCTCCTGCCGTATATCTCCCAGTGGCAAAGGAGGCCGCGAAGCGGCCAGTTTCTCTCCTTGGGGGTCGCCTTTTTCTTTACGGCAGCCTGTAATGGCGACTGTCGTGGCAGCAAGCAGCCCGATAAGCAGAAAACTAGACGGCTTCACCTAAGTAGGCCTCGATGACCTTGGGGTCGTTGCGGATTTCGGCAGGCGGTCCTTGTGCAATCTCTTCACCATGGTCCAGCACGACAATTCTTTCACAGAGCCCCATGACGAATCTCATGTCATGCTCAATAAGAAGAACTGTTTTCTGCCTCTCGTCTCTTATACGTCTTACCGTCAGGGCGAGGTCCTCTTTTTCTTGAGGATTCATGCCGGCAGCAGGTTCATCTAAAAGAAGAAGGTCGGGCTGTGTTCCAAGCGCCCTGGCGATTTCTAGCCGTCTTTGCTTGCCGTAAGGCATATCGCGGCTTCGCGTAGAAGCATCGTCAGCGAGGCCGACAACTTCCAGCAGATCCAGAGCCTTGTTTCTAAGCTCTGCCGATTCCTTGATGGCAGGCGGAAGATGGAGCAGTGCGGCAGCCAAGGGAGTCTTGGCCCTTAGAAATCCACCTAAAACAACATTTTCTACACAGGTTAGGGCTCCAAAAAGCCTTATGTTTTGAAAAGTGCGGCAGATTCCTTTCGCCGCGATTTTGTGAGGGGGCAGGCCAGCTATGGAGTCATTATTGAAAATGATCTCGCCTGAAGTTGGTTTATAAACCCCAGTAATCAGGTTGAAGCAGGTGGTTTTTCCCGCTCCATTTGGACCAATTAGGCCAAAAAGATCACCCTTGTTGATAGTGAAGCTGACCTGATTGACGGCCGTTAGGCCGCCAAACTTGATCGTTGCCTCTTTAAGTTGAAGCAGTGGAGTCTGGTTCACGCTGCTGCCTCCTGCGGCTTTTTCTTAAAGAGGCTCCATGAAAACTCGTGATGGCCCAAAACACCTTCAGGACGGATCAGCATGACCACAATCAGGATGATGGCGAAGATGCTCATTCTCAGTTCGCCGACCCCAAAAGATGTTCCTCCAAGCACTGGCACAAACCCCAGAATCAATCCGGTAATGACGGCAAGCGCAATACAGCCCACAGAGACTCCAGCGTAGCTGCCTGCTTTCTTCATGCCAACCGCATGTGACTTGTCTTTCACCCATCGGCAGAGAAAGACAAAAGAGGCCAAGGCTAAAACAACCCCTATGATTGCTCCGAGGTGAACCTGGTATGGCTGACCACTGGCATCCTTTAAGTTTCTCAGCCATTCAGGAAGAATCGTGAGGAAGATAGCGGCGATGACTGAACCAGTGATTGAGCCAGAGCCCCCAAGGACGACCATAGTGAGAACCATGATCGAGGTCTCCATTTTAAAGAGATCTGGAGTTACAAAGCCTTCCTGGTGAGCCAGAAGGCACCCAGCCGCACCGGCAAAAGCGGCTCCGATGATGAAGGCTGCCACTTTAACATTGGTGTTGTTGACCCCCATAGCACCGCTTGCCACTTCATCTTCACGGACACCCAAGAAGGGAAGCCCATGGGCGTTTTTAAGCAGGTTTCTACAGACTGCAATGCAGCACAAAGCCAGCAGCCATACAAGCCAGGGAGCCTTAATGCCTGGCGTTACGTTCATTCCGTATGCCTGGCCGACTTCCTTGGTGTTGATGACGGCAATTCGGATGATCTCGCCGAATCCCAAGGTGACAATAGCCAGGTAGTCGCCTTTCAGCCTCAAGGAGGGAAGTCCGACTATGAGCCCCGCCAAAGCAGCCATCAGGCCTCCAGCCACCAGCATCAGCAGCAGCCAGGGAAGGGTATCTAGGTTCGACTGCTGATAGAAGCTGACACTAAGGAATCCTGCTCCGTAGGCTCCAACTTGGTAAAAGGCAGCGTGTCCCAATGAAAACTGCCCTGTGATGCCGTTAATCAGGTTAAGACTGACAGTCAGAGTCACATAAAGCCCGCATAGGACAAGGATTCGATACGAAAAGGCATCCATCACCCCTTGAAGGAGATGAATGCCAAAGCAGAAAGCGAGTCCGAGAATGATCGAGCCCGCACGAATTCCCCAGAAGGAAGCTGGATTCTTCATACCTTCTCCACCTTGTTTGAACCGAGGAGTCCACCAGGCCTGACCAGCAGAACGAGTGTGAGAACAACAAAGGCCACGGCATCTTTCCATCCGCTGAACCCGGCCCAGATGACCAAGGCTTCAGCGAGGCCCATTAAAAGCCCCCCAAGCACAGCGCCTGGTATGTTGCCGATGCCGCCCAAGACCGCTGCTACAAAAGCTTTTACGCCTGGCAGAGATCCATAAAAGGGGTTAAGTGTTGTCCCCAAAAAGGTGGACTGCATCATGGCTCCCGCACCAGCCAAGGCAGAGCCTATGAGGAAGGTGATGGTGACGATGCGGCTGACATTGATTCCCATGAGCGAGGCTGAGTCAAAATCAAGCGCGACCGCCCGCATGGCCCTTCCTGTTTTTGTCTTCATGACAAGCCACCAAAGGCCACCCATTATGACAACAACCATGCCCAGCATGGCCAGCTGACCTTTCGGCATGACAATCTGAACCGTTGTTTTTTGAACCTCGGCGTTTGCGGCCTTAAAGACGTTCTCTGCTTCGCGGACAGAGGCCAAAACTTCCTTCCCAGAATCGCTGAGGTTGAATCTCTGCTCTGTTTTAAGGACTTCATCGAACTGGGATTGACGCCGATCAAGCTCCACCTTTGCAGCGGTGACCTTCTCGGCAAGATCTGCTCTGGGGGTAACAAGATTGATGGTCAAGGATTCGCGGAAAGAGGCGGGAATGACCTGCTCGTTGATCGAGGGCGGCGGCTGGTTTGGAAGAAAAAGCTGACCCGCATACTGGATCAGCATAGAAACGCCAATGGCTGTGATCAATGCGGCAATGCGGGATTGATTCCTCATTGGCCGGTAGGCGAAAAATTCAATCGCGACCCCTATAAGGGCGCAGACTCCCATGCTGATCACCAGCATGATAATCAAATTAAGATAGCTGCTTGTTCCTGTCTGGCCAGAGCCAAAACCCAAAGCCCAGGAGGTGAAAAGAGCGGCATAGGCGCCAAGCATAAAAACTTCGCCGTGGGCGAAGTTTATAAGGCGAAGCACACCATAGACCATTGTGTAGCCTAAAGCAATGAGGGCATAAATTGCCCCCAAAAGAATTCCATTTACCAGCTGCGCTGGGAGCGTTGAAAAATCCAACGCTCCCAGCGAGCCCCCCACCAGGTCGAGCATCTGCACGGGGATTACTTAAGGACGTCGGTGGCTTCGTAAGCCTTGGCGAACTTCTGGCCGTCCCTTGTCAGTTCAACAACAATCGCTCTCTTGGGAGGATTGCCTTCGTGACCCTTAAGGTTGATGTCTCCGCTGACTGCGGGGTAGTTCTCGGTTGCTTCAAGAGCCTCAGTGACTCCTTTACCGTCGAGAGTTTTTGCCCGCTTCAGTGCATCAGCTGCCAGCATGACAGCATCATAAGCTAAAGCGCCCATAGTTGTTCCGGGGGCAGCTCCGTACTTCTTCTTCCACTTATCAAGAAACTCCTTGACCTGTGGCCTATCGTCTTCGTTGTTGTAGTGGTTGCAGAAATAGCTGCCGACGATGGCTTCGCCGCCGTTGGTCAAAATCTCCTTGCTGTCCCAGCCGTCGCCGCCCAGGAACTTGACATTTTTAAGGCCAGCCTGAACAGCCTGCTTGACAATGGGGCCAACTTCGTTGAAGTAGCCGCTAAGGAACATGCCGTCGGGGCTGAACTGACGAAGGTTGGTGAGCTGAGCGCCGAACTGGGTGTCTTTAGACTTGTAGTCCTGTTCGCTGACAATCTCACCGCCAAGCTTGATGTAGCTTTCCTTAAAGCTTTTGCTGAGTCCAACCGAATAGGGCTGAGCCTGGTCGGTGAGGATGGCGATCTTTCTAAGGCCCAGTTCTTCGTAGGCGAACTTAGCCATCACCGGTCCCTGGAGGTCATCGGTGTAGCAGACTCGGAAGACGTTGGATTTGCCCTTGGTGATATCTGGGTTGGTGGCTCCGACTGCAACAAGGGGAATGCCCTTGTTGAAGGCCACGTCTGCCATTTGGCGGGTAATGCCGCTGGCGACCTCTCCGACCATCACCTGAATTCCGCTGCCGCCCAGCTTTTCTGCAGCAGTTTTGCCCTGTTCGGGGCTGGAGTTGGAGTCTTCAACCAGAAGCTCAACCTTTTTGCCCTGAATTCCGCCCGCTTCGTTGATTTCATTGATAGCGAGCTGGGCTCCATAGACTGAGTCTGCGCCCCAAGGCCGCAGGTCTCCGTTTTGGCTGGCTACGAGGCCGATTTTAATCACGTCACCCGATGGGGCTTCGGCATTGGCGGTGGGCGCAGTTCGAGCGGCAGAACTGCTGCCCTCTGTGGAACCGGTTTCACCGGCGCCCGAAGAAGTGGGGCCAGATTCTGCCGGACGACATCCGGCAAGCATCAGACCCATGGCTGCTGCGGCAAGCAGGCCCCATTTAGCGGAGGCAAAAGAAGAAATCTGCATCACGTTCCCTCTCTGACGCTCAAACGTCAGAATTCCCTGGATGGCAGGACAAGCGGCATTATGGCAGACTTGCTGGACGATCAGCCTATGACTCGCAAGAAGTGCCTTAAAGTTCTTAACTTTATAGGGAATCCGAGCCAGAATCCATTCGTAAGGGAAGTATTGCTATGAATCTAAGAGTCAATATCGCCGCTGTCAGCCTTTTTGCGCTGGCTTCTGTATCGTTTGGGGCGAAGCTCGATCTCACGAGCAAGATCGAGGTCCCATTTAGAACAACAGAGAGCGCGATGCTGGTTGATGCAGTGGTCAATGGCAGGCCAGTCAGCCTGATGTTTGACTCGGGTTTTTCTGGCAGCTTTGTTATTGATTCCACCGTCAACGTCGGCCAGGCAACGGGGACAATTACTCTGAGAGACTTTGTTCGGTCTTTTCAGGCTCCAACTGTTCCGGTTAAAAGCCTTGCCTTTGGCGGAAAGGCGATTGACATTTCTGAGATGACCATTGTCAAGCAGGACATGAACCTTACTCAGTCCTATGGGCAAAGGTGCGATGGAATCATGGGTTTTGAGGTCATCAAGAACTATGTCGTCGAGATCAATTTCCAGCAGAAGAAGTTCATTTTTCACCCCCGAACTCAGCTGGATGTCACCAAAAGATCTCCCGATGGCAAAAAGACCTTTTTAGCCAGGATGCTGCCCAAAGGCAACAACTCCATTGAAATGTCTGTCGGGGCAGCCAACGGAGAAAAAATGACCTTGGCCTTGGATACAGGCAACGGGTTTTATGCCACCACCCATAAGGATGTTCTGGAAAGAGTTGGGCTTTGGAAAGAAGGAGTCAAGCCAAGGTATCAGAAGCTATCTTTTGTTGCCAGTGGAGCTGTAGCATCTTGGGATGTGAGCATGAAGGACATGAGCATCTACGGAGTTCCTGTTCCTGAAGCGGTATGGAACATCATTGATCTTCCTGCTTCTTCTGCCGAGGGCGATGGCACCATTGGTTTTCAGTTTCTGAAAAACTTCAACATTACGTTTGACATTGAGCAGAGAAGGGTTTGGCTTGAGAACTGGACAGGCGAAGTAGGGAATTCGGTGAAGGCAAGTGTTGGACTTTATGCCGTACACGATTCAGCCAGGAACCGCATGAGGATTGCTTTGGTCATGCCAGAAAGTCCCGCCGCCAAGGCTGGAATCAAGACCGGCGATGACCTGTTAGGGATTGAAGGCAAAGAACTGACCATCATGACTTTTGATCAAGTTCAGAACCTTTTAGAAGGGGAAAAGGGCACAAAAGTAAACGTCGCGGTTTCGAGGGCAGGAACCCTGATGCGTTTTGAACTGGAACGCGACCTGCTGGTCAACGTCCTGCCTTCGTAAAAAGTTCTATAGCCTGATCGAGCATGGGCTCGGTCAGGCGGCCAGTAAATGTGTTCTGCTGGCTGGGGTGATAGCTCCCTACCAGCAGAGGCCCTTTGGTTTGGCACAAGGCCAAGTGGCTGAACTTAGGCATGGGCTTTACCGCCCATTGTTTTAGCGCTGCCTTCCAGGCTATTCCTCCCAAGCAGAGCACTGCCCGCCACTCCTTCCAGGCGATCAAGTCACTGAGATGGGCCTCGCAGTTGTAGATTTCCTCTGGAGTCGGCTTGTTGTCTGGTGGGGCGCAGTGGACGGCAGCCGTGATGAGGACTCCTTTTAAGAGTAGGCCATCTGATATGTGCTGGCTGGATGACTGATTTGCTAATCCTGCCTTGTGCAGCGCTCGGTACAGCCAGTCACCGCTTCTGTCTCCGGTAAACATGCGTCCGGTACGATTCGCTCCATGAGCAGCAGGGGCCAGGCCGAGAATCAAAAGGTCAGAGTCAGCATCGCCAAAATGAGGAACTGGCAGCCCCCAATAATCTTCATTTCTGTGGGCTGCTTTTTTCTCAATCGCGACCCCTTGGCACCATTCACGCAGGCGGGGGCAAGCTTCGCAGCTTATGACTCTTTGGTTCAAGAGTTCTAGTTTCTGTACGTTGGCGGTCATGTTAAGCGTATGATTCCTGATAGATGCCAGTTTATGAGTACAGTGTCAGCCAGGGAGAGGGCTGCCCTCACTGCTGCGACCGATTTCAGTGGCTTCAGCCCATATCACAGGAACCTTTAACCGAGTGTCCTGAATGTGGTGGTCCTGTGCAGAGGATTGTGAGTCGAGCCAGTTTTAAAGTTGGGCAGAATGTCTCTGCAGACAAGGCGGCTCAGCACGGATTCAGCACCTTCAAAAAGGCAGGAAGAGGCACATGGGAAAAGGTGGCTGGACCCGGAGTCGATGTAATCCAGGGCTCAGAAGCTGACATAAAGGCAGCTCAGGCCCCGCAGAAGCCAAGCCGTGTCATCGACCTTGATTCTCCTTAAGAGATCAGCTCCCTTGATTGGCACTGCTGGTCCACTGAACAACCCTGTGCATGACAGGGTATCTGTCCCTAGAGAGCCTTACTTTGCTTTCTGGTGTTATTCGGTAAGTTTCAACTTCGTAGCCTGGTTTGCCAGGGGAGCGCAGCCAAGGCGAATCGCCCGCGCCTTGGTTGAGGACCATTGGGCTTTGCTGATCAATGATTCTGGTTTGAATAGTGATGGGAGGTTTTTCTCCCCTGCCGATGAGAACCACTTTTAACCGGCTTCCTTCAACCTTTGCCGAGACCTCTAGAGGATGATCTGATGCGTTTCGCATTTGAAGATCAATGTTAGGGTAAGCCACGGCCGCATCTCTACCCGGCGAGGTGTAGGTGGGGCAGAAGTGGTGTGAATGTCTTTGAACAAGCTCCATCCCCGCATAAAGGGCGGCGTTGTAAAAAGTCGTAGAGGTCTGGCAGACTCCTCCCCCCCAGGCATCGATCAGTGATCCGTTAAAGCTGACCGGCGCCTTGCGATAGCCTTTATCTCTGGACCAGGAACCCACCGTTTTGTTGAAGGAAAAGACTTCACCAGGCTTGATAACAGTTCCGTTAATGGCCTTGCAGGCCAGGATGGCATTATGTTTCTGGTTTGGTGATCTTGCCTCCAGTAGAGTCTCTGCCTGACCCATCACCTTTGGACCGGGAGTCAGAGCCAAGGCTGCTGCCAAGGCTCCAACTCCCAATCCGGCCAGACCCAAGACAGCAAAGGCCTTGGTTATGGGGTCACCTCTAGGGTAATTCCAGATGAGCTGGCCGTGATTTTGGGCTGGTAGAAGAGGGTTACCATTGCCGGAAGCGAGGTGCTTCGGCCAGGAGATTCTGCCCTCATAGAGTAGCTGAAGGAATGGATTCCGGCATCCAAGCTTCTCTTAAAGAAGACTCCCTTGTCGGAGTAGTAGTTAGACCTGTCCCACCAGAAGCTCCAGTCGCCAAAACCGTAGGGGTCTTCTGAGTCAAGTATGCTCGTGTGGCTGGCAATCGGGTCTTCAATCAGCAGGTAGTTAAGAACCTTGTCAGAGTTGATCGTGAGTCTGCTCCTGAAAACCTCTCCTGATTTGAATGAGGTTCTAGGAGAGGCTTCCTGCTCCCTGACAACTGTGCCATTTTCCAGAGTCTTCGCCGACATGCGGTAGTAGGCGCGGTCAATAGAAAGCCCCTGACCATCTTTAGCCGCAAGCACATCGTCAGTCAAGGTTTGAACCATGACAGCCTGGGCGTAGGGGGTGATTCCTTCTGCCGTAATGCTGACGCTGTTTTCTCCCTGCTTTAGCTTGGATTCTGGGATTGTAATATCAAAAGGCTTCAGATTTTCTGGAGAGAAGGCAAGGCTGCCAACCGTTTCGCCATTGACCTTGACGGCAGCTGTTCCGTTGAGCGAGGTCAGACCCCTCTGCTTGATCAGGTCCAGCGCACCCAGCACGATAAGGGCGGTTTCTCTTGTTCCTCCCCAGGCAAAAGCCTGGCGGTCCATAAGAATCAGCCTCATGTACTCAGGCGCAGACTCAATCTCTGGCTCGACTGCGGCCATTGCCATAAGGAGTCTGCCTTTAGTTTCACCCCAAAAGAGCTCGCCCCATCCGCCGCTGCTTTTCTGAACTCGGTCGATGGCCATTCTAAGCAGGGTTTGTGCCTTGCTGTTTCGGCCTGGATCGTTGGTTCTTTCTGAAAGAAGCTTTTCGGCAAGGGCCATTCGCGCAAGATCATCAACTGGCCATTCCACTTCTTCAGAGGTGTAGAGCTTGATCTTCTCCTTGTTCATCGCCCTGCCCGATGCTTCGTCGTGCATTTTTCGTGCTGCCTCGTTGGGGCCAAACAGCATGACTGAGTAGGCAAGGTAGGTTGTGTTTTCGTCGAAATCAAGAGCCGCGGGGCCCTTAAGTCTTTCTCTAGACCAGTTCAAGGCCTTTTCGAGCATGGAGGCATCGATGGAAGCGCCATTCTGCCTTGCTCGGTATAGACCTTCCAGGACGGCAGCGGTCATGAGTGAAGAAGTTTTATCGTATTCCCACCATCCCCAGCCGCCATCAGAATGCTGCATTCTCTTCAGCCTCTTTATGCTTTCAGCTGTGACTTTAGGAATTTTGAGGCGGGTTTCTTCTGAAATCAAGCCGTCAAGACTCATAGCGTTTTGAACGGCCAGGGCAGGAACAAACCTAGAAAGAGTCTGTTCGACACAGCCATAGGGGAAATCCACCATGCTGGGCAGGGAAGAGGCGATGACAGAGAAAGGATGGGGGTCAACTCTGACTCTGAGACTGGCTTGAACACCGTTAGGCTCTAGAGTGAGAGACTTATCCCAGTCCGCTGAGACTTCGCCAGATTCTGAAGCAACAGTTCGCACGCCCTTGGCTCGGACGGGAACTTTAAGCTCCAATCCATCGCTGAGTCTGCTTGACCACGCCTTGACAGTCAGGGTGCCTGTTCCCAGTTCAGAAGCAGTAAGAGTCCAATCAACTCTTTGGCTGCCGTTTGCTGGAATGGCATATTCTTTTTGAGCATCGCCTTTAAAGCTGAGCCCGTCAGCCTCAAGCTTGACCTGAACTCTCTGCTCCTCGTTAGTTGTGTTGCTGATGACAGCCCCCAGCTTTTGTTCATCCTGCTGAACCATAAAGGCAGGAGTGCTGAGCCTCACCATAAGGTCTTTTTTGCTGATCAAGCCCATTTTGGACTGTCCAAACCTGCTGTCCGATGTCAGGGCAGTGACGGTGGTTCTCCATTCCGTCAGGTTGTCTGGCATCTTGACTGTGACTTTGGCTGTTCCATCTGAATCGGTCGGAACAGTCGGAGCCCAGTAAGCTGTGTCAACAAAGGTTTTCCTAATCTGCAGGTTTTTGGGAGCCTTGTCTTCTCCATCGAGATAAATCTCAGGGAAGGAGTGAGAGGTGGAAACAGATGACCAGCGAGGCTGATAGTAAAAAGGAAGCGGCCCTTTGTCATCCTCCCTAATGGCATAGATTCCTTCGTCTACAACACCCACGCTCAGTTCTGCCCGAACAGGCTGTCCTTCGCTGTCTGTGGCCTTGATTGTGTAGGTGACCGTCTCACCCGGCTTCGTCTCAGGCTTGTCTGGCTTAATGGAGAGGCTGATTTCCTTGTCTGTCAAAGAAACTTTGAAGCCAGCTTCATCTTCATGATAAGTTTTATCAATGATTCTTGATGCCTTGATGCGCGCTCCGGGTGCAATCTCGTTCATCGGGCCAAGGTCAAACTGCTTGACTGCCGAATCCATCTTGATGACTTGAGCTTTGACCAGCTTGGTGCCTTCTACAGTAAGCAGAAGGGTTCCACCGGGCTTATCCACCTGAATGACTCCCGTTACTCGTTCATTCGGGGCAAACTCCCTCTTGGCGATAATCAGCTTCATAGGATCGTCAGAAATAGGCTCTGTCATTCCTGCGCCGTAGACCCAGAACCTGGCTTCTGCTGCGACCCTTCGACCTCTCTGGTCGTTAGATTCGATCAGCACCATATAGTCCCCTTCTTGGTTGGGGGTAAAGGTGACTTCGGCTTCTCCCTGGGAGTTTGTGACGCCTTTGAGTGTGTTGAGAATCGTCTCTTTCTGTTCGTAGACTCCTTTTTCACGAGGATTCTCGATCCATCTCACCCGGCGGAAGGATGCCTGGAACTCCTTATCGGCTAGGGGAGCCTGCTTTTCCTGATCAAAAATCTTGACCTTTACTGTGTTGGGTTTGTCTCTTTCACCTACCCAAGAGGCTGCTTCGGCCCTGACATCAATCATGCCCCTGGCAATAAGAGTCGATCCTTTTCCAGAGAAGTATCTTTCACTGGGGTCAGCGACTGATGCTTCAAAGGTTACTTTTGCATCTTGAACATCAGCGGCACGAATCTCTTCTGTGGGTGGACGGAACCTGACAACAGCTTCGCCATTGCCATCGGTTCTGGCCTCAACTGAACCCAGATAGTCGCCGGAATTCCAGTCATCGGACATTGGGTCGTAATAATCGTCAAATGGATCGCCCGCCCAAAGCCACGATCGATTGACAGTGACATTGACAGAACCGCCTGCAAGGGGTTCGCCCGTGTAGTATTCGGCTTTCACCTTCATCTCAATCTCGTCACCTCGGCTGTAGGCCTTTTTGGTGGGTGTGACAGTGACTGTGTACTCGGGCTTTCTAAAGGGAATCACTTCAAGGTAAGAGCTTTGCTCTTGACCCCTAAACTTGGTTTCAATACGGTATGCGCCAGGCGTGCCGAGAAGATCGGTTTTGAAGCTTCCCGCAAAGCTGCCAAATCCGTTTAGAGGCAGGTTGAGGGTGCTGATCGTTTCTTCATCGGGATCTTTGATGGTAACTTGAACTGGCTGGCCTGCCGGAGTTTCCCAGTTGAGTCCTTTCTGAACTCGCACAGTTCCTTTGAACTGGATTTCGTCGCCTGGGCGGTAAATGGGCCGGTCAGTTTTAACAAATACGCTGGCTGGACTTTCCGGGTCGCCATCCCAGCCTCCTGTCCACACATGGGCGCTGGACCCCTTAAACGATCCGGAAACGACAAAACTGCTGCTGTTTGCCTGAACCTTGGGTCTTTCAAATCTGGCGACGCCTTGGGCATCTGTTCGACCGCTTGGAAGGCTCTTGCCGTTGATATGCAGAGTCAGATCGACACCCTGCAAAGGCTGGCCAGTTTTAAGATGAGTGGCAAAAACAAGGGTGTCCCGCCCCGCCTGTTTGGTCAGCAAAGCCATGTCAGTGACATTCAGCCAGGCGAACTGCTGATTTACTCCTTCGCGGACGGTTAAAAGGTAGACCCCTTTATCCATTTTGGGCAGAGGCTTGGCTTCAGCAAAATAGCCCTCTACATCCTGGGTTTCCAGCTTTTTGGTGTGCTGGTCAATCAGCTTCAACCCGGGATAGGAAAGGGGATTTTTCTGCTGTCTCGTTCCTGCGACGCTTCTCACCAGATCGTAGGGAGAACCAAACTTAGTCAGCAGGTTCATGTCCATCCGGTAGAGCTCAATAGAGAGGTCTGGACTTTCAGAAACGCCAGTAACCTCGTATCTCGATTCTTCTCCAGGAAGCAGAACTTTTTGGCTGACATAAAGTGAAAGCTGAGGGGAGGTCAGTTCAGCCTTGTATGAGGCTGTGGTGACCCTGCCTTCTTCAACCTTTAAGACCCCTCCGTAGAGAGAGTGGGCCTTGCCGTAGACCTGGACCTCGTATTCACCCACAGGCAGCCCGTTCGCCTTGAACTGGCCTTCTGCGTCGGTTCGGACTGAGGGACGAAATCGAACCTTGTCCGGCAGATCGAAAGTGGGCTGAAGGATGACTCTGGCGTTGGGCAGGGGCTTGCCGTTCAGCTGCATGGTCACAGTTCCTTCGGCCCGGCCAAACTTAATCTCCTCCGTGATTCCGTAGGAGAGAGAGGCGCCTAGAGCCCCAACTATGAGGAGCCCCCCAGGGAGCCCTTTGCGTCCGAAAGAAGAGTCAGCCATTTCGCACTTCCTGCTTGGAACGTGTGAGAGCGACAGCCGCTGCACCAAAAATTACTGCAGCAAGACCAAAGACAAGCAGCGCGGTCTGTTTGGCATCGCGTGTGAGGTCAACAAAGGGGTAAAGGCCTTTCCAAGATAAGGCCAGAAGGGCCGCAGTTCCCAGCCCCACAGTGCCAGCAGCAAGGGCATGCCCCTGCTTTCTTCCGGCAAGAAGGACAGCAGGAATCGTGGACCCAATAATGAGACCCGCGACTCCTTTATCTCCCAGCAGAAGAGCGCCTCCAAGAAAGGCAGCTCCTGCTGCCAGGGCGGCAAGAAGGCCTCTGAGCAGAGGGATTTTGCAGTCGATCACGACACCTTCGAGAAGCTGGACAACAGCAAGGACCAAGAAGGCTCCAGCAAGGAGGCCGATCATTCCGTAGTGCTGGCCAATATCAAAGGCTTTTGTGGCTCCTTGAGATGATTCAAGGACAAGGCGGTACAGCGAAAATCCTGCGAGGGGTGCAGTAAAGGGCAGGAAATCTGATCGGCCAGCAACAAGGGAGGCCAAAGCGCCAGCGGCAGCAAAAAGGGCAAGTCCAGAACCCTGAAGCTGACTGAAAGACCAGCTTGCGGCGCTGAGATAGAGAATGGCTCCGATGCCAGAGAGGCTGAAGTCCTTAGCCAGACTAAGGTCGAGGATGAGAGTGATGCCAGCTGCTGTTGCAAGAATCACCCCGACTTTGCTGAGAGATCCGATTGGGAGGCTGGCAAAACCAAGAACCAGTCCTATAACTAAAAGCAGAACCAAGCCGATGCGGCCCTTGTTGGCTTTGAGCATTTCGCTGGAACCGCTGAGCCCCCATGCCACCAAGGAGCCAAGTGAGGCGCTGAGAGCCAAGATTCCGGGAGCAAGTGTCGGCACATCGCCTTCACGGAAGGCAAGAAGACCGGCAGCAGCTAAAAGGCTTCCTGATGGAAGGGCCAGCCTCATGGCTCCCTGTCTGTAGCCTAAAGCTGCCCAGGCAAGACAAGCGGCGCAGAGCCCGAGGGTAAGGGAGAGAATGTTCTGGGCGGCGAGGGGGCCTGCCTGTCCCTTAACCAAAATGATGCCAAAGGCACCCAGGGCACCCAAGCCGCCGTCCAGTCCTGAATCATTGTCGAGCCAGTTGAAAAGGATGGCAATAACAGCCGCTCCGATAAAGCCAATCGAAAAGAGGGTGATGTCCAGAATCGTGCCGAGATCGGGCTTGACTGCCTGAACAATAAAGGCTGCAGCCACTGGGACTAAAAAGGCAGAACCTAAAGCTGCTGCTGCCAGAGGGATGTGTCCTATCTTCGCAGAACTCCCCTTGGCTTTCCATGCCAAAGCTGCGGGCACTGCACCGATAATCAGGGCCACTAGGGCAAGGACAAGGCTCAAATCGAGAGGCACGCCTACAGTTTACTGAGTGATGAGGATGGCAATGTCATTTAAATTGCTGCCAGTCACTTTTTCTGGGATGGAAGCAGAAACTTCTTGGCACCAATCGAGGGCTTTGTGTTCTGCAAGAACCTTTGAGAGGTTTGCTGGCAGAGACATTGAGCTATCTACTATGGCTCCAGCGTGGCCGCTGGTGCCATCCAAGCCATCTGTTCCGAAGGCGGCAAAGGTTTGGTTCTGCTTAATGAAGGTTCTGGCTCTCAGGGCAGCTTCATGGCATCTTCCGCCTTTGGGCGGGTTTGGGCCAAGACGCAGAGTGGGCTCTCCTATCCAAAAGCAAAGGGTGCCAGGCTCTGCTGCTTTCACCATGGGTTGAAGGCAGGCAGATATCCATTCTTCAAGATCCATGGAAAAGGATCCTTGATAGTGGGGGCAGAACACAAACTCTGCAGCCGCTGTTTCGACAAGCGGGATCAGCGAACTGCGGTCTGCAATCGTTTTGTGAATGGCTTTTGTTTCATCAAGCCAAAAGGGACCGCTTCCCAAAATGTCAAGGCGGCCTGGTTCTACATCGGAAAGGCAGAAAACTCTTTCGAGCCTCGCTCCAAGAAGGCGGGCGATTCCTCCTCCTTTCAAAGGTGAGTGTTTTTGTCTTTCATTGTTAAGCTTTTCTATCGTCCACCCCTCAGCAAACGAGCGATCCAGGCAGTCCTGCAGGAGGCTCAAACTGCTCCCAGGCTTTACAGCCTCAATAATCGCGCTGGAACCGCCGCTGAGGCAGGCCCAGACCTTGGCTTCTGGTGGAAGTGACTCAATCCACTTAAGGAGGGCGGCACCAGACTTAAGGCTTGCTTGTGATGGTCTCGGGTGGCTTCCAACATGCCGTTCCCAGCCTCTCGGCAGGTCATCAAGGGCATCAAGACTATGAGCGGCAGCCCATCCTTCGGCGAAGCTTTCTCCCAGCCATTCCGAAAGGGCAAAACCCATCGATCCGGCTGCTTTGCCCAGGCTAATGATGTAGACGGGCTGGTGAGGAAAAGCTTCTGACTTAAGCGAAGACTGCATGAAGGCCCTGGCTGAGACTCTGTTGAGCAAAGTGTCAGCCAAGGCTTGTGTCTGGCTCAATAAGCTCACTGCTGTTTGGGGGCAGCAAGGAGTCTGTGGATATCATTCCCCAGAGGCACAGCAGACCCCATGCTTGAGTTTCGCAGAACGAACACGGTGTGACCGAGAGTGACATCTCGAACCTGGACCGAAGTGAATCCGTTGGTGCCGCCGCTGTGGTGCTGTATTTGACTTTCACCGGTTTTTTTCAAAAACCATCCGCAGCCGTACTCTGTTGCTCGGCCATCGTTCAATCTGCCCGGAACTGCCATTTTGCTTTGAATGGCTTGAGGGAATTTCCCAGTTCGAAGAGCGGCATCCCAAGCCGTCAAGTCTTCTAGCGACCCCATGATTCCACCGCTGCCTGCGTAGACTTCGGGGCGGTCCAAAAGCGCGTTGAAGGTTTTGCCGCCTTCAATTCTGTAGCCGCCAGCCCGATTGGGGACCACCTCACCATCTTTGTAGTAGCGGGCGGTTGTCATGCCGTAGACATCAAAAATGTTCTTTTTGACGTAACTGGCAAGAGAAAGACCACTGACTTTTTCCACCACAGCACCCAGTAGTGAATAGCCTGGATTGCTGTAGGCAAACTTGGTTCCGGGAGCAGAAGGCAGGGGAGACCGAGCCGCAAGAGCGATGTACTGAGACCAAGTGTAGTCGCGGGTGAATTGAAAGAGCCCAGCAGGAGTTTCTAGGCCGCTTTGATGGTTGAGAACGTGCTGAAGGGTGATGTCCTTCCATTCAGCCGGACCTTCTGGCAGATAAGTCAGCAGCTTGTCAGATGTCTTGAGCTTTCCTTCTGCCTCGAGCATCAGGATAGAAGCGGCGCAAAACTGTTTGGACATTGAAGCCCAGCGAAAGACCGTTTTGGAGGAGACAGGGACATTCCATTCTAAACTGGCCCTGCCGTAGGTGCGAAACTCCACCTCTCCCTTGGGGTTGATAATGGCCAGCCCAAGGCCCGGAACGAAATCTTTGGTCATGCTGGCCTTAACCAGATCATCAATAGGATCAGCTTTGGCCTGGCTGTAGGCTGCAGCCAGCAGGATAAAAACATAACCTGTCTTCAATCGCATAATGATTCCAGTGTGTCCCAAAGTGCAGGTGAGATATCTCGTGGAATCTCGGCAAGAATAAGTTTTGTCTGCTCTTTGTAGCGCTGCAAGCGTCTTGGCCCCCGCACTAAAACTGCCTCGTTCAGGTTAGAAATCCTGTCGGCCAGTTTGATCATCTTGGCTTCTGCAGACATGTGGCGAATATCTGCTAGCAGCATAGTTGTACGGAGCTGGTAAACAGATTCTTTGGATAAGCCAGAAGTTTCTTCCATAGTTGGTTCGCTTCGTGTCAGCTCTCCAACGAGGGATGCGGTTCTGGCTCCGAATCGGCTCTCAATGTCTCCGAGTTCAGCACCGCCTTCCTCAACTGTGTCATGCAGGATGGCTGAGGCAAGAATTTCAGAATCTATGACTCCGCTTTTCCAGCGGAGAATGTGGGCGACTTCCAGAGGATGATGCAGGTAGGGAAGACTAAAGCTGCCATCTCTCACTTCATCTTTGTGGCAATCAGCGGCAAAGGCCAGGGCTGCATGAAGCAGATTCACCCTGGCAGGATATCCTCTAGGTGATTCATGAGGAAGGTTTTGGCGGCGGCGGATATTGGCAGCAATACACTGCATCTTCTTGTTGCAGAATTCGCTGGCAAGGGCCTGAAGCGGATGGTTAACGAAAGTGAGTGGCTTTCGCTGGGTGAGGTTGTTGCTAAAGAAGGAGCCATTCCTCCGCAGCTGGTCGATCGGCTGTTAGAAATCCTGAAGTCTTTTAAAAGACTGACCGAATCAGCCAAGGCTGAGGAACTTTATGTCTTTGCGACTGAGGCGATGCGGAGAGCAAAAAATTGTGACCAGGTTCTTGAGAGGGTCCAGAAGGAAGTCGGCCTGAAAATTGAACTCATTTCACCTCGTAGAGAGGCCGAACTTGGCCTAAGAGGGGCAATGATTGATACTCGTCCTCATTCACCTCATCTTATGGTCGAAACGGGGGGAGGCAGCGTTCAGGCAGCATTCTGCCGTGGACATGAGATCACGGATGAAATCTCGCTTCGCATAGGGACAGGTGTTTTAATCTCTCAAGGACAAGTGAGCTACCCAATTCGGCCAAGTCACATTGACCGAATGAAGCTGATTATCGCAGAGGCCCTTGAAGCCAATCTTGCTGGTGACTATAAGGTTCGCACAATGATTTCCTGCGGAGGTGTTGCCAGAGGAATCTGGCGGGCCATGCATCCAGATGGGGACAGGATGCTGCACATTGAGGACCTGCAGTACTTAATTTGGGATGCATCGCGCCTTGATGTGGCGACTATTTCAGCAAGATACGGCGTAAAAGCTAAGAGAGCTGGAACTCTTCTGCCCGGAGCCCTTATCTACGAGGCCTTCCTTATTCGATTCGGAATCGAGGAGTTTGAGGTCAGTCAGTTCGGTGTAAGGGAAGGGGCTATTTTGGAGTCAGCTTCACGAGGTTTTTAATGGCAATGGGACCCTACATAAATCGTGAGCTTTCATGGATTAAGTTCAACGAGAGGGTTTTTTGGCAGGCTGGCTGCCGTGCTGTGCCCCTGCTAGAGAGGATTAAGTTTGCTGCTATTTTTGAGTCGAACCTAGATGAGTTTTTTATGGTTCGAGTCTCTGGCCTGATTGAGCAGGAAGTCGCCAAGGTGCAGGAGGTCACACCAGATGGCCTGACCCCCACCGATCAGCTGGCTGCGGTTTCAGCCGCAGTTCGGCCTCTGCGATTGAAAGCCGCCAGACTCTTCGAAACGAACATAAAGCCTAGCTTGAGAAAAATCGGGGTCAAGCTGGTGGGGTGGGAGAGCCTCAACAGCTTTTCAAAAGAAGTGCTCACTCAGTACTTTGAATCAGAAGTTTTCCCTGTCTGCACTCCCTTGGCCCTTCATCCCTGTCCGACTTTTCCATTCATTAGAAACGGGTCGCTGAATCTCGTCGTCGAGCTTGAAGATGGGGATGAATCTCGATTAGGCAGGGTCAAGGTGCCGGATGTACTGCCTCGATGCCTTCCGGTTCCGGGCAGAAAGAACACCTTCATTCTTATGGAGGATCTGATTAGGGCTCATCTTGAATCTTTGTTTCCTGGATTGAAAGTCATAGGTGGGCACCTTTTTCGAGTAATCCGTGACGCTGACGTAGAAATTCGAGAACTTGAAGCTGGCGACTTGATAGCAGCAGTCGAAGAGACTCTGAGAATGCGCCGTCTTGGCGACCCCGTTATGCTGGAGGTTCAGGAATCCATGCCCGATTCCTGTCTTCAAATACTAAAACAGGGTCTGGAGCTTGATGACCGTTTTGTTCTCATTGTTCCTGGTCAGATCGGGATGGATTTTCTGTGGGAACTGACAGGAGTAGACCTACCCGATCACAAGTGCGCGCAGCATAGGCCGTGTCATGCACCAGAGCTGGAAAGCCCAGAGACTCTTTTTGAGCGAATCCGCAGAGGGGCAGTGGTTCTGCATCATCCTTACGATTCCTTTAACCCGGTTCAAACTCTTGTCAGTTCTGCAGTAGAGGACCCACATGTGATTGGGGTCAAACAGACTCTTTACCGAGTCGGCTCCAGCAGCCCGATCGTGGAATCTCTGCTTGAAGCGGCAAACAAGGGAAGGCAGGTGGCTGTGATGGTTGAACTAAAGGCTAGGTTTGATGAAACCAACAACCTTATCTGGGCCAAAGCTTTGGAAAGGGCTGGTGTTCATGTTACTTATGGCTTTGCGCAGATGAAAACCCACTGCAAGCTGCTGCAAGTGGTGCGAAAAGAACCAGAAGGAATACGCCGTTACACTCATATCGGCACAGGCAACTACAACCCGGCCACGGCCAGGCTCTATACCGACATTGGCTTTTTCACTGATGATCCAGAAATTAGCCAGGATGTCAGTGAGCTGTTTAACTACCTTACAGGGTTCAGCAAGCAGACAAGGTTTCGAAAGCTTCTCGTTGCGCCTTTGGAACTGAGGGAAGAGATTATCGACCGTATTAAGCGTGAAGCCAAACATGCGGTTAAGGGGAGGCCAGCGAGACTGATTTTTAAGCTGAACTCCTTGGTAGACCCCGAGGTGATAGATGCCCTTTACGAGGCCAGCGAGGCTGGTGTTGAGATAGACCTGATAGTACGAGGAATCTGCTGTTTAAGACCACAGATGAAGGGGCTTTCATCCAATATAAGGGTGATCAGCATTATTGGGCGTTTTCTTGAACATTCAAGGATTTACTGGTTTCAAAACAGTGGCTCTCCCGAAGCCTATATCGGGTCGGCTGACATGATGAGGCGAAACCTCGACCGTCGCGTTGAAGTTCTGGTGCCTGTTGAAAACAGAAGTCAGATTGACCTTCTGCTTAACGAGGTGCTTCTTCCTGGGCTAAGGGATACGGATGGCGCCTGGGAGATGGGCAGGACAGGAACTTATAGGCGGTTAAAGCCAGAGGAGGGTGCAGAAGCATTTTCCAGCCAGGTGCATATGCAGACTCGGCCGTTGGCAGCGCTGCAGGGTCTGGTCGACATTACAGATTAGCCGGCTAGCCTATTGGCTGTGCTGCAATAACCGGAATCCGTTCCTCGCCCAGCTTTTGGCCGTTTACCAAAACATCAATTCTGTGGTCTCCGGCGGCTTCAAGCCTTAATTCAGGAACGTTGATCGAAATAAAAACCCGAGTGTCGCCGCCATGGGGGTCCAGCACATTTTTTACGTTGAGAGGGAACTCAAAAAGCGCCTTGCCGTCGGGGTCTATGAGTCGAGAAGTGACGGCATGATCCTGTTCTGGGTCGGACTGCTCAAATTCTATCTGGAGACAGATGCAGAAGGGTGGGTGGTTGATTGGCATAAAGGGGGCGACAATGTTGTCGAAAATTCCCATCATGCACTGTCGCCCATTGGCAAGTGGAGCGGTGTACTCGCAGGCCTTAACCAGCAGAACCCTCACTTTTTAACCTCATTGTAGATGGCTTCTAGTTCTTCCACCATCTTTTCGACGGAAAACTTGGTCGTGGCGTTGTAGCGTCCTGCCTCGCCCATTTTCTGCATCTTTTCTCGATCTGAAGCCAGCTGTGCAAGGCCCTGACTCCACGCAGATCTCTGCAGGGGGAGAACCAATCCAGACACGTCATGTTCAACAACTTCAGGCAGTCCGCCTACGGCGGCTGCTATAATCGGCTTGCCTCTGGTCATGGCCTCTAGGGCGGCAAGGCCGAAGGATTCCATTTGGCTGGGCATAAGCAGAAGGTCCAGAGAGTCAATAACTCCTATAATGTCCTTTCTTTCCCCAAGAAAGTGAACTCTGTCGGAGAGTCCATGGGATTCCGCCGCCTGCCGCAGGGCCTTTTCGTAGTCATGGTCCGCTGTGCGGCCAATAAAGACCATGTGAAGATGAGGGAGCTGTTTACTGCAGTCGGCAAGGGCTTCGACTGCGATCATCTGGCCTTTTGCTGCGGCAACTCTTCCTATAACTCCCGCGGCCAGGTCACCCTCGGCAAGACCAAGCTGCTGCCTTATACAGTCGGCTGGAGTAGAGGGGCGTGAACCGAGATCAGAAGCGTTGTAAACAACTCTAATGGGTTTAGCCGGAAAGCCGCCCTCGATTAGAGTCTGCTTTATGAACTGGCTGACCGCAGTCAATATGCCTCCTTGGCTTGCCACCAATCGAAAGGCAGGATCAACCGATTTTACGTGGACTGATGCCACGACTTTGACTCCGGCAAGCTTGGCGGCAGCGGCAGACTGCAGTGCTGCTCGGCTGAGGTGAGAATGGACAACCTGGATCTGGTGCTGCTTGATGGCCCTTCTGATCTGCAGGGTTGAATATAGGCCGCCCGCCTTTTTAAATTGGCACGGAATAACAGGAACTCCGGCTGAGGCTAGTTCTTCTTCTAGCCACGAATCTTGAGGGACTGCCGCCCAAACCTTATGTCCCCTGGCTGTCAGTTGAAGACAGAGATCAACTGTGTGACGTTCAGCACCAGAACGGGCTGAGCTTGAAATGACCTGAAGAATCCGCAGAGGCATCACAGTTGGCCCGACTAAGCCCTCAGGTTACCTCTGTCACCCGCCGCCTTAGCCTGCCCCTGCCGAAAGGGACATAATGATGTCATGGCTGAAGATGACTCAGGCAAGGGAACCAAACAGTTTCCCCTCCTGAGAGCCTTGAGACATAGAGACTTCCGCATTCTGTGGATTGGCGCCTTCCTTTCATTTTTGGGCGGCCAAATGCAGGGAGTTGCTCAGGGTTACTGGGTTCACGAGCAGACAAACAGCGAAGGGCTCCTTGCCATGGTGACCGTCTGCTGGTCTATCCCAGTCATGCTTTTTGCTCCCGTTGCGGGCATTGTTGCAGATAGGGTGGACCGCAAAAAGGTTCTTCTCATATGTCAAAGCGTTCTGGCTGTTGTTGCAACCGCCACGGCTGTGCTTCTCTTTTTTAACCAGCTTCAGTATTGGCATGTGCTCTTGGCAGCCCTTTTAAGCGGATCAGTCAGCACTATCGAGGGGCCAGCTAGACAGTCTGTGGTGAGGGTTACCGTTGGGGATGAGGATCTTCCTGCTGCTGTCCCGGCCCAGGCAATGACATTCAATCTCTCTCGAATTTTGGGGCCAGCTTTAGGGGGAATAATTCTGGAGGTAGCTGGTCCCTTTTGGTGCTTTGCCATCAACGCGATTTCCTTCACCTTTCTTATCATCTCAATCTTAATGATTCGAGCTGACCTGAAGCCTGTGAAACAAGAAACTGGCGACTGGCGCGACCTGCTGCTGGAAGGATTTAGATACACCTTTAAGAACCCGCCTTTGAGGGTGCTGTTCTTTATGGAAGCAGCGACAAGCCTGTTTGGCGTTTTTTATATTGCACTTCTTCCAGCAATTGCCCGCGATCAGCTGGGCTTGGATAAAAGGGGTTTGGGCCTGGCGCATAGCGCTATAGGCGTGGGAGCCATTGGGGCGCTGCTGACCTTGTCAGCTTTGTCCGATAAGCCAGTTAAAGCCTTGGTAACCCGTTTGGCTATGACAGGAGTGGCGATAGGGGTGATTCTGCTCAGTTTTACGACCAGTCCTGTTTTCGCCTTTCCTTTGCTTGCTTTGGTTGGCTTCTGCGCCATCAGCCAGTTCAACAGCACCAACGTGCTTTTTCAGATGCTGTCGCCGGAGGCTCTGCGTGGCAGGCTGATTGCCATGCATTTTTGGGCCATTTCTGGAGTCAGTCCTTTTGGAGTTTTTGCCTTTGGATGGCTTGCAGAAGCCACTTCAAACTCGGTAAGCCTGCTAACTGGGGGATCGATACTGGCCCTTTTAAGCGTGTGGGCTTGGGCGAATAGAGGAAAGGTGCAGGAGCCAACAAAAATGTTTGGAGCCGCCTAGGGGACTCGAACCCCTGACCTACCGCTTACAAGGCGGTTGCTCTACCACTGAGCTAAGGCGGCTTTACGCTGCGTTTGAGAGGATACCAGCAGGCAAAAGAAAAGACCCCAGGGAAGTCCTTCCCTGGGGTCTTTAGAACGACTAAGGGAGGCTTCAGGCCTTCTTCTTGCGGGTTCGGGTTCGAACGATGCGGGCGCTGCCGTCGGCTCCGAAGGCCAGTTTGTAGCCGGCAGGAACTTTGCTGAGCGCATCAGCGAGTTCGCCTGGCAGCGGAAGAGAGGCGGTCTGCCTTCTTGTGGACTTTGATCCTCTTCCTTTCTTAAAGCTTGCAGCGGCCTTTGCCGCTTCGTCATCTGAGGTGACGACCTCAAGGCCGTTCTCGGTGACTTTCAAAATTTCAGCCTGGCTGGGAACATGAACAAAAACATACTCTTCGCTGAACAAAACCTTGGGGGTGATTGGGAGAATGTGCTTCTTAACTCCAAGTCGAAGGGTCAATGAATTTTCCTTCTCATCAGCTTTGAGTTTGAGAGCCTGTTTGGTTGCGTTGATTCCTTTTGCCACGTTTGGTAATCCTCTTGACTAAGGCAATAAAGCCTTCGTCCCTGAATAGCGGATAGTAGCACCTTCCCTAAAGATTCAGCAAGAGTTTTAGTCTTATGGGTGGTAGAACTATGGGACTTTTAGGCTAAGTTGAATTCACTTTTCTTTTTGATTTGTACCCATTCAGTTCTTTCGATTCTCTATAATCTTTACAAAAATTTCATTGTTGGGTGAGGTTCTTCAGAAGCCAGTAATCAGTTTGAGATCATCTGGTTATCAATGTATCGACAAATGTTGAAGCCACCGGAGAGTGTTTCAACTTAGTACAGCAAGGCCAGGTGCAAAAAGGCTTGATAGCGATACCTGTAATTAGTTAAGTCACCTTAAGCAAAAATGCTATAAGACATTTCATCCCAGAGCCAGGGATGAGAGCCAAGTTTTGGGCATTTGTCACTGAAAACACATTTTTGGTTCAGCGTGCGGCTTAATCAGCTTTTGTTATGGCAGCAAATCAGAAAGACTGTAAAAATTCTGACTAGTAAAGTTCAGAAGACGTTCAGAAAATGTGCGTGAGAGTTTAGGAAAGTGGCATGTTGTCCAGCAGCCTAACTCCATCATGCCTTACTGCTCCCATAATGCGTGCACCGGGATGATTCGACTGACATTGAAGCATAGTCATTGGGTCAACTATTGTCAAATAGTCCACTGACATACCTACGGCGGTAAGGTGCTTCATCGTTTCCTCTAGAACCTCATCATAGCTGCGGCCATGGCTGATCTCTGAGATGGCTTTTTTAAGGCTGGCAGGAAAGTGGTGTGCTGCTTTGAGCGATTCCGGGCTAAGGTACTGATTGCGGCTAGAAAGCGCTAGTCCACCTTCTGTTCTGGCAGTTTCTAAATACTTAATTTCTAAGGGCAGATTAAGGTCGATAGTCATGCGCCTAATCACAGCGCACTGCTGAAGATCCTTTAGCCCAAAATATGCCTTTGTGGGCTGAACCATGCCAAACAGCTTGAGCACCACTAGGGCAACCCCGGCGAAATGACCTGGTCTTGCCGCTCCCTCCCACTGCTCAGAAACTCCAGAGACCGTCACTTTGGTAAAGGATTCTGGATAGACCTCTTCGGCAGTTGGGCAGAAGAGAACATCAACTCCTGCTTCTTCTGCCATTGCTGCATCGGCGGCTTCGTTTTTAGGATAACGGCTTAAATCTTCGGTAGGTGCGAACTGAGTGGGGTTGACAAAAAGGCTTGTGACACAGGTGCCGCAGTCTGCCTTAGCGGCTCGCATGAGGGATAAATGGCCTTCGTGAAACGCACCCATGGTCGGCACGAACCCAACTTGGCCAACTCTAGAACGCCATTCACGCAGATCAGCAATAGACCTTATGATCTTCAAAAGCTGTTTTCCTCAGTCGGAAAGATCCCTTTCTTTACTTCTTCCGTGTAGGCCGCCAGAGCTTGGGTCATTAGGCTTCTGCCCTGCATATATGCCTTTGCATGCTTGAAGACTTCACCATTTAGGCCGAGCGTATCGTGCCAGACCTGAATCTGCCCATCGCAGTGAGGACCGGCTCCGATGCCGATAGTTGGAATTGAAAGAGCTTCTGTAATCTTTGCCGAGAGGTCGGCGGGGATCAGCTCAAGAACAATGGAAAATGCTCCAGCATCTTGAATAGCGACACAGTCGGCCAGTACTTTATCTGCTGCAGAGTTCCTTCCTTGAACTTTAAATCCGCCAAATGAGTGAACCGATTGGGGAGTCATGCCTGCATGTCCCATTACAGGAATACCTGCTTTTGCAATGGCTGAAATTGCTTCTGTGTATGCGCCTTCAAGCTTAACTGCCGCCGCCCCTGCTTTGATAAGCAATACAGAAGAAGCGACAGCCTGTTCAGGAGATTCCTGATAGCTGCCAAAAGGGAGGTCTCCAACCACAAGGGCACGCTTTACCGATCCTGAAACGCACCTTACATGGTAGGCCATCTCTTCCAGCGTGACTTTAAGCGTTGTGGTGCCACCCTGGATAACGTTTCCAAGCGAGTCGCCGACGAGAAGAACATCAACTCCAGCTTCGTCCAGCATTGCGGCTGCAGAGGCATCGTAAGCTGTTAAGCAGACGACCTTATCGCCTCTTTTTTTCATTAAGGAAAGGGTTGGGGCAGTGATGGAAGAGGCCATCTGCCCTTGAGTGTACCGATGCGCGGGGAAATCGCTATGGAAGGGCCCTTGTATGCAGGTGGGTCTTAGGAGCTTATGATGAAATCTAGGACCTGTTCTGCATGACCAGCAGGTTTGACCTTATTCCAGATTTTTATGATCCGCCCTTCTTCATCAATGACAAAGGTGGTTCTTTCTACACCCATGTATTTTTTCCCGTACATAGATTTCTCAACCCAAAGGCCACAGGCTTCCAGCAGGGTGTGCTCTTCATCAGAAAGAAGTGGGAAGTTCAGGCTCCACTTGGTCTCAAACTTCTTGTGACTCTTGATCGAATCTGGGCTGACTCCAATGACTTTAACTCCCTCAAAATCGGGCATAGAATCTCTGAAGTCGCAGGCTTCCTGGGTGCATCCGGTCGTATCATCCTTGGGATAAAAGTAGATGATGGCTTTCGAGCCCTTGAGGGATTCGAGAGTGTGAGTGCTGCCAGTTTGATCTGGCAGTGAAAAGCTGGGAAATAGCTCGCCCTGCTGAAGCATGCCCTATGCTACGCGTTTTCTATAAAGAGTGTCTTTTCTGAACAAAAGAGGTATGAGCTTTTGGGTCTTGTGAGCCGAGAATCAACCCAGTAGATTTTTTCGGAGCCATTACGTGCCTGCCCCTTCCTCTCAGTCTGGCGCCAATCCGGCGGTCAAGAAGGTTTTAGAGCGCGCCCATGAGGTCGCGGTCATGCCTCAGGTTGTCTTTAAGATTATGGAGATGACGGGGGGAGATAACTCGTCTGCGGCATCACTGGAGAAAGCCATCCAGGTGGACCCAGGGTTTTCGACAAGAATTCTTACTCAGGCGAATTCTGCCTATTTCTCTCTTCCTCGAAAAGTGACCTCTATTAGAGAAGCAATTGTCTTTGTTGGCTTTCGCGCGGTCCGCGATCTAGCCATGACGATTGGTGTCTTTGATATGTTTTTGGGCAAAAACGATAGGGGTTCTCTGCGCCGCCGCACATGGTGGAGGCAGAGCCTAGATACGGCTGTTGCCGCAAAAGCCCTGGCAAATGAACTGAGGGTGGGATCGCCAGATGAAGCTTTTACCTGTGGCCTATTGCACTTTATTGGCAAGACATTGCTAGAGAGAAGCGATCAAGATGCCTACAACAAAGTAGAGGATCTGATTGGCATGGGAGCCGTGGACTACTTAGCCGAAAAAACCTTGTACGGCTGCGACCACCTTGATATCAATCAGGCGGCCTGCAGGTACTGGGATTTTCCTGAAGAACTGGTTGAGGGGATTGAATATCTACATCCTCCCCTGCCAGGAACTCAGGCAAGCCCGCTAAGGGCTATGACAGCCATGTGCCATGTCATAGCAAAACTGTCGACAGAAGGCATGCCGACAGCAGAACGAATTTCCGAGCTCCCACAGTGGGCTTTGGATGTGTTGGGAGTCAAGGATGGGATGGCACCCAGTGTGGTGCACCGAGGGCATCAGGCAATTGCTGATGCTCGAATTCTGATGAGGTGATGGAACGATGAGTCAGGAATTTAGCTGGGACAAGGTACTGGGGCAGCCAGCAGGACAGCCGCCAGGGAAGAAGCAGGAAGCTTCGGTGAGCCCGGAGGACATGCCCATGGCATTCCCCGATCCGTCGACGCCGGAGTCTTCTCGAACTGAGGCGGGGCCTCCTCCTGCTTGGGGCAATGCCTCAGCAGCTGTGGTCAACCCCCCCGTCCTTCAAATCAAAGAAGCGCACAGAGACGCCAACTCGCCCGCATTCATTCCGAGGGAGATTATCGAGCCTCAGGCTGAGCAGGATCGGTTTGGCGGCTCTAATGTGATGCCTCAGCTTGCAGATGGAGTTGTCAGCTTAAGCTCAATCCATATTGATGAGATTCTGCACCAGGCTGTGGAGCGTCGAGCCAGTGATATTCACCTCACCGCTGGTTTGCCTCCAACGATTCGTGTTGATGGCGAGCTTGTTCCACTTAACTACGAGATCATGAGGCCAGAACATACACGCCGAATGATTTATGAAACTTTGACTGATGAACATATTCAAAAATTTGAGCAGACACACGAGCTCGATTTTGGCTATGCGGTCAAGGGATTAGCTCGATTCAGATTTAATGTGTACATGCAGAGAGGGTCAGTCTCTGGGGCACTGCGAATGATTCCCAACGCAATCCCTAGTTTTGATTCCTTGAGGCTTCCCAATATTATCAGAGAGATCTCTAAACGACATTCAGGGCTGGTTTTGGTCACTGGTCCAACTGGGTCAGGTAAATCGACCACGATCGCCGCGATGATTGACGATATCAACGATGTCAGGTCGTCGCACATCATGACGATTGAGGACCCGATTGAATATGTTCATAAGCACAAAAAGTGCATGGTGAACCAGCGCGAGCTTCACAGCGACACTTACACGTTTCACAATGCGCTAAGGGCGGTGCTTCGAGAAGACCCTGATATTATTCTCGTTGGAGAAATGCGCGACCTTGAGACTATCGAGGCAGCCTTGACTCTCGCCGAAACGGGCCACTTGGTTTTTGGAACACTGCACACCCGCAATGCTCCATCTACTATTGACCGAATCGTTGACGTCTTTCCTTCAGATCAACAGGAACAGATTCGTGTTCTCTTGGGCAACACGCTGGAAGCAGTTATCAGTCAGCAGCTTCTTCCTAAACTAGGTGGGGGGCGATGCGCCTCACTTGAAATCATGTTGGGAATCCCTGCTATCCGCAACCTGATTCGAGAAGGAAAAACCCATCAAATGTATTCAGTGCTTGAAACCAGCGGTTCTTTGGGCATGATTACCATGGATAAAAGCCTTTCAGAGCTGTTTAGGCAGGGATATGTCGCCTACGAAGAGTGTCTTCAGCGTGCAGTAGACAAGGAAACATTCTCACGCTTGGCTAAGGGAGCAGCATAAGGAAGACATGGGCCTTCGGACAGAGTTGGCTCTTTTCAGCGTCTAGGGACAAATGAGCAAGAGAGTCCTTGTCACCGGTTCATCGCGAGGCATTGGCCGGGCATGCGCCCTTCGTTTGGCCCAATCGGGCTGGAAGGTGGTCACCCATGCCAGCAGGGAATCTGATGCCCTGGAAACGACTAGGGCTATGCTGGGCGATGCGTGGGGCGGAGAAGTCGTTATGCCCCTACAGGATTTGGAGTCTGGCCGCGCCCTGTGGCATGAGGCCAGCGAACTGGGGCAGATTTCTGCCTTGGTCAACAATGCAGGCATCTACCAGCAGCATTCCACGTCTGAACTGCCAGATGCGGAATTTGACTCTTTGACAGAAAGGATCATGGGAGTTAACTTCCTGGCTCCTTTAGCTCTGACACGAGAAGCTTCAAAATCATTTATCCAACAGGGCGGAGGAAGAGTGGTGCAGGTCGCCAGCCGAGTTGGGCTAAAGGGTGAGGCAAATGCCGCGCTCTATGCTGCCAGCAAGGCAGCCCTTATCAACTTGGTAAAGTCTTTGGCGCCAGAACAGGCCATCTTTAATGTGCATCATTTCGCAGTCGCCCCAGGCTGGGTAGATACAGCGATGGCCCGCGATGGAATGGATGATCGGCTTGCATCAATCATCGCAACAATTCCTTACGGGCGAATGGCATCGCCAGAAGATTGTGCCCATGCCGTGAACTGGCTGCTTAGCGGGGAAGCTGATTATATGACTGGTCTAGTCATAGATATTAATGGCGCAAGTTACTTTAGGTAGAGGTCCCAAATCTAGCCAGTTTAAGGGATAGTTATGTCCCCCATCATGAGCCCATGACCTCGCTGTTGTGGGTGATGCTTGGCATTGGTTCGATGGGAGAAACTGACCGGAAAAGTGAGTTCAGGGTGAACCCTTACCTTCTGGCGCCTCATCGCGATACGATGATCGTCAACTGGTTTACAGAAAGCGGATCGGCTGGTGTGCTGACACTTAAAGGCGCAGGTGAGACAAAAGTCTTCACCAGCCAGCCCAAACGCGATAAGCGGCTGGATTACTCTGAGTTGGAGCTGCAGGAGAAAGGCAGTTTTCCAGACATGTTCAAGCCAGAAAATTACAAGCATCAGCTTAAACTGGCAGGCTTAAAACCAAGCGCTGTTTATGAGTATGAGGTCAAGCAGGGAAGTGAAGTCTTCAAATCCAGCTTCAAGGCAGCTCCTTCTGCATCTGCTGACCAGCCGTTAAGGCTGGCAGTCTTTGCAGATACAGAAACAGATCCTGAAGGCAGGATGATTTATCGAGACTGGTCTCAAGGGACACAGGCAGAGGGAAGCACAGGCAGGCCAGCAGGACTAAGAAACTACCTGGTGACAGAAACTCAGGGGCTCGTCGAAAACCTAAAGATCATCAAGCAGCGCCGTCCAGATTTGATGATTCTCGCCGGTGATATTGTTCAAGGAGGCGGCTATCAAAGAGCCTGGGATGAATTCTTTTTTCATTTTGCCGGAAGGTTTGATTCACCTTCTTCGTCAATCCCCCTTATCCCTGCCATAGGCAACTGGGAGAACTTTGGAGCCAGAAACGGAGGATACGAGCCATGGGCTGTGGCTGCCAGTCGGCGCAAGTTCAGCGCTTATTTTGATGGCCCCAGCAATGGCAGCCGCGATCATCAAAACTTCTACCATCGAATCGATTTTGGTCCTCTCACTCTCATTACTTTGGATAGCAGCAACGGACTGCCGGACAACACTGATAATGATTCGAACAAGAACATCGATGCCTCAAAGTATCCTGGACGCGACCTTGTTGATGCTGCTCCTGGCGCAAGGCAGTGGCAGTGGTGCTTAAAGGAACTTGCGGACGCTAGAAAGAAAGGGCAGATTATCTTTGTTCAGTTTCACCACATCCCTTATTCAAGTGGAGGCCACATTCTGCCGACCACTCTCAAAGATTCCAGTGGGCAGTCTGGATTGGTGATGAGGGCTTACACACCATGGTTTCAGCAGTACGGGGTGGCCGCTGTTTTCTGTGGACACAACGAGAGCTTCGAATGGTCTCAGGTGGGCGAGGTTCAGTTCTTTGATGCAGGCGTGGCCGGAGATGGTTTTGGAACGCCAATTGACGACCGTGATCCAAGGCGGCTTAATCCATGGCGAAAATGGGTGGCTCACTTTGATGAAAAAGAGCTGTGGCAGGGAAAGAAGCTTGTAAAGGGTGGGAAGCACTACGGACACCTAGAAGTTGACCTCAGGAAAGAAAACGGGAAGTGGAAGGTGTTTTACACTCCCGTTCATACCTTTCCCCTCACAGATGAACTTGGAAAGGTGACTGGCTTTGAAAGAAGAGAGCTTCTGCCTGCATGGGGTCAGGTTCCTGCTCAAAAATAAAGCCAGGGCCTGGGAGCTACTCGTCCGCCACGCTCCCAGGCTGGCCGACTAGACTTTAGCTGATTCTCTGATCAGTTCGACAGTCAGCTTTGCCGTTGCCACAAGGTCATCTATGGTGATGAACTCATCATGAGTGTGGATTTCCTCCATTCCTGTGGCGACGACAATGCTCGGCACACCTTTAGCATTGTAGATGTTGGCATCACTGCCCCCCAGAGTTGTTCTTAGGTCGCCAGACAAGCCAAGACTTGATGCTGCCGCCTGGGCTGCCCTGACTACTCTTGAATCTGAAGCGACAAGATAGGCATCGTAGTGCCTTTCGTAGTCGAATTCAACCCTGGCTCCCCAGGCTTCGGCGGCAGCCACACAGGCTTCTTTCATGTGGGCAATCTGGGCATCCAGTTCACTCACGTTGGTAGACCTGGCTTCTCCGTAGAGAGTCACTGAGGGGCAGACGACATTTACGGCTGTTCCGCCTTTGATGATGCCGAAATTGCTTGTCGTTTCCTGTCCAATTCGGCCAATCTTCATGCGTCCAATCGCGTCAGCAGCAACCTGAATGGCGTTAAGTCCTTCCTCCGGATGCTTGCCCGCGTGTGCTGGCCTGCCTATAAAGGTCACATTCAGCATATCGTGGGTGGCGGTGCGAGTGACAAAGGTTCCGACAGGAGGGCCTGTATCCAGCACGAATCCAAAGTCTAGGTTCAGCTCATCCAGATTTACGTTTGCTGCTCCAAGAAGCCCGATTTCTTCGCTGATTGAAAAAATCAGAACCACATCACCATGTTCTTCTCCAGATTCCTGAATGATCCTGACTGCTTCGATGGCGGGAGCCATTCCTCCTTTGTCATCGGCTCCTAGAATTGTGGTGCCATCACTGGAAAGGCGTCCATTTTCTTCGATGATCTTCAGCCCGGCCGTTGGCTCAACCGTATCGAGGTGAGCAGAAAGAAAGATTCTGGGAGCACCGAGCTTGGTCCCTTTAAGCAGTGCGATGACATTGCCGCTGCTGCCGCCAATAGCCTCGCCAGCTTTGTCCTCCCAGACCTCCAGGCCCATGGATTTGAGCAGGTCAATGACGTAATCGGCAGCCTGCCTTTCTTGTTTGGCAGGAGCATTAATCAGGCAGAGCTCCTTAAAGAGCTGGACCAGTCTGGCCTCGTTGACCTCTGGCCGAGTGTTGGACATGGCAGGGAGTCTATCTGAGTCTGCGGCTCTTGTTTAGTCCCAACTCGATGTTAAAGTGCCACGGCACAGTGAGGCTGCGAGACAACCAGCAAAGGTTCCAAGTAACTCCATAAGTATTCGTCCTTGGCGGGAAAGTAAATGAAGCTGTCAGCTTTAAAGCTGCCTGGCGTTAAGTAGAACAGGGGCATGAAGGGCTAAACTTGAGCCTGCATGCCACAGCACAATCTTATTGTCGAAGATTTTGGAACCTTTTCGGTTGAAGAAGGAACCAAGCTTGTTCTCGCCCTGGAAAACAACGGAGTTGATGTAAGCCACAGATGCGGAGGGCTGGCCCGATGCACCACTTGTCGAGTTGAGTTTCGGTCGGATGAACCTGAAATGGGATCGGCTGAGCATGAATGTCTGGAAGAAGATGGTGTGCTGGGCGAGTTTCGCCTTAGCTGTCAGGTGAGGGTCGACCGCCCAATGTCGGTTAAGGTCTTAATGAGAGCAGGCGATAAAGGGTGGGAGCCCGGCCCGACGCCTGACCTGTAAAGCGGCGAGGTCAAGCTTTGGGCCTAGGCTTCGTCCTAGGCCCGACTTCCACCATCCCAACAGGCATCTGTGAAGTCTCTGCTATGCTCTTTCATGGATGGTTTCCGCGAAGGCTTGAGCTTCGACGACGTCCTTCTTGTTCCCCAGAATTCGTCGGTGCTCCCCAGCGAAGTGGACACCTCGACTACCATCCTCCCCGGCATTACTTTGTGGACGCCTATTGTGTCTGCCCCGATGGATACTGTGACGGAATCTCGTCTCGCCATCGCTATTGCTAGAGAAGGAGGAGTTGGCGTCATCCACCGAAACATGCCTATTGAACGTCAGGCTGAAGAGGTGGATAGGGTGAAGAGAAGCGAGCACGGCATTATCACCAATCCCATCAAGCTGACGGCTGACGCAACAATTGCCGATGCGGTCAAGCTGATGGAGCGCTTCCATATCAGCGGTGTTCCCATTACAGACGGCGCAGGTCATCTGGTTGGAATTCTAACCAACCGTGATATTCGGTTTGAAGACAACTTTGCCAAAACCATTTCGGAGAGGATGACCTCGAAGAATCTGGTGACAGTCAGGCCAGGCACGACTTTGGAAGAAGCAGAAAAACTGCTGGCCGAGCACCGAATTGAAAAGCTGCCTATCACAGATTCGGAAGGCTTTTTGACCGGACTCATCACCATCAAGGATATTGAGAAGGTTAAGAGGCACCCTAATTCCACTAAGGATGACAAAGGCAGGCTGGTGTGCGGAGCCGCAATCGGTCCCCTGAGAGAACCCTACGAGAGAGCCAAGGCTCTTTATGATGCAGGAGTTGATTTCATTGTCATCGATGCTGCTCATGGTCAGTCTATCGGCGTTCTTAACTGCTTAAGAATGATTAAGGATAAGCTGCCTGATCTTAAAGTGATTGCAGGAAACGTTGCGACTGCCAAGGGAGTTAAGGAGCTTGTTGCCGCTGGTGCTGACTGCATCCGTGTTGGTATTGGAGCTGGCAGCATCTGCACTACCCGCATCGTTGCTGGCATCGGCATCCCTCAGTTCACCGCTGTCATTGATGCTGCAAAAGCTGCCCAGGATCTTGGTGTGGCCACCATCGCCGATGGAGGCATTCGCTCTTCTGGCGACGTTGTCAAGAGTCTGGCTGCTGGTGCCAGCTGTGTGATGATGGGCAACATGTTTGCCGGATGCGAAGAAAGCCCAGGCGAAACAGAAATTTATCGCAATCGAGCCTACAAGGTCTACCGAGGCATGGGCTCAATCGGCGCCATGAAAATGGGCAGCAGCGACCGCTACTTCCAGATGAAGGAAACAGGTCGTGCTTTGGCTCCAGAAGGAGTTGAAGGCCGAGTTCCGTTCAAAGGAGCGCTCAGCGATACTGTCGCTCAGATCATTGGCGGACTTCGCTCTGGCATGGGCTATGTTGGGGCAGGCAGCCTGGCCGAACTTCGCGAAAACGCTGAGTTCATCCGCATCACCAATGCCGGGCTTCGAGAAAGTCATCCTCACGACGTGTGGATCACAAAAGAACCACCGAACTACTCCTCCCCCTTCGCTTCAGAAGGCGAGTAGTTAAGCGATTCTGGCTTCAGTCTGGCCGCATGGGCTGCCAGACTGAACCATATTGCCCAAAGAAGAGTAGAGCTTGGGTGCAGGAAGTGGAATATCGGCACGTCAAGCAGGCAGACCACTAGGATGCCAAGAAAAATTGATCTATGAAACACAGCCATGTCTCTGGGGGCTTTCAGTAAGCCCAGGCCAAGCCAGACAAAGGCAATAAAGAGTGGAATAGCCCCAAGAACGCCCCATTCACCTAAAAGGTGAATGGCAAGATTTCCGCCTTTAGTGGTCACACTCTCATTCAGCTTCCCATGGTGCTTATAGTCTGCCTGGCCGACAAACTGTCCGGGGCCCAAGCCTACGATAGGATTGCTCAAAAATGAGTCAACCCCAGCCTGAACCGAAGCAATTCTGCTGATTGAAGAACGTTCAGTTGACGCGAGTCTTGCACTATTGCTATTTCTTAGTGTGAAGGCAGCCATCAATCCAAACAAGCATGCCACTGCCATAACCCAATGGCAGGCCTTGATTTTATGCTGACCGCGCAGATTTGCAGGAATACTAATTGACAAACCTAGTGCTGCCGACCGGTAACCTGTCATCAGCATTGTTATCATGCTGCCGAAAAACAAAAATAAACAGTCTGGCTTACCGCAGCGTTCCATTCTAGATTTGGAATAGGCAGCTGCGGCCAGAATCATGGATGGTAAGAAGAGGCCTGCAGGGTGTCCAATTAAGCCTCCAAATCGTCCTAGATCAGCCGACATCAGGTCTGGCGTGATCTTGAAGAACTTGCAGCAATTGACGGCTAAATTTATAAGGTTTAAATACAGTCCAATAATCCAGAACCTCATCTCTAGGTCCAGCATGAAAATCCAAATTCCAGCTAGGATGCCGAACCCGATTGGTGCTGCAACCAGAATGAACTTCCAAGAATCGCTGGCCATGCTCATCGAAAGAAGTGCGTTTACAGAGGACGCTGCAAGGAAGCAGGGCAGCATCCATGACCACTGATTAAGTCTGTTCTTGACTATGAGCAGCGTACTTTCTGTTAAAACCAACCCAATCGATGCTGCACAAAAAACTTGATGACTAAGCTGAAGCTGAGCGTTGTTTGCTAAAATTTCGATGAGGCCGTCGAAGGGCAAGAAAAGAATGGCTGCCCATAGGGCAGCCAACATGCTATCCGTTACTATCGATTCTGGGTTTTGCTTACTTCTTAACACTGGTTCGCCTGATAATCAGAATTGTTCCACCAATCAAGCTTAACCCAATGACTCCAAAAGCGACCCAACCGACGGTTACGTCGTTTTCTTTCTTAACGACTTTCTTGGAAAGGTTTTCTGGAATCAAGTGCTGGTCTGCAAACTCTATCGCAGGCAGTTTGCCTTCGAGAACGTACAAATCGGCTTGCCAGATCGATTGTCAACAACCAAAGAACCTGTTGGCCAGACTTTGAAAGGCCTTTTGTATTCAGCATCCTCTTCTGATTTAGCACGTATCAGTGTGAATTCCCTAGAATTTGACACACTTCCTTTGGAGGCTTGCTGCAAGACAGTGAACTGCGCTGCAATGGTTAGGGGCTTTGCGTCCAGCCACTTGTCGACTTTTAATGTGATGCCCGGCCTGCTCTCGAGACTCCCCTTACGCCACTCTATCTGTGAAAATTTTTCGAGGCTTGGACCTGACACAATCCAAAAGTAATCACCCTCTTTGAAGACAGTCTCCGTTTGATTGCTGGAGACTTTCTCCGCAAGCTTCATTGCTTCAGTGATAGTCTGAAATCCCAAGAGTACAGCAGCAAACCTGTGACCAATAGTGTGCGGCAGCCAATGGTTTGGTGGCCGTTGGCTGGCACTGTTATCATAGAAGTCAACAGAGCTTATTGATCCCTCGGCAAGTTCAGAGACACTCTGATTTGAGCCGGCGAAGAAGCCGTAGGCTTTTCTATTCAAAACCTCCCGGCTTTTTTGCTTAGGACTAATCGAATTCTCCGGTATCCTCTGTATGCTAAGGGAGTCACTTGCATAAAGAACATCGACTAGAATTTTTGACTTCGTTCCAGCTCGAGCCCTGTTCTGTTCTCTTTCCATCGATTTCTTGTTTCTTTCAATTGAATCCTCACTAAGGCCCATTTCCTTCCATTTTTGTGCCATTTCCTCAATTGGAAATCTGAGTTCGGGAATGGGTCCAGTAGCAATAACTGCCCTGTACCTATAGTGGTGCTCAGTTTTCGATTCAGCGATGCTGCTTGAGGATAAGAGAGCAAGGAAAAGACAAGCGAATCCAGTCCAGATTAGCTTATGCACAGTTCATGCAGCTCCCATGATGCAGCTGGGCATGCATTATTTGTCGTGATATCGAAGCCTAACCCATTATTTCCCGGATTCCGAACACACGCTTCTCCGTTGCAAAGTGGGTTGGCCTGACCTAAATGGGGCATCACGGCAACGGTGCAGAGGCAAAGTAGGAAGATTTTTCCTTGTTTCATTTTTCCTTCGTGATTGATTCTTTTGTTAATGAAGTATTTTGATACATTGTTAGTGTAACTTTACTGGCAGCAGTCAATCATCGGCTGGAGTCTAGCCCTGTCGTAAATGTCAATTCTAGTATACATATAAAAAAGAGCCGACATTTTTGAGGTAACTATTTGCGTGTGTCCGATTTGATGATCTTCTTTCTGATTGAGAAAGCTCAAAGGCTCCTTGGGGGAATCTCTTCGGCTGCCATAGTGCAGGGCAGCTAAAGAAAAAGCCGGACTGTATAAATCAGTCCGGCCAGTCTATCGGTTGAAGAGGATTGAAGCTAGATCAGCTCGTTATGCCAGGCAGCCAGTTCGTCATCAGAACTCAGAGCGGCTTTCTTTTCCATGTGCTTCTTGGCATCTTCAAAGGACATCGTTGGGTTGGTGTGCTTGATGTCCCATGCCGAAAGAATCTTGCCAAAGTGGCTGATATTTTCGGTATAGCCAGCAAAGGCTTCTGATCCAGGGCCGTATGCTGTAACCATTACATTGTCTGATGTGTGGTTTTGGCTGGTCCAGCCTATGCCAGTGTGCTTTTTGAGAACTGCGCCAAGGGCCGCACCTCTGTCGCCGCTGAAAATAGGTCCGGCTGCTTCGCCGTTGGCTACGGCGGCAACAAATGCAGCTTCATTTCCTGAGAGCTTGATGGACATTTTGCTTTCAACGACTCCTTGAACGTCAGCTGCTGTTGGCTTGCTGCCCATTTGAGTCAGCATTGGACCCTGGCTGGAGGTGAATCCGAAGACTTTTTCAAGCCCAGCAGTTGAATCACCATACTCGCTGCCGATTCCGTTAAGGGTGGGGCCTCCGGTGCAGTGGTCGGCGGTAATGACAACGAGTGTTTCGCCATCCTCGCGGGCAAAATCGATTGCAGCCTGAACAGCTTCTTCAAAGGCGATCTGTTCGTAGATCATGGCTCCAATATCGTTGCTGTGCCCTGCGTGGTCAATCTTTGCTCCCTCGATCTGAAGCAGAAAACCATTAGAACCCTTGCTCAGTTCTCGAATGGCAGTCCTGCTCATTTCAGCCAAGGTGGGTGTAGACAAGGTCATGCCTGGCGTGTTGAGCACATCAATGGTGTAGGGCATGTGGCTGCTGCTGAAAAGTCCAAGCAGCTTTCCACCCTTGTAATCCAGCATTTCGCGTCGGTTCTGGACAAAGGAATATCCAAGCTTTTTGAACTCGGCAGGCAGGTCCTTTTTATCTGTTCGGCTGGTGGGCAGGAAGTAGCGTGCGCCTCCTCCCATGAGAACGTCGGCCTGCAGTTCCAGATGCTTCGCAGCAATTCCTGGCTCGTCATCTCGCTTAAGAGAGTTGATCGAAAAGCCAGAAGGAGTGGCGTGAGTGATGGTGGCGGTGGTGACAAGGCCAGTCTTCACTCCTTTTGGCTGTACAAGCTGAAAAAGGGTTTTGAGGTTGGTGCCGTCCGGAAGCACGTTGAGCGCTCCGTTCCAAATGTGAACACCGCAGCCCCAAGAGGCTGCTGCCGCGGCAGAATCTGTGACCAAAGAGCTGAGCGACGAGGTGCGCTGCTGGCCATTCATCGCTTCAGGATCTGTGATCAGCTTCATCCAGGGCGAGAGTTTTCCGCTTCGCGACTGGTGGTAGCTGTTCACCAAAGTGATGATAGAAATGGGCAGACCATCTGAGACACAGTAGATGATGTTTTTGGGCTTTCTTCGGCTGGGCGCCGTGTTTGGGGAGGAAAGACTCAAAGAAGGAAGGGTGGCCAATCCAGCCGCGCCCATCCCCAAAAGACTGCGTCGTGAGAGGGTCATGCCTAATACCTTACCGGACCGAACCGAAAGAAGTTAGGGCAGTTGGGATGCAGATATGAATTTATTGTGCTGGCGGCCGAGCCATGACACCAGCATTTAGGAGCCTCTGGTCAAGAGATTTTTAGCGGTTCCGGATGGGCTGGGGCCGGTCATGTGTGAAGTGACTAAAACTAGGGCCACAGCCAATATGACCATGATGTATGCCTTAACTTTTTGAGACTTGGTGACCGAGGCAGTTGGCTCCTCGGGCTGAGGTCCAGCAGCATCCCTGCCAGGGATGACTGTAAGCTGGGGCCGACTCTCTTGAGTCTCTGAATTCATTTGTGGGCCCGGAAATGACATGACTCCCCGATGGGGGTGCATAAAATGTGCCAGAAGAGTCCAAGACCCCTAGCGGAATTTGCTAGGTTTTATCGGACAAGGTTTTGATACATGGTCAGGTCAAGGCATTCAGCTTCACCCGTGACATAAGCAAAGCAGGGCTCATCGCCTAATACTTCCCTGGGAGGCATCACGAGATAAGGATAGTCGGCGTGGCTTGGAAAAATAAGAATCTGGCGCGAGGCGGCTCCTGTCGGTAGGGGTTTGCCTGCCAGATTGTCATTTAGAGCAAAGGTTTCAACATCCCAGGGGTTCCATTCAAAATCTTTGGGTGAGAGTCCGGGGGCAAAGGCGCCTGTCGCGTAAACCTTTTTGTCAGGCAGCTGGCCATGTTCGTTCGCGTAATGAATCAGTGCGTTAGCCAGCCTGCGGGCGTTGCTTAAGGCAAAACCCTGAGCAGATTCCTTTCTTGATCGACCAATCTGCGGAATGAGAAAACCGCCTATGATAATAAGCCCAGCAACAAGCACCGCCCCCAAAACGAGGGCGGTTTTTTTAACATCAGCAATCGGATCGTTAGATGCCATAAAGGCCGCGATATTTTTGTGTAATGTGGGCGAGATAATCTTCTGCGCCGATTGGCTTGCCAGTTATCTGCAGCACAAGATCCTTGGGCTTAATGCTTCGACCCTTGCTGTAGAGCTTTTCCTGAAGCCAAGTGAGGATGGGAGCAAAATTGCCTTCTGCCATCAGTTTGCCTACATCGCCGAGGTCGGCGGCCAGCTTGTTCCAGATTTGAACGCTGAGCAGGTTGCCCATGGAGTAGGTAGGGAAGTACCCGATTGAACCCATAGACCAGTGGACATCCTGCAGGCATCCATTAGCGTTTGAATCGGGTCGAACACCCAGGTAAGACTCATATTTTGCGTTCCATGCTTCCGGCAGATCTTCGATTTTAAGCGTGCCAGTTAAAAGGTCACACTCGATTTCGAATCGAACCATGATGTGGAGGTTATAGGTCACCTCATCGGCTTCAACTCGAATAAGGCTTGGCGAAACCTTATTTACAGCCTTGATCCAGGTTTCAAAGCCAACAGCAGTCAGTTCTGGAAAGGCAGATTGAAGCTGAGGGTAAAAGTGCTGCCAGAAGGGGCGGCTGCGTCCGACAATGTTCTCCCATGTTCTGCTTTGAGATTCGTGAAGGCCAAGCGACACTCCCCCGGCAAGAGGAGTCAGATCCCAGGCTTTAGGAGATCCTTGTTCATACATGCCGTGTCCGGCTTCGTGAAGTGACCCAAAGACTGCGGAAGGAAGATAATCCTGAAATCGTGTGGTGAGTCGGATGTCGCCTACGCTCCAGCCTGTGCAGAAAGGGTGTGGTGCAACGTCCTGTCGCCCCCTATTCATATCAAAGCCAATTGCCTTCACTAACGTTTCGGTAAAGCAGCTTTGATCAGCCTTGTTCCAGCTGCCAGTTAAAAAGGCATCGTCTGGCTGGGGACAAGCTGAGATGTCTTTTACCAAATCGACCAAAGGCTGGCGCAGAGCATCAAACATGCTCACGCAGTCGCCATAGGTGGCTCCTTCTTCATACTGGTCGAGAAGAGCTGTATAGATGTGGTCTGTGCAGCCAAGAAGCTCAGCTTCTTTCTGACAAATCTCAACAACCTTGGCCAGCGTTGGGGCAAAGTGTTCGAAGCTGTTTGTTCGGCGGGCATGGACCCAGGTTTCGTGGCCTTCTGTCGCCAGCCTTGCCTTTTCTTCTACAAATGAAGCCGGGAGCTTTGTGGACTGCTCGTAGTCCCGCTTCACCACTCGAATGTAGGCGGCGTCATCCTCACCTTCAGGACTGGAGTTTTCAATCAGGCTGCCGACTTCATCGGAAATGAAAATCTCATGCCTCATGCGGCTGAGAATGCCAACATGTGCGGCTCGTGCATCAGCGCCGCCTGCAGGCATGTAGGTCTGCTGATCCCAATCCATGATCGTGGCCGCAGCGCCAAGGGCGTTGACATCGGCCATCTTGTCCTTCAAACGCTGAAGGGGAGTGCTCATGGCGTGAAGCGTACCAGGAGGTTTATGTTAAGTTCATGCCTAGGGGCTGCAGTATTGAGAGAGAGTCTTTCCAGGCCCCTTCGGCAAGGCTGGGATTCACAATCACATCATTGGCCCACTTCAGCCAGATGCCTGCCTCTGATTCTGCAGGTTTTCTTCCTAAGGCGGCCTGTATGATTTCCTGCAGCTCTTCTGGACTTTTCCCTGATCTTGCGCCTGCCTCAACGGCCAAGGTTAAGACTGCCAAGGCATGAGCTCCTTCACCGGGAGCTCTCAGCTCCATATCTTGAAAATGTGCTGTAAGCTCGCTTCTTGTCATTGAGGCTTCATCCATCTGGTCCTTAAATGTGAAACCTAGTCTAGCAGGCTCTTGTAAACTGCAGCAGATGGCCTATTCACCACCTCCCTTTAATCCAGGGGCTTCTCAGAAGAAAAAGAGCCCTGTCGGCATGATCATCATGATAGTAGCCACGGTTCTGCTTTTGGTATGTGGTCTTGGTGGATTTGCCGTCTACCAGTTCTCAAAAGGCGCTGTGGGAATGCTGAACTCAGTTGTTCAGTGCACTCTTACTTTTGATCTCGTTCAAAAATCTTCACTGGCCTATGCAAAAGAGCATAACGGCGTTCTGCCATCGGCAGATTCGTGGCAGGAACAGATTTCTCCCTACTATATAAAGCTGAAGACCAAAGCGTTGGAGCAGATGTCTAGCAGCAAGGAAGTGCCTTTCTTTAATTTTGAGCCAGCCGATATTTCGAAGCCGCTTTCCTGTAATTTCGGAGAACCAATTACAGGAATCACATACAACAAGAAGCTAAGTGGCGTAAAAGTTGCCGATATCAAGGATCCTTTGAACACTCCGCTCTTCTTTGAGGCAGAAGCAATTGCAGTCAATGCTTCTTCTGAATACAAGGAGAGGGCAAAGGATTCCGGTCCAAAGATTATGGGCAGCGGCAGAGATTGGATTGCCTGGAACGTTCAGCAGGACAAAAACCCCTTTGCCACAGAGAATGATTCTCTGAGGATCAACATTTCTATCGATGACGCTTTGGACAAAAAAGAAGGAAAGCCAGAGACTGCTGTCACCCCCACAGCCAAGTAGCCATCAGCATCAGGCCTTTTGATCTTTCTGTTGGTCAAAAGGCCTTGGCTGGACGTCATAAAAAGCAAGCCAGCTTCACTCCTTCTTAAATGTCAGGTTATTCGTGGGCTCAAAAGTCAAACCAGGCTGAGAAGGGTGTAGAATCTTAAAGGCCGCGCAATGACTATTTTCCCCCTCGCCATTTTTGGACTCCAAGGCCCTGAACTCATGTTCATTGGGGTCGTCATTCTTCTCTTTTTCGGAGGAGCCAAGATTCCCCAGTTGATGAGAGGAGTTGGCCGTGGTGTCGGTGAGCTTCAGGAAGGCTTGAAAGAAGGCCGCAAGAAGCTTGATGATGCCCTGAAGGACGACGACGACGATCGACGCGTCAACTAATCTCAACTATGTCCGATGCTCGCTCACAAGCGAGCCCCTCTCAGATCTTATCCGAGGGGCTGAGAGCCTTTATTCAGACTGATTCCCTGCGTAATGGAGGGCCGGGTTTGGTTGACCCAGGCAGACGGGAAAAGCTGGTTTGGCCCCCCCACAGCGTCAGCCACGAATACGCTCTTGGGGCGGCTGATTTTCATAGCGAAGCCGTTGTTGCTGGCTACGGCGAGACCTTTAGGGTTTCTGTTGCAGAAACGCCTCATGGCTTTTTTGGCCGCTGCGAGTCCATTTGGAACGATGCAAAAGGCGCCACCTTAGAGGAAATGCTGGCTGCTTTGCGCGAAGGCATGGAACCCATGCTGAAGCGGCGTCATGCCATTTCACAGACGCTTGGCCTTAAGTGGCTTATCCACCAGCCTCTTAAGTACTTGGGGCCGCTTGACCTTCTTAAGCTTCTTTATTGCCCGGATCGTGATGTGGCGATGGAATCGAGAACGATCATTGAGATTCAAGCATCATCTGGGCTCTTTTTTCCGGCACTGCTAGATATTCTTTCTGATGCAGAGCATCCTCTGCGGCGCTCCCCTCAGTGGTGCGTTCTTGATATGTTTGAGGATTTAAACGCATTTGCCAAGACTCCAGAAGAATCGGCGGAGGCAGTGCGTAGAATTCGTGACTTGATGTGGGATGCAGAGGACGACTACTGCCGCACAATCTATAAAGCGGGAGTCGTGCTAGGCGGGCATGTCAGCACAGATGCTTCGGCTGAAGCACTGCTGCAGCTGCTTAAAGCCCCCAGTAAAATTGCGCGCCGAAGCGCGAGCCACGCCGTCTTTCATTTAGTGGAATGGCGGCCAGAGCTTAAAAGCAGCGTGGTTGACAGCCTAAGAGCTATGGCTGAAACAGATTCTGAAGAACTTTTGAGGAGCTTTGCCCAAAGCATGGCAGGCGATATTGAAGCGGAATCTCACGATCATGTTGCTGAGCCGGTTTTTCCCGACGAGGCTTCTTAAAGATGACTGGATTACTGCTTGGCACTCTGCTGTATCAAAAATCCGCGCTTGATGAAATCCTTTCAAGCAAAGACTTAAAGAACGCGATTGTGGGAGCGATCATTCTTGATGCGGATGGCAGGGAGATTTACTCGCTCAACGCCGACCTGCGTTTGATTCCTGCTTCAAATCAGAAGATTCTTTCCTGCGCGTACGCTATTGGCACCAAGGGACCAGAAGCGGTGCTGGAAACAAAAATTTGGAAAAGACCTGACGGCATTTTAGTCCATGCGACAGGCGACCCCACCCAGACAACAGCCACTCTTAAAGAACTAGGCAAAAAGCTGGCTCTGCCAGATGGCTCGTTTGTTTATGTTTCTCAAGATTTTCGAGTTGGCTTTCCTGCTTCTTGGGAATGGGATGATCTGCCTTTTTACTATGCCGCTCCGGTCACTGCCTTTAGTGTTGATAAGGGAACCTGGACCTTAACGGCGAAGGATGGCAAAATCGTTGATTCCAGCCTTTATACAGGAGTTGATGTCAAGCGGGGCAGAGTGACAGGCAGGCTCGGGGCGGTTTATAACCCTTGGACAGCAGAAGCGATTGTAAACGGTCCTCTCCCGGCAGAAGAATCGGTTGTGGCTCGCTTCACTCTGCCTTCGCCAGATGTCACGGCCGCTCGCTTTTTGGGAGGCCGATTAAAAGAATGGACTGAACCTCTGCCGACAGAGCCTCCTGATTTTGTTTTTTCCAGTCCCCCGATTAAGACCCTGATTAAAGACTGCCTTGAGCCAAGCGATAATCTTTACGCTGAGCATCTGCTTCTCTCGACGGCAAGAGCCGATGGAGATCTGGGCGAGAACCCCTACTTAACAGCCAGCCAGCGGATGAGCCTCTTCTTTCAGAGCCGTGTAGGTTTGATGCCAGAAGATCTGCGTCCTACTGACGGCAGCGGGTTGAGCAGGCAGAATCTGGTCACCCCTCGGGCAATAGCCAGAATTCTTCAATGGACTGATTCACAGCCTTGGAGAGCTGACTTTTTGACCGCTCTCGCTGAACCTGGCGAGGGAACTTTACGGACTCGTTTACAAACTGTTAAATTTGCTGGGAAGACTGGCACGATCAATGCAGTTAGTAGTCTAAGCGGCATTCTTAACCCGGGTGCCCCTAGCCGGAGGTATGTGAGTCTGATGATGAACAGCGCATCAGCACCATCCGCTCGGCTAAGGGCAGTTCAGGATCAGTTTATGAAGGCCGCTCAGAATTGGGTCCCTTATGAACAGCCTTAAGGTTCAGCAGCTCCGCCGCGCAGTCATGCCTACAAGGGCAATTGGCCTTTTGATGTTTGTTGGTTTTGCCGATCTCATCTCAACCGCGGTTCTGCACCACATGGGTTTGATTACAGAGCTGAACCCTTTGATGAAGCCGATCATCGAGCAAAGTGAGCTGCTTTTCTCGGCAGTCAAGGCCATGACTCTCATCGCCGCCTGGGTGATGATGGCCAGACATGCTCAAAAGAACTTGGCCTTTGTTCGGCGTGCAGCTTTAGCTGGCTCTTTCACCTATATTTTCGTGTGGTGTACTTGGTTCACTGTGGCTCATTTCGGACTCGCCTAATCACATCGGCGAGTTCTAAACCAAGTACTTTTATTGTCTTGGAGCGGGAAGTCTCTCCCTTTATTATCTGAACTTTTGATGGAGCCACGCAAAGCGCTTCGGCTATGAGCTTAGTCACTCCTTCGTTGGCTTGGCCATCGGTGGGAGCTTGGGTAACCCAAACCTTCAAGGAGCCGTCTTCCTGTGCTTCTATTTTGCGCTGGGAAGATTTCGGAACGACCTTGACCTTGATGAGGCTGTCTGACACTATCCGCCTGACTTAAGGCGGTCTAGCTGAGTTCTTGCCCTTTCGTCGTCTGGATATTCCTTTAGCATCGTTTCCCATACTCTGATGGCTTCTGATTTAAAGCCAAGCCTTGTCCACGAAAGGGCTAGAATCCTAAAGCTGTTTGGGTGATGCCTACCAGGGAGTTTCAGGGCTTCTTCCATGATGGGGATCACCTTGAGTGACGACCTTTTGAGGAAATAGATTTCAGCTTCGGGGTACCAGGCTTCTGAGTTTGCTGGGTTGTAGGTTCTGAAAAGTCTGGCCGTCGAAATCTGCTCATCGTAGAGCTCAACGTTTCCCAGCATCCAAATCAAATCGGTCCATGTATCGTAGCCGCTGCGGTTTGTATCGGCCTGGACTTTGAGCAGGTTGATGATTCTTGGAAAATCGCCTTCTTCAAAATCGTTGTCTATCTGATCAGTCATGCGGTCTTGATAGGCATCGAAAATCTCTCCCAGCCGGCCGGATTCAATGGGCTGGGATGCTCTGCTAAGACCCGTCTTCTGCTCAGTGGGCTGTCCCGAGCAGGCGCAGAACACGACGCAGAGAACCAGGCCGGCCAGGAGTCTTTTCATCTTAGGGCCTCAAGCTGCTTTTTGACTTCGCCCTGAACCATGGGAGGGTTGGCTCTGCCCTGTGTTTTCTTCATTACTTGTCCCACCAAAAATCCCATAATGCCTTCCTTGCCTCCTAAATACTGTTCTACAGGGCCGGGGTTTTCTATAATGACGTCGGCCACCGCCTGGGTGATTGCGCCTTCGTCGCTAATCTGGCTAAGCCCCTTGGCTTCTACAACCTTTTTCGGCATGCTGCCCGAGTTAAAGCAGTCCTCGAAGACTTCCTTGGCGATCTTTCCTGAGATTGCGCCTGATGCAATCATTTTGGTGAGTTCAACCATATGAAGAGGAGTGATTTTTGATTCCTCTCTGTCTTCTATGCCAACAGCCTGACCTGTTTCATTGAGGAGTCGGGAGAAGTCTCCGTTCATCCAGTTGCAGATGGCTTTGGGGTCCCCTCCTTCAAGCATGCAGGATTCAAAAAAGTCCGACCAGCTGCGCTCTTCCGTTAGACGGTCAGCGTCGTAATAGCTAAGTCCGTACTGGTTCATATAGCGGTTAAGGCGGCTGAGGGCCAGTTCGGGCAGATTCTCTCTGACTCGGGCTACCGTATCTTCATCGAACTGCAGTGGAGCGAGATCTGGATCTGGGAAGTACCTGTAATCCATTTCTGTCTCCTTGATTCTTTGAGCAAAGGACTCGAGTTTGGATTCATTCCAGCCTCGTGTCTCCTGTCTTAAGGTTTCGCCAGCTTCAAGGGCTGCAATCATGCGTCTGCGTTCAAACTCGATACCCAGCTGCACTGCTGTAAAGCTGTTGAGGTTTTTGAGCTCGGACTTGGTTCCGTAGACCTCGCTTCCCACTGGGCGGACAGAAATGTTGGGTTCGCATCTCATCGAACCGTGTTCCATTTTTCCGTCGCAGACACCCAGGTACAGCAGCACCTGTCTCAGCCTGACAAGGTATTCCTTGGCATCATCGGGCGAGTCGATATCTGGAGGAAAAGCCGTGACGATTTCCATAAGCGGAACGCCAGCGCGGTTGTAGTCCACCCCACTGCCTCCTCCGGGAAGGTGCATCAGCTTGCCAGTGTCTTCTTCCAAGTGAACCCGCTGGATTTTGATTCTCTTCGTGCCGCCTTTGCCATCTGGAATATCCAGCCACCCGTGGTAGCCAATAGGGTTTGTTTCGCCGTACTGGCTGATCTGGTAGCCCTTGGGGAGGTCGGGGTAGAAGTAATTTTTGCGGTGGAAAACGCTGTGCATTGCGATCTTGCAGTTGAGGGCAAGAGCGGTTTTTAGAACCATTGCAATCGCTTCTTTATTTGGCACAGGCAGGGTGCCGGGCAGGCCCAAGGAAAGGGGGCTGATGCGAGTGTTGGCTTCGCCGCCAAAAACTGCCTCGTCAGCACAGAACATTTTGCTTCGAGTTTTTAGCTCTGCGTGAACTTCCATTCCCACGCTTAAGATGTATTCGGCCATGCTGGTTTGAACTTGAATCGTACCTTGTGAAAACAGGCGGACACAGAAAAGCCAGGCTGAGACGAATCTCGTGCCTGGCTGATTTCTGTTAAAAGCTGACTTAGTGGCCGGCTTCTTCAGTCTTGGGGGCTTCGGTGCTGCCAGCAGCAGCGCCTTCGGCTGGCTTGTCGGCGGCCTCAGAAGGGGCGCAGCCGGCGATGACGAAAATGCTGAGGGCGGCTGCGAAAAGAGCGGCCAATTTGATGTTCTTCATAGTGTCGTTATTTCTCCTAAATGACTTGGCAGTCCGTTCTGTCTTCCAAGATTCAGCCTCATTGATGAATCCTTCATCGGATAGAACGTTCTAGATGCCCATTTTGCACCTCGGACGCCCATCTATGCTAGATGGTCCCTTTTTTATCTGTAACGCGGAGCCTTCTCTAAGAACTTTCTGAAGCTCTTTGTTTGGGTAAAGATAGGATTTTGCAGTTGCGGGAAGACAACAACACTAAGTTTTATGTTGTCATTGTTGTACAAATCAAATTGTGTGTGAACGTCCTAACTGCGCTTGACACTTTGAACGCAAGTGCTGCCGTCACCATTCATCAATGAGTCTATGGCTTTGATCTCGGGGCTATAAGCTTAGCGATCTGACCGAAAAGGGTGATAGCTACCCTTTTGGCGTGTGTAGTCTTTTCATAGACCTGGTCGAGGGAGTGAGGGAGATGAACTATGAATACCAATATGCTTTCAGAGTTCATCATGCTCAGGAGTCACAGAAAAATGTGTGAACAGCCCTTAAAACCTTGAGCAGGGAAAGTTATAGGCTGGCTCATAGAGCCAGCCTATATTTATTATCCAGATCAGGGCTTTTTGATCCTTACCGGATCAGCCGGCTGGACAGGCTGTTTGACCGGGTTCTTTTTGATCTGGCCGAGCAGCCACTCAACCGATTTATCAAGCTGAGGGTCTCTGCCTTGAGCAAAGGCATTTGGATCACTGGGCACATCAATATCTGGGTCGACGCCAGGACCTTCAATTACCCACTTTCCGTCAGGCGTCCACATTCCGTAGTTGGGAACACTAACAACCCCGCCATCGGCGAGCGGCCAGCCAGGAGAGGAGCCAACTTCGCCTCCGTAGGTGCGTCGACCGATGACGGCGCCAAGCTTCAAGTCTCTAAATCTATGGGGAAACTCCTCTCCGCAGGAGACATTGAACTCGTTCTGAAGAACGGCCATGTGGCCGAGGAAGTAATCTCCCTGCCTTGTCCAAGATGCGTCACTGGCCCTCATATTAAAGAACCCTGTCAGGGGCTCAGCCAAGATGCGGTTTAGGATGCTTTGAACGTTGCCGCCGTTGTTAAACCTTGTGTCGATCAGCAGGGCTTCTTTATTTCTCTGAGGATAGAACTGCTTGATGAAGTCACTGACATCCTGCCCGGTCATTGCTCCCAGGTAGAGGTAGCCGACCTTTCCGTCACTCGCCTTTTCAACGTAGCGGCGGTTCTGCTCTACCCATTCGAGCCTGCGGATTCTGGTTTCATTTCCAATTGGTTTGACATAAACTGTCTTAGGGGCAGATCCATCGGCATTTGAGCTGAAGGTGACTGAAACAATCTGGCCAGCCCGGTCGACCAGAGGCTCAAGATAGCTGCTTTTGTTGGTTAAGGTCGTTCCGGCAACGGCAAGCAGGTAGTCGCCATCCTTCATTCCGATTCCAGGGGCTGCCAAGGGCGACATCTCCTCATCTCTTATCCCGTCGCCACGGAAGATCTTTTTGACACGAAGCTTCGTTCCTGCTGGCTCGACATCTATGCCAAGAAAGGCCCCGGAAGAAGGAGTCCCAAGGGTTCTTTCATCGCCCGGTGACAGATATTGATGCGATGTTCCTAGTTCTGCCTGCATCCACCTGATTAAGATATCCAGTTCGTCTCGGCTTCGGATGGAATCAAGGTAGACGGCGTACTTGTCGCCAATGGCCTTCCAGTCAACACCATGCATGTTGGCGGCATAAAAGTAGTCTCTCAACAGCCGCCAGGCATCCCAGTACATCTGCTTCCACTCGATGACGGGGTTGATCTGCAGTTTCAGCCCGCCCGGAGAAACTAGACCCGCAGATGCTGGAACATTGACGCCGTTGACATCAACGACTCTGCTGCCAACAAGCATCTTTGTTTTGTCGTCGCTCAGTTCAAAGCCAGCCCCCTGTGTTATTGTTGTGGCTGACTTTGCCTTGAGATCAAAGGCGCCGATTGTTCCAGAGTTTGCAAAGATCAATCGGTTTCCGACAAGCTGCACATGGCTGTAGTTTCCTGCAGGCAGCGGCAGAGTCAGCACTCTTTCATAGAGCCCCTCAAAGTCTATCTTTACGGCTTTGTCATCAGCCTTTGGCTCTTCTGGTTTGGGAGCTTCAGCTGGTGCTGGCTTGGCATCTTGTCCCACCGTTTCGACTTGGTCAGCCAGGGCGAGAGGGTTGACGCCATCTTTGGTGAGCACCATAAGGCAGATGTTAGAGACAGACCCTGTGTTCATCTGCTTCAGGACTGAATCCCAACTGACATTAAAGGTGCGTCGGCTGATGAAAGCAAGGTATCTGCCATCAGAGCTGAAAGCAGGATCGCTATCGTAGGCCAGGGGATGAGAAACGATCTTGAGTTCTTTTGTTTTAACGCTGTAGAAGGCCAGGCTGGATTGTCCTGTGATTCCATCAGTCTGAGTCAGGGCGATCCATTGGCTGTCGGGAGAAAATGAAGCCGCAGGAGGACCCCAAGACTGGATTTCTTTTTTGATCAGCCTATCTTCACCCGTTTCAACATTTACTAGCCTCACTCGCATTTCGCTGTCATAGAGAAGGATCCATCTGCTGTCTGGGCTCCAGATGTAGGCGACAATCTGCCGCTTCAGGTCTTTAGTGACCGCCTTTTCGCCGCTGCCAGATTTATCTGCAGTGTAAAGCTGCTGCTCGCCAGTTTTGTCGCTTACATAAGCCACCAGCTTTCCATCCGGACTCATACGGGGGTGCCTTAGCCTGACGCCCTGCTCCGATTTCCAAAGTCTGGCTTCACCTTCTCCTGCAGGCATGTCGATAATCTGCCCTCTTGTTCCTGCCAGAACTCTTTTGCCGCTGGGAGAAAGGCTGTAGCTTTCTAGGTGCTTGGCAGGTTCAACTCGGAAGGGAAGAGTGTGCTGTTTGTCTGAATGAAGAGCAAACTTAAGGAGGGTTGTTTTTCCTGTTTCCGGATCAAGGAGCTCTATCTCTCTCCCTTTCTCATAGATCACCAGGCCAGTGCCTTCGGCAAGCTCCCGAATTTCTACATCAGAAGATGTTCCAAGCTGTTTCGGCCTGCCTCCTGACAAAGCAACGGACATAACCTGAAATCTGGCGTCATTTTCATTAACAAAAACTGCCTGTCCTTTAGCAATAACGGGGAACTCGTTGGTGCCTTTAATGTCAGTAATCTGTTTGAAATTTTTCTGTCCTAAGTTGGCGGTCCAAATCTGGTTCTGCATTCCACCCTTGTAATGGAACCAGGCATCAGAATCTCGGAAAAATCGGGTGAAAACAAACTGAGCTTCCGATTCACCGTAAGCGGCCCACGCTGAAAACTCGATAGGCAGTTTTCTGCCAGGACCTCCATCAACCGGAAGGAGATAGAGTCCAAAGCTGCGGGGAAGGCTGCGTCCCCTTACCAAGACTGACTTTCCATCAGGAGTCCAATCCTGAACTCTTGCGTAGTCGGCTGTGTAGCTGATTCGCCTTGGAGTGCCCCCTTCGGTCGGCATGACATACGCTTCCTGAATTCCATCGTATTCGGCGGAAAAGGCAATCTGCTTTCCATCTGGCGAGAACTTTGCGTTCACTTCGGTTCCCGCGTGACGAGTGATTCTTACGGCCAAGCCAGTTGAAATGGCGCCCAGCCAAAGGTCGCCCTCGCAGGTGAAGACAACTTTGTCACCATGAACATCTGGAGAACGTAGAAATGCAGGTTCCTCTGGAGCAGCCGAGAAGAGGAGCGCAGAAAGCATCGGAAGAGAATATCACCATTTGTGCCTGAAAGACACACTTGAGCCGGGGCTGATTGAGTGTGCCGTGATCGGGGTAAAAGCCGTTAAGGCACATGAACGCAATCGTTCGGAATCGCTTTCTTCGTCAGTTTGCGGGTGATCAGGAAAAGGCGGCAGTTCTGCTTCGCCGCATCGAGGTCCAGACCGCTTTTGCCGAGGCATTTCTTAATCTTCAGACGGCACAGGTGAAGTCAGATTGGCTGGCTTTGATTATTCAGGCAAAGGCTGTCATGGAAGAACTGCCAGTTGGCAGCAGTCTCGCTGATTTGGAGGCGGCTGTCAGCCGAGCTGAGGCGGTTATGGCGCCGATTGGGGCAGAAGCCAAAACCTACAAAGTTCACTGTGTCGGACATGGCCACATCGACATGAACTGGATGTGGTCTTGGCAGGAAACTGTGGCGGCCACCCACGATACTTTTGCCTCTGTTCTTTCCCTTATGGATCAGGTCCCTGGCGTCACCTACAGTCAGAGTCAGGCAAGCGTTTACGCCCTCATGGAAAAGTATCACCCTGAGATGTTTAGCCAGATTCAGCAGAAGGTGAAAGAAGGGGTTTGGGAAGCTGCTGCTGTTCATTGGGTTGAAGGAGACAAGAATCTCGCTCATGGTGAATCCATTGCCCGACATCTTCTTTACACCCGCCGCTACTTTGCTGAAAAGTTTGGCTTGACACCAGCAGATATCCCCATTGACTGGGAGCCGGATACATTTGGGCACGCGAACACTGTGCCTGGAATTCTGGCCAGAGGAGGAGTCAAGTATTACTACTGCTGTCGTCCCGGCGGCGGCCACGATCACTTGATGCACGGAGAGCCCAGGCCAAGACTTTTCTGGTGGCAGGGGCTAGATGGTTCTCGGGTGCTGGTGAACAGAGAGAGCACTTGGTACAACAGCTACGTCAACATTGGCGACAACATCGCCGCCGCCCTGATTCCCTTTGCTAAGGAAACTGGCGTCAAAGACTGGCTGAATGTTTACGGAATTGGCAATCATGGGGGCGGACCCACCTTAAAAGAGGTTCGCTATCTTCAGGAAACAATGACCTGGCCAATCTATCCCCAGGTGATTTTCAGCACTACAGCCAAGTGCTTTGAAGCCATGGAGGCACAGCTGCCGGATGATCTTGCGGTAATTGATCATGAACTGAACTTTGAGTTTACAGGCTGCTACACCAGTCAAAGTGTGATAAAACGGGCCAACAGATTTGGCGAAGCCTATTGCCTTGAAGCTGAAACCCTGGCGGTTGTCACCAAGGCTTTGACTGGACGACCTGTTCCACAGGAGAACTTGAGAGAAGCCTGGATCAATGTGCTTTTCAATCAGTTCCATGACATTCTTCCTGGCAGCGGAGTCGCCCACACGAGAAATCATGCTGCCGCGATTTTTCAGGAAACCGCGGCTCTGACAGGGGCAATAAAGAAAGAAGCGGCCAAGGCTTTGGGAGCCTCGATCGATACTCTGTCGCTTCTGCCTTCAACACCAGAAGGCAATGCCGAGCGGGAAAGCCTGGCTAAAGGAGACAAAAATCGTCCTTATGAGGCTGGTGCAGGCAGAGGCGCTATGTTTACAGGCTACTCAGCAGGAGTCAGCGCTCAGGGCAGATTCCGTCCCTTCGTCATCTGGAATCCCTGCGATTTTGAAAGAACTGAACTGGTCCATGTGGACCTCTATGACATCGACTGTCAGTCTGAACTGCTTGTGGCTAGGGATGAAAAGGGCGTCAACCATCCAACGGTTGTCGTAGGAAAAGCCTACGATTGGGGCCACCAAAAAACCACGATTGCTTTTGCGGCCAAGGTTCCTGCTTTGGGATACAGAACCTATCTTATCTGTGAGGGGGCTGCCGATGCTTCAACCCCGACTGTTTCGCCAAAAGAAAGGGCGAACTTTATAACGCCCTATTTTGAGATGGGCTTTGATAGGGGCAGAAGCGGTCTTCTGCGTCTGAAAGATCTTCGCACTGGCAGAGAGATATTGAGCGAGGGGCAGGGCCTCGGCTTGGTTCAGATGACTCACGAGAGGCCGACTGGCATGAGTTCTTGGGTGATTGGGGCGGAACCAAATGAACCTGAAGCGCTTCTTTCAGAATCCTGCCGAGTTCATCATATCGCTCGGAATGAAGGCAACGGAGCGCCGACAGCAGATAGCTGTGCCTGCCTGGTCGAGCAGAAGCTGCAGGTTCCGGGTGGACGCAGCGCAGCCGTCCTGAGGACATTTATTCACGGGTTGGCCCCGAGGGTTGACTTTGAGCTGGATATCGACTGGCGTGAAATTGGAACTTCGTCCACCGGGATTCCTGGCTTGGAAGTGGCTTTTGATGGCTTCCCGGGTGCATCTACCATGTACGAAACCCCCTTTGGCACAGTTGATAGGGTTATGCCCGATGGAGCCGAGGTGCCAAGTCTCCGCTTTGCTCATGGGTTTGATGGATACGGAGTCACTGTTCTGCAGGACAGCAAGTACGGTCATGCCCGCAGCGGTGATAGGCTGACCTTTAGAGTGGTTCGGTCCAGTTATGACCCCGACCCTACTCCTGAAGTGGGAGAACAGAAGGTCCGATTCTCAGTTCTGCTGCATCAAGACCAGCCAGATAGGGCTGAACTCGTGCGCCAGGCAGCTGCCTGGAATCACCCTCTTCTTGTTGTGCCGGCGCCCCTGAGCGAGGGAAGTCAAGCCACTGTTCAGAGCTTTGCCAAGGTAGAGGGTCGGGGAGCCGTCATCACATCTCTCAAGGCAGGAGAAGAGGGGGGGCTTGTTATTCGCCTCGCCGAGTACGAAGGAAGGGAATCGGAGGCAGTGCTGACGCTTGATCCACTTTTGACAGATGGCCTGACAAAAGTGGAATCGGTGGATATGATTGAACATGCTGATGGCGGCGAAGTGAGCTTTTTGGATGGTCAAGTGAAGCTGACTCTGCCTGCCAATGGGATTCGGACGATCAAGCTGACTTAGCCGCCATGCCGCTTTTAGTTCAGTTTGGGGCAGGGAGCATTGGGCGAGGGTTTATCGCCCAGCTCTTTTCCTTGGCTGGCTGGGAGGTGGCATTTGTTGAGGTCTCACCAACTCTGCTTCAAGCCGGCCTGGGGGCCAAGAGCTACCGTGTGTTTGAGGTGGGCTCAAGTGAAGAGGCAGTCTTTGTCATATCACGATTCACTTTTGTAGATGGAAATGATTTTGAATCTGTGGCAGAGCTTTTGTCGCGAGCTGATCTTGCCTCTACAGCAGTTGGTCTGAACCATCTTCCTCGTTTGGGCAGAGTGGCAGCCGAAGGATTGACAAGGCGAAAGAGTCCTCTTGATTTTCTGGTCTGCGAGAACGGTGCTTCTGCCGATTCTGATCTGAGGTCTGCCATCCTCGACTGCCTCAAAGGTCGGACTGCCCCAGCGTTTGGCTGTGTCCGGACTTCAATTGGGCGGATGGTGCCTTTACCTCGAACAAATGAAAACCCGTTGGATGTCAGGGTAGAGGCTTATCGAAGGCTTCCGGTTGACAAGGCGGCTTTTGCAGGACCGATTCCTGAAGTCGATGGGCTTGCAGCCAAAGATGACTTTTCCTTAGTCCTGATGCAGAAGCTTTACATTCACAACCTTACACACGCGGTTTTGGCTTACTGCGGGATTCCAAGAGGCTGGGTGACAGTGCCCCAAGCTCTTGCGGATAATGACCTGAGAGGCCTGATGCGACAAGCCGCAGAAGAGGCGATTGAGGCTCTTAGTCGAGCGCATGGAGCGGGCGAAGATGGCAAAGACAAGGTGAAAAGGGAATCCTTATCTTTGCTGAATGATCTTGAACACCGCTACACCAACGTGAACCTGGCCGATACTCTTGAAAGGGTTGCTCGCGACCCCCTGCGAAAGCTGGGGGGTGATGACAGGCTGGTGGGGGCGGCTCGCCTTTGTCTTGCTCAAGGAGTCGAACCAAAAGCTATTGGCAGGGTGATTTTGTCTGCCTGCGAGTACGAATGCAGCCTGGCCGATCCTTCTCTGCCTTTTTGGCCTTCATTGAAGGCTAAAGGATGGAAGGAGGTTCTGCGCCAGACTGCGGGGATGACACTCGATGACCCTTTGATGATCTTTCTACAAAGTTTGAGCAAACTGCCAAGCTAAATCGTGGAACTGAGGGCGAACCCCAACCAGCGAAGCTTTGTCATCTGGATGGACACGATTTGTAAGAAGAACAGCATAGATCTGGCTTGCCGGGTCAATCCAAACCGTGGTGCCCGTATAGCCTGTATGGCCGAAGCTGGTTTGGTGGAACCTGCGTCCGGCAGAAGAGCCTTGTGCAGACTTGGTATCGAACCCGAGGGCTCGGGTTGATGCTTCTCCTGCCCGTTTTGTCCATTCAGCCACCGTGGCAGGGTTAAAAACTTTGCTCCCACCCAAGGCAAACTCTCTTGCCCAAAGGGCCAGGTCTGATGCAGAAGAAAAGAGCCCGGCATTACCGCTGACCCCTCCGCGCATAAAGGCCGCTGGGTCGTGAACACTGCCTTGAATAAAGTCTTCGCGGGTGCGAACAAATCCCCAGGAATCTTCAAGCCCGCGCCTCCAGTCTGCAATTTCTTCGGTGGGAGAGCATCGCTTTCTATTCTCAAAGCTGGGAGTGTAGAAAGTCTGCTTCATTTCCAGAGGCAAAAAGATCTCCCTTGAGGCGAAATCATCCAGGGGCTGGCTTGTTATAGTTTCGATAATCCGCTGCAGAGTCATGAAGCCAAGGCAGGAATATTCGGTTTTAGGTGGGATCGCTGTTCTGAGTTGGATGTTCCAGAAAGCTTCTTCGGATTCCAGGGGCGAGGAACAGGTTGTTTGAAAGATGAAGTAGGCCGGCAGTCCAGATTTGTGTAAAAGCAGGTCACGGACGCTTGGGGAATCGTGCTTGAAATTTGCGAGAAATGAGCTGACGTGAGCCTCAAGGTCAAGGAGCCCACGCTGGTTCAGCAGCAGGGCGCAGCTGGTTGTGCTGACGACCTTTGTCAAGCTTGCTAGGTCGAAAAGGGTCTGGTCTGTGACTCTTTCACTCTCTGGCTGGTAGGTGAATCCCCCCAGGCTTCCTGTCACAAAACTGTTTCCGCGGCCAACAGCCCAAGCTGCCCCTGGGGTTCGCTTGTCGTCAATAGCTTTTTGAATCAGTTCTTCGATTTCTTTCATCGTCTGGCCTCGGAGGGAGCTATGAGAGTATAGCCATGAACTCTCAAGCCTCCTGCTGGTGAGATTCGCCTTAAAATGATTTCAGTCACTCTTCTGGCGTGGTTTTGTCCTTCAGTGAGGTCCAGTCGAAACGCGCTGATGCCTCGGTTTCTGGGAGCAAGCAGAGTAGCCCTTGTGTCTCGTTCGGCTCTTGCGTGCTGACCGTATGAGATGATTGATTTCAGTTCGTCGCCGTCGTCGAACTTGACATGGATTTCAGCTAGAGGTTCGTTGTCTGAAACCCAGGCTTGAGCATCTATGGCCAGGGATAGCTCTTTAGCCGTTGAGTTGAGGCGATAGGCTAGTTCAGTTGGAGCCTCAACTCCTTCGGGGCTGACAGGTGTCCTCAATCTTGCCGGGGTTGAGAGGAGTCGAAAGGCAACGGGGCCAACAAGAAGGCTTTGAGTTGCCCTGGTATCAAGAGGAGTGAGAGAGCTTCCGTTTTGAGATCGAACGGGCTGGGGGGGAGAGAAGTACAGCTGGGTAAGGACTTCGCCCGGATTGTAGGGCAGCTTGTCGGGAAGTTCCTTTCGACCTGACCAAGAGTAATCGGCAGCGAGGAGGTAGGCAGAAAACTGCTCAAAAGCTCTAACCATGTTGGCTTCGCTGCTTTCGTAGCCAGCCCAGGTTGTCTGCAGAACTCCGGGAGTGCCGGCCTTTATGGCGGCATGACTAAAGCCATAGATGTTGTTGGGCTGAAACCAGGTGGCGGCTAAGGGCTTGAATCCCAGGCTTTTAAACAGAGCAAGGGAATTATAAGATTCTGGTTTAGGGTCATCTTTGTAGTGCCAGTCAGCGATCCATGCGCCTTTGTTGACTGCCGATCTACGATCTTTCGCGATGGCGATAGTTTTTGCATGGGCAGCATCTGGCGCTTCACCAGGAGCCAGCATAATATCGCCCCACATCATGGGTTCTGCGTTATGTTTTTTGGCTAAATCCTGCAGCCAGGGCACATGCAGCTTCCACAGACGAGTTGAAAAGCTTGGGTCATCTGGTATGCCTCTCATGTCTATTTCATCCAGGCCAAAGTGAACAACCTTCGGCTTTAACAGATTTGCCGCCTCCTGCCACAGATCCGACAAGACCTTGCGGGTTTTATCTTTTCGCGGATCAAGTGTGAATGGAATATCTGGGTTGACAGCAATATCCAAGTTTTTGCCATTGGCAAAAACCCACGAAGTGTGGCCGAGACTTTGAATTAGGGGGATGGGCTCTATTGATTTGGCTCGGTAGCGAGTGAAGAGTTCTTGAAGATCCTGCCTCTTCATGGTGATTGGCACTTCGGTGCCAGGGAGAGAATTCCAGTTTGTCCGCTCGCATTGAATCACGGCGCGGTTGATTTTTACTGGTCCAAAAACTCGATCCATAAACTTGGTATGGAAATCCAGTGCAGTGGGGCCGACAAACATGTGCAGCCCCCGCCACTGCAGTGATGGCCAGTCTTTAATCTCTAGGTTTGGCACTTCCAGCCTTTCTCTGCGTGCCCTCACCAGCCAAGGAAGGCTTCTGAATGCCATGCGCAGCCCTGCATCTGACTGTCCTGTAAGAACGATTTTGCCCGGGCCAGAGGCGATTCGGTAGCCTTCGTTGGGCAGGCCGAGGTTGGAGACTCGTCCTTCGATAACTGTTTCTGCTCCCGAGGGCACGATGGAATCCTTATCCCACCTTCGCCAAAGAGATTCCTCGAACTCTTCTTTTAGGTGTTGGTGCCTCTCTGATAACTGATAGACTAATTGGCCGTCAATCCAGGCTCCATCGGCATCTTTGGTCAGCACCTCTTTAGGCTGAGGAATAAGGGGAATCGCTTTATCCGAAGGACGAAGCGCCTGACCAAGAGGCTGGCCTTCCAACGTGGCGGTTTTGGTGAGGTTCTGCGCTGCCGCAAGAGGTTTGATGTCGATATCCCAGTTGACTTCGTAACGCAGAGTTTCCTGGGGTTTGATCGTTTGATCTATCATTCCCAGCCAAAAGAGTTCTTTGTTTCTAGCCCAATCTTGGCTGTATTTTCTGGCATCAAAGATGACTGCTCCTTTCGGCAGAACATCGACCCGTACTTTTGCAAAGGAGTTTTCAAACTCAAATTTAGAGCCTGGGGCGCCAAATCGTCTTTCATCAACTGTGGCAGCAGGGGGAAAGGGGGCGTCCATCTTGAGGCTGTCGACATCATCGATTCGCAGGGAGCCTTTTTCGAAGGCTGGCCCCCATAGAAGCCCAAATGAGCTTTCAAGTCTTACTGCTTTGGCGCCGCGCCAGCGATACTCGTAAGTGCCTTTAACGCCCCTTGCGTTCTTTTCAAACAGCAGTGTGCCGGTTACCTGACCATCATCACCTTGGAACCTAACTCGAATACGGGAGTTTGCGAGCCTTTCAATAGTTTTTGGCCGCCAGTTGCTGGAGTAAATCCCGCGCTTCCACCCTTCTTCGTAATACTGAAAGGCTGAACCCTGCACCAAGGGGATTCCATTCGCCTTGATTTGAAGACCAGCGAACTCAAGATAGTCGATTTCTATGCTTGGAGGAATGGAGGAGGCGAGAAGAAGAGGGAGCACTTCTTTTAGTTTACGATTTTAGTCTGCACAAGTTCTGGTGACTGGTGGAGTCACCACCAAAATACGGTGCTGTATAAGTCAAACCGGCAGCAGATTTTGCTGGGAATCGTCTAGTTTTGGGTCCCAGTAAAACAACGAGTGGATTCTGTGTTTGGGCATGGAACTACATTTGTGCAGGCTCAATATAGGGCTTGTCAAAGAGACGCCCACATGAACCGCAAGAACAAAGGCTTCACCCTCGTCGAAATCATGATCGTGGTCCTGA